>NZ_JBVJKE010000011.1:0-325051 GCF_055585405.1 Streptomyces sp. NPDC053426 | reverse complement strand
CGGGAAAACCCATTATACCTCTCCCCCCCCCCCCCCCCCACCCCCCCCCCCCCCCCCCCCCCCCCCCCCCCCCCCCCCCCTCCCCCCCCCCCCCCCCCCCCCCCCGGGACGGTGGTACGGCGAGGTCTCCCGGATCAGGGACAATGGGCGGCATGAGTGTTCGTACCCAGTCATCCGAGCAGCCCGCCGAAGCTGTCCACCGGGCCGGCTTCGCCTGCTTCGTGGGCCGTCCCAACGCGGGCAAGTCCACCCTCACGAACGCTCTGGTCGGGCAGAAGGTGGCGATCACCTCGAACCGGCCGCAGACCACCCGGCACACCGTGCGCGGAATCGTGCACCGCGAGGACGCGCAGCTCATCCTGGTGGACACCCCCGGACTGCACAAGCCGCGCACCCTGCTCGGCGAGCGGCTGAACGACGTGGTCCGCACCACCTGGGCCGAGGTCGACGCGATCGGCTTCTGCATCCCCGCCGACCAGAAGATCGGCCCCGGCGACCGCTTCATCGCCAAGGAACTGGCCGGGATCAAGAAGACCCCGAAGATCGCGATCGTCACCAAGACCGACCTGGTGGACGGCAAGGCGCTGGCCGAGCAGCTGATCGCCGTCGACCAGCTCGGCCAGGAGCTGGGCATCACCTGGGCCGAGATCGTCCCGGTGTCGGCGACCGCGAACAAGCAGGTCGACCTGCTGGCCGACCTCCTGATCCCCCTGATGCCGGAGGGCCCCGCCCTCTACCCCGAGGGCGACCTCACCGACGAACCCGAGCAGGTCATGGTCGCGGAGCTGATCCGCGAGGCGGCCCTGGAGGGCGTTCGCGACGAGCTCCCGCACTCCATCGCCGTGGTCGTCGAGGAGATGCTCCCGCGCGAGGACCGCCCCGCCGACAAGCCCCTCCTCGACATCCACGCCAACCTCTTCATCGAGCGCCCCAGCCAGAAGGGCATCGTCATCGGCCCCAAGGGCAAGCGCCTGAAGGACGTCGGCATCAAGTCCCGCAAACAGATCGAGGCACTCCTCGGCACCCCGGTGTTCCTGGACCTGCACGTGAAGGTCGCCAAGGACTGGCAGCGCGATCCGAAGCAGTTGCGGCGCCTGGGCTTCTGATCACCGGTGCTGCTCGCGCAGCAGTTCCCTGAACCAGGCGTACGACGCCTTCGGGGTCCGTTCCAGCGTGTCGAAGTCGACGTGGACCAGGCCGAAGCGGCGGGCGTAGCCCTCCGCCCACTCGAAGTTGTCCATCAGGGACCACACGAAGTAGCCGCGGACGTCCACGCCCGCCTCCACCGCCCGGTGCAGCGCGCGGATGTGGCCGTCGAGGTAGGTGATGCGGTCCCGGTCGTCCAGGCCGTCGTACGCGCAGCCGTTCTCGGTGACGACCACCGGCGGGAGGCGGTCGCCGTACCGGGCGCGGAAGGCGGTGAGGAGTTCCGTCAGGGCCTCCGGGACCACCGGCCAGCCGAAGTCCGTCACCGGGTACCCCTCGATCTCCCGTACCGAGAAGGGGAGTTCGGCCGGCATCCGGACCCCGCCGAAGTCGGTCTCCGTGCCCTGCGGGGCGCCCACGCCCGTCGGCGCGTAGTAGTTGATCCCGTACCAGTCCAGCGGCTCCGCGATGACCTTCAGGTCCGCCTCGACGTCGCCCGGCATCAGCTCGCCGATGCCCTCCGGGTAGCGGCCGAGCAGCAGCGGGTCGGCGAAGAGGCGGTTCAGCAGGAGGTCGTAGAAGTCGGCCGCCGCCGCGTCCGCCTCGTCCTTCGAGGCGGGCCAGGTCGGGCCGTGGGAGTTCGCGATGCCGATGTCGTCCGCCCCCGCCGCCCGCAGCGCCCGTACCGCGAGCCCGTGCGCGAGGAGCTGGTGGTGGGCCACCGGAAGCGCGTCGAACAGCAGCTTCCGGCCGGGGGCGTGCACGCCCAGCGCGTGGCCCAGCAGGGTGTGCTCGGCGGGCTCGTTGAGGGTGATCCACTTCGTCACCCGGTCGCCCAGCCGCCCGGCGACCTCCGCCACGTACTCCGCGAACCGCTCCGCCGTACCGCGCTCCAGCCAGTCGAGATCGGCAGGCAGGTCCCAGTGGAACAGCGTCGGCACCGGCCGTACGCCCGCCGCGCACAGCTCGTCGACCAGCCGGTCGTAGAAGTCCAGGCCACCCCGTGCCCGCGTCCTCGGCCAGGAGACCGAGAAGCGGTACGCGTCCACGCCCAGGCCGGCCAGCAGCGCCACGTCCTCGCGATGGCGGTGGACGTGGTCGCAGGCCACCGCCGCCGTCGAGCCGTCCCGCACCCGCCCCGGCTCGGCCGAGAACACGTCCCACACGGACGGCTCCCGCGTGTCCGCCGCCCCCTCGATCTGGTGCGCCGAGGTCGACACGCCCCACAGGAAGCCGGCCGGGAAACGGGGGATCGGGTTCGTCGTCGCCATGGCCCGGATCATCCGCACCCGAGCCGGTCCACGTCAACGCCCCTGGCGCGCGAGCGAGTTACGCACCTTCCTTCAGCACCCTCCTGATCAGCTCCCGCTGCTCGTCCGTCAGCCGGGGGTCCGCGCAGTACACCGACCTCCCGTCCACCGTGATCCGGTAGCCGAAGCCGTCCGGCACCCCGGCCGGAGGCGTGCCCCGGCCGGTAGCCATGACCCGCTCGGCCAGGGCGTGCCACTCGTGGGCGTCGGCCCGGCCCGAGGTGTCCACCTCGGCCCGCCGCTCGATCCCCGCGAACCCGCCCGTACGCCGCACCTGAATACGCATGGGTCCGTGTCTAGTACGGAACTACAGCGTCCGCACCCCCACCCGCTCCCAGGCCTTCGACACCGCCTGGAGCTCCTCGCCCTCCCCGTACCGGGCGCGCGCCGCCTTCACCGTCAGCGTCGCGAAGTCCGTGAACTTCGCGTCCTGCTCCAGCTCCCCGCCGGTCAGCACGTCGTACCAGACCTGCCCCGCCCGCTCCCAGGCGTGCCCGCCGAGGGTGGTGGCCGCCAGGTAGAAGGCGTGGTTCGGGATGCCCGAGTTGATGTGCACCCCGCCGTTGTCCCGGCCGGTGCGGACGTAGTCGTCCATCGTCGCGGGCTGCGGGTCCTTGCCGAGGACGTCGTCGTCGTACGCCGTGCCCGGCTCCTTCATGGAGCGCAGCGCCTTGCCCGTGACGCGCGGGGCGAGCAGCCCGGCCCCGATCAGCCAGTCGGCCTCGTCGGCACTCTGGCCGAGCGTGTACTGCTTGATGAGCGCGCCGAAGACGTCCGACACCGACTCGTTGAGCGCGCCCGGCTGGCCGAAGTAGGTCAGGTTCGCGGTGTACTGCGTGACGCCGTGGGCGAGTTCGTGGCCGATGACGTCGACGGGGATGGTGAAGTCGAGGAAGATCTCGCCGTCGCCGTCGCCGAACACCATCTGCTCGCCGTTCCAGAAGGCGTTGTTGTACTCCTCGTCGTAGTGCACGGTCGCGTCCATCGGCAGCCCGTCGCCGTCGATGGAGTCGCGGGCGTACGCCTTCAGCAGCAGCTCGAACGTGGCGCCGAGCCCGGCGTAGGCGCGGTTGACGGTGGCGTCCTGGCCGGGTTCGTCGCCCTCGCCGCGCACCTTCGTCCCCGGCAGGTCGGTGCCGTGCCGGGCGTCGTACACGGTGCGCTGCGGCTTGCCGGGCTCGGCCTCGGCGAGCAGGGCGACGGCCGGGGCGCCGGCGACCGTGGTGAGGTGGCGCCGGGTGCGCTCGTGGGCGTCGCGCTGGATGGTGCGGCGCGCGCGCCCGGAGAGCGCGGGGTCGTCGGACTGCGCGAGCCGGTCGAGGACGTGCGGCGGGATGATCGTGCAGAAGACGGGCTCGAAGCCCCCGTTCTTGGTCATGTCCGGCACGATGACACTGTGTTGGTCGACTGTCACTAGAGGCAACCTTGATTGGGTGAAATGCCGTTATTCAGCCACTGTGGGGGTAGCCGTGTGTTATCCGGGCGGGTGGTTTGTGGCGGATCGCGCAGTTCCCCGCTCCCCTTTCGGGTGTGGTGATCCCGCATACTGATACATGCGGCCCGCGTCAGGGAAAGCTCGGCTAGCATGCTCCGCATCATGCGTTTCGGGCTGCTTCTCCTTAGCTGCCGCGGTGAGGGTCTGCAGTAGAGGCCGACCCCCTCCCCGCGGAGTTCGGCGCTGCGCCGTCGGCCGTCCTTCAGGACACACCGAGGAGCCCCGCATCATGGCGAACCGCCAGCAGCCCAGCCCCATGCCGATCCACAAGTACGGCCGCTACGAGCAGGTCGACATCCCCGACCGCACCTGGCCGGACAAGCGGATCACCACCGCCCCCCGCTGGCTCTCCACCGACCTGCGCGACGGCAACCAGGCCCTGATCGACCCCATGTCGCCCGCCCGCAAGCGCGCCATGTTCGACCTGCTGGTCAAGATGGGCTACAAGGAGATCGAGGTCGGCTTCCCGGCCTCCGGCCAGACCGACTACGACTTCGTCCGCTCCATCATCGAGGAGCCCGGCGCCATCCCGGACGACGTCACCATCTCCGTACTGACCCAGGCCCGCGAGGACCTGATCGAGCGCACGGTGGAGTCCCTGAAGGGTGCCAAGCGGGCCACCGTCCACCTGTACAACGCCACCGCCCCCGTCTTCCGCCGCGTGGTCTTCCGCGGCTCCAAGGACGACATCAAGCAGATCGCCGTCGACGGCACCCGCCTGGTCATGGAGTACGCCGAGAAGCTGCTGGGCGACGAGACGGAGTTCGGCTACCAGTACAGCCCGGAGATCTTCACCGACACCGAGCTGGACTTCGCGCTGGAGGTCTGCGAGGCGGTGATGGACGTCTACCAGCCCGGCCCGGGCCGCGAGATCATCCTCAACCTGCCCGCCACCGTCGAGCGCTCCACCCCGTCCACGCACGCCGACCGCTTCGAGTGGATGGGCCGCAAGCTGTCCCGCCGCGAGCACGTCTGCCTGTCGGTCCACCCGCACAACGACCGCGGTACGGCGGTGGCGGCGGCCGAGCTGGCGCTGATGGCCGGCGCCGACCGCGTCGAGGGCTGCCTGTTCGGGCAGGGCGAGCGCACCGGCAACGTCGACCTGGTCACCCTGGGCATGAACCTGTTCTCCCAGGGCGTCGACCCGCGGATCGACTTCTCCGACATCGACGAGATCCGCCGCACCTGGGAGTACTGCAACCAGATGGAGGTCCACCCGCGCCACCCGTACGTGGGCGACCTGGTCTACACGTCCTTCTCCGGCTCCCACCAGGACGCCATCAAGAAGGGCTTCGACGCCATGGAGGCCGACGCGAAGGCCAAGGGCGTCACCGTCGACGACATCGAGTGGGCGGTCCCGTACCTGCCGATCGACCCCAAGGACGTCGGCCGCTCCTACGAGGCCGTCATCCGCGTCAACTCGCAGTCCGGCAAGGGCGGCATCGCGTACGTCCTGAAGAACGACCACAAGCTGGACCTGCCGCGCCGGATGCAGATCGAGTTCTCGAAGATCATCCAGGCGAAGACGGACGCCGAGGGCGGCGAGATCACGCCGACCGCCATCTGGGACGTCTTCCAGGACGAGTACCTGCCCAACCCGGAGAATCCCTGGGGCCGAATCCAGGTCGCCAACGGCCAGACCACCACCGACCGCGACGGCGTGGACACCCTCACCGTCGAGGCCACGGTCGACGGCACGGAGACCACCCTGGTCGGCAGCGGCAACGGCCCGATCTCGGCGTTCTTCCACGCGCTGCAGGGCGTCGGCATCGACGTACGGCTGCTGGACTACCAGGAGCACACGATGAGCGAGGGTGCCTCCGCGCAGGCCGCCTCGTACATCGAGTGCGCGATCGGCGACAAGGTGCTGTGGGGCATCGGAATCGACGCGAACACCACGCGGGCCTCGCTGAAGGCGGTCGTCTCGGCCGTCAACCGCGCATCGCGCTGACCAGCCGAATCGGCGGTTTGAGGCCCCGCTCGCCGGAGATCGGCGGGCGGGGCCCCGTCATATACCGGCCATATATCTGTGATGGTCACGGAAAGGTCTCGTCCTGGGTACTGACTCCGCCTCCTTGATGTGGCTAACATCACGCAAGCGCGGCGACGACGCTGTGGCGGTTATGGAGGTGCGACGTGCTGCCAGGACGGGGACCCAACGGCCGTGCCGCTGCCACCAGACTGTCGCGCCTGCTGGGCACCCGCACCGCGTGGACGGCCGTCGGTGACGGGGAGTTCTTCTGCCCCGGCTGCGGCGGCGACCGGAACTACCAGCGGCTGACCGGACACCGCCGCTTCGCCCTGCTCGGCGTGCCCGTGCTGCCGCGCGGCGGGACCGGGCCGGTCGTCGAATGCGCCGCCTGCCGCCGCCACTTCGGCACCGACGTCCTGGACCACCCCACCACCACCCGCTTCTCCGCGATGCTCCGCGACGCCGTCCACACCGTCGCCCTCGCGGTGCTGGCCGCCGGCGGCACCTGCTCGCGCGCCTCCCTGGAGACGGCCGCGGTCGGGGTGCGCGCCGCCGGCTTCGACGACTGCACGGAGGAGCAGCTCGCCGCGCTCGTCGAGGCGCTGGAGGCGGACACCGGCCGCTTCACCGGGGAGCCCTGCGCGGCGGGCCTGGCGATCGAGCTGCACGAGGCCCTGGACCCGCTGGCCCCGCACCTCGCCGCGCCGGGCCGCGAGTCGATCCTCCTCCAGGGCGCCCGTATCGCCCTCGCCGACGGCCCCTACATCCCCGCCGAACGCGACGCCCTGGCCACCGTGGGCGCGGCCCTCACCATCTGCTCGGACGACGTGACCCGCCTGCTGGCGGCGGCACGCACACCGTCCTGATGCGGCGCCGGGACGGCACGGGGCGCATCACGGCACGAGGCGTCACAGCACGAGGCACATCACCTCGCGGTCCTCGCCCGGACCGAAGTAGTCCCGGCGCATTCCCCCGTCGGGCGGCTCCGGACGGAAGCCCAGGGAGCGGTAGAGCAGGATCGCGGCGTCGTTGGCGGGCTCCACGGTCAGCCGGACCCGTTCGGTCCCGCACCGGCGCAGCCGCTCCAGGACCTCCACCATCAGCTCCCGGCCCAGCCCGTGCCGGCGCCGGTCCTCGGCCACGCACAGACCGAGTATCCAGCTGTCCCGGTGGAACGCCGCGGTGGCCGCCAGGACGTAGCCGCGCAGCCGGCCGTCACCGTCGTCGAGGACGAGGAGATGGCCGGCGGGACCGGCGTACAGGTCGTGGAGCTGCCGCAGCAGGAACGCCGGATAGGCGACGCCCTGGAAGACCTCCTCGTCGAGCCGCTGGAGTTCGGGCAGGTCGGACTCCCGTGCCGGCCGCAGCAGCGGGGGCGGTGGTTCCGGCGGAGGTGTCGGCCGGGTGAGGCGCTTCTCGTGGCCCAGGGCGCGCTCAAGCGGTTCGGCGGTCATGCCACCCCCAGTCGGGACGTGAGACGTCAACACGGCAGCCGTGGCCGCCGTTCACACGAAGGAGGGAACGCGGACCCCGGTGGCGGCCGGTGGCTGCTTCTGGCTAGAGTGAGCGTCCAACTCGCCGCTCGCAAGGGCGAGTTCATGTGTGACAGGACTGTGCTGACGTGCGCCTGATGTGCGCCCGGTCGCGGAGGACTGGCGTGTTCCCGGCTGTCTCCGCGAGCCCACCGGGCTTACCGTGCGAGCACCGGAGTCGCTTCTTTCGTCCGCCGACGTCCACTGGGGACTCGTGCGCCGGGCACACGGTCTTGTCCGACACTGAATGGAACTTGGCAGGGTGATGATGGATCGCAACGCCGACGCGCCATGGTCGCAGTTCGATCCGGAGGTGTACGTCGACCTCAATTACCGCACCCCGCTCGAGGTCGATCTGCTGATCGTGCGGCTCATGCGCGACTATTTCAGCCGCTGCTACGCGCAGGGTGTTCCGGCATCGGTCCGGGGAGTCGACGTGGGCGCCGGCGCGAATCTCTATCCGGCCCTTTCCATGCTGCCCTGGTGCGAGAAGGTCCTCCTTCTGGAATACGCGACTCCGAATGTCGAATACCTGGAGAAACAGGCGTCCGGCGGGGGGTACGACACGGCGTGGGACGCGTTCTGGGACGTACTGGGTGAGGCTCCCGCCTACCGGGACGTCGAGCCGCGGAGCCGGTTCGGCGAGATCGTCCGGGTGGAACGCGCCAACCTGCTGGACCTCGACGGACAGCGGCGCTGGGACATCGGCACGATGTTCTTCGTCGCCGACTCGATGTCCGAGTGCCCCGACGAGTTCCGGCGGGGAGTGGAGTGCTTCATGGACGCGCTGAACGAGGGCGCGCCCTTCGCCGCCGCGTTCATGAAGGAATCCCTCGGATACCAGGTCGGCGCACACAAGTACCCCGCCTACCGGGTCAACGCGGACCGGATCAGGGAGAGCCTGGAACCCTTCGCCGCCGAGCTGGAAATCCATGACATGGACCACATGGTGCGGCCGGGTCACGAGGGAATGATTCTCGCCCTGGGGCGGCGGAATTCGGCGATTGCCACCCCGTAGGAACGGGGACCATGTCTGAACACAGGGCAACGAGATCTGTACGAGGGGTGCGGGGATGCAGATCAAGCCACGGCAGCATCTGCTGGACATCTGGCGGGCCATGGCCCGCCATTCGTTCGACGACGGGAAGCTCGTCTGGGAGGACACCGACGGGCTGAGCAGCGTCGCCGACGCCGAGCGGCTGCTCTGTCTGCTCTATCCCGCCACCGAGGTCCCCGCGTTCCGCCTCGACCAGCCCGACACCACCGAACGGGACGTGCTGCGCGCACTGGAGGGGGTCGGCAGCCGGCTGGAGATCCCGCCCAACCTGATCACCGCGCTCTCCCAGTTCATGCGCAGCCACACCGGCCCCGACGACAGCCCCACCTTCGCCGGCGGACACTACTTCAGGCCGGCCGAACCCCAGCAGAAACTCACCCACGAGCAGTACCAGCTCGGCGTGGTCGACTCCTACTCCATGTCCGTCACGCTCTGCCTGGCCACGCTCGGATTCCTCAAGGTCTACGAGCCCAGCACCACCCGCCCCGACGTGCGCAAGGCCCTCGCCGAGCTGCGGGAGGCCACCAACACCCGGCTGACCGCCGCGATGATCAGCCTGCTGCGCTCCTTCACCGTCAACGTCTTCGACGCCGAGTCCGAACAAGGACAGCGGCTCATCCAGGTCATCGGCCAGGACAGACAGTCCGACCGGGCCGCCCTCCAGCAGTTCTCCCGCCGCTTCCGCCCGCTGCGCGCCACGATCATCGAAAGCCTCAGCCGCGGCATCCAGGTCGACGAGTCCATCCGCGACGAGAGCCAGCTCTTCGAGTGCGGCTGGGCCTGGGGCGTGGTCAAGGACGCGCCGACCATCACCGACCTGAGCGTCCAGGTCCCCGGCCAGCCCGACGGCATCGCCGACCGGCTGCCGTACGTGTACTTCACCGTCATCGCCCTGGACGGCATCCAGGACCTGTTCTCCGACCGCACCCTCACCCTGGGACTGCTCGACGCCGACCAGCAGAAACTCGCCGAGGCGTTACGCCTGCGCTGGGAGCTCAGCCAGCAGTACTGGTCGGCCATCGCCCGGTTCGGCAGCGAGCGCTGGCCCCTGGAGGACCTGCCCTGGCAGACCACCGGACTGCGGCTGGAGTCGGAGTACTTCTCCCTGACCGTCGCGGCCATCCTCGTGCACGACCTGGTCCGCCGGAAGGCCACCGACGACGACCTCACCCGCACCGTCGCCATCATGGAGCGCCTCGCCGACCGCGGCCGCGTCACCAGCCGCATGACCAGGAACGACCCGGCCATCGAGCTGCACAACCCGGGCGTCACCATGCCGCTCGCCGGCTCCGAACGCTCCGGCTCCCCGCTCCAGTGGCGGATGACCGACTACTCGGCCCAGCTCCTCAAGCGGATCGTCCAGCTCGCGGAACTCTCCCGGAACATCGACGCGCAGGACCGGCTGCTCCGCCTGGGCGAGCAGGCGTTCGAGCACCTGTGGAACCGGCGGATCGAGGACGGCGAGGGAGCCGGTCTCTGGGACCACGCGGGGGCCGTCTACCCGGACTCACGCGTCAGCGAGCGCCTCTCCTGGAGCATCACCGAGCGCGTCACCGAGTGCCTGGTCGCCGCCCGCAACCTCTACGAACAACAGCCCATCCGCAGCCCCGAACTCGCCCAGCTCGCCCGCGACCTGCTCAGCGAGGCCACCCACCTCTTCGGCAAGGAACAGCTGGAGGCCTCCGCGAGCCCCGACGGAAGCCGGGGCCGGGCCATGCGGAGCATAGAAAGCCGCCTGGACCACGCCCGGAGCCTGGTCGACGACCGGCCCGCGACCGCGTTCGCCCTGGCCCTGCCCGTGCTCCAGGAACTCGACACCCTGGCCCAGGCCCGGGACGCCGCCGCCCAGGAGGTGTGAGCCGTGCTCGTCTTCGCCGCCTCCGACAAAGGGGGCACCGGCCGTTCGGTGACCAGCGCCAACCTGGCCTACCAGCGTGCCCTCGCCGGCGACCACGTGGCCTACGTCGACTTCGACTTCGGCTCGCCCACCGCCGCCGCCGTCTTCGACGTACCCGGCGCGATGCGCGGCACCGAGGAACGCGGCCTGCACTCCTACCTGGAGGGCACGGTCACCGAACCGGCCAGGATCGACGTCTGGCGGCAGACCGAGCACCCCCAACTGCGCGCCCGCCCGAACCAGGCCGGCCGCCTGGTGCTGCTCCCCGGTGACGCCGGCGGCGGCGAGTTCGCCATCGGCGAGGACGCCCTCGAACGGTGCGTCGACCTCCTGCTGCGGCTGCACGGCGAGTTCGACCTGATCGTCGTCGACCTCAGCGCCGGCCGCAGCTACGCCGTCGACATGGCCCTCGCCGCGACCGCCCACCCCCGGATGCGCTACGTCCCCTTCCGCTGGCTGGTCTTCCACCGCTGGACCCGGCAGCACGTGATCGCCGCCGCCGGACTCGTCCACACGGACCACGGCATCATCAAGGGCGGCGTCGAACGCGGCCACGACGAGGAGGCGCTGCGGGGCGCCGTCCGCTTCGTCCGGGCCGCCGTACCCGATCCGGACTCGCCCCTGTGGTCCCAGGGCTCGCCGGCCCAGGCCGCCTGGATGCAGGCCTGCGACGAGACGCTGCGCCGGCTCGCCGCGGAACACCGCATCGGCGACAGCGTGGTGCTCGGCGTCGTACCCCTGGAACCCATCCTGCAGTGGCGCGAACAGCTCATCACCGAAGAGGACGTCCTCTCCACACAGATCGCCAACAAGGAGACACTGGAGGCGCTGGAGGAGATCGCGCGACGGCTCACCGACGACGACTGCTGGGGGCGACCATGACGGAAGCGGTGTTCCGCGAGACGGCCGCCGAACCACGCACCCAGGCGGTGCCCCTGTCCCACCTCTCCCTGGAACTCGGCCACCTCTACATGGAGGACTTCGAGGCCGGCCCCGGGCACCTGCGGCGGCACTTCGAACGCGTACGCCCCTGGGCGGAGGCGGCCCGCGCCACCGCCGCCGCCGCGACCGGTGGCAGACGCCCCCGGATCAGCACCTGCTTCCTGATCGACGACTACTTCACCCGCTTCTCCGCCCCCGCCGAAGTCGTCCCCATGCTGCTCCAGGAGGCCGAGCGGGCCGGGCTCGTCGTCGACTACCTGGCCCGCGAGTCCGGCTGCGCCGTCGCCGGCAAGGTGCCCGTCGCCGAGGCCGTGGCCGGACGGATCGTCGAGGAGCCACCGCCCGGCAGCTACGGCCTGCGTCCCCCGGCCACGCAGACCGGCTGGCTGGCCAACGGCGAGCGCGGCCCCGTCGCACGCGCCCCGCAGGCCATGAAGAAGGCCGCCGCCTGGCAGCCGCCGAAGGAGACCGCCGCCCGCCGCCACTCCGTCTTCCTCGACGTCGAACTCTGGGACGACGGTCCCGACGGACACCGCACCTGGTCCTGCCCCTTCCTCGCCGCGGTGTGGCAGCTCGCCCGCCTCGGGCTGCTGCGCAACGAGAGCGAGGCCGTCCTCGTCCCCCAGCCGCACACCGCCTCCGGCTTCCCCGACGACTGGGACGAACTGCCCCCGCTGCTGCGGCTCAACCCCCGCGCGGACCCGTTCGCCGCCTACCGGACCTGCTCGGTGCTGCCCAGCCGGTTCTTACCCGTCGAGCACGCCGTCCGCGTGATCCTCGACCAGATCGAGGTCGACCCCGGAGCACTGGCCCAGACCGCCGAACGCTCCGCCCGCGAGAACGCGGCCGTCCCCGACTCGGTGGCCGACCGCGTCTCCTACGTCTTCTACGCGGGGCAGTGACATGGCGCCGGGGGACATGACGCCGGGGGAGACGCAGCCGCCCGTCGTGCTCGCCTGCGGCGAGGTCCGCACCTGCCTGCTGCCCGCCCTGCAGGCCCTCGACAGCCGCGCCGCCGCCCAGCTCCTCGGACTGCGCGCCGACGAACGCGTCCTGCTCTCCGAGCGCCCCAACCTCTACGGCCGCTCCCCGGACACCCTCACCGGCGTCGACTGCCCCCTGCCCAGCGCCAACGGCGCCAGGATCCGCGCCGTCGGCACCGTCGCCGCCCGCGCCTCCCTCACCGAGGGGCGCGTCCTGCAGAGCTCCGCCTACTTCCGCGTCCCCGCCTCCGGCCCCGACCACCGGCGCCCCTGGGGCCACTACCTCGTACGGCCCGCGACGGTCGAGCCGTTCGGGAAACTGCCGTACGAGGCGGTCGCCCGGGGCCTGCTGAACGGCGGGCGGCACGGCGAACTCGACGTCGGGCTGATCGCCGACGGACTCCTCACCCGCCTGCTGCGCCACCCCCTGCTCGACCACCGCCCGCCCCTGAAGTCCCGCCCCACCCGGCTGCGCTGGGTCGCCCTGCCCGCCGAACGCGACGAGGGGCCGTCGATCGAGCGGTTCACCCTCGCCGAGGACGAGCTGCGCACCGTACGGCTCCGCGTCCCCGCCGGCACGCCCGCCGGTGACATCGCCGGGCTCTGCGACGACCTCGCCCTGCACGACTGGCTGCTCACCACCGTCGTCCGCATCCTGGACGGCATCCGGCTGGGCACCGCGGAACCCCCCGCCCGGCCGCGGTCCCGGGCCGGCGAGGACCGTCCCGCCGTCGTCACGGCGCTGCGGCCCGCCGTCGACCACCTGCTGCACCTGTGGATGCCACGGGCCCGCGTCGCGCACGAACTCGCCCCGCTCTGGGAGGAGCTGGAGGACCGCCCCGGCTTCACCCGGCAGTGGCGCACCCTGGTGCAGCGCATCCGGGACCAGCTCGCCCTGCACGCGATTCCCCACCGGGAGGCCGAGTTGATCCCCTGACCCCGCCGTTTCGGCCCCACGCACATCCCCGCACCCCGATCCGACGCGTATCCCAACGGGGGGAGAAGCGAGATGAGCACGGCACAGTCACCCCAGCCCGAGGAGACGGCACACCCGCCCGGCGCGGGCGCAGGTTCCCGGGCGCAGTCGCCCGACCGGGCCGAGTGGACGCGCAGACTCCTGACCGGCCTCACCGTCGGCCTCGTCGTCTGGGGCGTCGCCGCACTGCTGGACCCCGAGGGCGGAGCGCTCCGGCAGTTGGCCGCCGCGGCGCTCTGCGCCGCCGCCACGGTGGCCCTCCAGCACCTCTTCGCCCAGGGCCGAAAACCCGACGAACAGGTCGAACAGGCCCTGCGGACGCAGAGCGTCCTCGCCGAGACCGCCGCCACCGTGCGGGACGGCCTCGAGCGGCACGACGACGACCTGCGGACCGGCCTGGCCCGGCACACCGAGGACATCCGGCAGCTCGTCGAGACCCGCCTCGCCCAGCAGGCCCCGCCCCCCGAGACCTATCCGCCGCTCGACCGCGTCCGCACCGACGGCGTACCGGAACTGGCCAAGCGCTTCGCCGAGGCCCTCGCCCCCGGACCGCCGATCCTCTACACCTTCGTCCGCCTGGAGATGCAGCGGGTGGTCGGCCACATGGCGGCGCTGACCAGCATGAGCGTGGAGTGCCACGGCGAGAACCACGACTGGATGCTCAGCCTCACCCACGCCGCGGAGCGCTCCGTCGACGCCATCAGCACCTCCGTCGACCGCGAGTTCTGGAACAGCGAGCCCGCCAGCCGCTACCTCGACGCCCAGCGGGAGGCGATCGAGGAACACGGGGTGCCGGTACGGCGGCTGTTCCTGCTGGCGAGCGCGCGCGAACTCGACGACCGGCTGCTGCGGCTGTGCGACGAGCAGCAGGCGCTGCGCATCGAGGTCCGGGTGGCGGTGCTGCCCGAACTGCCGCCGCACCTCCAGCGCGGCACCACCGACGACTTCATCGTCTACGACGAGGAGGTCTCCTTCGAGATCGAGCAGGACCTGCGCGACGTCAACGTCAGGACCCGGCTCATCGCGCGACGCGACCACGTCCAGGACCGGATGAAACGCTTCCGGGAACTGTGGGAGGCGGGCATGAGCATCCGCGAACTGGAGGTACGGGTCGACGACGAGGAGGACGGCACCTGGATGGTCGACCGGGCGTAGCCTCCGGGCGGTTACTCCCGGGGGAGTAACGGCGTCCGCGCGTCACCCCGGGCAGTAGCCGCCAACTCGCCCTCGGGCCTGACGTGGCGGCACCTCGGCGACGGAATTCTGGAGACCGAACCAGACATCCGGACCGGAGGGAGGCCCGTCACATGGGGGCCGCGAAGACACGTGGGGGGACGGGCGGGGGACGACGGCGCGCCGTGCCCTGGCTGGTGCTCGGACTGTGGATCGCCGTACTGGCGATCGCCTCGCCGTTCGCGTCGAAACTCTCGGACGTGCAGCGCGACCGAGCCGTCGACTACCTGCCGGCGAGCGCCGACTCGACGCAGGTCGCGAAGATCCAGGACCGGCTGCCGGGCGGCGAGGCCACCGAGATGGTCGTCGTCTACCACCGCGACGCCGGACTGACCGCCGCCGACCGGGCCACCGCCGCCGAGCAGATCGCCGAGATCGCGGGCGCGCACCGGCTGACCGACCGCCCGGCCGGTGTCCCGTCCAAGGACGGCACCACGCTCATGTACCCGGTCGCCTCCACCGAGCCCGGCCAGGACGAGGAGGCCCGCGACGCCCTGGTCAACGCCGTACGGGACGTCGCCGAGGGCGGCGACGGGCTGAGCGTCGAGGTCGGCGGCGCGGGCGCGCTCGCCACCGATGCCTCCGAGGTCTACAACTCGCTCGACGGCCCGCTGCTCTACACGACCGCCGCCGTCGTCGCGCTGCTGCTGATCCTGATCTACCGCAGCCCGTTCCTGTGGCTCGTCCCGCTCGCCGTCGCCGGAATCGCCGACTACCTCTCCATGGGTGTCGCCTACGGCCTCAACCAGTGGTTCGGCACGTCGGTGTCCGGCCAGAGCTCCGGCATCATGACGATCCTCGTCTTCGGCGTGGGCACCGACTACGCGCTGCTGCTCGTCTCCCGCTACCGCGAGGAACTGCGCCGCATCGAACGCCCCTACGACGCCATGGTCGCCGCCCTGCGCGGCTGCGGCCCCGCCGTGCTCGCCTCCTCCGGGACCGTAGCCGCCGGACTGCTGTGCCTGCTCGCCGCCGACCTCAACTCCAGCCGGGGCATGGGCCCGCTCGGCACCGTCGGCGTGCTGTGCGCGCTGGCCGCCATGCTGACCCTGCTCCCCGCGATCCTGGTCCTGCTCGGCCGCCGCGTCTTCTGGCCGCTCGTACCCCGCTACGGCAGCACGCCCAAGGCCCGCAGGTCGCTGTTCAGCGCGATGGGCAGCTCCGCCGAACGCCGGCCCCGCGCCGTCCTCGTCGGCGGTGCCCTCCTGCTCGGCGCGCTGGCCCTCGGCTCGCTCAACCTGCCCGGCGGCCTCAAGCAGGAGGACACCTTCACCACCGAGCCCGAGGCCATCGCCGCCATGGAGACCCTCGCCGCCGCCTACCCGGAGCGCGGCACCCAGCCCATCACCGTCATCGCCCCCACCGACCGTGCCGACGCCGCGCTCGCCGAGGCCCGCGACACCCGCGGCGTCGAGAGCGCCGAGCGGGGCCGCAGCGGCGACGGCTGGACCGAGCTCACCGTCCTCGCCTCGGCCCCGCCCCAGTCGGCCGCCGAGACCGCCACCATCGAGGCCCTGCGCGAGGGGCTCGACGGCTCCTACGTCGGCGGCCCCAGCGCCCAGCAGATCGACCTGGAGGACACCAACGCCCGGGACACCGTCATCGTCGTACCGATCGTGCTGCTGTCCGTGCTGCTGATCCTGGTGGTGCTGCTGAGGTCGCTGGTCGCACCGCTGATCCTGGTCGCCGCAGTCGTCGCCGTGTGGGGCGCGGCCCTCGGCATCGGCGGACTCGTCTTCGAACCGCTCTTCGGCTTCGAGGGCACCGACCCCGGGCTCGGTCTGCTGTCCTTCGTGTTCCTGGTGGCCCTCGGCGTCGACTACGGCATCTTCCTGATGCACCGCATGCGCGAGGAGTCCCTGGGCGGCGCCGAACCCACGCAGGCCGCGCTCACCGCGCTGCGCACCACGGGCGGTGTCATCGCCTCCGCCGGGCTCGTCCTCGCGGCCACCTTCGCGGTGCTCACCAACATGCCGATGGTGCAACTCGTCGAGCTGGGCTTCGTCATCGCGGTCGGTGTCCTCCTCGACACCTTCCTCGTCCGCACCTACCTGGTGACCAGCGCGAGCGTGGCGCTGCGGCGCCGGGTGTGGTGGCCGGGCAGGCTCTCCAAGGTCCCGGAGCCCGTCCCGCGCGAACGGCAGCCGGAACCGGTGTAGCAGTCCGCGTGCCGACGACAAGGGCGCCCCTCCCTCCCGGAGGGGCGCCCTCCTCCCGGAGGATGTACCCCGTGCACACGACGACAGCCGGTCTCACGGCAGCGCAGCACCCCCGCCGCGGCGAGCGGATCATGGCCGCGATCAACCGCGACCCCCTGACCGCCCCGCACGCCGTCCGCAACGACGCGATCCTCGCCGCGTGCACCGCCGTGCTCGCCCTCGCCCTCGCGCTGTTCGTCGGCCACGGCCGCGAACCCGACGCGCTCGGCTGGACGCTGCTGCTCGCCGCCCACGTACCGCTGCCGTGGCGCAGGCGCCGGCCGCTGCTGGTGCTCCTGCTGGTCCTGGTGCCGGTCGTGCCGTACCACGCCCTCGACAACAACCACGGCGCGCCCATCGCCGCGTCCATGATCGTCCTCTACACCGTCGCGTCGACCAGCACACCGCGCCGCACCCTCCTCCTCGGCACCACCGTCATCGGCACGACCCTCACCATGAACGCCCTCACCAACCCCGACGGCTTCACGGAACTGCTCCGCATCACCGGCTGGGTCGTCGCCGTGCTCTTCCTCGGCGTCGACGTCCGCTTCTACCGCCAGTACGTCACCGCCATCGTCGAACGCGCCGAGCGCGCCGAACGCACCCGCGAGGAGGAGGCCCGCCGCCGGGTCGCCGAGGAACGCCTGCGCATCGCCCGCGACCTGCACGACCTGCTCGCCCACAGCATCACCCTCATCGGGGTGCAGACCTCCGTCGCCGCGCACGTCCTGGCCGCCGACCCCGAACGCCTCGACCGCGAGACCGTCGCCAAGGCCCTCGACGACATCGCCGAGACCTGCCGGACGGCCCGCGGCGAACTCCGTACGACCCTGGAGGTGCTGCGCGACAACGCCGGCGGTCCCTCGGACACCCGCGGCCCGCTGGCCGGACTCGACGGCGTACCCGACCTGGTGGAGGCCGCGCGCCTCGCCGGCGCCCGCGTCGAACCGGCCGTCCGGGTCGCCGGTCCCGTACCGCCCGCCGTCGGCGCCGCCGCCTACCGCCTCGTCCAGGAGGCGCTGACCAACGCGGTCCGGCACGCCGGACCCGAACCGGCGGTCCGCGTCGACCTGCACGAGGAGGACGGCGCCCTGCGCCTGTCCGTCACCGACGACGGCACCGGCCCCACCCCCGGCACCACTCCCGGCTTCGGTCTGGTCGGCATGCGGGAACGGGCCCGCAGCGTGGGTGGCACACTCGACGCCGGACCACGGGCGGGCGGCGGTTTCCAGGTCACGGCGACCCTGCCGCTGACGCCCACGACGACTCGGGAAGGAACGGTGACCGGATGACCATCCGCGTGCTGCTCGCCGACGACCAGACCCTCGTACGGGAGGCCTTCGCGATGCTCGTCGAGTCGGCGCCCGACATGGAGGTCGTCGGCCAGGCCGCCACCGGCCGGCAGGCGGCGGAACTGGCCCGCACCGAGCGCGCCGACCTCGTCGTCATGGACATCCGCATGCCCGACCTCGACGGCATCGAGGCGACCCGCCTGATCGCCGCCGACGACGACCTCGCGGGGGTCAAGGTCCTCGTCCTCACCACCTACGACACCGACGAGAACATCGTGGACGCGCTGCGCGCCGGCGCCTCCGGCTTCCTGGTGAAGGACACCAGACCGGCCGAACTCCTCGACGCCATCCGCACGGTCGCGGCCGGCGAGGCCCTGCTGTCACCGGGCCCCACGGCCCGCCTGATCGAACGCTTCCTGCGCAGCCCGTCCGCGCCGGCCACCGCAGGCCCCGAGTGCCTCTCCGAGCGCGAACGCGAGGTGCTCACGCTGGTCGCGCGCGGCCTGAACAACGCCGAGATCGCCGACTCGCTGGGCCTGAGCCCGCTCACCGCGAAGACCCACGTCAGCCGGACCATGGGCAAGCTCGGGGCGCGGGACCGGGCCCAACTGGTCATCGTGGCCTACGAGTCGGGGCTGGTGGCACCGGGAAGGACGTGAGCGGGCCGGAGGTCAGAGCGTGTGGTGCAGCCACCGCTGGATGGTGCTGTTGATGCTGCCGGACAGGGCGCTCAGACTCTCGATGGCCTCACGGTCCTCGGGCCGGGGCGGGATGCCGGCGGCGGTCAGGGCGGCGTGGAGCTCCAGCCGCCGCCGGTCGCGCGGGTCGATGCCGGTGCCGAGCCGGTCGGCCGGGCGCGGCGGGGCCAGCAGGTAGTCGCCCTCCAGCGTGAACGCGGTCGCGGTCATAGCGGTCTCCTCACCAAGAGGTGTCGGTACTGCAGGACAGGAGGCCGGCCGCGGGAGCCCCGGTTGCGCACGGGGCGAAACGTCACGCCGATGGCGTCATCGGCAGCTCATCGCCCTGTCGGACGAACGGCCCGGAGAACGCCTGTCCTAACGGCAGTACGCGTCCCGGGTGGGCCGTTCGCCGGTGGCGAGGAAGTGGGAGACCGTGCGGTCGCCGCACGCGTTGCCGTTGGCGAGGTAGGCGTCGTGGCCGGTGGAGTCCACGGTGACCATGACGGCGCGCCGGCCGAACGCCTCGCGGAGCTTGCGCGCGCCGCTGAGCGGGGTGGCGACGTCCCGTTCGTTCTGGACCAGGAGGATGTTGGACGGTCCCCGGCCGGTGATGCGTACAGGCGCCTCGCGGGGCTCGTACGGCCAGGCGGCGCACGGCATCACGTTGCGCGGCATCCCTGCGGTGAGCGGGTACTTGGCCCGGCTCTCCGCGACGCCCTTCTCGTACACGGCGGCCGACTTGGGCCAGGCCACGTCGTTGCAGAGCGTCCCCACGCCGACGGCGGTCACGTTCTGGAGCACCGCCTCCGGCGGGGCGGGGGGCGCGGGCGGTACGGTGCCGGACCGCGCGGCGAGCATCAGCTTCGCGAGGGCCGGGTACCGGCTGGGCCGGTAGAGGCTGTCCAGCATGGTCTGGCGCAGGACGTTGCCGTTCAGCTCCTCCGGGTTGGCGCCGGGCCAGGGGAGCGGCTCTCGGTCGAGGCGGGCGGCGAGCCGCAGGAACAGCGGACGCACCTCGGCGGCCGTCTCCGCCACCCGGTCGGGGTTGTCGGGCGCCGACGCCCACTCCGCGAAGTGCGGGAACGTGTCCTCGACACCCCGCTCGTGTCCGGCGAGCCAGGCGCGGGCCACCCGGGTCGGGTCGGGGTCGTCGTTGCTGTCCAGCACGATCCGGTCCGTGCGGTGCGGGAACATCTGGCTGTAGACGGCTCCGACGTACGTCCCGTACGAGACACCCCACGCGGAGATCCTCCGCTCGCCCAGCGCGGCCCGGAGGCGGTCGAGGTCGCGGGCGTTGTCGCGCGTGCTGATGTGGCGGATCAGCTCACCGGCGTTGCGGACGCAGGCGGTCGAGATGCGCTCGGCGGTGGCGGTGTTCTCGTCGATCGAGCCGTCGGGTGCGGGCCAGGGGCGCAGCTTGGAGGTGGCGAGGTCGGCGTGGTCCAGCCCGCAGTCGACGGAGGTGGAGGGGGAGACGCCGCGGGGCGCGAAGCCGATCAGGTCGTACTGGTCGCGGACCCGCTGGGGGAGTTTCTGGCCCTTGCCGGAAGGGTCGTTGAGGCTGGAGCCGCCCGGTCCGCCGGCGATGAGGAAGAGGGCGCCGCGGCGGGACGCGGGGCTCTCGGCGGGGATACGGGAGACGGCGAGGGAGATCTGCGGCCCGTCGGGGTCGGCGTGGTCCATGGGGACCTGGAGGGTGGCGCACTCCTGGCGGGGGCCGGCGCCGGTCGCGTCCGCACAGGGCCCCCAGTCGAGGGACGCGGGTACGACGGCCTGGGCGGTCAGGGGCGGGAGCAGGGCGACGAGGAGGGCGGCGGGTACGGCGGTGAGGGCGAGGGTGCGTGTGGTCGATGGCATGCGTACGAGCTTCGTCGCAGCACGGCCCTGCTCACATCCGGGCAATACCCTTGTTCTTGTTGGGGTTTACCCCAGGGAGTTGCGCCGGGCGCCTGCTCGCACGTGGCTCAACGGTGCGTATGAACTCCGTCCAGGGAAGCGTCCCGACCCTCGGCCGCCTTCAGTCGTTCCAGGGTTGCCAGCCGTACCGTGAACACCACGGCGGCCCCGGCGGTGGCGACGTACAGGAGGTCGGTGACGAGGGACAGCGTCAGGACGTCGCTGACCTCGGCGAACGAGTCGACCATGTCGACGCGCGCGGCGGTGAACCGGCCGAGCAGTGTCGTTCCGACGAACAGGCCCCACCACAGGTTCACCGGCCACATCGGCAACCGGTGCGATTTCCCCTCGGTCGGCAGCAGTGCGCAGGCATTCCACATGTCGGCCGCGATGCGGTACGGCAGCCACAGGTTGGCCACGGGGACGAACCAGGCACCGATCGCCCATCCGGGTCCCTTGCGGAACCAGTTCGGTGCCAGGAGCTCGGTGCGGCGGCGCGTCTGGAAGAACCAGGTGATGAAGAGCGCCGCGCAGAGCAGGCCCGTGACCAACTGGACCTGTCCCGCCCTCTCGTACAGCGAGTACGCGGCGTCCAGGTCCGACGCGGTCGTGGCGGTCATGTCGCCGTCGATCACCGTGCGGAGCCGGACAACGGTGTACGCGGCGAACAGGTCACTGAGCGCGGAGACGGCGAACGCCGCCACCACGGCGACGAGGAGGCCGCGCGAGGCGCGCGGCGGCACGCTGCTGGGCAGTGGGCGATACGGGCTGAGCCCATCTTTGGACGCGAGCATGACGATGGCCCCCCACGGGCGGTAAGACGGCAGACACCCGCGGAAGATCGCGCGCGGACGCACGATACGCCGGACGGCGAGAGGCCGTCCACATCAATTCGCCTGCGACCAGGGCCTCCTAGCGGCCGATGCCGCCTATGAACTCCGTCCAGGCCACCGCCCCGACGACGATCACCGGACCGCCGGTCACTTTGCTGTCCCGGACGGGGACGATGCCGGGGAGTCCGGCGGCTACTTCGACGCAGTTGCCGCCGTTGCCGTCGCTGTAAGTGCTCTTGCGCCAGCTGGCGGCGCCGGGGAAGTCGTGGGCGACCTCGACGCAACTCCCGCCTTCACCGTTGCTGTACATGCTCTTGCGCCAGCGTGCGTTGCTCAGGTCGTACTCGCGCATTGTCTGAAGTCCTCCGAGGCCGACTCGATCAGTGCCCGGGACGCCTCTCGTGGCAGCGCGTCCGTCCTGAGCAGATCGTATGCCGACTGAGCCCTCTTCACCACGGCCGGATCGTCCAGCAGATTCCCCGAATACACAGCTTCTGTATAGGCCGTTGGCGGCGCGTCCTCGAACTCCATGAGCCGGAGATCTCCGGTCATCACGGCGTACCCACCAGCCGTGTACGGCAGCACCTGCACCGCCACTGTCCGCTCGCGCGCGAGCGTCGCGATGTGCTCCAGTTGCTCAGCCATCACGGTCTCCCCGCCAACCGGGATCCGCAGGACGTTCTCGTGCAGGATCGCCCAGTACTTCGGCCGAGTTGCGTCCGCGAGGATGCGTCCGCGTTCCATGCGACCCGACACCTTCTCGTCGATGAACTCATCGGAGGCGAAGGGATTCATAGCCAGGGTGACCGCCCTCGCATAGTCCGGCGTCTGCAAGAGGCCCGGCACCAACGCGTGCGCGAACTCGCAGATACTGATCGCCAGTGTCTCCAGCTCCGCCGCCTTGGCGAAGTAATCCGCATACCGCCGGTCATCAATCAGCTTCCTGCACAGCCGCTCGAAAATACCGTCGGTTTGCAGCGTGTCGTCGATCCGCTGGGCCACATCCAATTGTGGCTTGCGAATCGCCTGTTCGAACTGGCCGATGTAGCCGCCCGAAACGAACACCCGCGCACCCAGCTCCACCTGCGTGAACCCCGCGTCCTCGCGCCGGCGCTTCAGTTCCGCGCCGAAGAACTCCCACGCCGCCTGACGCGAACCGTTGGCCATAACCAACCCCCTTGTACTGACCCGCACTTGTAGAGCAAGAGCCCCTTCCGAGTGTAGGCACGGAACGTCACCCTTGGGGTACGAAGAGTGAAAGCCGAAAAGGAAGGGGAACACGGTGAAGGCACAGCACTCGGCGCTCTGCGTCGAAGAAGCGGAGGAAGTGGTGAAGGAATTGCGGGCGGCACTCGCGAAGGCCGGAATTTCCCTGCCGTCACTGGGGCTGGACCCGGTGAGTCTCGCGCGGGAGGCGCCCTGTCCACTCGTCGAATTGGGACGGTGTTCCGTGGAGACCGCGCGGCGGATCGCGGCGGCGGTGATGCGGTGAAGCCGCCCGTCGGCGCGTACGTCGTGGACACCAGGACCGAGCGGATCGGCGTGGTCATGGGGCATGAGGGGCCCTACGTCCAGCTGAGACCGTACGGCGGCGGCCGGGAGTGGGACGCCGACCCCGGTGTCGTACGGCACGCGACGCCCGCCGAGCGGCTGCGCGCGGCGACGGCGTACGCCAATGCCCGGAGTCGCGGTGAGGTGCCCTGAACGTGGGCGACAATGGATGCCATGAGTCTGTTCCGCGACGACGGCATCGTGCTGCGCACCCAGAAGCTGGGTGAGGCGGACCGGATCATCACACTGCTCACGCGCGGTCACGGGCGGGTACGCGCGGTGGCGAGGGGCGTGCGCCGGACGAAGTCGAAGTTCGGTGCGCGTCTCGAACCGTTCTCGCACGTGGACGTGCAGTTCTTCTCGAAGGGGAGCGAGCTGATCGGACGCGGCCTGCCGCTGTGCACGCAGAGCGAGACGATCGCGCCGTACGGTGGCGGGATCGTGACGGACTACGCGCGGTACACGGCCGGGACGGCCATGCTGGAGACCGCCGAGCGGTTCACCGATCACGAGGGCGAGCCGGCGGTGCAGCAGTACCTGCTGCTGGTCGGGGCCCTGCGGACGCTGGCGAGGGGCGAGCACGCGCCGCATCTCGTGCTCGACGCGTTCCTGCTGCGCTCCCTCGCCGTCAACGGGTACGCGCCCAGCTTCACCGACTGCGCGAAGTGCGGCATGCCCGGACCGAACCGGTTCTTCTCGGTCGCGTCCGGCGGTGTCGTCTGCGCCGACTGCCGGGTGCCCGGCAGCGTCGTACCCTCGCCGCAGGCCCTGGGACTCCTCGGAGCGCTGCTTACGGGAGACTGGGAGACCGCGGACGCGTGCGAGGCGCGGTACGTCCGGGAGGGGAGCGGGCTGGTGTCCGCCTACCTGCACTGGCATCTGGAGCGCGGGCTGCGCTCGCTCCGCTATGTAGAGAAGTAAGCACGAGGAGACGAGAGACACATGGTGGTACGCGGGTTCCTGGGGCGTCAGCGCCAGGAGTACAGGACGCCGGAACCGCACCCGTCCGGTGCGCGGCCTCCGAAGATCCCCGGGGAACTGGTTCCCAAGCATGTGGCGATCGTCATGGACGGCAACGGGCGGTGGGCGAAGGAGCGGGGGCTGCCGCGTACCGAGGGGCACAAGGTCGGCGCCGAGCGGGTGCTGGACGTGCTCCAGGGCGGGATCGAGATGGGGGTCGGCGCGATCTCGCTGTACGCCTTCTCCACCGAGAACTGGAAGCGGTCGCCTGACGAGGTGCGCTTCCTGATGAACTTCAACCGGGACTTCATCCGCAAGACGCGCGACACGCTCGACGAGCTGGGTGTGCGGGTGCGGTGGGTCGGGCGGATGCCCAAGCTGTGGAAGTCGGTGGCCAAGGAGCTCCAGGTCGCCCAGGAGCAGACGAAGGGCAACGACCGGCTGACGCTGTACTTCTGCATGAACTACGGCGGGCGGGCGGAGATCGCGGACGCCGCGCAGGCGCTCGCGGAGGACGTGCGGGCCGGGCGGCTCGACCCGTCGAAGGTCAACGAGAAGACGCTGCAGAAGTACATGTACTACCCGGACATGCCGGACGTGGACCTGTTCCTGCGGCCGAGCGGGGAGCAGCGGACGTCGAACTACCTGCTGTGGCAGAGCGCGTACGCCGAGATGGTCTTCCAGGACGTGTTGTGGCCGGACTTCGACCGGCGTGACCTGTGGCGGGCGTGCCTGGAGTTCGCCTCCCGCGACCGGCGGTTCGGCGGGGCGATCCCGAACGAGGAGCTGCTGGCCATGGAGGGCAAGCAGGAGTAGCCGGCGTTACGATCACGGCTCGTCACCGAAGGACCGGGGAGGGGCCGTGACGGAACAGGCCGTGGTACTGGACGAGGAGACCGTCGAGCTGGAGTTCATGCAGCTCCGGGAGGACATGGCGGACGCCGTGCGGCTGGTGATCCGCAAGCGCGGCGGCGTCACGCGTCTGCTGAACCACCCCGCCTTCCTCGCCTGCGTCGTGTCGGCGGGGATCGTGCTCGTCGTCCTCGGCGTCCTGAGCGGCGTGGCGGCGGGGGTGGGGTGGGGTGTGGGCCTCACGGTATGGGCGGTGGCGGTGTTCCTGAACCCTGGTACCTCGGCCGGGCGCATGCTCGAGGCGAACAGGCATCACGGTCTGATTCGGATCACCGTCGGCTCCGGGGGCGTGCGCATGGTCAGCGAGCACAGTGATCTGCGCATGGGGTGGGCGAACTTCGGCAGCTACGCGGAGTCCGGGCGGGTTTTCGTGCTGCGCAGTCCTGACCGGGCGGGGAATTGCGCGCTGGTGCTGGTGAAGCAGGGGGTTCGTGGGGAGCGGGGGGTGGAGCGGTTGAGGGAGCTGCTCGATCGGCATCTGGCCCGTGTGTGACGGGTGCGCGGTGTTGTGGCCGGGCGGGGGTGGGTCGCGCTGCCCGGCGCTTACGGGGTGCCGTCGCGCCCACCCGTGCCGCCCTGGGGGTACCTCCCAGGCCTTTAAGGCACTGGGGGAGGCACGACTGCCCGCGGCTAGGTGGCGCAGTCCGCGCAGGTGCCGAAGATCTCCACCGTGTGGGCCACGTTGACGTAGCCGTGTTCCGCTGCGATGGCTTCCGCCCATTTCTCCACCGCCGGGCCCTCCACCTCGACCGCCTTGCCGCAGTTGCGGCAGACCAGGTGATGGTGGTGGTCGCCGGTGGAGCAGCGGCGGTAGACGGACTCGCCGTCGGCGGTGCGCAGGACGTCGACCTCGCCGGCGTCGGCGAGGGACTGGAGCGTGCGGTAGACCGTGGTGAGCCCGACCGAGTCGCCCTTGTGCTTGAGCATGTCGTGGAGTTCCTGCGCGCTGCGGAACTCGTCGACCTCCTGAAGGCACGCCGACACGGCGGCACGCTGCCGGGTGGAGCGGCCCTTCACGGGCGGTCCTGCGGTCGTCACGGGAATGCCTCCTCACATCTGGCCTCTGCCCGGGCCATTGTGCCAGTCCGGGCAGAGGGCAGTCAGGCGCCGACCGTGTCGCCGGCCTCGCGGCTGGCCGGAATCGCGCACTCCGCGGGGTCGCCGCCGGGATGGGCGGCGGCCAGTGCCCGGGCGCGGCGGCGGGCCAGCGGGGCGGCCAGCGCGGTCAGCGCGATGAACGCGCCGATGGTCAGCAGCACGATCGTCGCGCCGGGCGGCACGTCCTGGTAGTACGAGGTGACCGTGCCGCCGATGGTCACGCTCACGCCGATCGCGACGGCGATGGCGAAGGTGGCGGCGAAGCTGCGGGTGAGCTGCTGGGCCGCCGCGACCGGCACCACCATGAGCGCGCTCACCAGCAGCAGGCCGACCACGCGCATGGCGACCGAGACGGTCACCGCGGCCGTGATCGCCGTGAGCAGGTTCAGGAACCGCACCGGCAGGCCCGTCACCCGCGCGAACTCCTCGTCCTGGCTGACGGCGAAGAGCTGTCGGCGCAGGCCGACGGTGACCAGGACCACGAACGCGGCCAGCAGGCAGATCGCGGTCACGTCGGACTCGGAGACCGTGGACAGGGAGCCGAAGAGGAACGAGGAGAGGTTGGTGGTGGAGCCGCCGGGGGCGAGGTTGATGAACATGACGCCGCCGGCCATGCCGCCGTAGAAGAGCATCGCGAGGGCGATGTCGCCGCGGGTCTTGGCGTACCAGCGGACCAGTTCCATGAAGACGGCGCCGAGGACGGAGACCAGGGTCGCCATCCACACCGGGGACCAGGTGAGCAGGAAGCCGAGGCCGACGCCGGTCATGGCGACGTGGCCGATGCCGTCGCCCATGAGGGCCTGGCGGCGCTGGACGAGGTAGATGCCGACGGCGGGGGCGGTGATGCCGACCAGGACGGCGGCGAGCAGCGCCCGCTGCATGAAGGCGTAGTCGAGAATGTCCATCGGATTCAGCTCAGCAGTCCCGTGCGGATCGGTTCGGCACCCGCGGGGGCGTGCGGGTGGACGTGGTCGTGGCCGGGCAGGGCGTGCTGGCCGACGGCCTTCGGGGGCGGGCCGTCGTGCAGGACGCAGCCGTCGCGGAGCACGACCGCCCGGTCGATCAGGGGCTCCAGGGGGCCCAGTTCGTGCAGGACGAGGAGGACGGTGGCGCCCTCGGAGACCTGGTGCCGCAGGGTCTCGGCGAGGATCTCCTGGCTGGCCAGGTCGACGCCCGCCATCGGCTCGTCCATGATCAGCAGGTCGGGTGCGGCGGCGAGCGCGCGGGCGATCAGGACCCGCTGGTGCTGGCCGCCGGAGAGGGCGTCGACGGAGTCCTTCGCCCTGTCCGCCATGCCGACCAGGTCGAGGGCGTGGCGTACGGCCGCGTGGTCGGCCTTGCGGAACAGGCCGAAGCGGGTGCGGGCCAGGCGGCCGGAGGAGACGACCTCGGTGACCGTGGCGGGCACGCCGCCGGCGGCGGTGGTGCGCTGCGGGACGTAGCCCACGCGCGCCCAGTGGCGGAACCGGTGCCGCGGGGTGCCGAACAGTTCGATCTCCCCGGCGCTGACGGGCACCTGGCCGATGACGCTGCGCACGGCCGTCGACTTGCCGGAGCCGTTGGCGCCGAGCAGGGCGACGACCTCACCGCGGCGCACGGTGAGGTCGATGCCGCGCAGGACGGGGCGCGAGCCCAGCTCGGCGCGGACGCCGCGCAGGGAGATGACGGGCTCGGTCGTCATGCCGTTCTCCGGTGGTTCGTCGGTCACTTGGTTCCCAGGGCCGTCTGCAGGGCCTTGAGGTTGGCTTCCATGACCTGGAAGTAGTCGTCGCCGCGGGAGGCGTCGGTGATGCCCTCGATCGGGTCGAGGACGTCCGTCTTCAGTCCGGTGTCACCGGCGAGGGTCTTGGCGGTCTTGTCGCTGACGAGCGTCTCGTAGAAGACGGTGGTGACGCCGTCGGCCTTCGCCATCGTCTGGAGTTCCTTCACGCGGGCCCCGCTGGGCTCGGTCTCGGGGTCCAGGCCGCTGATGGCCTCCTCGGTCAGACCGTAGCGCTCGGCGAGGTAGCCGAAGGCGGCGTGGGTGGTGATGAAGACGTCGGTCTTCTTGTCCGCGAGGCCGGTCTCGAACTTCTCGTCGAGGTCGTTCAGCTTGCCGACCAGGGCCGCGGTGTTCTTCTTGTAGTCGGCGGCGTGGTCGGGGTCGGCCTTCTCGAAGGCCTTGCCGACGCCCTCGGCGACCTCGGCGTACTTGACCGGGTCGAGCCAGATGTGGGGGTCCTTGCCGCCTTCGTGCTCGTGCTCGTGGCCGTGTTCCTCCTCGGCGTGCCCCTCCTCGGCGTGCCCCTCCTCGTGGCCGCCGACCTCGGTGCCGTGCTCCTCCAAGGAGGTCAGGGTCGCCGCGTCGATCTTCGTCTTCACCGGGGACTGGCCGATGGCCTCGTCGACGGTGGGCTGGAGGCCCTTGAGGTAGAGCGCCGCGTCGGACTCCTCGAGCTGCGCGGTCTGCTTGGCGCTGATCTCCAGGTCGTGCGGTTCCTGGCCGGGCTCGGTGAGACTGGTGACGCTGACGTGCTCGCCGCCGATCTGCTCGGCGAGGAAGGCCATCGGGTAGAACGACGCGACGACGTCGAACTTGTCGGTGTTGCCCGCGGCGGCGCTGTCGGAGGAACAGGCGGTCAGGGTGCCGAGGCCGAGGGCGGTGACCGCGGCCAGCGCGGCCGTGGATATGTAGTGTCGTCGTACGTTCATGACACTCATTTTCAACAAATATGGAAACCGTTGTCAACAAAGCACGTGAGGGCGCTGTAGGGGGCACCGAATTGGTCGCGGGGCAGGCCGCGCCGGTAGCCTGAGGGCTTCGCTGGAAGCAATCTCGCTTCGTCGCCCGTCGTCGTAATGAAGAGAGCACCGTGGCCGCCGACAAGATCGACACCATCGTCAGCCTGAGCAAGCGCCGTGGCTTCGTATTCCCCTGCAGTGAGATCTACGGCGGCCAGCGTGCCGCCTGGGACTATGGACCGCTGGGTGTCGAGCTCAAGGAGAACCTGAAGCGCCAGTGGTGGCGCTACATGGTCACCTCGCGCGAGGACGTGGTCGGTATCGACTCGTCCGTGATCCTGGCCCCGGACGTGTGGGTCGCCTCCGGCCACGTCGCCACCTTCACGGACCCGCTGACCGAGTGCACCTCCTGCCACAAGCGGTTCCGCGCGGACCACCTGGAGGAGGCGTACGAGGAGAAGAAGGGCCGCGCCCCGGAGAACGGCCTCGCCGACCTCAACTGCCCCAACTGCGGCAACAAGGGCACCTTCACCGAGCCCAAGCAGTTCTCGGGCCTGCTCTCCACCCACCTCGGCCCGACGCAGGACTCCGGCTCCATCGCCTACCTGCGCCCCGAGACCGCCCAGGGCATCTTCACCAACTTCGCCCTGGTGCACACCGCCTCGCGCAAGAAGCCGCCGTTCGGCATCGCCCAGATGGGCAAGTCCTTCCGCAACGAGATCACGCCCGGCAACTTCATCTTCCGCACCCGCGAGTTCGAGCAGATGGAGATGGAGTTCTTCGTCAAGCCGGGCGAGGACGAGAAGTGGCAGGAGTACTGGATGGAGCAGCGCTGGAACTGGTACACCGGCCTCGGCATGCGCGAGGAGAACATGCGGTGGTACGAGCACCCGCAGGAGAAGCTCTCCCACTACTCCAAGCGCACCGCTGACATCGAGTACCGCTTCCAGTTCGGCGGCAGCGAGTGGGGCGAGCTGGAGGGCGTCGCCAACCGCACCGACTACGACCTCACCGCCCACTCCAAGGCCTCCGGCCAGGACCTCGCCTACTACGACCAGGAGGCCGGCGAGCGCTGGACGCCGTACGTCATCGAGCCGGCGGCCGGTGTCGGCCGGGCGATGCTCGCCTTCCTGCTCGACGCGTACGTCGAGGACGAGGCGCCCAACGCCAAGGGCAAGATGGAGAAGCGGACCGTGCTGCGGCTCGACCACCGCCTCGCGCCGGTGAAGGCGGCCGTCCTCCCGCTGTCCCGCAACGCGGAGCTGTCGCCGAAGGCGAAGGGTCTCGCCCAGGCCCTGCGCCGGCACTGGAACATCGAGTTCGACGACGCCGGCGCGATCGGGCGCCGTTACCGTCGCCAGGACGAGATCGGTACGCCGTTCTGCGTCACCGTCGACTTCGACACGCTGGACGACAACGCGGTGACCGTGCGTGAGCGCGACACGATGAAGCAGGAGCGCGTCTCGCTCGACCAGATCGAGGGGTACCTCGCGTCGAGGCTCGTCGGCTGCTGAACGCCGGTTGGTGTTGCCGTACCAGGGGGCTCTGCCCCCTGGACCCCCGGGAACTATGCCCACCCCTCACCCGACTCGGTCGGGTGAGGGGTGGGCGTTCGGGGTTTCGGTGGCCTGGGTTCTCGGTTCGGCCTTCTCGGCTCAGCGGCCCTGCAGGGACTTCACGTTGTCGCCGAAGGTCCAGTTCCTCGAGCCGTCCCAGTTGATCGACCAGGTCATCAGGCCCTTGAGGCCGCCGCGGTAGTGGTTCCAGGCCTGGGCGACCAGGGACGGGGACATGTGACCGCCGCCGGCGCCCGGCTGCGCGGGCAGGCCCGGCACCTGCTTGTCGTACGGGACCCGGATCGTCGTGCCCTGGACGACCAGCCCCTTGTCGAGGCAGTCGGTCTGGGCGACGAAGCCCTGCACCGTGCCCGCGGAGTAGGCGTCGCGGGAGCAGCCGTACATGCTGCCGTTGTAGTACTGCATGTTCAGCCACCACAGGCGGCCGTTGTCCGCGTACTTCTTGATGATCGGCAGGTAGGCGCCCCAGATCGAGCCGTAGACCACGCTGCCGCCGGTGACGTAGGCGGTCTCCGGGGCCATGGTCAGGCCGAAGTTCGACGGCATGCGGGCGAGGACGCCGTCGATGATGCGGATCAGGTTGGCCTGGGACGTGGACAGCTGGTTGATGTTGCCGCTGCCCACCAGGCCGGTCTCGATGTCGATGTCGATGCCGTCGAAGTTGTACTCCTTCAGGATCGGGACGATCGTCTCGACGAAGCGGTCGGCGACGGCGGTGGAGTTGAGGTCGATGCCGGCCGTCGCGCCGCCGATGGAGAGCAGGATCGTCTGCCCGGACGCCTTGGCCGCGCACATCTCCGCCGGGGTGGCGACCTTCACGTCCCGGTCCATGCCGTCCTCCCACAGGGCGGTCCCGTCGGAGAGGATGACCGGGAACGCCGCGTTGATCACGTTGTAGCCGTGGGCGGCGATGCGGGAGTCGGTGATCGGGGTCCAGCCGAAGGGCGGGTGGACGCCGTTGGCGGCGCCGTCCCAGTTCTCCCAGTAGCCCTGGAGGACCTTCCCGGCGGGTTTCGACTTCACCGCACAGGTCTCGGCGGCGGCGGGCGCGGCGTCCGGCGCGGCGGCGGCCGGTGCGGCGGTGGCGGTGGCGGTGAGCGGGGCGAGGACGGCGGTGGTGAGGGCGGCCGCGAGGAGACGCAGCCTGTGAGGGATCCGGCGGTTCATGGGGCCTCCCGGTGGGGGTGCGGTGAGGTGATCATGAGTGGGGCACGGTGTCGCAGTCATGACAATGACTTTGGTCCAGACCTTTCGTCAAGAGGTCTGGACCAACGAGGGGCAGGGGCCGGGAAGCCCGCCGGCAGCCGTCGTACCGCCCCCGACCGGCCGCCCGTGCCATGCGGGACAATGGGGGAATGCCCACGCTCACGCCCCCGACGAACCCGACCCTTCAGATCGGCCCGCACACGGTCCAGCCGCCCGTCGTGCTCGCCCCCATGGCCGGGATCACCAACGCGCCCTTCCGCACCCTGTGCCGGGAGTTCAGCGGCGGCAAGGGCCTGTTCGTCAGCGAGATGATCACCACCCGGGCGCTGGTCGAACGCAACGACAAGACCATGCAGCTCATCCGCTTCGACGAGACCGAGAAGCCGCGCTCCATCCAGCTCTACGGCGTCGACCCGGCGACCGTCGGCAAGGCCGTCCGCATGATCGCGGAGGAGGGCCTCGCCGACCACATCGACCTCAACTTCGGCTGCCCGGTCCCCAAGGTGACCCGCAAGGGCGGCGGCTCGGCCCTCCCGTACAAGCGGAACCTGCTGCGGTCCATCCTGCGCGAGGCGGTCAGCGGGGCCGGGGACCTGCCGGTGACGATGAAGATGCGCAAGGGCATCGACGACGACCACCTGACCTACCTGGACGCCGGCCGGATCGCCGTCGAGGAGGGCGTGACCGCCATCGCGCTGCACGGCCGCACCGCCGCCCAGCACTACGGCGGCACCGCCGACTGGGACGCCATCGCCCGGCTGAAGGAGCACGTCCCGGAGATCCCGGTGCTCGGCAACGGCGACATCTGGTCGGCCGAGGACGCGCTGCGGATGGTGCGCGAGACCGGCTGCGACGGGGTGGTCGTGGGGCGTGGCTGCCTCGGCCGGCCGTGGCTGTTCGCGGACCTGGTGGCCGCCTTCGAGGGGCGTACGGAGGACTTCGTGCGGCCCACCCTCCGCGAGGTCGCCGACGTCATGGTCCGGCACGCCACGCTGCTGGGGGAGTGGATCGGCGACGGGTCGCGCGGGGTGATCGACTTCCGCAAGCACGTGGCCTGGTACCTGAAGGGCTTCGCGGTCGGCTCCGAGATGCGCAAGCGGCTCGCGATCACCTCCTCGCTCCAGGAGCTGCGGGCCGGGCTCGACGAGCTGGACCTCGACCAGCCCTGGCCGGCCGGCGCCGACGGCCCCCGCGGCCGCACGTCCGGCAACAACCGGGTGGTGCTGCCGGACGGCTGGCTGAAGGACCCGTACGACTGCGCGGGCGTCGGCGAGGAGGCGGAACTGGACACCTCCGGCGGCTGATCAGCCCCCGGTGGGGTGCGGGACGGAGCCGTAGGCCGTCAGGAAGCGGTCGCGGAACGCGCTCATCTTCCACACCGGCGCGCCCTTCGCCGGCCGGAGTCCTTCCGTCCAGTTCCAGGCGTCGGTCTTCTCCAGCACCTCCGGGTCCTTGGCGACGACCGACACCGGCACGTCCCGGCTCGCGCCGGTGCCGCTGACGCGGGCGATGGGCTGGTGGTCGCCGAGGAGGACGAGGACGGTGTCGTCGGTGCCGTAGCGCTCCAGCCACTGGGTGAGGCAGGTGAGCGAGTACTCGATCGACCTGCCGTACTCCCGCCGGGACCCGGTGGAGTCGGCGATGACGTCGGACGGCTTCCCGCCCGCCTTCCGGATCGCGTCGAAGACCGAGCCGTCGCCGAGCTCGTCCCAGCCGACCAGCTCCGGGATCGGCGCCCAGGGCTGGTGGCTGGAGGTGAGGATGACCTCCGCCATCAGCGGCCGGTCGCGCTTCCGGCCGTGCTCCAGGCGCTGGAAGGCCTCCAGGGCGTACTGGTCCGGCATGGTCGACCAGCTGAACCTCGGCCCCTCGTAGCCGAGGCCGAAGGCGTCGTAGACCTTGTCGAGGCCGTACCACTCGGCCTCCGGCCAGGCCTTCCGCACACCCGGCATGACGCCGACGGTGTCCCAGGCGCCGGTCTTCTCGAACGCCTTGGTGAGGGTGAGGCGGTCGCCGGAGGTGACGGTGCGGTAGCGCTGCTGGTTGTCGATCCACAGGCCGGACAGGGCGGTGGAGTGACCGAGCCAGCTGCTGCCGCCGTACGTCGCCGAGGTGAGCCAGCCGCTGCGGGCGTGGTAGCCGGCCTTCGCGAGCGCGGCGGTGCGGGTGTCGAGGACGCGGGTGACGCCGGGGGCGATCAGCGGGTCCTCGACGGCGGTGCGGCCGTAGCTCTCGACGAAGGCGAGGACGACGTCCTTGCCGCGCAGGTCCGGCAGGAGCCGGTCGGGGGGAGTGGCGCCGAAGGCGTCCGCCCGCGCCTCCTTCGCGAACGCCGCCTCGTCGCGCAGGGTGTCCACCACGCGCCGCGTCTGTCCCTTCAGGGCGCCCGCCGCGCGGTCGGAGGCGACCGGCACACCGGAGATCTGCACCCCGAGCGCGGCGCAGGTGACCCACGCCGTCCCCGCGATCAGCGCGCCCCGAGCGGCGCGGACGCGGTGCCGGGCCAGCAGGTCGCCGAGCCGGACGGTGGCCAGCGCCATGACGGTCACCAGGAGCAGGGCGAGGGCGACCGCGCCGACGGCGGCGGCGGTCGCGGTCGCGCCGCCCATCGAGTCCGCGACATAGGCCCGGGCGTCGTCGAGCAGCCCCCAGTCGAGTACGACGTTGAAGCCGCGGCCCAGATACTCGGTGAACCCGATGTCCAGCAGGTTCAGCACGGTCAGCACGCCGATGCCCGCCCCGCACAGCGCCGCCACGACGATCCGCGGCCGGCGGGGCAGGGCGAGCAGCAGTATGGCCCCGATGATCGCCTCCGCCGGTATCCGGGCGAACCGGTCGGGCCGGAGCCCCGGCGCGGTGTTCGGCATCAGCAGGGCGCCGACGACGAGGGCGGCGGCGAGGACGTGGACCGCCCGGCGGAGGGCGCGGGCGGCGACGGGGTGCGCGTCCCGCGCGTCGCGCAGGCGGGTGCGGACGCGCGCGTCGCGCAGGCGTGTGAAGACGGGCAACCCGGAGGTCCCTTCCGTACCGAGCCCGGTGGGAGGCGGACCCGGCGTGGGGGTCCGGGTCCGCCGTCTTCTCGTACGGGCGGCGGGAACGGTGTGTTCACCTGGTCCGCATGGTGGAACCCGGTTCGCTGTGACAGCGTGATTCTCGCCACCCTTGATAAGGGTTGCGCTCAGATGAGCGGATCATGGGCGACTGCACTTCTCAAAGGGTGGCACTCAGTGCCATCTCTTGATCGTTCATCGAGCGAAATCAGACGTGGCGATTGCCGCTCATATGAGCGCTCAGGGGCTGGTGGGAAGGCTGATGCGTTCAAGAAGTGAAAACATTCGGCCCTCGCGGCTTGCCAAGCTTTGACTTTCGATCCGCTGGCGGACGACTGGTTACAGGCGCATGACGCACAAGTGGACGTACCCAGACGCCTTTGATCTGGGTACATTCTCGCCGTCAGGGCAGCCACCGCGTCCTCGAGGAGTCGAGACCCGTGTCGGAAAACAAAGATCCCCACGTAGCGAAGTTCGTTTACGACTTCACCGAGGGCAACAAAGACCTGAAGGACCTGCTCGGCGGCAAGGGCGCCAACCTCGCCGAGATGACCAACCTGGGCCTTCCCGTCCCGCCCGGCTTCACCATCACCACCGAGGCGTGCAAGACCTACCTCGACAGTGGCGAGGAGCCGGCGGCACTGCGTGACGAGGTGAGTGCGCACCTCGACGCCCTCGAAGCGACCATGGGCAAGAAGCTCGGCCAGGCCGACAACCCCCTCCTCGTGTCGGTCCGCTCCGGGGCGAAGTTCTCCATGCCGGGCATGATGGACACCGTCCTCAACATCGGCCTCTCCGACAAGTCGGTGCAGGGCCTGGCCAAGCAGGCCGGCGACGACCGGTTCGCGTGGGACTCCTACCGGCGCCTCATCCAGATGTTCGGCAAGACCGTCCTCGGCGTCGACGGCGACCTGTTCGAGGACGCGCTGGAGGCGGCGAAGGCGGCCAAGAAGGTCACCGTCGACACCGAGCTGGAGGCGGCCGACCTCAAGAAGCTCGTCACCAAGTTCAAGAAGATCGTCAAGACCGAGGCGGGGCGGGACTTCCCGCAGGACCCGCGCGAGCAGATGGACCTCGCCATCAAGGCGGTCTTCGACTCCTGGAACGGCGACCGCGCCAAGCTCTACCGCCGCCAGGAGCGCATCCCGCACGACCTCGGCACCGCCGTCAACGTCTGCTCCATGGTCTTCGGCAACCTCGGCCCCGACTCCGGCACGGGCGTCGCCTTCACCCGCGACCCCGCCTCCGGCCACCAGGGCGTCTACGGCGACTACCTGCAGAACGCGCAGGGCGAGGACGTCGTCGCGGGCATCCGCAACACCGTGCCGCTCGCGGAGCTGGAGTCGATCGACAAGAAGTCGTACGACCAGCTCATGCAGATCATGGAGACCCTGGAGAACCACTACAAGGATCTCTGCGACATCGAGTTCACCATCGAGCGCGGCCAGCTCTGGATGCTCCAGACCCGCGTCGGCAAGCGCACGGCGGGCGCGGCCTTCCGCATCGCCACCCAGCTCGTCGACCAGGGCCTGATCGACGAGGCCGAGGCGCTCACCCGCGTCAACGGCGCCCAGCTCGCCCAGCTCATGTTCCCCCGCTTCGACGAGGACGCCAAGGTCGAGCAGGTCGGGCGGGGCATCGCGGCCTCGCCGGGCGCGGCGGTCGGCAAGGCGGTCTTCGACTCGTACACCGCCGTGAAGTGGTCGCGTTCCGGCGAGAAGGTCATCCTGATCCGCCGCGAGACCAACCCCGACGACCTGGACGGCATGATCGCGGCCGAGGGCATCCTCACCTCGCGCGGCGGCAAGACCTCCCACGCGGCCGTGGTCGCGCGCGGCATGGGCAAGACCTGTGTCTGCGGCGCCGAGGAGCTGGAGGTCGACACCAAGCGCCGCCGGATGACGGTCCCCGGCGGGCAGGTCGTGGAGGAGGGCGACGTCGTCTCCATCGACGGCTCCTCCGGCAAGGTCTACCTGGGCGAGGTCCCGGTCGTCCCGTCCCCGGTCGTGGAGTACTTCGAGGGCCGGATGCACCCGGGCGCCGACGACGCCGACGAACTCGTCGAGGCCGTGCACCGGATGATGGCCTTCGCCGACCGCAAGCGCCGGCTGCGGGTGCGCGCCAACGCCGACAACGCCGAGGACGCGCTGCGCGCCCGCCGCTTCGGCGCCCAGGGCATCGGCCTGTGCCGCACCGAGCACATGTTCCTCGGCGACCGCCGTGAACTGGTCGAACGCCTGATCCTCGCCGACACCGAGGCCGAGCGCGAGGAGTCCCTCAAGGCCCTGCTCCCGCTCCAGAAGCGGGACTTCGTGGAACTCTTCGAGGCGATGGACGGCCTCCCGGTCACCATCCGCCTCCTCGACCCGCCGCTGCACGAGTTCCTGCCCGACATCACCGAGCTGTCGGTCCGCGTCGCCCTCGCCGAGTCCCGGCAGGAGCCGCACGAGAACGAGCTGCGCCTGCTCCAGGCCGTGCACCGGCTGCACGAGCAGAACCCGATGCTGGGCCTGCGCGGTGTCCGCCTCGGCCTGGTCATCCCCGGCCTGTTCACCATGCAGGTGCGGGCCATCGCGGAGGCGGCGGCCGAGCGCAAGGCCGCCAAGGGCGACCCGCGCGCGGAGATCATGATCCCGCTCGTCGGCACGGTCCAGGAGCTGGAGATCGTCCGCGAGGAGGCCGACCAGGTCGTCGCCGAGGTCGAACAGGCCACCGGCACCTCGCTCAAGCTCGCCATCGGCACGATGATCGAGCTGCCGCGCGCCGCGCTGACCGCCGGTCAGATCGCCGAGGCGGCGGAGTTCTTCTCCTTCGGCACGAACGACCTCACCCAGACGGTGTGGGGCTTCTCCCGCGACGACGTGGAGGCCTCGTTCTTCACGGCGTACCTGGAGAAGGGCATCTTCGGGGTGTCGCCGTTCGAGACGATCGACAAGGACGGCGTGGGCTCCCTGGTCGCCGCCGCCGCGAAGGCCGGCCGCGCCACCCGCCCCGACCTGAAGCTCGGCGTCTGCGGCGAGCACGGCGGCGACCCGGAGTCGGTCCACTTCTTCCACGAGGTCGGCCTGGACTACGTCTCCTGCTCCCCGTTCCGCATCCCGGTCGCCCGCCTGGAAGCCGGCCGCGCGGCCGTCACGTCGACGGGCAGCGACCACCGCTGAGCCCCTCGGGGCACATGGACCCCGGAGCCGTCGTCTGTCACCCGACCACCCTCACCGATCGGCGGCGGCTCCGGATCACGAAGAAGGGCGGACCCCTGTGCGGGGGGTCCGCCCTTCGGTACGTCACGGCGCTCGTCCCCCTTCCGATGTCGCTTATTTCGGTGTGTTGCCGGGCAGAAAGAGGCCAGCCGGTATGCCGTTCAGGGGGAGGACCGATGAGCTGGAGCGAGTTCAAGAAGGTGCTGGGGGAAGCGGCGGGCGAGATGGCGGCCAGCTACCCGTTCGTCTCCATCATCACCGAGTGGCGGTACAAGGAGGACGACGAGGCGCTGGACGCGATAGCCGAGTACGTCGCGGGGGCGACGCCCACGGGGCTGGAGAAGATGGACAAGTACCTGCGTGAGGCGACCGTCAACGAGCACAGCAGCGAGCAGCGGCAGCGGCTGGTCGTCTTCTACGCCTGCTTCAAGCACCTGGAGTCCCAGAAGACGGGGAGATTCTCGGCGCGTTGGTGACGGTGGCGCCGGTCAGTGCCGGGGCGACCACGCGCCCGTCGGGGTGAGGACGTCCCGCAGCGCTTCGAGGAAGCGCAGCAGCCCTCCGACGGAGGCATGGTCGCCGTCGGCGGCGACCATGCTCCTCAGGCCGCCGCGCCGGACCATCAGCCGGTGCGTCTCGACCGGCAGGGGGCCCAGGCGCCGGGGCTCGGACTCCAGGGAGAAATCACAGGACCACAGATCGGTGTGCGCCACGGCGAAGGGCAGGGGCAGCGGCGGCTGGAGCCTCACGCCCCACGTGGTGACCACGACGATGGACACCCGCCCCGTCAGCAGGTCGACCGGATGCCTGGGCCGCCACACCAGCAGCAACTCCTCGTCGCGTTCGGTGGGACACCAGCGGCGTACGGAGTCCAGTTCGGCCGGCGAGAGCGCCGCCGCGTCCCTGAGCGGCTCCGGAGCGAGGTCCGGCCGGCGCAGCACGTCCAGGACCGTCCGCCGTATGTCCGCGACGGCTGCGGGCACCATCCGGCCCAGCACCGCCCCCAGCGCCGCCGCCGCGTGTGCCGCCGCCCGCTCCTGGGAGCCGGCGGCGTCCGCCTCGGCCTTCCCGCTGTCGGCGCGGTCGCTGATCCCGCGGATGCTCAGCACTGGGAGGCCGCCCGAGAGATGGGCGGCCTGGGAGACTCCGGCGCTCTCCATCTCCACGGCGACGGCATCGCCGTAGACGGTCCTGAGGCGCTGGGCCAGGGCCGACCGGTCGGAGCCGAGCACCACCTCGCCGGCCGCGACGGGCTTGAAGTGGACCTTCGGCACGGTCGCCGGGCGGGGGGCGCGGGAGAAGGGCAGCCGGGCCGCGTTCTTCAGCAGGTCCTCGACCTGCCGGCGTACGTCCGCGGTACCGCGGACCAGGGAGATCCACCGATCGTCGCGCAGAGCGGCGCGGGCCTGTTGCTCCAGGGCGTGCGGGGCGTCCCAGACGCGGGGCCGGGCGAGCCGGCCGTCGTCGGTCTCCTTGCCGCCGTGGTAGGCGTACACCCGGGTGGCGACGACCACATCGCCCAGCGCCACGTCCTTCTTGAGACCCCCGGCCACCCCGACGAAGAACACCGCCTCCGGCTTCAGCCACTCGCGGGCCCGTTCGGTGATGACGGCGGCCGACTGGTTGCCCTCGCCGATCTCCGCGAGAGCGACCCGCCAGGGGGTGCCGGCGAAGGTGCCCACCTCGAACACCGTGCCCGCCGGGTGCGCCCGGGGTACGACGTCGTCGACGTGCGCGCTCACGGCCCTGAACTCCAGGGGGAGCGCGGTGAGCACCACGACACCACCGCTGCCCGTCCGCACCATGCAGCGCCTCCTCGTTCCCGTGACCGCCCTTTACCCGTTCGTCCACCGGCGTACCCGGGCGGAGGCGCCGCCCCTTCGCGTGTGTAGTGTCCTCTGCCGGGACTCACGGACCGCTGCGGCGGGGAGGGCGGGGGACGCGGTGCCGTTTCGGATACGCAGGAGCAGCATCAGGCCGCTGAGCGCCATGGGCGGGTACGCCGTCGACCCCTGGCAGTCGTTCCGGCGCACGGTCGGGGTGGTGCTCTTCGGGTGGGCCGCCGCGGCCGTCACCGCGGGGGCGTCCTACCTGGCGCTGCGGTGGGTGTGGGTGCCCATCGCCGTGGGGTTTCCACTGTGTCTGGGGTTCGTCGTGCTCCTGATGCTGCTCCATCGTGCGGGGTGGATCGCCCTGCTGTCCTGCGTGCCGGGGCTGTTCATCCTCGTCGGGGCCGTCCAGTACGCGCCCGAGGCGGCGTTGGAGGTGCGCGGGGTGCGGGAGAGCGTGGTGATCGTGGCGGACAGCGTGGACGAGACGGGCGGCGACAATCACCGGTTCACGCTGCGCACGGCGGACGGGGAGGAACTGGAGGAGCGGCTCACCTACAACGGTGACGGCTCGGGTCTGGAGGTGGGGGACCGGCTCGACGTCCTCCGCGACCCGGAGGGTGTGGCGCCCATGGAGCAGACGGACGAGGTGGACGCCGCGGGGCGGCTGAACGGTCTGATCGGCGGGCTCGTGGCGTGGACGCTGATGGCGGTCCTCGCCGGGCGGCGCGGGCATGTGCGGCGCCGGCGGGGGAAGACCGACTCCCTGTTGCTGTCCCTGTAGGCCGGGGAGCCGGTCTTCGCGCGGAACGGCGTCAGCGGGTGTCGTCGCGGCGCTTGCGGGCCGCGATCATCACGCCGCCGCCCAGGAGGACGACGGCCGCACCGCCGGCCGCGATGTACGGCGTGGCGTTGCTGCCGCCGGTCTCGGCGAGGTCGGTGCCGCCGCCCTGCTCCTTACTGTCGGAGGAGCCGGTGTTCCCGGTCTCCGTGCCGTCCTCGGCTTCCGTGTTGTCCTCGTGGGGCTTGAAGTCCGCCGGCGGCTGGTCGCAGCCGATGCCGTCGTCGTCGCGGTCCAGGTGCTCGCCGTAGTGGTCGTCGCCCTTGGCGATGTCGCTGTACCCGTTGTCGTACGCCTCGGTGCAGTTCTTGAACGGGTGGTCGCCGTCGTGGGCCTCGGCGGTGGCCGGTACGGCGGCCAGGGCGAGTGCGGCGAGGGCCGCGGCGGCGGAGGTACGGAACGGGTGCATGGCGAAGAGCCCCCCAGATCGGGCGATTGCGTGTGCTCGGTACGAGGGTGACGAAGCTACTGGGGGGCGCGTGCCGTGTGAGGGATATGAAAAGCCTGTGATACGAACGTGACGTGACCGGAAGGTAGCTATCCGCTATGGCGTAAGGGCTACCGCAGCGGCACCGCCACCGCCGTGAACGTCGTCTCCGGGGTCTGCGGGCTGGTGAAGCGGGCGTTGACCAGGTAGAGGCGGTCGCCGAAGCGGGCGGCGGTGGCGGGGACGTCGAAACGGGGGTCGGTGATCGAGCGGCGCAGGGTCGCCTTCGTGGAGTCGGCGTCCAGGTCGAAGACCGTGACGACGTTCGAGCGGTTCTGTACGACGTACAGGGTGCGGCCGACGCGGACCAGGCCGTCGCCGCCCACCACGTTCTCCGCGCCGGACAGGGTGATGCGGGTGGCGCGTCCGGTTCCGAGGCTCACGCGGTACAGCTCGCCCGGGGTGCTCTTGACCACGATCACATCGCACCCGTCGGGCGTGCTCACGATGCCGTTGGCGTTGACGACGTCGGGTACCTGCTCCCAGTCGCCGGTGAGCGGCAGCGCGCGGACCGTGCCGCCACGGCCGCGCGGGACGCCGTACAGGACCGGGGCGAAGGAGTCGGTGAACCAGGCGCGGTCGCGGAAGAGGACCGCGTCGTTGATGAAGTGGCCCGTGGCGGCGGTGAGCCGGTGTGTCCTCCGCAGCTCGCCGGTGCGGGCGTCCACGAGGCGCGCGGTGCCGCCTCCGCCGCCGGCGACGTACAGCAGGCCGTCCCGGCCCAGCTTGAGGCCGATGGCCACGAGGCCGGGGGTGCCCTCGTGGAGGACTACGCCCTTTCCGGTGCGCAGGTCGGTGCGGAGGATCGCTCCGTCGGCGCGGGAGCCCATGTAGGCGTACGGCGCGCCGCCGATGGTGATGCCCTCGGGCAGCCAGCCGTCCGGCAGCGGGAACTCGGTCGGCCAGGCGGGCCGGTGGCCGGCGGCCTGCGCCGTGCCGGTGCCGGCCGCCACCGCCAGCGCGGTGGCGGCGGCTCCGCCGAGCAGGGCGCGCCGGGAAGGTCGGGTGTGCTTCCGGGTCATGGTTCGGGCCTCCGTGACGGATGGGGTGGAACCTGGAACGCGGGCGCAACCGATGTAACCCGATGGACCCGGCCCGATGGACGCAACGACCCGAACTCGACAGGAATTCGACAGGCCCGGCCGGCTACGCCGCCTTCACCTCGTACGCCGTCACCCGTACCGCCTCGTCGTCCAGGCACTGGCCCGACTCCAGGTCGAAGCGCTGCTTCAGGAGGGGGGAGGCGACGAAGGGGCGGCCCTGGTGGGTGCCGGTCAGGCCGCGGGAGAGGACCGCCGCGCCGGTGAAGGGGTCGCGGTTGTCGATGGCGTACAGGCGGCCGGTGCGGTCGGCGAAGACGGCGGCCTGGCGGCCGTCGGGGAGGAGGGCGGCCACCCCGCGGCCGGGGAGCAGCGCGCTCAGGTCGCAGACCGTGAACCAGTCGTCGGTGAGGCGGAGCCGGACCTTCAGATCGGTGGTCTCGAGTGCCAGGGTCATCGCGTCGCGGTTCCTTCCAGGATGTCGTCGGCGGGGCGCAGGCCGATGTTCAGCAGCGGCAGGTCGGGCTTCATCTGGTCGCGCTCGGGGACGAACGCGACCACCGGGTCGGGGGTGTCGGGGGCGTTCACGAAGGACACGAAGCGGGCCAGCTTCTCCGGGTCGTTGATGGTCTCGGCCCACTCGTCGCGGTAGTGCGAGACATGGGCGGCCATCAGGGCCTCCAGTTCGTCGCAGATGCCGAGCGAGTCGTGGACGACGACGTCCCGTACGTGGTCCAGACCGCCGGGGACGCGGTCCAGCCAGACGCTGGTGCGCTCCAGGCGGTCGGCGGTGCGGATGTAGAACATCAGGAACCGGTCGATCAGGCGGATCAGTTCGGCGTCGGAGAGGTCCTGTGCGAGCAGGTCGGCGTGGCGCGGGGTGGCGCCGCCGTTGCCGCCGACGTAGAGGTTCCAGCCGCCCGCGGTGGCGATGACGCCGAAGTCCTTGGACTGGGCCTCGGCGCACTCGCGCTGGCAGCCGGAGACCGCGGACTTGAGCTTGTGCGGGGAGCGCAGGCCCCGGTAGCGCAGCTCCAGGTCGATGGCCATGCGGACGGAGTCCTGGACGCCGTAGCGGCACCAGGTCTGTCCGACGCAGGACTTCACCGTGCGCAGCGACTTGCCGTAGGCGTGCCCGGACTCGAAGCCGGCGTCGACCAACCGGGCCCAGATCACCGGAAGTTGTTCGACCCGCGCGCCGAACATGTCGATGCGCTGGCCGCCGGTGATCTTCGTGTAGAGGCCGAAGTCGCGGGCGATCTCGCCGATCACGATCAGTTTCTCCGGGGCGATCTCACCGCCGGGGATGCGCGGCACGACCGAGTAGGAGCCGTTCTTCTGCAGGTTGGCCAGGAAGTGGTCGTTGGTGTCCTGGAGGGCGGCCTGCTCGCCGTCGAGGACGTGGGTGCTGGCGCCGATGGTCGGGGCGAGGGAGGCGATGATCGAGCCGACCGTCGGCTTGCAGACCTCGCAGCCGTCGCCGCCCCGGGCGGCTTCCCGGCCGTGCCGGTCGAGCAGGTCCCGGAAGGAGGTGACGCGCAGGGCGAGGACGATCTCGTACAGCTCCTCGCGGGTCTGGGAGAAGCAGCCGCACAGTCCCTTGTCGACCTCGACGCCGCTCGCCTCCAGCTCGGCGTTGATCAGCTGGCCCAGCACCTTGACGCAACTGCCGCACGTCGTACCGGCCTTGGTGCACTTCTTCACCTCGGGCACGGTGGTGCACTTGTGCTCGGTGACGGCCTCGCGGATCGTGCCCTTGCGGACGTTGTTGCAGGAGCAGATGATCGCGTCGTCCGGCAGCGCGGACGGGCCGAGCTGCACGGGCGCCCCGGCGCCGGCCGGCAGCACCAGCGACTCGGGCGAGACCGGCGGGACGGAGCCGGTGAAGGCCTTCAGCGTGCCGTACGCCTCCGCGTCGCCGACCAGGATGCCGCCGAGCAGCGTGCCGTCCCGGCCGATGACCAGCTTCTTGTACAGGCCGGCGCGGGAGTCGGAGTAGACGACGTCCAGGCAGTCCTCGGCGGTGCCGTGCGCGTCGCCGAAGGACGCCACGTCCACGCCGAGCAGCTTCAGCTTGGTGGACAGGTCCGCGCCGGTGAAGGACGCCTCGTCGGCGGCGATCGTCGCGGCGGCCGTCTCGGCCTGCTCGTAACCGGGCGCGACCAGGCCGTACACCCGGCCGTCGGCGGCCAGCGCGCACTCGCCGATCGCGAACACGCGCGGGTCGGAGACCGTACGGCACTGCTCGTCGACCGCGATGCCGCCGCGCTCGCCGACCGTGAGGCCGCAGTCGCGGGCCAGTTGGTCGCGGGGGCGGACACCGGCGGAGAACACCACCAGGTCGGTGGAGAGTTCGGAGCCGTCCGACAGCTTCATGCCGGTGACGGCACCCGAGGCGTCGGTCACGATCTCCTGCGTGCCCACACCCGTGTGGACGGTCAGGCCCATCTCCTCGATGGTGCGCAGCAGCGCCGCGCCGCCGCCCTCGTCGACCTGGACGGGCATCAGCCGGGGCGCGAACTCCACGATGTGGGAGGTGAGTCCGAGGCCCTTGAGCGCGCCCGCCGCCTCCAGGCCGAGCAGACCGCCGCCGACCACGGCACCGGTCGTCGACCTCCTCGCGTACTCCTCGATCGCGAGCAGGTCCTCGATCGTGCGGTAGACGAAACAGCCCTCGGCGTCCTTGTTCGGCACCGGCGGCACGAACGGGTAGGAGCCGGTGGCCAGCACCAGGACGTCGTAGTCGACGACCAGCCCGGAGCGGGCCGTCACCTTGCGCGCCTCGCGGTCGACGGTCTCCGCCGGGTCACCGATGTGCAGCTCGATGCCGTGTTCCTCGATGAACGCCAGGTCCGTCATCGACAGGTCCTCGGGCGTCTTCCCCGAGAAGTACGAGGTGAGCTGGACACGGTCGTACGCCGGTCGCGGCTCCTCGCACAGCACGACCACGCGGTGCGTGGCGGTCAGGCCGCGCTCGGCGAGCGCCTCCAGGAAACGCTGGCCGACCATGCCGTGGCCGATGAGCACGATGGTCGATGTGTCCGTGGACATCAGGAGCCTCCGTCATGGGTGAGCAGGTGGAGCAGGGGCCCGCCGTCGGAGGGGAGCGGCTCTGCTCCCTCCCAGGCGCGCGCGAGGGCGCCGACGGTGCCGAGTTCGCCGACCAGGACCCCGCCGACCAGGCGGTCGTCGCGGACGACGACCTTGCGGTAGGTGCCCCGGGTGGCATCGGTGAGTTGGACGACGTCGTCGCCCGGCAGGGCCTCGGTCTCGCCGAACGCGGCCAGGTCGAAGGGGCTGTCGGGGCCGGTGAGGGTGAGCCGGGTCAGGGAGCGGGTGCCGGTGTAACGGGAGCCGGTGTCCCCGGCGAGCAGCGCGGCGAGCGCGTCGGCCTGTTCGAGGGCCGGGGTGGCCAGCCCGTACACCGTGCCGGCGTGCTGGACGCAGTCGCCGATCGCGTGGATGTACGGGTCGGAGGTGCGCAGCTCGTCGTCGACGACGACGCCCTTGCGGACCTCCAGCCCGGCCGCCTGCGCGAGACCCGTGCGGGGGTGCACCCCGCAGGCCAGCACCACGAGGTCGGCGTCGAGGGCGTAGCCGTCGGCCATCTCCACCGAGCGGACCGCGCCGCCGACGCAGCGCACGTCCCGCACCCGGCACTCGGTGTGCACCTCCACGCCGAGGTCGGTCAGATGCCGGCCGAGCAGCTTGGACGCGGCCGGGTCGAGCTGGCGTTCCATCAGCCGCTCGGACTGCTGGGCGAGGACGACCTGCGCGCCGCGCACGGCGAGCGCGCGGGCCGCGGAGACGCCGAGCAGGCCGCCGCCGATCACCACCGCCCGCACCCCCGGCCGTACCGCCTCGGCCAGGCCCAGGCAGTCGTCCAGGGTGCGGAACGCGTGCACGCCCTCGGGCAGTTCGTGGTCCGCGGTGCCCGAGGTGAACAGGCCGCGCAGCGGCGGCAGTACGGGGTTGGAGCCGGTGGCCAGGACGAGCCTGCCGTAGGCGATCACCGAACCGTCCGTGCAGACGACGGTCCGTGCCGCGCGGTCGATGCCGGTGACCCGGGCGCGGGTCAGTTCCGCGGGTGCCGGCAGGGCGATCACCTCGGGGCTGTAACGTCCGGCCAGCACCTCGGCGAGCAGCACCCTGTTGTACGGGCGGTGCTCCTCCTCGCCGATCAGCGTCACGGGCGTGCCGAGCTCGCCGAGCCGCCGGGCGAGTCGTACGCCCGCGAGGCCGGAGCCGATCACCACCACACGCTCGTTCGAGGTCATGCCCTTGAGCCTGCGGTGCGGGTGTTACCCGTCGGCATCCCTTCTGTTTCCCGCACGGAACGCTGCCCTCAGCGGGGGAGCGCGGCGGGTGTGAGGAGGCCGGCCCGGCGGCAACCTCAAGTAACGCTCATCTTGATGGACGTGACATCTATCCCGTCCATAGGCTCCTGACCATGCCCGACATATCTCTGACCACGGTCGTCCTGCTCTGTCTGGCCGCCCTCGCCGCCGGCTGGATCGACGCCGTGGTCGGCGGCGGCGGGCTGCTGCTCCTGCCCGCCCTGCTGCTCGGCCTGCCCGCCGGCACCCCCGCCGCGCACGCGCTCGGCACCAACAAGGCGGTCGCGATCGTCGGCACCACGGGCGCGGCGGTCACCTACGCCCGCAAGGCGCCGGTCGACGTGAAGACCGCCGTACGCATCGGCCTCGCGGCCCTCGCCGGATCGTCGGGCGGGGCCTTCTTCGCGGCCGGGATGAGCACCGAGGTCCTCAAACCGGTGATCATGGTGGTGCTGCTCGCCGTCGCCGCCTTCGTGATCCTGCGCCCCGCCTTCGGCACGGCCCCCGCCACCGGCCCGGCGACCCGCCGTCAAATCCTCGCCGCGATCGGCCTGGCCGGCCTCGGCATCGGCTTCTACGACGGTCTCATCGGCCCCGGCACCGGCACGTTCCTCGTCCTGGCGCTCACCGCCCTGCTCCACCTCGACCTGGTCACCGCCTCCGCCACCGCCAAGATCGTCAACTGCTGCACCAACGCGGGCGCGCTCGCGATGTTCGCCTGGCAGGGCGCGGTGCTGTGGCAGCTCGCGGCGCTGATGGCGGTGTTCAACCTGGCGGGCGGCACGCTCGGCGCGCACACGGCCCTGAAGAAGGGCAGCGGCTTCGTCCGCGTCGTCCTGCTCACGGTCGTCTTCGCCCTGGTGGCGAACCTGGCGTACGAGCAGTGGCTGGCCTGAGCGGCACACAGGGTGATCAACCGGCTGTCATGATCCACTCGCGGGGGTTAGGCTCGAGCGCCGCTCCATGACGCGGGCGGCCGGTGCTGGGGAGCGCCGCAGAACAGGACAAGGGTGGGGAAGAAGATGGCCGAGGACGCCAGACCGTCCGGGACGTGGCCGCTGGGGAAGGCCGCGTGGGTGGCCGGAGCGGGCGCGCTGGTCGGGCTCGCGGTGGAGTTCCACTGGCTGGGGTGGACGTCCTTCCCCGGCAACAGCTGCGGCAGCAGGTACCGGCCCTGCCCGGAGGGCACGACGCCGACCCTCATCCTGGCGTTCCTCCTCACCTTCGTGGGCGCCGTCGCGCTCATCATCGCCCTCGCCGCGTTCAACTCGAGCCGCCCGGGGAAGGCCGTGCCCGGCGCACTCGTCGCGGCGGGCGTGCTGATCGCGCTGTGGCCCGGCTGGCAGGCCTACCTCTGGCTGCGCGGACCGGTGCTCGACCGCGCCTGGCAGGCCGGAGCGGACCGGCCCGCGAGCGTGCGCGGCGTCGGGGCCTGGGCGGTGGGCGGGGACGGCGGCACGGTCGTACGCGCCCGGACCGACGCGCTGATCGCGTACGACTCCGGCAGCGGGGACCGCGGATGGGTGCTGCGGGCGCCCGTGCGGGAGTCGGTGTGCGCGATGAGCGAGCGGATCGTCGACGGCATCGGCCTGGTCGCCTTCGCACGGAACGAGAAGCCCTGCGACACCGTGTGGGGCGTCGACGTACGCAGCGGGCGCAAGGTGTGGGAGCGGAACATCACCGGTGTGACACTGGGGTTCTACCGGGGCGGCGGCGGGCTGCTCTCCGCCGACGCGGGCGTGGCCGTGGCGCTGGGCGAGCACGCGGTCCACGGGTACGGGCTCGCCGACGGCGCGGTGCGCTGGACCGCGAAGACCGCCCCCGCCGCCGGGACCGGGGCCGAGGACGACGTCGAGTGCGAGCCGGTGACGGCCTCCACCGCCGGCGGCACCACCACGGTCGCCGTGACCTGCGGCAGCTACAAGGGGTTCCACTCGGCGTTCCTCCTTACCCTCGACACCGCCACGGGCAAGGAACTGGCCCGGCGGGCGCTCCCGATCGAGAGCGCCCCGCAGTCCGCCGCAGTGCTCTCCGCCGAGCCGTTCACCCTGCTGGTGGAGGAGGAGGACGAGCGCGGCCTCGCCGCCGTACTGTCCTACGGAGACCCGGACGACCTGAAGCGGGAACCGGTGACGATCCCGCTCACCGCCGACGAGGAGGACCTGGCCGTCACCGGGTTCGACCCCAAGTTCGCGGCCCGGCCGGTGTTCCGGACCGTGGTCGCCGACGGGAACCTGATCGTGGCGGCCGCGAAGCCGGGTTCGTCCTCCCCCGAGCGGGTCGTGGCCTACTCGCTCGACGACGGCCGCCGCCGCTGGCACGCGGATCTGGGCACCGAGGTCGTCGCCCTCGCCCCCGCGGGCCCGGACCGGGTGGCCGTACTCGGCGAGTCCCAGCGCCTGTGGACGCTCACCACCGATGACGGCACCCGGGTGGGCGAGGAGGACGGCATCACGGTCCGCGACATCTCGCTCAAGCTCGACAGCGGCCCGCAACTGGTCCGGGCGGGCGACGGCTGGGTCATCGTCAACGCCGACGGCGACAACTATCCCCCGGCGCTCGCGGTCCGTCCTTAGGGGGCGTCCTTCGGCTCAGCGGCTGCCGGTCAGGTGGGCGTACACGACGACGTTCCCCTGATAGCCGGTGGTCCGGGAGTAACCCCCGCCGCAGGTGATGACCCGTAGCTCGGGGCGGGGCGCCGCGCCGTACACCTTCCCGTCGGGGAAGTCCCGGGCGTCGTACACCTCGACGGCGTCCACCGTGAACACGGCGACGGTGCCGTCGCGGCGGTCCACCTCGATGACGCTGCCCTTGCGCAGGGCGCCGAGGGAGTAGAAGACGGCGGGGCCGTCGGCGTTGTCGACGTGGCCCGCGACGATCGCGGTGCCCGTCTCTCCGGGGGTGGTGCCGGCCTCGTACCAGCCGGCCAGGTTCTCGCGGTCGGCCGGGGGCGCGTCGAGACTGCCGGTCCTCGTCAGGCCGAGGCCCGTCAGGGGCGCGTCCACCTCGATCGCGGGGATGCGGATGCGGTCGGGAGGGGAGGGCGGCAGGGCGGGGGCCGAGGCCCGGTCCGCGCCGCGGTCGTCGTCCTCCGCGTGCGCCTGGGCGGCGGACGGCTGCGGCGGCGCCTGCGTCCCGGTCCCGTCGCGCAGCAGCCACATCCCCGCACACAGGGCGCACACCGTGACGGCGGCTATCGCTGCGTTGCCCGGACCCCCGGCCCGGCGGAACCTGCGGCGCATGACGGACTGACCTCATCTCGGATCGGCCCCCGTGCCCCCTCCGGGCCGCGAGGGGCGTCGGACCCGGAGGGGGAGGGGACTTGCGGTACCGGCGGGGACGGGCAGCGGAGGGTGCCCGTCAGATGTCATCGCCTCTCGCCCGGCGATGCAGGAGCCAGGTACCGCCCGCGGCGGCGACGGCGAGAGCCGTCACACCGGCCGCGGTCTGTACGGGGTCGGGGCCCAGCGCGCCTCCGACCCCCGTCTTCACACTCCCCCGGGGAGCCACCTGCCGCGCGTCGGGCGTCAGCGTGACCACCAGGTCACCGGCCACCCGCCGGTCGCTCCCGTCGCACGTCGCGACGATCTCGTACGTCCCCGGCTGCGCGCTCGGCGGCACCTGGAACTGTCCGATCGCGTCCCGTTCGTGCGTGCTCGGCGCCAGCGTGAACCGGCCGGCGCCCACGGCGGTGGCGTCGCCCGCCGCCGTCCCGCCGTCACCGCACGCCGCGGTGTTCACCGTGACGTGCGATCCCGGCGCGACCGAGGACGGGTACACCTCCAGGCTCCCCGTCGACGTGCCGGCACTCTCCCCGGCGTACGCGGGCGCGGCGAGCAGCCCCGCGGTGGCCACGGCGAGCGCGGTGCCGGTCATGCCGGTCAGCAGCCGGGCGGTACGTCGCATCGATGCTCCCTCGGGTTCACGGAGGGGCCACGGCCCGCGGCACCCCCATGTGCCGCCGTCGGACGCGTCCCTGCCTCTTCGAGGTAAGTGCCACCGGGGCCGTACCGCTCCTTGAGGGAGCGTCAGGAGGCGGGCTGAACGGGTGTCAGGGGCACCCGGACGGTCGCCGTCCTTTGTCGCGTTTCAGCAGGTCACCGGTGTCGCGCCGATCCGGTCGCGGTGAAGCACCCGAAGGATGCGGCACACGGGGGTGAACGGGTGACCGGCGCGTCTGCGAGGATCGCGTGCGGGGAGGTGGGGCGGAGTGAGAGTACGCACCGGCGTGCTGCCGGCGGTGTGGGCCCTCGTGCTCTGGGGGCTGTTCCAGGCCGGCCAGGGGGTGACGAGCCACGGGTTGAGCGGCGAGGCCGAGTGCTCCTGGATCAACATGGGTCCGGACGGCGAGGAGCGTTCCTCGCTGATGGAGCCCGGCGATCTGTGCCACACCCGGGACGGGGACGAGAGGACCTACGAGGAGCAGCTGGCCTTCCAGCGCGAGGCGGGCGAGGACGTCGTCACCGGCACGTGGGTGCTCGGCGTCGGGGCGGTCGGACTGGCCGGCCTGTCCGTCGAGCGGCGACTGCGGAGGACCCGGGCGCGAGGGCCGTACGAGGCACGGGCACGGCGCTCGTGGGGTGTGCGGGGACGACGGCCGCGGGGCCGCGTCTAGGCTCTCGCCCCCCGCCACTCCCCGCCCTCGATCGGCTTCCCCCGTACCCGCAGCCGGGCGGCGACGGCGGGCGCGGCGACGTACACCCAGGCCCGTACCGCCGTGCCGTCGCCGGCCCGGACGACGTCCCGCGCCACCCGCTCGTAGAGATTGCGCGGATCGCCCGGCACGTACTCCTCCAGCCGGTCCAGCTCGGTGAGCAGCCCCGCGTACGCCTCCGGCAGCGCGGTCACCAGCTCCCCGCTCACCACGGAGCCCGGCTCCTCGACGGCGTACGGGTATCCGGGCCCCTCGTACAGCACCGCGCCCCGGAGCCGGCCGGGTTCCTCGCGCAGGGTGCGGCCGCGCAGGAAGAGGTCGTGGTTGGTCTCGCCGGGGCGGAGGGTGCCGTAGACGAAGAAGGGGAGGAGCACTGGTTCACCTGCGCGGACGGTCGGTGGAGCGCGGAGCCTTGCGGGAACGATTCTCACCCCGCGCGCACCCGTGGCCGCTACGGCGTGGAAGGCGCGGGCCGGCCGGCCTCCACCGCCTCGAGGCGTACCGCGCACGCCTTGAACTCGGGCATCCGGGAGGTCGGGTCGAGGGCGGGGTTGGTGAGGGTGTTGGCACGGCCCTCACCGGCCCAGTGGAACGGCATGAACACCGTGTCCGGGCGGATCGCGGTCGTGATCCTGGCCGGCGCCACCGCCCGCCCCCGCCGGGACACCACGGCCACCGGGGCGCCCTCTGCCGCGCCGAGCCGCTCCGCGAGCCGGGGGTGCAGCTCCACGAACGGGCCGGGCGCGGCGGCGTTCAGCTCGTCGACGCGCCGGGTCTGGGCACCGGACTGGTACTGCGCCACGACCCGGCCGGTGGTCAGCAGCACGGGGTACTCGTCGTCGGGCTCCTCGGCGACCGCCCGGTGCGACACCGGAGCGAACCGCGCCCGCCCGTCCTCGGTGGCGAACCGGTCGAGGAAGAGGCGGGGGGTGCCGGGGTGGATGCCGGGGGCGGCACCTGGGCGGGCGGCGGAAGCGCCGTCGGCGGTGTCGAGCCGGCCGGCGGCGTCGGCCCGCGCCGGGTCGTCGAGCAGGGCGCCGAGCCCGGCGGCATCCCGCGGAGCGTGTCCGGCACCGCCGATACCGCGAGGATCGGCGGCGGTGCTGGTGCCGGTCTCGGCGGTCCCGGCTCCGATCCCGGTGCTGCCCGCGTTCAGCGGGCCGTCCACCTGCGCCGGGCACGGCCAGAACACGCCGTTCTCCTCCGCCAGCCTCCTGTAGGTGATCCCGGAGTAGTCCGCGGGGCCGCCCGCGCTGGCCCGGCGCAGTTCCTCGAAGACCTCCTCGGGGTCGGTCGGGAAGCCCTTCTCCAGGTTCCGGTCGCCGCCCAGCCGTGCGGCCAGCTCGTGCATGACCTCCAGGTCGCTGCGGACGCCCTCCGGCGGCGTGATCGCACGCCGCCGCAGCAGCACCCTGCCCTCCAGGTTCGTCGTCGTCCCCGTCTCCTCCGCCCACTGCGTCACCGGCAGGACGACATCGGCGAGCGCGGCCGTCTCCGACAGCACCACGTCGCACACCGCCAGGAAGTCCAGCGAGCGGATCCGCTCCTCGACGTGCGCGGCGCGCGGCGCCGACACCACCGGGTTGGAGCCCATCAGCAGCAGCGAGCGGATGTCCGTACCGAGCGCGTCCAGCAGCTCGTACGCGCTGCGCCCCGGCCCCGGCAGCGAGTCGGGGTCCACGCCCCACACCTCGGCGACGTGCGCCCGCGCCGCCGGATCCGTCAGCTTGCGGTAGCCGGGCAACTGGTCGGCCTTCTGCCCGTGTTCGCGCCCGCCCTGCCCGTTGCCCTGCCCGGTCAGACACCCGTACCCGGACAGCGGCCGGCCCGCCCGCCCCGTCGCCAGGCACAGGTTGATCCACGCGCCCACCGTGTCCGTGCCCTTGGACTGCTGCTCGGGCCCGCGCGCGGTGAGCACCATCGCGGCCTCCGGCTCGCAGAACAGCCGTACGGCCTCCCGCAGTTCGGGAACGGGCACGCCGGTGATGCGCTCCACGTACTCCGGCCAGTGCGCCATGGCGGCGGCCCGGGTCTCCTCCCAGCCGCTGGTGCGCTCGCGGATGTACGCCTCGTCGGTGCGCCCCTCGGCGACGATCAGGTGCAGCAGACCCAGCGCCAGCGCGAGATCGGTGCCGGGACGCGGCGCCAGGTGCAGATCGGCCTGCTCGGCGGTCTTCGTGCGGCGCGGGTCGACGACGATCAGCGTGCCGCCGTTCTCCCTCAGCTCGGTGAAGTAGCGCAGCGACGGCGGCATGGTCTCCGCCGGGTTCGACCCGACCAGGATCACGCACCCGGTCCGCGGGACGTCCTCCAGCGGGAACGGCAGTCCCCGGTCGAGGCCGAACGCCTTGCCGCCCGCCGCCGCGGCCGACGACATGCAGAACCGCCCGTTGTAGTCGATCTGGGAGGTCCCCAGCACCACCCGCGCGAACTTCCCGAGCGAGTACGCCTTCTCGTTCGTCAGCCCGCCCCCGCCGAACACCCCGACCGCGTCCGCCCCGTACTCCGCACGCGTCCGCCCGAGCCCCCCGGCGACCCGCGCCAGCGCCTCCTCCCAGGAGGCCGGCACCAGCGCGCCCCCCGCGGACCGCACCAGCGGCGAGGTCAGCCGCACGCTCGACGACAGCACGGCGGGCGCCGTACGCCCCTTCCCGCACAGCGCCCCCCGGTTCACCGGGAAGTCCGCACGCTCACTCACCTCGACGGCTCTCCCGTCGGGGGCCGGCGTCAGATTCATCCCGCACTGCAGGGCGCAGTAGGGGCAGTGCGTGGGCGTCACGGTGTCTCGCATACGCCCAGGCTGCGCCCCCGGTGTTACGCACCGCACCGGCCGTTGTTACACCCCGGGTACGGCGACCTCCCCGCCGGTCGCGCCCCGCGGTGAGGGGTTCATCCGGCCCCCTGCGCGGACGCCTCCTCGAGCGCCCGCTCCACCCCCGGCTCCCTCGGCCCGAGGAAGCGCGGGTCCGGGCGGAAGGCGGCGTCCAGGGCCGCCTTCCCCGCCGCGAAGATCTCCCGGACGCCCCCGTAGTACCAGGTGACGTCGTGGCGGTCGTCCACGCCGATGCCGTACGAGGTGACGCCGGCCGTCCGGCACAGGGCCACCGCGCGGCGGATGTGGAAGCCCTGGCTGATCAGCACCGCGCGGTCCACGCCGAAGATCTTCTTCGCGCGGACGCAGGAGTCCCAGGTGTCGAAGCCCGCGTAGTCGCTGACGATCCGCGCGTCGGGGACGCCGTGCCGCGTCAGGTACGCGCGCATCGCGTCCGGCTCGTCGTACTCCTCGCGGCTGTTGTCGCCGGTGACCAGGACCACCTCGATCCGTCCCGCGCGGTACAGCTCCGCCGCCGCGTCCAGCCGGTGCGCGAGATACGGCGACGGCTCCCCGTCCCACAGACCCGCGCCGAAGACCACGGCGACGTCGGTGCGCGGCACGTCGGCGGTGGTGCGCAGCCGGTCGTCCGTCGTCACGCGCAGCCAGGTCGCCGGCAGCAGCGCCAGCACGCACACCGCCACCACCCCCTGCGCCAGCCGCCGCTGCCCCGTGCGGGTGCGCGGCAGACGCGGACGGCGGACTCTGAAACGGCGCATCGGACGGGCCCTCCCCGGTCGGTCCTCGACCGTGAGAGACGCCCCGCCGAGCCTTCCGGTTCACGTCACGCACTGTGACCGACTTCACGGCCAGGGACGAACTCCCAGGCCGGACCGCCTCACACCCGTCGCCGTCCGCATGGTGAACGGCCGGAAAACACCCGTCACGCCCGCGCAACGGGAAGGCAACGTGCCGCATCCACGATCGGTGCATGACGACGTACACCACGAACCCTCCCGCCCTCGTCGTCGTGGCCCACGGCAGCCGCGACCCGCGCGCGCTGCGCACCGTACGACAACTCCTGGACCGCGTCCGCGCACTGCGGCCGGGCCTGCCCGTGCACCTGGGCCACATCGAGCTGAACGCGCCCCTGCTCCCCGACACCCTCGCCGAGCTGGACGCGCGCGGCACCGACGCCGCCGTCCTCGTACCGCTGCTGCTCAGCCGGGGCTACCACGTCAAGCGGGACATCCCCGAGATGGCCGCCGGGGCACGGCTGCACACGCGCGTGGCCGCACCGCTCGGCCCGCACCCCCTGCTCGTGGACGCCCTGCACGCCCGCCTCACCGAGGCCGGCTGGCGCACCCCGGCCGACGGGGCGACCCGCCGCGCGAGCGGCGTCGTGCTCGCCGCAGCCGGCTCCCGCGACCCCGAGTCGAGGACCGACACGAACCGCACCGCGCGGCTGCTCGCCGACCGCCTCGGCGTCCCCGTCGTCCCCGCGTACGCCTCCGCCGCGCCCCCCACGGTCCCCGACGCCGTCCGCGCCCTGGCCGCCCGGGGCCGCCACCGCGTGGCCGTGGCCTCCTACTTCACGGCCCCCGGCCGCTTCGCCACGGAATGCGCGGCGGCGGCCCCGGGTATCGCGTCCGCCCCCCTGGCCACCCACCCCGCGATGGCCCACCTCCTCCTGCACCGCTACGACCAGGCCCTGCGGACCCCGTCCACCCCACCCCTGGAACTCGCGTCGGCCTTCTGAGGGGATCGGCCGCACGGTCCAACGGGTGTCCCTCGTGCGGGGGCGACCGAACGTTTCCCCTGTTCCCGCCTCCTCGAGCGCCGGGCCATGATCGGCACCCCGCCGGAGCCGACAAGAGGCTCCCGGCCGTGCCGGAGGTGTCCTCCCCGTGGTGGTTGTCGTCATCGTCGCCGCCGTCCTGGCTCTGCTGGCGGGCCTCGCCGCGAACCGGTTCCTGCGGCCGAGGCTGTTCAGCGAGGACGATGACACCGGGATGGCCGTCAAGGACCTCGTCGGCCCCTGCTGACGCTGACCGTTCTGCTCCTCGCGTTCGTCCTGGCCACCGCCAGCAGCTCCTACGGCAAGGCCGAGGTCGCCGCCCGCGGCGAAGCCCGCGCGGTGGACCAGCTCGTCGAGATCGCCGAGTACGCCCCGCAGGCCCAGCAGGCGCGCATCCAGGCCGACGCCGTCTGCTACGCCCGCGCCGTGCGTACCCAGGAGTGGCCGGCCATGGCCGACGGCGACAAGTCGGCGGCCCCCAGCGTGTGGTCGACGGACCTGCGCCGGACCTTCCGCGCCCTGGAGGGCGAGCCGGTCTTCGGCATGCTGGTCGCCGCCGACAACAAACGCTCCGACGAGCGCGAGGAGCGGCTGACCCAGGCCACCCCCAGCATCCCGGACGCCATCTTCTGGTTCCTGCTCGCCACGTTGGTCATCACGGTGATCGGCCTCGGCATGTGCCTGCCCCGCAGGAACAACCGCGGCCAGGTGATCGCGCTGGTGGTGGTCACCGCGCTGCTGACCACGGCCCTGTGCATCATCCAGAACGTCGACAGCCCCTTCTACGGCGTCGTCAAGGTGGAGCCGACCGCGATCGCCGATGTGGAAAAGCAGGCCGCCCGCGACTTCCTCGCCGACAACGAGGCCGACGAACTGCCCTGCGACGACCAGGGCATCCGCACCGCCTGAGCCGACCCTGTTCCATCGAGGGGCGCGCGTACAGGGGCGCGGGGCCGTGCCGACACGCGGCTCCGCCGCGTGGGCGCAAAGAGGGCCTGAGGGCTCCGCCCCCCAGGGACGGGAAGGGGCGGCGGGGGCGAAAGAACCCACCACACCCCCGACCACGCGATCACACCTCCCAACTGTCACACCCTCCCCTTACTGTCATGACATGGAAGGCACCGCACCGCCCCCCGCATACGACCCGACGTCAGTCGCCCGCTGGGCCCCCGAACCCGACAAACGCCCCGGCCGCACCGCCTTCCAACGCGACCGCGCCCGCGTCCTGCACTCCGCCTCCCTCCGCCGCCTCGCCGGAAAGACACAGGTCGTCACCCCCGGCGAGCACAGCCAGGTCTGGGACGCCAGCCCCCGCACCCGCCTCACCCACTCCCTCGAATGCGCCCAGGTCGGCCGCGAACTCGGCGCCGCCCTCGGCTGCGACCCCGACCTCGTCGAGGCCGCCTGCCTCTCCCACGACCTCGGGCACCCGCCCTTCGGCCACAACGGCGAACAGGCGCTGAACGAGTTCGCCGAGGACTGCGGCGGCTTCGAGGGCAACGCCCAGTCGCTCCGCCTCCTCACCCGCATCGAACCCAAGCGCTTCACCCCCGAAGGCTCCGTCGGCCTCAACCTCACCCGCGCCGCCCTCGACGCCGCCACCAAGTACCCCTGGCCCCGCGGCGCCCACCCCACCGACCCGGCCTCCCCGAAGTTCGGCGTCTACGACGACGACCGCCCCGTCTTCGACTGGCTCCGCAAGGACGCCCCCTCCACCCGCACCTGCTTCGAGGCCCAGGTCATGGACTGGTCCGACGACGTGGCCTACTCGGTGCACGACGTGGAGGACGGCCTGCACGCCGGCCACATCGACCCGGACTGCCTGCACTCCACTCCGGAGCGGGAAGCCGTCTTCGCCGTCGCCGTCGGCCGGTACGTCCCCGCCGGCACCGACCCCGCCGAACTCGCGGAGGCCCTCGACCGCCTCCTCGGCCAGGAGTGGTGGCCGCACGGCTACGACGGCACCGCCGTCGCCCAGGCCCGCCTCAAGGACGCCACCAGCCAGCTCATCGGCCGCTTCTGCCTCGCCGCCGAGGGCGCCACCCGGCAGGCCCACGGCGCCGGGCGCCTCACCAGATACGGCGCCGAGCTGGTCGTACCGCGCAGCACCCGCATGGAGTGCGCGGTCCTCAAGGCGGTCGCCGACCGGTACGTCATGCAGCGCGCCGAACAGGAACTGCTCCGCGCCGACCAGCGGATCGTCGTGCTCGAACTGGCCGGGGCACTCACCTCCCGCGCCCCCGACGGCCTGGACCCCCAGTTCCGCACCCTGTTCGAGCGGGCCCCGGACGACCGCGCCCGCAAGCGCGTGATCGTCGACCAGATCGCGTCGCTCACCGACGCCTCGGCCCGCTCGCTTCACGCCCGGCTCACGGGGCAGGCATGAGCCGTGCTGCCTGATCGGGTCGCTTCCCCTTCCGGCATCATGCTGAGTGCGGGACGCTCACAGGTGGCTACACCGTTACGAGGAGGCATCACGTGGTCGACGCGGATCAGACATTCGTCATCGTCGGAGGCGGACTGGCCGGCGCCAAGGCGGCCGAGACGCTGAGAGCGGAGGGCTTCACCGGCCGCGTGATACTGATCTGCGACGAACGCGACCACCCCTACGAGCGTCCGCCCCTCTCCAAGGGCTACCTCCTCGGCAAGGACGAACGCGACAGCGTCTTCGTCCACGAACCCGCCTGGTACGCGCGCCACGACATCGAACTGCACCTCGGCCAGACCGTCGACGCCATCGACCGCGCCGCGCGGACCGTCCGCTTCGGCGAGGACGGCACCGTCGTCCGCTACGACAAACTGCTGCTCGCCACCGGCGCCGAACCCCGCCGCCTGGACATCCCGGGCACGGACCTCGCGGGCGTCCACCATCTGCGCCGCCTCGCCCACGCCGAACGCCTCAAGGGCGTCCTGGCCTCCCTCGGCCGCGACAACGGCCATCTGGTGATCGCCGGCGCCGGCTGGATCGGCCTGGAGATCGCGGCGGCGGCCCGCGAGTACGGCGCGGAGGTCACCGTCGTCCACCGCGGCGAGACCCCGCTGCACTCGGTCCTCGGACCCGAGCTCGGCCAGCTCTTCGCCGAGCTGCACCGCGAGCACGGCGTCCGCTTCCACTTCGGCGCCACGCTCACCGAGATCACCGGCCAGGACGGCATGGTCCTCGCCGCCCGCACCGACGACGGCGAGGAGCACCCCGCGCACGCCGTCCTCGCGGCGATCGGCGCGGCCCCCCGCACGTCCCTCGCGGAGGCGGCGGGACTGGAGCTCGCCGACCGCGCGGACGGCGGGGGCGTCCTCGTCGACGAACGGCTGCGTACATCGGATCCGGACATCTACGCGGCCGGGGACGTCGCGTCCTTCCCGCACGCCCTCTTCGGCACGCGGCTGCGGGTGGAGCACTGGGCCAACGCGCTCAACGGCGGGCCGGCGGCCGCGCGCTCCATGCTGGGCCGGGAGGAGGTCTACGATCGCGTCCCCTACTTCTTCACCGACCAGTACGACCTGGGGATGGAGTACTCCGGGTGGGCGCCGCCGGGGTCGTACGACCAGGTGGTGATCCGTGGTGACGCGGGGAAGCGGGAATTCATCGCGTTCTGGGTCCGGGAGGGGCGTGTGCTGGCGGGGATGAACGTGAATGTGTGGGATGTCACGGATCCGATCCAGGGGTTGATCCGCTCCGGCGTGCGGGTGGACACGGAGGCGCTGGCGGATCCGCATGTGCCGCTGGAGAGTCTTGTCGCCTAGGCGTCTGCCGGGTTCTGTCGCATCGCGTGTGCGGCGCCGCCGTGGTTTCTCGCGCCCGCGCGGCGGAGCCGCATATGTCACAGCCCCGCGCCCCTCCGGGGGCGCTTCAGCTCCCCGGGGTGTCAGTTCGCCCCCGTAGAATTCACGCGTGGCAGGACGGATCAATGACGAGGACGTGAAGGCGGTTCGGGACGCGGTTCCGATCGACGCCGTCGTGTCCGAGTACCTCCAGTTGCGGAACGCGGGCGGGGGGAACCTCAAGGGGCTCTGCCCGTTCCACGACGAGAAGTCGCCGTCCTTCCAGGTCAGCCCGAGCAAGGGACTCTTCCACTGCTTCGGCTGCCAGGAGGGCGGCGACACCATCACGTTCGTGATGAAGGTCGACCACCTCTCCTTCTCGGAGGCGGTCGAGCGCCTCGCCGGACAGGCCGGCATCACCCTGCGCTACGAGGAGGGCGGGTACAACCCCACCCACCAGCGCGGCGAACGCATCCGCCTGGTCGAGGCCCACAAGATCGCCGCCGAGTGGTACGCGGAACAGCTCGCGACCTCCCCCGAGGCGGACACCGGCCGGAGCTTCCTCGCCGACCGCGGCTTCGACCAGGCCGCCGCCGTCCACTTCGGCGTCGGCTACAGCCCCCAGGGCTGGGACCACCTCACCCGCTTCCTGCGCGGCAAGGGCTTCAGCGACAAGGAGCTGATCCTCTCCGGGCTCTCCCAGGAGGGCCGCCGCGGCCCCATCGACCGCTTCCGCGGCCGGCTGATGTGGCCCATCCGCGACATCGGCGGGGAGGTCGTCGGCTTCGGCGCCCGCAAGCTCTACGAGGCGGACAACGGCCCGAAGTACCTCAACACGCCCGAGACCGCGATCTACAAGAAGTCCCAGGTCCTCTACGGCATCGACCTGGCGAAGAAGGACATCGCGAAGGCCTCCCGCGCGGTCGTCGTCGAGGGCTACACCGACGTCATGGCCTGCCACCTCGCCGGGGTGACGACCGCCATCGCCACCTGCGGCACAGCCTTCGGCGGCGACCACATCAAGATCCTGCGCCGGCTGCTCATGGACAACGGCAGCGCGCGTGTGATCTTCACCTTCGACGGCGACGCGGCCGGTCAGAAGGCGGCCCTGCGCGCCTTCGAGGACGACCAGAAGTTCGCCGCCGAGACCTACATCGCCATCGCCCCCGACGGCATGGACCCCTGCGACCTGCGCCTCGCCAAGGGCGACGAGGCCGTCGCCGACCTGGCCGAACCCCGCACCCCGCTCTTCGAGTTCGCCCTCCGCCAGATCGTGGTCCGCTACGACCTGGACACCCCCGCCGGCCGCGCCGCCGCCCTCGACGAGGCCGCGCCGATCGTCGCCCGGATCAAGAACAGCGGCGCCCAGCACGAGGTCGCCGTCCAGCTCGCCGGGATGCTCGGCATCCTCGACACCCAGTTCGTCGTCAAGCGGGTCGCCCAGCTCGCCCGCTGGGCCCGCGAACGCGGCGGCAAGGGCCCGGCGCCGGACCAGCAGCAGCGCGGTGGCGGTGGGGCCCAGCAGTACGCCCCCGCCCAGGCCGCCCCGCGCGGTCCCGCCCTCAACCTCCGCAACCCGGTCTTCGCCACCGAACGCGAACTGCTCAAGCTCGCCCTCCAGCGCCCGGAGCTGGTCTCCCCGGCCTTCGACGCGTACGGCGTCGACGAGTTCACCGCCCCGCCCTACGCGGCCGTACGCCAGGCGATCCTGGACGCGGGCGGCGCGGAGCACGGCGTACAGGACCCGCAGGAGTACCTGATCCGGGTCCGCGAGGCCGCCCCCGACGACACCGTCCGCGCCATGGTCACCGAACTCGCCGTCGAGGCGATCATGCTGCACCGGGGCGTCAAGGGGGTCGACGAGACCTACGCGGGCGCCCAGCTCGTCACCGTCCGCCGCCGCGCGGTCGAGCGCCGCATCCGCGACATCACCAGCCGCCTCACCCGCCTCAGCACCCACGGCGACCCGGGCGAACTGGCCGCGGTGCAGAACGAGCTGTGGGTCCTCCAGCAGTACGACCAGGCCCTGCGGGAACACGGCGCGGCCGCCCTGTGAGGACGGCCGGGGGCGGGCCGGGATAAGCGGCCGGTCACCGAACGGACGCAAAAAGTCATCGCACGCCCCTCGTGGGGACGATGTGTCGTACCCCACACTGGTCCCGGTGCCTGAGTCCTCGGAGCGCGGCCGATCCGTCACCGACGGGTCCCGGACATCCGCGGGTCCGCTCATCGCGTACGGGACGGACAGCGGCGAGGCCGCCGACTCCGTCCCGAAGTACCGCTGCCCCACCCCCTGGCAGCGATCATCCTGGAGGTCGCCCCCGTGCAGACCCAGACCCAGATCCTCACCCAGCCCGACGCCGGCGTCCTCGTCGCCGTGCCCGCGCGGAGCCGCGTCGCGCACCATCCCGGGACACCGCCCGAGCCGGCCGATCCCGTCGAGCCCGGCGGGCCGGTCGCGCCCGTCCGCGCCGAGACCGGGGGGCCCTCCTCGGATCTGTTCCGGCAGTACCTGCGCGAGATCGGGCGCATCCCGTTGCTGACCGCCGCCGAGGAGGTCGAACTCGCCCGCCGGGTCGAGGCGGGGCTGTTCGCCGAGGAGAAACTGCGGCTGGCGCCCGATCTGGACAGCCGGCTCGCCGTCGACCTGGACCGGCTCGTCGTCATGGGCCGGATGGCCAAGCGGCGGCTGATCGAGGCGAATCTGCGGCTCGTCGTGTCCGTCGCCAAGCGGTACGTGGGCCGGGGGCTGACCATGCTGGACCTGGTCCAGGAGGGGAACCTCGGGCTGATCCGGGCGGTGGAGAAGTTCGACTACGCGCGGGGGTACAAGTTCTCCACGTACGCCACGTGGTGGATCCGCCAGGCCATGTCACGTGCGCTGGCCGACCAGGCCCGGACCATCCGAGTGCCCGTGCACGTGGTGGAGCTCATCAACCGGGTGGTGCGGGTGCAGCGGCGGATGCTGCAGGAGCGTGGGTACGAGCCGACGCCGGGCGAGGTGGCCGCGCATCTCGATCTGCCGGCCGAGCGGGTGGGGGAGGTGCTGCGGCTCGCGCAGGAACCGGTCTCCCTCCATGCTCCGGTGGGCGAGGAGGAGGACGTGGCGCTCGGTGACCTCATCGAGGACGGGGACGCGGCGAGCCCGGTGGAGTCGGCGGCGTTCCTGCTGCTCAGGGAGCATCTGGAGGCGGTCCTCTCCACCCTCGGCGAACGCGAGCGCAAGGTCGTCCAGCTCCGCTACGGCCTCGTCGACGGGCGTCCGCGCACCCTGGAGGAGATAGGGCGGCTCTTCGGTGTGACCCGTGAGCGGATACGGCAGATCGAGTCCAAGACGCTGAACAAGCTCCGCGACCACGCCTTCGCGGATCAGCTGCGGGGGTATCTGGACTGAGTTGTTCTCGCCCCCGCCGCCCCTTCCCGTCCCGAACCTGGGGCTCCGCCCCAGACCCCGCTCCTCAAACGCCGGAGAGGCTGACTTCCAGCCCCTCCGGCGTTTGAGGAGCGGGGGTTCCGGGGGCAGCGCCCCCGGGATGGGACGGGCAAGGGCGGCGGGGGCGGGAAACGTCAGTCGACCTCCGCCACCGCCTCCGCGAACTGCGCCTTGTAGAGGCGGGCGTACGCCCCGTCCGCCGCCAGCAGCTTCTCGTGCGCGCCCTGTTCGACGATCGAGCCGTTCTCCATCACCAGGATCGTGTCCGCGTCCCGGATCGTGGACAACCGGTGCGCGATCACGAACGACGTACGCCCGTGCGCCAGTTGCGCCATCGCCTTCTGGATCAGCACCTCCGTACGGGTGTCCACGGAGCTCGTCGCCTCGTCCAGGACGAGGATCACCGGGTCCGACAGGAACGCCCGGGCGATCGTGATGAGCTGCTTCTCACCCGCGCTCACCCCGCTGCCCTCGTCGTCGATCACCGTGTCGTACCCGTCGGGCAGCGTCCGGACGAACCGGTCCGCGTGCGCGGCCCGTGCCGCCTCCTCGATCTCCTCCCGGGTGACCTCGCGCGCGGAACCGTAGGCGATGTTCTCCGCGATGGTGCCGCCGAACAGCCAGGTGTCCTGGAGCACCATGCCGATGCCGGCGCGCAGCTCGTCCCGGGACATCTTCGCTATGTCGACCCCGTCGAGCGTGATCCGCCCGCCGGAGACCTCGTAGAACCGCATCAGCAGGTTCACGAGCGTCGTCTTGCCGGCGCCCGTCGGGCCGACGATGGCCACCGTGTGGCCCGGCTCGACCGTCAGGGACAGGTCCTCGATCAGCGGCTTCTCCGGGTCGTACCGGAACGACACGTGCTCCAGCGCCACCCGCCCGCGCGACTCGGCCGGCTTCTCGGCCGGTGAGGCGTCCGCCTCCTGCTCCTCGGCGTCGAGCAGTTCGAAGACCCGCTCCGCCGAGGCGACACCCGACTGCACCAGGTTCGCCATCGAGGCGACCTGCGTCAGCGGCATCGAGAACTGCCGCGAGTACTGGATGAACGCCTGCACGTCACCGATGGACAGCGTGCCCGACGCGACCCGCAGCCCGCCGACGACCGCCACCAGCACGTAGTTGATGTTCGAGACGAAGAACATCAGCGGCTGCATGACGCCGCTGTTGAACTGGGCCTTGAACCCGGCCTCGTACAGGGCCTCGTTCTCCTCGGCGAACTTCTCCGCCGACTCCTCCTGCCGCCCGAAGACCTTCACCAGGGTGTGCCCGGTGTACATCTCCTCGATGTGCGCGTTGAGGGTGCCGGTCGACCGCCACTGCGCCACGAAGTGCGGCTGCGACCGCTTGCCGACGCGCGTGGCGACGACGAACGACAGCGGCACCGTCACCAGCGCGACCAGCGCGAGGATCCAGGAGACGTAGAACATCATCGCGAGCACACCGATGATGGTGAGCAGCGAGTTGATCAGCTGGCCCATCGACTGCTGGAGCGTCTGCCCGATGTTGTCGATGTCGTTGGTGGCGCGGCTGAGCACCTCACCGCGCTGCCGCTTGTCGAAGTACGACAGCGGCAGCCGCGACAGCTTCGTCTGCACGTCCTCGCGCATGCGGAACATGGTGTGGTTGACCGCGCGGTTCACCAGCCGGGTCGCCACCGCCATCAGCAGGCCCGCGGCCCCGAACACCGCCAGCGCGAACAGCAGGACGTTGCCGACCGCCGTGAAGTCGATGCCCTCGCCGGGGGTGAAGTCGGTGCTGCGGAGCATGTCGGCGACGTCGCCCTCGCCCCGCTCCCGCATCGAGTCGAGCACCTGTTCCTTGGTGGCGCCCTCCGGCATGTCGCGTCCGACGATGCCGGCGAAGACCAGGTCGGTCGCCTTGCCGAGGATCTTCGGCCCGATCACGCTGAGTCCGACGCTCAGGACGACACAGGCCAGCAGCCCGTAGATCGTCGCGCGTTCCGGCCGGAACCGCGCGATCAGCCGTTTGCTCGACCCCTTGAAGTCGATCGTCTGCTGGTCGGGGCCGCCCCCGGCCATCATCCGTCCTCCGGGCCCCGCCATCAGGCAGCCTCCGCTTCCGTCAGCTGGGAGAGCACGATCTCCCGGTAGGTCTCGTTGTCCGCCATCAGTTCGTGGTGCCGGCCGGTGCCGACGACGCGGCCCTCGTCCAGGACCACGATCCGGTCGGCGTCCCGGATGGTCGCCACCCGCTGGGCGACGATCACCACGGTCGCCTCGGCCGTCTCCCGGCCGAGAGCCGCCCGCAGGGCCGCGTCGGTGGCGTAGTCGAGCGCGGAGAAGGAGTCGTCGAAGAGGTAGATCTCCGGCCGCTGCACCAGCGTCCGGGCGATCGCGAGGCGCTGGCGCTGACCGCCGGAGACGTTCGTCCCGCCCTGGGCGATCGGCGCGTCGAGGCCGCCCTCGAGACGCTCCACGAAGTCCTTGCCCTGCGCCACCTCCAGCGCGTGCCACAACTCCTCGTCGGTGGCGTCCGGGTTGCCGTAGCGCAGGTTCGTCGCCACCGTCCCGGCGAACAGGTACGGCTTCTGCGGCACCAGTCCGACCGTCTTCGCGAGCAGCGCCGGCTCGACGTCCGCCACGGGCACGCCGTCCACCAGCACCTCCCCGTCGGTCGCGTCGAACAGCCGGGGGACCAGACCGAGCAGCGTGGACTTGCCGCTGCCGGTGGAACCGATCACGGCGGTGACCTCACCGGGCCGCGCCACCAGGTCGACCTCCCTCAGCACCGGCTCCTCGGCACCCGGGTAGCGGAAGCCCGCGCCCCGGATCTCCAGATACCCGTGCCGGCGCAGCTCGGTGACCGGCGCGAGGGGCGGCACCACGCTGGAGGAGGTGTCCAGCACCTCGTGGATGCGCTCGGCGCACACCTCGGCGCGCGGCACCATCATGAACATGAAGGTGGCCATCATCACGGACATGACGATCTGCATCAGATAGGCGAGGAACGCGGTCAGGTCGCCGATCTGCATCCCGCCGCTGTCGATGCGGTGCGCGCCGAACCACACCACCGCGATCGACGACAGGTTCACCACCGTCATGACCACCGGGAACATCAGCGCCAGCAGGTTGCCCGTGCGCAGCGACACATCGGTCAGCTCGGTGTTGGACTCGCGGAACCGCCCCTGCTCGTACTCGTCCCGCACGAAGGCGCGGATCACCCGGTTGCCGGTGATCTGCTCGCGCAGCACCCGGTTCACCGTGTCGAGCCGCTCCTGCATGGTCCGGAACAGCGGACGCAGCCGCCGCACGATCAGCGTCACGCAGACGCCCAGCACCGGCACCACCGCGACCAGCACCCCGGACAGCGGGACGTCCAGGCCGAGCGCCATCACGATGCCGCCCACGCACATGATGGGCGCCGACACCATCAGGGTGAACGTCATCAGGACCAGCATCTGCACCTGCTGGACGTCGTTCGTCGTACGGGTGATCAGCGAGGGCGCGCCGAAGTGACCCACCTCGCGCGCGGAGAACGACTGCACCCGGTCGAACACGGCGGCGCGCACGTCCCGTCCCAGCGCCGACGCGGTCCGGGCGCCGTAGTACACGGCACCGATGTTGCACACGACCTGGACCAGCGAGATGCCGATCATCAGGGCGCCGTAGCCCAGGATGTAACCGCTGTCACCCTCGACGACGCCCTGGTCGATGATGTCCGCGTTGAGCGTGGGCAGGTAGAGCGAGGCGCAGGTCTGCAGGAACTGCAGCAGCACCAGCAAGGCGATGGGTCTTCTGTAGGGCTGGAGGTAGGTCCGCAGGAGTCGTATGAGCACGCTGAATCTCTCGGAGTGGTCGGCGGGGGCGTTGGTTGCCCGTGGCCCCTATCGTCGAACACTCCACCCGCGTTACCTCAAGCGAATTAATCCACGGGATCCTCTTACCCGCGGAACGCCCCCGGGTGGGTCTGCTCGCGCACCGACACGTACTGCTGGCGCACCGCCTGTCCCACCGCCAGGTCCTCCCCGGGATCCAGCACCTGCGCCACCGCGCCCTGCCACACGGGCGGGGTGCGCGGATCGAGGGTGCCCTGCGACACGCCGAGCGCCCACGCCGCCTGCCGGGCCGCGCCGATCGCCGCGTAGTCCGCGGGCTGCGGCACGACCACCTGCGCCCCGAACAGCGCGGGCGCCGCCGACTGCACGGCCGGCAGCTCCGCGGCCTGGCCCAGCAGGAAGACCCGCCGCACCTCCACGCCCCGGCCGCGCAGCACGTCCAGCGCGTCCGCGAGCCCGCACAGCATGCCCTCGAACGCGGCCCGCGCCAGGTGCTCCGGCTTCATCGACTCGCGCCGCAGCCCGGCCAGCGTCCCGGCGGTGTGCGGCAGGTTCGGGGTGCGCTCGCCCTCCAGGTACGGCAGCAGCACCAGCCCGTGCGAGCCGGGCGTCGACTTCATCGCCAGGTCGGACAGGCTCTCCAGGTCGGGCAGCCCGAGCAGTTCGGCGGTCCCGCGCAGGGCGCGCACGGCGTTCAGGGTGGTGACGACGGGCAGGTGCATGCCGGTCGCGTCCGCCAGGGAGGTGATCATCCCGTACTGGTCGACGAGCGCCTCGGGGTGCACGGCCATCACCGACCCGGACGCGCCCAGCGACACCACCGCGTCGCCCAGCCCGATCCCCAGCCCGAACGCCGCCGCCATCGTCTCGCCCGTACCGGCGGAGATCAGCAGCCCCTCCGGTGTCGTACCGGCCGCCTCCGCCGGGCCGATCACCTCGGGCAGCATCGCCTGGTGCCCGAGCGCCAGCTCCACCAGATCGGGCCGGTAACCGCCGGTGGCCGCCGCCCAGTACCCGGTGCCGGAGGCCCCGCCCCGGTCGGTGGTGCGCCGCACCGGCCGGCCCAGGAGCTGCCACACCAGCCAGTCGTGCGCCTGCATCAGTACGGCGGTGCGCGCCGCGTTCTCCGGTTCGCTGCGGGCCATCCAGCGCAGCTTGGTCACCGGCTGCGCGGCCCCCGGCACACAGCCCACGGCCCGCGCCCACGCCTCGCGCCCGCCGAACGCGTCGATGAGATCCGCCGCCGCGACCTGCGCCCGCTTGTCACCGCCGGTCATCGCCGGCCGTACGGTGTTGCCCTGCGCGTCCAGCGGCACCAGCGCGTTCGCCTGCGCGGAGACGCCGATGGCCTGCACGCCCTCCAGCAGGCCGCCGCCCGCGGCCTCGCCGAGGGACAGCAGCCAGGCCTGCGGGTCGACGTCGGAGGGACGGCCGCCGCTGTCGGTGCCCTGTACCGGATGCTGGGCGTATCCCTGCTTGAGTACGGATCCGGTGTCCGTGTCACAGACGACGATGCGAGTGAAGTCTGGCGCGCTGTCCAGTCCGGCGACTATCCCCATACGGTGATTTTGCCGTACCGCGGCGCTTGCGTGGGCGGTGGGCGCCGTTGGGGTTGTTGTTGTGTCGCGGGTGCGGGTCGTCTGTGGTTGCTCGCGCAGTTCCCCGCGCCCCTGAGGGTGTGGCAGTCACCCCGGGTTCCAGAGGTGCTGTCAGGTGTTGCTCGTGCCCCAGTCGTCCTCCGCCGGGCCGTGGGCCGTGCGTTCGCGGAGGGTGCGGACCCGCTGGGCGACCGAGTCGGGCACGCGGTCGCCGACCTTGTCGCTGACCGCGTGGTACGCCTTGTCCGCGAACTCGCGGCCCTGCTGCGCCGCGCTCTCCGCGGTGTTGCGCACGGCGGGGTTCTGCGTGAACTGCTGCGCGGACCTCTTCATCTGCTCGTAGCGCTCGCGTCCGGCTTTCGTGCCCAGCACGTAACCCAGGACGACTCCGGCGACGAACGTGAGCCGGTAACGCATGACGGCCACCCTTCCCGTTGTTCCGGCGACGGCGCCGGGGAGTACCGATTGGCGGAGCACCCCCCTGCTTGCGCTAATGTATGTGTCGCAGCGAGCGAGCGCCCCCTGGCGGATACCCAGGCGGGTACGTTCGATGCAACGAGGCATTCCTCCGTAGCTCAATTGGCAGAGCAGCCGGCTGTTAACCGGCAGGTTACTGGTTCGAGTCCAGTCGGGGGAGCTCGGTCCTCCGTAGCTCAATTGGCAGAGCAGCCGGCTGTTAACCGGCAGGTTACTGGTTCGAGTCCAGTCGGGGGAGCATGGTGAACGAGGACCCCGTAGGGGTCCTTTTTCATGTCCGGGGGAACCGTGCGAGGCTCGGCGCGGTCTCCATGGTCACGAAGACCGTACGCAGCCGACCATCCGGAGCAGGAGATCGTATGAGCGGCTATGCTGCGGCAGACGGCGCGCACACATGTACGCGACACGCCGTTATGGGGCGGTAGCTCAGCCGGTTAGAGCAGCGGACTCATAATCCGTCGGCCGTGGGTTCGAGTCCCACCCGCCCCACCACGCGCACCAGGGAGGAGCGCCCGCCCCGAAGGGGCGAGCGGCGTCCCCGCGGCGCGGGCCGCGTTCGACTCGCCCCGTGACGCGGCCTGTTGGCGGTGCCGGGGGCGAGCGTGCCCTGTCGGTCCGGTCCGGTACCTTCCCGGCATGACTGAAGACGAGGACTACCTCGACAAGAGTCCGTCGGCCGCTCAGATGGGCAAGGCGGCCGAGTACCTGGTCGCGGCCACCTGCATCCTCGCCACCCAGGGCGAGTTGAACGTCTCGACGTCCCAGGCCGACAACGCGGGGGTGGATCTGGTCTTCCACCGGCGGGGGAGCTCGGTGACCCTGGCCGTGCAGGTGAAGTCGCGCACGTCCACGACGTCGGTCGTCCAGAAGGGCCAGTATCTGGCCGATGTGCGGGCGCAGACGTTCCGACCTCGTGATGACCTGGACATGCTCTTCGTGGCAGTGGACGTCGAGCGCATGGCGATCATGACCGCCTGGCTGATACCGAGCGGCGTGTTCGGCGAGATGGTGAGCGAGCCCAACGGCAAGGGGAAGTACCGGTTCGCCGCCTCCCTGAAGCCGGATTCCAAGGACCGCTGGACGCCGTACCGGCTGACGGTCGCGGAGCTGTCGCAGCGGATACTGACCCGGCTCTCCGAGCTGGAGAAGGCCGAGTAGTACTTTCCCCCGGGTCCTCCTCCACCGGTTCCGGGTCAAGGGGAGCGCGGCGGGCGGTTCCGGCATCCGCCGGCACCCCGCCCCGGCCCCTCTCGTGATCCGCCGGTCGCCGACGCGCCGGCTCCCCCGTCTGTCGTTCATCGGCCGTCGCGACGGGAGGGACGGAACGTGTGTCCGGCGGTCCGTTCCCCGCCCGCCGCATGGACGGCTTCGGCACTGCTGCGGCCGTCCCGAAGGACGTGGAGCAGCGGGACGCACGGGCCTGAGGCGGTGGTCCCGGGCTCACCCGTCCTCGGCGTTGTCGTGGGACGCGGCGGGGGCGTCCGACGGGTCGCGTTCGCCCTCCGCCTGGGACGGGGTGGAGTGCGGGATCTCGGGGGTGGTCCACTCGTCGTCGTCCCGGTCGCCCTCGGCCTGGGACGGAGTGTGCTCGCTCAGCTCGCTCATGGTGCTGCCTCCCGATCGCGGGGCCGGTGGTCGGTCCGTCGCCGGGTACCCCGCGCGGGCCGGTGTCACCGTGCCGAGCGGCGGGCCAGGGCCCTGGACAGGGCGGCGCGGACCTCCTCGGGCGGGGCGGTGCCCTCCGCCTCCGCACCGGCGGTGAGCGCCTCCGCGACCGTGCGGAGCTTGGTGTTGGAGAGCTGGGACGCCTCCCGCAGGATGTGCCACGCCTCGTCCGAGGTGCAGCCGTACGTCGCCATCAGGATGCCGCGGGCCTGGTCGATCACCGGGCGGGAGGCGATCGCCTGCCGCAACTGCTCGACCTCCTCCTGGAGCAGGTGCAGCCGCTCCTCCCGCTCCAGCGCCACCGCCGAGACGGCCCGCGACGGCACGTCCTCCGGCTCCGGCGCCGGGGAGCGCAGCGGGTCCGTGGTGTCGAGGCCGGCGAGTTCCAGGATGCGGCGCGGCTGGCCGTTCCAGCGGGTGGCCGTGACCGGCACCGACCGGCGCCGGCCGTGGTCGCGCAGCACCTCCAGGAACTCCAGTCCCGCCGTGTCCATGAAGTACACGCCGCTCATGTCCACGTCGACCCGCGCCGTGCCGGCGGGCAGCCGCGCCAGCTTCTCGGCCAGGGCCTGGGCACACCCGCGGACCAGCTCGCCGCGAGGGGTGAGCAGCGCCCGGTCCGCGTCCATGCGACCGCCGATGACCAAGGTGTTCAGCCTTCCCGGGAGAGGGATCGATGCCGCGGAGGTCATGTCACCGCCTTGTCGGTGCTCGTGGGTGGTCGGGGCGTTTCGGGTGGGTTCGGCCGCCGCCGGCACCGGAGCGGTAGGCTGCGCACGGTCCCGGCTGCGCTGCGGGTGCGCCTGCCCAGACTGCGGCGCACTACACACCGTGCCGGGGAATGGCCGGGAACCGACGGGGTACGTACAGGCCCGGGAACGTGGGGAGACGGGTGTTGGGCGATCACCACCGGACGCCGTGCGGGACCGGGACTCCGGCGCCGTCCTTGACGGTGCGCCCGCTGGAGGGCGGCCGCGGTGTCCGCGCGGCCGGGGAGATCGGCCTGGCCACGCATACGATCTGGGAGCGCGTGCTGGAGCAGGCGGTGCGCGGGGGTGAGGCCGTGTACCACCTGGAACTGTCCGAGGTGACGTTCGTCGACGTCGCGGGCGCCGGAGCGCTCGCGGCGGCGGCCGGGCGCCTCGGGGACGGCCGCCGGTTCGTGGTGCGCCGACCGCCGCCCGCCCTGAGCCGGGTGCTGGACATGTTCTGGCCCGACCTGTCGACGATCGAGGTGTCGATGTCATGAGTGCCGCGGCCGAACCCCTGGAAGCCCCCGCCGGTCCCTTCGCCCACCCCGCCCTCTTCTACCGGGACGACCGGGAGTACCTGGAGGGCACCGTCCCCTTCGTGCGCGAGGGGCTCGCGGCCGGCGAGCCCGTGGCGGTCGCCGTGCCCGGTGACCGGCTGCGGATGGTCCGGGACGCGCTCGGTGACGACGCGGACGCCGTCCGCCTCCTCGACATGCGCGAGGCCGGACGCAACCCCGGCCGGATCATCCCCGGCGTGCTGCGCGCCTTCGCCGACAGCCGGCCGGCCGGGAAGCGGGTGCGGATCATCGGCGAGCCCGTCTGGGCCGGCCGCTCCGCGACCGAGTACCCCGCCTGCGTCCAGCACGAGGCACTGATCAACGCCGCCTTCCAGGGCCGTACGGCGACGATCCTGTGCCCCTACGACGCCGTACGCCTGCCCGCGCACGTCCTCGCCGACGCCCACGCCACCCACCCCACCGTCATCCCCGCCGGCGCCCTCCCGGTGCGGGACAGCGAGGCGTACGCCCCCGACGCGGCCGTCGCCCGCTACAACGAGCCGCTGCCGCTCGTGGCGGACGCGATGACCTTCCCGTTCACCGCCGATTCGCTGCCCTCGGCCCGGCACGCCGCGTCCGACGAGGGACGGCGGCTCGGCCTCACCGGCGTCACCCTGGACGACCTGGCCCTCGCCACGGCCGAGCTGACCACGAACAGCGTGCTGCACGGCGGCGGTTCGGGGGTGCTGCGGGTCTGGGCCGAGGACGGCCACGTACTGTGCGAGGTGCGCGACCGGGGCCGGATGACCGACCCCCTCGCCGGGCGCCGCCCCGCCTCCCGCGACCAGCGCGGCGGACGCGGCCTGCTGATGGTCAACCTGATCGCCGACCTGGTGCGCGTGCACACCGGGGACGAGGGCACGACGATCAGGTGCTGGTTCCCCCGCTGACGGCCCGTCCGGCCGCCCGCCCGTGCGCTCAGGCGCGCAGCGGGTCCAGCACGATCGGTGCGATCCTGCCCTCCAGCATCTCGCCCAGCCCCTGCACGGCGCAGAGTTCCGGCCGTTCGGCGATGTGCACCGGCATGCCCGTCGCCTGACGCAGCATCTGGTCGAAGCCCGGCAGCAGGGCGCTCCCGCCGACCATCATGATCCCCCGGTCGACCAGATCGGCGACCAGGTCCGGCGGGCACTCCCGCAGCACCTTGCCGATGCCGTCGAGGACGGCGGTGAGCGGCCTCTGGATGGCCCGCCGCACGGCGGCCGTGTCGACCCGCACGGAACGGGCCAGACCGGTGGCCACGTCCCGCCCGTGGATCTCCGTCGACTCCGGGCCCTGCGGGGTGAGCCCGTTGCCGTGCAGGGCGAGCTGCAGGGGCCGTACGGACTGGCTCGGCAGCATCAGCTCGTGCTGGTGGCGCAGGTGCTGCACGATCGCGTTGTCCACGGCCTCCCCGCCGACGGGGACGCGCTCCGCCGTCACGATCGCCCCGAGGGAGAGCACGGCCACCTGCGTGGCCGCCGCCCCGCACACCATGATCATGGTGGCCTCGGGCCGCTCCACCGGCAGACCGCAGCCGACGGCGGCGGCGATGAGCGTGTCGACCAGCTCCACCCGGCGGGCACCGAGACCGACCAGCGTCTCGATCGCGGCGCGCTGGGCGAGCGGATCGGCGTCGTGCGGGACACAGGCCGCGGCCCGCAGCCGGGGCCTGCGGCGCAGCGTGCGGCGCATCCTGTCCCCGATGAGCTGCCGCAGCATGCGCTGCGCCATCTCGATGTCGACGACCGTGCCGCCGGAGACGGGACGTACGACGCGGATGTAGTCCGGCGTACGGCCCGTCATCTTCTCCGCGAACTCGCCGACCGCCATCAGCGCTCCGGTACGGGTGTTCACGGCGGCGGTGGACGGCTGGTCGACGACGAGTCCGGCGCCCTTGACATACACCCGGGTGCGGGCCGCCCCCAGGTCGACGGCGAAGTGGCAGCGGCGCAGCTGCTCCAGACTGGCGGTCACGGCGGATCCTCCCGAGTGCGCACCCAGCGGCCCGCCGGGCGGCGGACCTCTCAGGCATCGTGCGCGGCGGGCGGGGGCGGGCGCCTTTCCTGGGGGACCGGGTGGGGGACCGCCGAACGGGGCGGGGTCAGGAGTCACCGCGCGGCGGCAGGGAGCGGACCGCTTCGAGCAGGGGGCGCAGGCCCGGCACGGTGAGACTCGCCGGACCGGACCGGCGGAGGACGCCGTCGGTGTGCCGGCAGCCGATGAAGGGCACACCCGCGGCCCCGGCGGCGGCGCTCTCGACGGCGGTCGACCCGATCATCACGCAGCGGGCCGGTGCGGTGCCGAGCCGGTCGAGGGCGCGGTGCAGGACGTCCGGGCGGGGCATCAGCCGGGAGAGGTCGGCGGAACGGCCGTGCACTCCGCCTGTCAGGTGCGGGGTGATGCCCGCACGGTCCAGGAAGGTCCCGGCCGCGCCGGCCGAGTGATCGGTGACCACGGCCAGGCGCAGGCGGCGGGCGGACAGCGCGCGCACCAGATCGACGGCCAGGGGCTCGGGGCGGGCGGTGCGGGCGGCTCTCGTCTCGTGGCGGTCCAGGTGCACGCGCACTTCCTCCACCAGCGGGCTGCCGGCCAGCGCGCGGAGCAGTTCGACGGGGGTGACGTCGTTCCCGGCGGGGACCACGGGGCCGCCCCCCGGCACCAGCGGCCTGCCCGACAGCGCGTCCCCGGGGTCCCGTTCCTCGACGGCGAGACGGGCCAGGTCCTGTACCACCTGGGCCGCACGACCGTCGTGGAACAGCCTGGTGAGCGTGCCATCGAGACCGAGGACGACGGCGTCGGCGGCCATGAGCACGTCGCCGGGGCCGATCCCCGGCTGCCGTGCGATGCGCGACGCCCGTGCGGCGGAGAGGGCGCTGACCAGGAGGTCCCAGCGGACGGTGCAGCCGGGCACGTCGTCCGCTCCCAGCCGGTTCAGGAGTTCTCGGCGCAGGAGGCCCCGGCCGGCGGGCGGAAGGCGCTCGACGACCTCGCGCAGCCGGGTCACGACATGCCGGCGGAGGAAGCCGTCCACGTCGTGCGGGCCGTACCCGACCAGGGTGACCGGATCGGACACCCGCCACACGGCCTCGCCCCGGACCACGGCGACGGACCTGTGCCGCAGCTCCGGCCCCGTCACCTCCAGCGCCGTCCGGTGTTCGGCCAGGTCGACCTCGTAGTAGCGGTCGGCACCGGGCACACGGGTGGTGCCCAGCCCTCTGCCGGGAAGCGTGTAGACGACCGTTCTCGTCTCGTCCCGCGACGGCGGGAGGTGGCCGTCGGGCGTGAGGAAGGGGCCCCGCACCAGGGGCGGCGGGTCGGTGTCGCGGGGGACGGCGGTGTACCAGCCCGCCGTCCGGTCGCCGTCGAGGGGCCGGAGCGACTCGGTGACGTGCCGTTCCGTCGCCAGTTCCTCCCGGAGGGACGGCGCGAGGGCGAACACGCCGTGCGCCTCGGACGAGTCCAGCACCGCGCGGACCGCCCTCTCGGCGGGCAGTTCGGCCCGTCCCTCGTCCCACATACGCCACACGGTCACGATCAGCCGGGGCCCGCCCACCTCCCTGAGCATGTCCGGGAACCCCCGTAGCGCGGCGCTCAGCAGCAACGCCGTCGGGCCGCCCGGCGGGACGAGCACCGTGTAGCCCTCGTCCCGCCCGAGGAACCGGTACGCCTCGGAGGGCACCCCGGCGGCCGTCAGCACCCGGGTGACCGCCCGCCCCAGGGCCGTGAGCGTGTCCTCGGACTCGGGATCGTCCGCGCAGTCGAAGAAGAAGCAGGTGTGGGCGGTGGCGTGGTCCGCCGGGGCGGGGGCGGCGGGCTCGGGCGGGTCACCGAGCGGGTCCGGGGGCGGGGACGTCGTCGGGTCCCAGGCGGGGTACGTGCCCTCGGGCAGCTCGTCGGGTGCGGTGAGCGGGTCGTACGCCGGGTCGTCGGGCGGCGTTCCGGAGGCGGGGTCGTCCTGTGCCGGATCGCCGAGTTCCTCGCGCAGTTCGCGCCCCAGGGCCAGCAGCTCCGGGTGCCGGCCGCCGGCCAGCTCGTACTCCTCGTACACCGCCAGGGCCTCCTCGGTCCGGCCCTGACGTCGCAGGGCGATGAGGTGGAGGCGACGGAAGTCCTCGCGGGAGGGGTGGGCGCGTACCAAGGCCTCCAGGTTCGCCGACGCGCGCGCCGGGTCCCCGAGGTCCAGGGCGAGTTCCGCGCGCCGGCGGTGGAGGTTCAGGCGGAGCTGGACCAGGCGGGTGCGGGCGGTCCGGGCGGCGGGGCCGGGGACGTCCGCGAGGGGATCGCCGCCGTGCCAGAGCCCCAGCGCCTCGGTGATCAGGGCGTGCGCCCCCGCGAGGTCGTCCCGGCGGCGCGCCTCGTCGGCCCGGCGGACCAGGTCCTCGCAGTGCACCACGTCCACGTGGTCGGCGCTGGTGTGCAGGGCGAAGCCGTGGGAGAGCGTCGCCAGCACGCCGGGTCCCAGGGCGTCGCGCAGCCGGGACGCCGTGGCGCCCAGGACCGCCATGGCGTCGTCCGGTTCGTCGGGCGCGTTCCACAGGCCCCGCCTGAGCTCGTCGTGCGTCACGGTACGGCCGTGCTTGAGCAGCAGCATGGCCAGCACGGCGCGTTCGTGCGGTCCCAGCGCGGGGGAGCGGCCGGCCAGTTCGACGCCGAACGGGCCGAGGGCGCGGTAGTGGCGCCGTTCCCCGTACGCCGCTTCGGCGCGGTGCGGCAGTTCCGGGTCGAGGAGCAGGTCCCTGCCCCGGGTCTGTGCCTCGGGGGAGGGAGACATCAGCAGTTCGAACGCGCGCGCGTACGTCTCCCGCAGGTCCTGCGGAAGATGGCCCAGGTTGCGCCGGTCGATGGGAACCGTCAGCCGCGAGGTACCCCACGCCAGCGTCAGCAGCATCTCGCACAGGGCCCTCAGGTCCTCCGACCGCCCCGCCGGGCCCGAGGTCCGGCCGGGTTCGAAGAGGCTGAGCTTCGCCGTTCCGTCGGGCAGCAGCACCACCCGGGACAGACCGAGCCCGCCGTGCGTCAGGCCCGCCATGTGTACGGCGGTGAGGGCCCGCGCGAGCTGGGCGCCGACCGACACCAGCAAGGGTGCGGGCAGACGGTAACCGTTGGGCGCGGCGAGGGAGTTGAGGGCCACGCCCTCCAACTGCTCCATGACGACGTACGGGATGCCGTCGCCGTCGAGGCCGGCCGCGTGGACCCGCACCACGTTCGGATGGTCGAGCCCGCCCAGCAGGCGGGCGTCGCGCCGGAACGCCTCCCGCCGCGTCGGGTCGGTGATCCTTCCGTGCAGCCGCAGGGCGACCGTCCGGTTCTCCTCCCTGTCCTCGGCCTGCCACACCGTCCCGGTCGGCGTGATCCGCCGCACCAGCCGGTAACGGCCGCCCGCCACACGCGGGACGGAGGGCCCGCCGAGGCCGGACGCCGTCACGTCCCCGCCGGCCAGCCGTCGTGCGTTGTCCGTGTCGATCGTCGCGATCGCCTGGCCGTCCACGGCGGTCCCGGTCCCGGTGCCGGAACCGGCCGGCACCGACGCCCGGAAGTCTCCCGGTGCCCGGCCCGCCCGGTCGTCGATCAGGGCGCCGACGCGGTGCAGCAGGGCGGTGGTGTCGTGCCGGGCCGAGCGGGGCAGGCCGCGCAGCAGCAGTTCCCGTACGCCGGGACGGAAGGCGTAGGAACCGGGCGGCCCGGGGACGGCGGTGAGCATGCCGCTGAGGATCACCTCGGCGAGGTGCTGGGGGCGCGGGTCCGGGTCGGTGGCGGCCTGCACCAGACGCATGACCGGCAGGTCGGGACGGCTCAGGGCCAGATGACCGGCCAGCCGGAAGGCCTCGGGGGAAGCGGTGCCGCGGAAGCGGAGGACCAGGTCCTCGGGGGAGAGGAGGCCGAGGTCCGTGCGGTCGTCGACGTCCGCCGGGAAGGGCCGGCGCAGGTCGGCCACCGCCGCCGGGTGTCCCGTGCCGCCCGGGTCCGCGATCAGCCGGGCCCAGTTCGCCAGCCAGTCCGGAGCCGGTTCCAGCACGGGCAGCGGCAGCATCCCGTCCGGTGCGTGCCGGCCCGTGGTGCCGGAAGGGCCGTAGGCGTCGTAGGGCGTGAACGTGAGCGTCGCGGAGGGCGCGGCGGGGCGCGGGGCCGAGAGCCGGCCCGGGACGGTGAGCAGGGCCGTGTCCCGCCACAGGTGTTCCGGGAGCGGCTGGACGACGGCCAGGGGCATGCGGTGGGCCCAGCGGCGGAGGACGCCGTACCACAGGTCGCCGGCGGGGCCCCGGCGCCACTGCGGGCCCATGCAGTCGCTGATCACCAGGGTGACGCAGCGGCCGTCGGCCGGGGCGTGCGCGCCGGGACCGCGCACCGTGCCGTCGGGGCCGACGGACAGCGGGGTCACCGTGCGGAAGACGCCGGACTGGGCGAACGCCGTGTGCAGTTCGCGGATCAGGGGGCGCCACACGGGCATCGTGGGGCCGGTGTCGTGCACCAGGTTCAGCCGCAGCCAGCGTTCCCGGGCGGGCCGCATGACGGGCAGCCACCAGTCGGGGGCGGCGCCGAGACGGGCGATGCGGTCGGCGGTCGCCCTCTCGTCCAGTTCCCTGCCCACGGGAGCGTCCACCCGGCGTTTGAGCGGGCGCAGGGACCGCTGCAGTGCCAGGGGGCGGCGCAGCATCGGGGGTGCCGGGGCCAGCAGGGCGGCGTGGGGTTCGCCCGGCACGTCGCGCGAGGGGGCGGGGGACGGCAGATGGAGGGGGGTGCGCGAAGGCCCGGAGGGAGGAGCGGGCGGCGTGGACGCGGGCGGAGGCGGCGGGGGAGGCACGGACGGCGCGGGCCCGGCGGGCCGTTCGGGGACGGCGGGCTCCGGCGACGGCGGGTGCGGGCCGGTGCCGGGTTCCCGGTCCATGGCCCGTGCCAGCCACAGCAGTTCGGCCAGTTCCAGCGGGGCCGGGCGCGGGCCCCCGGCCGCCTCGGCCAGTACGTCGGCCAGGCGGGCCAGGGCGTCCGGAGAGCCGGAGCCCTCCGTGGACCGGTCAGAAGGCATCGGCCTGCGGGGTCTGCCCCAGGTACGGCATCAGCTGCTCCGCCAGGTCGTCGAGGGACTCCGCGCCGAGTCCGGAGGCGCCGGCCAGGTAGATCGCGTTGAGGAGCTGGTCGGTGGCCAGGTCCCCGGCGCCCGCCCGTGCCAGGAAGCGCTCGATCAGGCCCCGCGCGTACGCGTCGGGCTCCCCGAGGTGCGCGCGGACGATGTCGGCGAGTTGCCGGTCGTCCGGCTGCCGCAGGCGCAGCGTGACGCAGCGGCGCAGGAAGGCGGGCGGGAACTCGCGTTCGCCGTTGCTGGTGAGGACGACGAAGGGGAAGGCCCGGCAGCGGACGCGGCCGTGCTCGACCGGCACCCGTTCCCCGGTGCCGTCGACCATCACCTCCGCCCTCCCGTGGTGGCGGTGCCGGGCGGTGCGCACCAGCTCGGGAATCTCGTACTGGCCCTCCTCCAGCACGTTCAGCAGGTCGTTGGGCAGGTCGAGGTCGCTCTTGTCGATCTCGTCGATGAGCAGGGCGCGGGGGCGGGTGTAGGGGAGGAGCGCGGTGCCCAGGGGACCGAGGCGCAGATGGTTCTCCACCCCCGACTCGTCGCCGGCTCCCGCACCGGGGGAACCGCCGTGTGCCCCGTCGTACCGCTCGGCGGGGAGTCCGGCCGTCCGCCGGGCCGCGTACAGGCGGGAGAGCGGGTCGTACTGGTAGAGGCCGTCGTGCAGGGTGCTGCGGCTGGTGATGTTCCAGCGCAGCACCGGGCCGAGGCGCAGCTCGCGGGCGACCGCGTAGACCAGCGAGGACTTGCCGGTGCCGGGCGGGCCGGTGACCAGCAGCGGGCGGCGCAGATACAGGGCCGCGTTGACCAGCTGGACCGTCCGCGGGGTCGCCCGGTAGGTCGCGGCGCGGTGGCTGCGGTCGGGGGAGACGGCGGCGGCGTCGGCGTCCTCGTCGGGCGGGTCGAGCGCGGGACGGCCGTCGAAGGCCCGCCAGGGCGGGGGCGGCGGCAACCGGGTGATGCCGTCGTGCGGCTCCTCGGTGCCGGTGTAGACGGGCCACAGGGGCATGGGCTCTTCTCCGTGGGGCTCGGCGGGCGGATCAGGCGACGGGGGAGTGCAGGGGCGCGGCGGTCCCGGGGAAGCAGCGCGGGTCGTCCCACAGCAGCTGCACGTCCCTCGCCCAGTGCCGGTCCGCCTCGTCGGCGGCGTCCGCGGTCAGGCGTAACGACAGGACGTGGTGCGGAAGGTCGGCGGGCGGGACACCGGCGACGGACTCGGTGAGCTCGTCGAGGAAGGCCTCACCCGAACAGGGACCCTCGTGGCCGGCCTCCGGGCAGCCCGTGCGGGACCACAGCAGCACGGGGACGGGGACGGTCAGACCGACCTCGAAGTGCTGCCGCGCGGCCGCGGGGGACGAGGCGAAGCCGATCAGGTCCGCGCCGTCGTCCCACAGCCGCTTGCGCAGGCTCTGCGGCCGCTCCGGCGTGCCGCACCCGATGCGGTGCACGGCCGCCGCCGTACCCCCGTCCAGCTTCTGCCACTTCTTGTGGAGCTGGTGGCGCAGCCGGTTGCTGCGGTGACGGGCGCGGTCCGCCACCACCAGCGGGTAGGCGCAGCCGAGCGGGGTGGGGTCGTCCGCGCCGCACTCCCAGCGCGCCACCGGCTCGTTCAGCCGGCCGCGCGGCAGCACGAAGGCGAGCAGCTCCTCGGCCCCCGGCACGAGCTGGGCGACGGCCTCGTCGATGTGCTCCTGGACGTAGGCCCGCACCCCGGACCACGGCAGCCGGCGGGCGCCCACGGGGCGGCGCCGTCCGTCGCGGTACGCGGACACCTCGACGGTGACCTGGTCGGGGCCGGTCCCGCTGTGCTCGATGTCCACGACGATGGGCGACCAGGCGGCGGCCCGTCCGGGCGGTCCGTCCGGGGCCGCGTCACCCGGGCCGCCCCGCTCGTCGGGGCCGTCCAGCAGCTCCCGCACCCGGGCGGCGAACCGGGACACCGCCTCCGGCGCGGACACCTCCCACTGCACGTACGCCGCCGCCGACGCCAGGGAGCCGAACCCGCCCTTCGGCAGGGCGGGGCCGAAGGCACCCACGGCGTCGACGTACAGCCGGTCGTGGTCGAGCGTCCGCCCGTCCCGCTCGGCCCGCCGCACGAGGCCGTACAGCTCCCTCAGCTCGTCCGGGGTGTGGCCCGGGGTCGGCACCAGCTCGCCCAGACCGCTCCAGTAGCGGGCCATGACCTCGGTGGGCAGCATGCGGCCCGCGCGCACGTCCCGGCCACCCGCGACGGCCGTGACCATGCCGACCACCGCGCCGTCGGCCAGCGTCACCGCCGCCCCGCTGAATCCGTCGGCCAGCGGCTGTCCGTGTCCGGAGGCCGCCTCCAACTGCACCCATTCACCGGCGATCAGCGGACCGGGCACCGCACGGTACAGCGCGAGGGCGCCCTCGTCGTAGCCCCGGGGGAAGCCGTACGCGACCAGCTCGGGCGAGGGGATGCCGCGCTCCGCGCCGGGCGGCGCGAAGACGGCCGGGGCGAGCGGCACCTCCCGCTCCAGCTCCAGCACGGCCACGTCGCCGGGGTCGGTGTCGCCACCGCGCCAGCCGCCGTGGACCGCCACCGTCGCGGCGACCACGCCCAGTTCGGCGCGGTTGGGGAAGCTCACGGACACCGTCGACGTGCCGCTCGCCGCTATGACGTGGGCGCAGGTGAGCACCTGACGCGCCGAGACGAGGAAGCCCGCGCCGACCGCGTTCCCGCACTCGATCCGGGTGTGCCAGGCAGCGCTGCTCATCGACGGCCGGCGGCCTCGTGGTCCGGCTCGGGCGTCCAGCTCAGCTTGACGACCAGATGCCCCTCCGCCGAGCCCTTGGCGATGACGGCACCGGCTTCCGCGGTCAGTTTCACCCCGAACTCCAGCTCCACCGCGTCCGGTCTGAGGGAGCCGTCGCGGAACACGCGCAGCGCGGACTCGGCCGCCGCCCGTACGCCCTCCAGGGAGCCCTCGAAGGTGCGCGCCGCCTGCGCCGGGCCGTTGCCGCGCGAGACGAGCCGGGCCCCGGACTCGTCCTCCACGCCCTCCACCACGACCGTCGCGCCGCCTTCGGTCGTGAACTGCGTCAACCCGTCCATGGCGCGACATGCCCCCCGTGGTGTGCGACTGTGGTGAACTCCTATGTTACGCGCGGTGCTTGACGTGTCACGGGGTCAGTCGGCCGAGTGCCCCTCCGTGCGGCCCGCCGCCCCCACCACTCCCCGGACCACCCCCAGCTCCACCAGGTCCTGCGGACGCAGACGGAGCCGGTCCGCCGTGCTCTCCACCTCCTCCGGGGGCCGCTTGAGGATGGCCGCCGCGAGTTCCGGGGCGATCACCGAGAAGTAACTGTCGGGGGTGGCCCAGGTGTTGCCGGGGGCCGCCAGGGCCAGCGCGCCGCCGGAGCCGCCCTCGCCGACGACCAGCGTGGTGACCGGTGTGCGGGCGGCGGCCACGGCGCCGAACAGGTCGGCGATGGCGGCCCCCGCGCCCTGCCGCTCCGCCTCCGCGTCGTTCGCCGCGCCCGGCGTGTCCACCAGCGTCAGCACCGGGATGCCGAGCCGGTCCGCGAGCCGGACCAGCCGGGCGGCGGTGCGGTACCCGGCGGGCCGGGTCGCCGTCCCGGTCTGCGCCGCGTAGGCGACCGTGCGGCCCTCCCGCTCACCGAAGCCGCACAGCATGCCGTCCGGGTCCGTGCCGCCGCAGCGGTCGCCGCTGACGGTGACGCGGGAGGTGAGGCAGGCGTCCAGGTAGGCGGTGGCGCGCGGGCGTTCGGGGGAGCGGGCGCGGCGGACGGCGTCCCAGCCGGTGGCCGGGAGGTCCGCCCTGCCCAGCGCGGGCGGCGGCGGGACCGGGGCGGCGGAGGGCCGGGTCAGCAGCCGCAGCCAGCGGCCCAGCGTGCCCCGCAGCTCCTCCGGCCGCACCAGCGCGTCCGCCGCGCCCGCCGCCACCTGCGCCTCGGCCGTGTACGCCGCCGGGTCCGCGTCCGCCGGCCGCACCCGTGAGCCGGCGAAGCCGACCTGCGCGCCGGGCAGGGCGAGGACCACATCGGCGCCCGCGCCCAGGGTGGCCCACCCGCCGCCGGTCGTCGGGTCCCGCACCACCGCGATCTGCGGCAGCCCGGCCTCCCGCGTGAGCGCCGACTCCCGCGCCACCCGCTGGAGCTGGGTGAGCGCGAGCATGCCCTCCTGCATCCTGCTGCCCCCGGTGGCGACCAGCGGCACCACCGGCAGCCGGTGGGCGCGGGCATGGGCGTACGCCGCCACCAGACGGTCGCCGGTGCGCTCGCCGAGCGAGCCGCCGAGGAAGCCGAACTCGAAGACGACGACGACCGCCCGGGTGCCCTCGATGCCCGCGGTGCCGCAGACCACGGACTCCCGCTCGCCGGTGCGCTCGGCGGCGCGGGCGCGGGCGGCACCGTAACCGGGCCAGCCGAGCGGGCCGTCGGGGGCCGACTCCCTCGTGGGGTGGCCGAGTTCGGTGAAGTCGTCCGTGAGGAGGGCGACGACCTCCCGCGCGGACAGCCGGTCAGCCACGGGACAGCGCCCGCTTCATGATCTTCCCCATGTCGTTGCGGGGCAGGGCGTCGAGGTGGTGGACCACGCGCGGGCGCTTGTGCGGGGCGAGGCGCCCGGCGACATGACCGGCCAGCTCCTCCAGGCCGGGCGGGGACTGCGGATCCGCCGGCACCACCCACGCCACGATCCGCTCACCCAGATCGGCGTCCGGCTCCCCGGTGACCGCCGCCTCCCGCACCCCCGGGTGCTCCAGCAGCGCGTTCTCGATCTCACCCGCGCCGATCTTGTACCCCCCGCTCTTGATCAGGTCGGTGGCCTTGCGGCCGACGATGCGGACATGGCCGTCGGCGTCGCGCACCGCCATGTCCCCGGTGCGGAACCAGCCGTCGGCCGTGAACGCGGCGGCCGTCGCGTCGGGCCGGTTCAGGTACTCCGTGAACAGGTTCGGCCCGCGCACCTGGATCTCGCCGACCGTCTCACCGTCGTACGACGTGATCGGCGACCCGTCCTCCTCCACCAGCCGCAGCTCCACGCCCGGCAGCGGCACGCCCACCGTGCCGGGGCGGGCCTCGCCGTCCACGCGGATGCCGGGCCGGGGGTCCGGGGGTGTCCACCGGGACGAGCACAGCATCAGGGTCTCCGTCATGCCGTACCGCTCGACGACCCGGCGCCCGGTCGCCGCCGCGATCCGCTCGTGGTCGTGCACGGGCAGCGCGGCCGAACCCGACACCAGCAGCCGCGCCCCGGCCAGCGCCTTCACCAGCCCGGGGTCGCCGGGCAGGGCCTCGGCGAGCCGGTGGTACATCGTCGGCACGCCGAACAGCATGCTCGCGCCGCCGCTCAGCTCGCGCGCCACGCCCTCGGAGGTGAACCTGCCCAGGTGGCGCACGGAGCCGCCGCGCCGCAGCGGGCCGAGGGTGCCGAGGACGAGGCCGTGCACATGGAACAGCGGCAGCCCGTGCACCAGCACGTCGTCACCGGTCCACCGCCAGGCGTCGGCGAGGGCGTCCAGGGTGGTGGCGATCGCGCGGCGCGGGATGACGGCGCCCTTGGGCGGGCCGGTGGTGCCGGAGGTGTAGACGATCAGGGCGGGGTCCTCCGGGTCCCGCTCCCGGTCGTCCGGGAGCGCACCCCGCGCCGCCGGGTCCACATCGAGCCGGGGCAGGCCGCCCAGGGGAGCGGGGAGCTCTTCGCCGGGCGCGGTGAGCACCAGCTCCGGGGCGCTGTCGGTCAGGATGTGGCCGAGTTCCTTCCCTCCCGACTTCGGGTTGAGCGGCACCACGGTCACCCCGGCGAGCAGCGCCGCGGTGACCGCGACCGCGGTCTCCAGCGCCGGCGTGGCCCACACGGCGACCCGGCGCGTCTCCGTCAGACCCCCGGCCACCGCTCCGGCCGCCGAGGCGAGTTCCCCGTACGTCAGTGAGCGCTCGCCGAAGCGCAGGGCGGGCCGGTCGGCCGGACCGTCGGTCAGGGCCGGGAAGAGAGAGGACACGCGTCGTACTCCTTAACCAGCTGTCGTCGACCAGCTGTCGTCGACCAGCTGTCGTTCGAAGGCCGCGGGGGCGGGACAGGACCGATCGTCGCGTGGATCAGGCCGCTTTTTCCACCACGTCCGCGACCACGCAGGCGATGTTGTCCGGACCGCCGGCCTCGTTCGCCGCGGTGACCAGGGTGTGGACCGCCTCGTCCGGGGCCGGAGCGGTGGTCAGCAGCCGCCTGATCGTGTCGTCGCCGACGACGGTCGGGAGGCCGTCGGAGCACAGCAGATAGCGGTCGCCCAGGTGGGCGTCGTGGAGTCGGAGATCGGGGGCGGACGTGGTGGACTCCGTGCCGGTGAGGGCCTTCAGGAGGAGCATGCGCTGGGGGTGCGAGGCCGCCTCCTCCGGGGTCAGGCGGCCCTCGTCGAGCATCGACTGGACCACCGTGTGGTCGTGGGTGATGCGGAACAGCTCGCCGTCGCGGAGCAGATACGCGCGGGAGTCGCCGATGTGGACCAGGGCCAGGCGGGAGCCCGTCCAGAGCAGGGCGGTCAGCGTGGTGCCCGCCTCCTCCGTTCCGTCCGCCGCGTCCCGCACCGCCCGCGCCGCACCCCGCACCGCGTCCTCCAGCAGGTTCAGCACTCCGCCCGCCGGTGTCTCCCGCGTGTCCAGGAACCGCAGCGCCTCCACCGCCGCGCTGCTCGCCGGCGCGCCCGCCGGACCGAAACCGTCGGCCACGGCCAGCAGCCGGGCACCGGCGTACGCCGTGTCCTGGTTGACGGGGCGGACGCGGCCCCGGTCGGAGTGGGCGCAGTAGCGCAGCTCCAGCGTGCTGTTCACGGTGGTGTCCCTTCTCGACTCTTCCGTCAGGTGATCGACCAGGAACGCGGCGAGGTCCCGCCGTGCGGCCGTCTCCGCCTCCACCCGGGCCCAGTACGCCCGGATCTCCACGGCGGCGGCGCCGGGGTCGAGGGAGCACACGTGACGGATGCCGGCCAGCGGCATGCCCACCCGCCGCAGCCACGCCACCAGCCGGGCCCGCTCCAACTGCGCGGCCGCGTAGTAGCGGTAACCCGTGTCGGGGTCCACCCGGGCGGGTCGCAGCAGGTCCAGCTCGTCGTACAGGCGCAGCGCCTTCGGGGACAGCCGGCACGCCTTCGCGAACGCGCCGATCGTCAGCATGTCCATCCGCCTCTCCGTTCCACGTCTCTGCGTTCCGCCACCGATGCTGGGGCTTCCCCGAAGGTGAAGGTCAAGCGTGGTCATCCGTGGTGCGGGGGGAGGAGGACGCGGAACGTGGCGCCCTCGCCCGGGGCCGTACGGAGTTCCACCCGCCCGTGGTGGGCCGTCACCAGGGACCTGACGATCGCGAGGCCGAGGCCCGCGCCCCCGTCCCCGGTACGGCCACGGGCGGCGTCGGCGCGGTAGAACCGGTCGAAGGCCCGGGCGGCCTGGTCGGCGGACAGGCCCGGGCCCTCGTCGTGGAGTTCCAGGACGGCCAGCCCGTCGTGCGTGCCGACCCCGATGCGGACCGGCGTGCCGGCCGGGGTGTGGGCGACCGCGTTGCCGACGAGGTTGGACGTCACCTGGCGCAGCTTCGCCTCGTCGCCGAGCACCGGCGCGCCTCCCGGCGGGCCGCCGCCGGGCCCGGTGAGGGTGACGGGCCGCCCGGGATCGAGCGCGCGCAGGTCGTGCAGGGCGTCGGCGGCCAGGGTGCGCAGGTCCATGGGGGTGAGACGCAGGGGGAGGTCCGCCGCGGACCCGGGCTCGTCGAGCCGGGCGAGCAGCAGCAGGTCCTCGACCAGCCGGATCAGCCGCCCCGCCTCCCCCTCGACGCGGCCCATCGCGGCATCGACGTCGGCGCGTTCGGGCATGCCGCCCATCCGGTACAGCTCCGTGAACCCCTTGATGCCGAACAGCGGGGTACGCAGCTCATGGCTGGCGTCCGCCAGGAAGCGGCGCATCCGTTCCGCGGCGGCGGCCCGTGCGGCGTCGCCCTCCTCGATCCGGTCCAGCATGCCGTTGAGCACCCCGGCCAGCCGGCCGAGCTCGGTGCGGGAGCCGGCCAGCGCGGGCACACGGCTGGACAGATCGCCGTCCGCGATGGCCACCGCGGTGGTCTCGATCCGGCGCAGAGGGCGCAGCCCGACCCCCACCGCGAACCACCCGGCCGCGCCGAGCAGCACCAGCACGAGGGAGTCGATCACCAGCACCCGGGTGCCGAGCTGCCGGATCGTCGCGTCGACCTGGGCGAGCGAGCCGGCGACCACGACGCTCCCCTCGTCGGCCTCCTGTCCGTCCGGGCCGTCGAGCGGCAGGGCGATCGCCCGCCAGGCCGTGCCGCCGTCCCGTGCCGGAACCTCGAAGGCCCGTCCGTCGCGTGCGCCGACCTCGGCCGCGTCCAGGCCGGGCAGGGCGGGGGCGCTGCCCGCGGCGGGCCGGACCACCCGCCGCACCCGGCCGGCCGGGTCCACGTAGACGACATGGACGTCACCGGCCAGCTGCTGCTCCACGCTCCGCCGCACCTGCGGTGTCCGGTCACCGGCCACGTCGGCCAGGTCGCTGAAGCGCGAGGTGATCGTGGCGGCGGTACGGAGCCGTTCGTCCACCTGCTCGACCAGGTCCCGTTGCAGCAGGGTGACGACGAGGGCGCTGCCCCCGAGCAGGGCCACCACCAGCAGTACCAGAGAGATCGCCAGCAGCCGGACGCGCAGCGAGACGCGGCCGCGCAGCCGGCCCGTCCGCGTCCTCCTCACCGCCGGGGCCTGCGCAGCACGTACCCGGTGCCGCGCACCGTGTGGATGAGTTTCGGGTCCTCCTGGTCCACCTTGCGGCGCAGATAGCTGATGTAGGAGGCGACGATGCTGTCGTCCCCGCCGAAGTCGTAGTGCCAGACCAGCTCCAGCAGCTGGGCCTTGGACAGTACCCGTCCGGCGTTCTCCATCAGCACCCGCAGCAGGCTGAACTCGGTCGGCGAGAGCTGCACGGGGTGCCCGCCCCGGGTCACCTGGTGGCTGTCGGGGTCGAGCTCCAGCGTGCCGACGACCAGCCGCCCGTCCACCGGGCGTCCGCTGGTGCGGCGCAGGATGGCCCGGATGCGCAGCACCAGCTCCTCGAGGTTGAACGGCTTGGTCAGATAGTCGTCACCGCCCGCCCGGAGCCCGCCGATCCGGTCCTCGGGCGCGTCACGGGCGGTGAGGAACAGCACCGGCGGATGTCCCGGCGGCGCGGAGGAGCGCTGCTCGCGCAGCCGCCGGACCACCTCGAAGCCGTCGAAGTCGGGCAGCATCACGTCCAGCACGATCAGATCGGGGCGCCGCTCCCGCACCGCCGCCAGCGCCTGCGCGCCGGTCTCCACCGGGACCACGGCGAACCCGGCCAGCCGCAGGCTCGCGGACAGCAGTTCGCGCAGCGTCGGCTCGTCCTCCACCACCAGCAGCCGCTCGGATCCCGTCATCCCCTCCACGCTCCCGCCTGTTCGCCGGCTTCCAGTGTCCAGGCTCCTACGCGTCCCGCTCGCGGAAGACGACGAACGCCACGGCGAGCAGGGCCGCCACACAGGCCGCCATGACGGCGAGCCCGGGCCAGGGACCCAGCAGCGCCGGATCACGGTGGCCGGTGATGATCTGCCCGCCGGCCATGGGCGGCCAGTACTTCGTCATCCAGTCACCGAACGCCCCGGGCAGCGCCGGAGCGAACGCCTGCACGATCAGCAGCACGCCGAACAGGGTCGTCACCGTCGCCGTCGTACTGCGGATCACCGTGCCGATCGCCAGCCCGAACAGCGCGGCCAGCGTCAGATACAGCGCCCCGCCCCAGATGCCGCGCGGCGCACCCGGATCGGACAGGGCGAGATGCGGGGCGCCGGCCCCCGCCAGTGCCGCCTGCCCGACGAGGAACCCGCCCAGGGAGACCAGCAGTCCCACCGGAAGCGCGACCGCGACCAGCACCGCGGCCTTGGCGGCCAGCACGCGGGTCCGCCTCGGTACGGCGGTCAGCGTGCCGACGATCGTGCGGGCGCCGTACTCGGAGGTGATGACCAGACCGCCCAGCAGGCCGAGAGCGATCTGGGCCAGCAGATAGCCGCGCAGACTGGTCGCCAGCGGGTCGAAGGAGGCGCGGTCGGCGGCGCTCAGGTCCGCGTACCCGCCGCCGGCGGACGTGCCGTTCAGCACGGCCAGCCCGATGCAGAAGGCCAGGGTGCCCAGGACGATGCAGAGGGTCGACCGCATCGTACGGATCTTGATCCACTCGGCGTGCAGACAGTGCGGGAACCCCGCCCGGCCCGCTGCCGCCCCCCTCCGGACGCCCACGGCGCTCGCGCTCATCGAACCGTCTCCCTCTCCTGTGCGAGTGCGTCCTCCGTGTGGTACTCGACGGCATCACGCGTCAGGTCCATGAAGGCCTGCTCCAGGGACGCCTGCCGGGGCGCCAGCTCGTGCAGCTCCACCCCGCCCGCCGCGGCCAGCGCGCCGATCTCGGCCGCCTCGAGGCCGGTCACCACCAGCCCGTCCACGCCGTCCTCGCGCACCCGGACCGCCGCGGACAGCATCCGCCGCAGCGCCGCCGCCCGCGGAGTGCGCACCACGACCTCCCGGCCGGAGTACGCGCCGATGAACTCCTTCATGGCGGTGTCCGCGATCAGCCGTCCGCGGCCGATCACGATGAGATGGCCGGCGGTGAGCTCCATCTCGCTCATCAGGTGACTGGACATCAGCACCGCGCGGCCCTCGGCCGCCATCCGCCGCATGAGACCGCGGATCCAGACGATTCCCTCCGGGTCGAGGCCGTTGAGCGGCTCGTCGAAGACGAGCACCGGGGGATCGCCCAGCAACGCCCCCGCGATGCCGAGCCGCTGCCGCATGCCGAGGGAGAAGGTACCGGCCCTGCGGTGGGCGACCGCCTCGAGACCCACCTCCGCCAGCACCTCGGACACGCGCCGGCGCGGGATGCCGTTGCCGGCCGCGAGGGCCAGCAGATGGTGCCGCGCCGTGCGGCTCGGCAGCACCGCGCCCGCGTCCAGCAGCGCGCCGACCGCCCTGAGGGGCGCCGGCTGGGCGACGTACGGACGTCCGCCGACGGTGGCGGTACCGGAGGTGGCGGCGTCCAGGCCCAGGACCATCCGGAGCGTGGTCGACTTCCCGGCACCGTTGGGGCCGAGGAACCCGGTCACCTCCCCCGGACGGACGGCGAACGTCAGATCGTCGACGGCGAGGACCTCGCCGTAGCGCTTGGTGAGTCCGCGGACTTCGATCACGGCGACTCCAGGGCCGATGGGTGTGTGCGTGGTGGTGCGCGCCGTCGTGGCGCCGCGCACCACCCACCGTGACCGGGGCGTCTGGGCCGGTCTGCGCGATCCTGAACGCCCGATGGGAAGCCTGAACCCGAACCGTGGGAAAACCCCAGGTCACGGGAGTCCGACCGGTCGGAGGCGGACGGGAGTTCACACGGAACACTCAGAATCGGAACTGTTAGCCTGCTCGTCGATCAGCTGTTCGGACGAGGAGTGAGTCGTCGTGCCCCGTATCGCGCTCGTGACCTGCCGGCCCGGCCCCGACGTCTCCGAGGACCGGGATCTGCCGGGGCTGGTGCGGGCGCTGGAGGAGGCCGGGGCCGAGGCGTCCGCCGAGGTGTGGGACGACGACGCCGTCGACTGGGCCCGCTTCGACCTCGTCGTGATCCGCTCCACCTGGGACTACAGCTGGCGGTCGGCGGAGTTCACCGCGTGGGCCGAGCGGTGCGGCACGCTCACCCGGCTGGCCAATCCGGCGGACGTGGTGCGCTGGAACACCGACAAGCGGTACCTCGGGGAACTCGCCGCCGCCGGGGTGCCGGTGGTGGACACCCGGTACATCGCGGCGGGCGATCCGCTCGACCTCCCGGACGGCCACGAGTACGTCGTCAAGCCCACCTCCGGCGCCGGCGCCCGGTTCGCCGCCCGCTACACCCCCGACGAGCACGACACGGCCGTACGGCACCTGCGGCGCATGCACGCCGAGGGGTTCACCGCGATGGTGCAGCCCTATCTGCGCGGCATCGACACCACCGGCGAGCGGGCGCTGCAGTACTTCGGCGGGAACCTGCTGCACGTGAGCCGCAAGGGGCCCGTCCTCGCCCCCGGCACGCCCTACGACCGGCGCAAGGTGGCCCACCCCGGGCTGACCGACTGGACCCCGACCCTCGAAGAGGCCGCTGTCGCCAGAAAGGCGTTGGCCTCCGTGCCGGGCAGGCCCGAACTGCTGTACGCACGGGTCGACCTCGTGGACGGGGAGGACGGCCGGCCCCGCGTGATGGAGCTGGAACTGGTCGAACCGAACCTGTTCCTGTGGCTGCACCCGGAGTCGGTGCCGCGCGTCGTGGAGGAGATCCTCAAGGCGGCGGTCCGCTGACCGCCGCACGCTGCGGCAATCCTCACGTGAACTCCGCCCGGCCCTCCGTGGACACCCGCGTACGACGGTGGGGGCGGCCGTCCCATTGCCCGGGTCGCCCTGTATGGCTAGCCTGTGTGTTCGCCATTCCGATCGCCTGTTGAAATCTCGAACGACCGCAGGCGCCTGAGACACATAGGGAGGGGGCCGGTCGTGGGACGCCTCGTACCAGCCGTGACCCGGGCTCTCGACATTCTCGAGCTCTTCCTCGACGGGGACGGGACGCTCTCCGCCCCCGACATCGTGCGCAGGCTGCAGTTGCCGCGCACCACCGTGCACGAGCTGGTGACCACGCTCGCCGCCCGGAAGTACATCGTCCCGGTGGCGGGCCAGCCCGGACGCTACCGGCTCGGCGTACGCCCGTACCAGCTCGGCGCCCGCTACGCCGAACACCTCGACCTCGCCGCCGAGGGCCAGCAGGTCGCCCGCTCGGTCGCCGAGACCTGCGACGAGACGGTGCACGTGGCGATCCTGGAGGACACCGACGTCATCTACATCGCCAAGGTGGACTCCACCCACGCGGTGCGGATGGTGTCGGCGGCCGGCCGCAGACTGCCCGCCCACTGCACCTCCGTCGGCAAGATGCTGCTGGCCTCCCTTCCCGAGCACGAACTCGCCGCGCGCGTCCCCGACGACGCCGAGCTGTCCGCGATGACCCCCAACAGCATCACCGACGTGGCCGTCCTGCGCGAGACCCTCGCGGAGATCCGCGCCCGGGGCGTCGCCGTGGAGAGCCGCGAGTCCAACCCGGACGTCTCCTGCGTCGCCGCCCCGGTGCGCGACCGTACGGGGCAGGTGGTCGCCGCGCTGTCCATCTCCGTACCGATGATCCGCTGGAGCGACGAGCGGCTCGGCGAGCTGGAGCAGCTCGCCGCGAAGGGCGCCGCCGAACTGTCCGAGCGGCTGGGCTACCGGAGCGTGGCTTGACTTCCTCCCCCGCCTAAAGGCGGGGGATTCCAGCGGTCGCCCGCTGGGTTTCCTGCTTCACCGACGACCGCCCCGTCCGGGAGGGCTCCCGTTGAGGTCTTACACCGTCTCCACAGGCAGATGCCGCCAGCCCGGCGGCCAGGATGTTACGCGCCGCGTTCACGTCGCGGTCATGCACCGCGCCGCAGTCGCACGTCCACTCGCGGACGTTCAGCGGCAGCTTCTCGCGGACCGTTCCGCAATTCCCGCACAGCTTGCTGGAGGGGAAGAAGCGGTCGATCACGACGAGTTCGCGCCCGTACCAGACGCACTTGTACTCCAGCATCATGCGCAGGTCTGTCCAGGCCGCGTCGGAGATGGCGCGGGCGAGCCTGCCGTTCTTCAGCAGGTTGCGGACGGTGAGGTCCTCGATCACGACCGTTTGGTTCTCACGGACGAGCCGAGTGGTGAGTTTGTGCAGGAAGTCGCGACGGCGGTCGGTGATCCGGGCGTGGACGCGGGCGACCTTGTGGCGGGCTTTCTCCCGGTTCGCCGAGCCCTTCGCCTTGCGCGACAGCTCCCGCTGAGCCTTCGCGAGGCGGGTGCGGCCACGGCGCTCGTGCTTGGGGTTGGTGACCTTCTCTCCGGTGGACAGGGTCACCAGGGAGGTGATCCCGGCGTCGATGCCGACGGCCGCCGTGGTGGCGGGCGCGGGAGTGATGGTGTCCTCGCACAGCAAGGACACGAACCAGCGGCCCGCACGGTCGCGGGACACGGTCACTGTCGTCGGCTCCGCCCCTTCGGGAAGGGGACGGGACCAGCGGATGTCCAGGGGCTCCGCCGTCTTCGCCAGCGTGAGCTGTCCGTTACGCCACTTGAAGGCGCTGCGGGTGTACTCGGCCGACGCGCGGGACTTCTTCCGCGACTTGTACCGCGGGTACTTCGACCGCTTGGCGAAGAAGTTCCCGAACGCTGTCTGAAGATGGCGAAGCGCCTGTTGGAGCGGGACGGAGGACACCTCGTTGAGGAAGGCTAGTTCCTCGGTCTTCTTCCACTCCGTCAGCGCGGCGGATGACTGCACATAAGAGACACGACGCTGCTCGCCGTACCAAGCCCGCGTACGCTCCTCCAGCGCCTTGTTGTAGACGAGGCGGACGCAGCCGAACGTGCGGGACAGCTCAGCTGCCTGCTCGCCCGTGGGATAAAAGCGGTACTTGGAAGCCCGCTTGACCTGATGCGTCACGCCTCACATTCTATCAATTTGCATGTGAACGGCAGATGTTTGCCAGTGGTCGCAGACGCCGAATCGCCTTGGCGGTGATTCGGCCTGCCCTGCTTTGCTCTGCAGGAGCTTCGTCTCGCCCCCGCAAGCGGGAGGTGCCCCCGCCCTGGCCTGAAGGCCGGGGTAACCATGAAGGAGTTCTGATGACACACATCTACGACGTCGCCGTCCGCGCGGAGGCGGCCCTGGGCGAGGGCCCCACCTGGGACCCGGCCACCGGCCGCCTGCTGTGGATCGACATCCTCGGCTCCCGCGTCCACACCTACGACCCGGCCACCGGCCGGCGCACGGTCCGCCGCACCGACCAGCACGTGGGTGCGGTCAAGCCCCGCGCGGGCGGCGGACTCGTCCTCAACCTGCGGGACGGCATCGGCCTGCTCGACCCCGACGGCACCTTCCGCTGGCTGCACCGCGAGGTCGTCCCCGGCCGCCGCGCCAACGACGCCGCCGTCGCCCCCGACGGCAGCCTCTTCGCGGGCACCATGCGCTACGACGAGGCGCCGTGCGGCGGCACGCTGTCCCGGGTCGGTGGCGACGGCACGGTCAAGGTCCTCCTGGACGACGTGGCGGTGAGCAACGGCACCGGGTGGAGCCCGGACGGGCGGCTGATGTACTACATCGACTCGCCGACGCGGCGTATCGACGTCTTCGACGTCGGTGAGGCGGACGGCAGGATCGCGAACCGCCGCTCGCTGGTCGCGATCGAGGACGGGGCCGGGTTTCCCGACGGGCTGTGCGTGGACGCGGACGGCTGCGTCTGGGTCGCCCTGTGGGGCGGGGGCGCGGTGCGCCGTTACACCCCGTCCGGGGAGCTGGACCGGGTGATTCCCCTTCCCGTTCCCCTCGTCACGGCCTGTGCCTTCGGTGGTTCCGACCTGACGGACCTCTACATCACCACGGCCCGAGTGGGCCTGACGGCCCCGCACCCCTTGGCGGGCTCGCTGCTGGTGGTGCCCGGGGCGGGCAAGGGGGTGCCCCAGCCTCCGTTCGCCGGCTGACCCGGCCCGGGGGCACCTGCCCCCGGGCCGCTCGGTCAGGACTTCTTGACCACGCCGGACTTGAGCTGCATGGGACCGAACCCGTCGATCCTGCAGTCGATGTCGTGGCCGTCCACCCCGTCCACGAGGCGGATGTTGCGCACCTTGGTGCCGGCCTTGATCCCGGACGGGCTGCCCTTGACCTTCAAGGTCTTGACCACCGTCACCGTGTCGCCGTCGGCGAGTACGTTGCCCACCGCGTCCCGGATCACCCCGCCTTCGGTGCCGCCCGTAGGTTCCGCGGCCGCGGGCGACCACTCATGGCCGCACTCGGGGCAGACCAGGAGCGCGCCCATCTCGTAGGTGTATTCGCCGGAGCACTCGGGGCACGGCGGCAGCGTCTCGGTCACATCACTCATGGTCTTTCCCTTGCCTTGCTTCATCGTGTGCGTCAGGTGCGTCAGGTGCGTCAGGTGCGCCGGGCTTCATGCCGCCACGGCGTGCTCGCCCGTTCACAGGGGGAGGGTGATCCAGATGCTCTTGCCCCTGCCGTCCGCGTCGCCGCGGACGACGGCGGTGCCGCCGGCCCCCAGGGTCAGTTCCATGACGGTGCCCAGTCCGCCGCCGCCCGCTCCCGTCACCGCGGCGAACAGGGCCGGCCGGTAGGGGTGGCGGTCGTGGACGGCGAACGCGAACGTGTCCTTGCCCGCCGCGTAGATCACGGTGATGTTCGGGGACAGACAGGCGGCGTGCTGAACGCTGTTGGCCACCAGCTCGGACAGGATCAGCAGCGCCGGATCCACCATGGGATGCCGTCGGCTGGTGCCCCACTCGGCGAGGACCCTCTCGGTGGTCTCACGCGCGACGCGGACCGCCGGGCCTGTCGCGGGCAGGGTCAGTACGTGCCGCAGGGGCAGGGCTCCCGGCCGGGCGCTCACCGGACGGCCTCGGCGCGGGCCGGACGGACCACGGCAATCACGGGAATCACGGAAGTCTCCCGCCGGTCATGCTCCGGGCTTTCCCGGGTGGCGCCTTCGAGCAGGCACATCGCCTCGCTGCCGGGTGCCTCGGTCAGGTGAGGGAAGGGAGTGGTCAACGGGAAGCCTCTTCGACGACGGGGGCGGCGGGCAGGAGACCGGCCCGTTGCAGGTGGGCGCGGGCCCCGGCGATGGCCTCTGGGGTGCTGGCGTACTCGCGGCCCTCCGACTGGAGCAGGTCCAGTGCGCCGACGGACCGCAGGGCGTGGCGCTGGCCGGGGCGTATCCCGGAGGCCAGCACCGCGATGCCGCGCCGGTTCAGCTTTTGGACCGCGTCCTTGAGGACCAGGGCGCCGGTCGCGTCCATCGTGGTGATCCGCGACATCCGCAGGATCACCACCCGCACATCGGCCACGTCGGAGAGCTCCAGCAGGAAGCGGTGGGCGCCGGCGAAGAACAGCGGGCCGTCGATCCGGTACGCGACGATGTGTTCGGCCAGCAGCGCGTGCTCCTCCTCACCGTGCTCGCCGGGAAGGTCGGCCTTGAAGTCCACCTGATCCATCCGGGCCTGGTTCGCGACCGCCCGCAGCGCCAGGGCGCCTGCGACGGCCAGGCCGATGATCACGGCGTAGACGAGATCCAGGGCCAGCGTGGCGACGGCCGTCAGGACCAGCACGATCGCGTCCGAGCGGGTGGCGCGGGCCAGCGCGAGCAGCGCGCCGACCTCCACCATCCGGATCGCGGTCGCCAGCAGCACCCCCGCCAGTGCGGCCAGGGGGATCCGGGAGACCAGCGGGGCCGCGGCGAACACGATCGCGGCCAGCACGGCGGCGTGGGTCAGGGAGGCCAGCCGCGAGCCCGCGCCGGTGCGGACGTTGACCGCGGTACGGGCGATCGCGGCCGTCGCGGGGACGCCGCCGAAGAGCGGGGCGGCCAGGTTCGCGACGCCCTGCCCGAACAGCTCCTTGTCCGGGTCGTGTCTCTGGCCCACCGTCATGCCGTCCGCGACCGTCGCGGACAGGAGCGACTCCAGAGCGGCCAGCGCGGCGACCGCGACGGCGGGGGCGAGCAGTGAACCGAGCGCGGACGGATCGAGGAAGGCGAGGGAGGGGGCGGGCAGACCGGAGGGCAGGTCGCCGATCGGGGCGGCCGCCTCCAGGTGGAAGAGCTCGGACGCCAGGGTCGCGCCGATGACCGCGACGATGGAGAACGGGACGGTGGGCCGCCACCGGGCCCCCAGCAGCATCACGGCGGCCACCGCGAGCGCGAGGGTGACGGCGGTCCAGTTCGGCGTCCTCACGAACGCCTCGACGGCCCGCCAGGTCACCACCAGGACTCTGTCGCCCTCGGGCTTGGCCACGCCCAGCGCGTTCGGGACCTGTTGCAGGGCGATCACGCAGGCGATGCCGAGGGTGAAGCCCTCCACCACCGGGGCGGGGATGTAGCGCATGTAGCGGCCGGCCTTCAGCAGGGCCAGCGCGATCAGCAGGACGCCTGCCATCAGCCCGACCGTCAGTACCCCGCCGGGCCCGTACTGGGTGACGATCGGCACCAGCACCACCGTCATCGCCCCGGTCGGCCCGGAGACCTGCAGGTTGGAACCGCCGAACAGCGCCGCGAGCGCACCGGCCACCACGGCGGTGGCCAGTCCCGCCTCGGCGCCGAGTCCGGAGGAGACACCGAAGCCGAGCGCGAGCGGCAAAGCCACAATGGCGACGGTCAGCCCGGCGAGCAGATCGCGGCGCGGGTCGTGGGCCATGACGGCGAAGTCGGCGCGGGCGGGCAGCAGAGCGCGCACCCGGCCTGTGACCTGGTCGAGGAGCATGCTCACGAAGTCGGGACCTCGGTTTCCCGCAGCTCCGCCAGGAGTTCGTTCTGCCCGGCCAGCATCTCGGTCAGGATCCGCCGCGCGGCCCGCATCAGCTCCGCCACGTCCCCGCCCGCCAGCTCGTAGACCACGGTCGAGCCGTGACGGGTCGAGGTGACGATGCCCGAGCGGCGCAGAACCGCCAACTGCTGGGACAGCGCCGAGGGCTCCACCTCGATCGCCGCGAGCAGGTCCCGCACCGGCATCGGACCGGCCTGCAGCAACTCCAGCACGCGGATGCGGACCGGATGCCCGAGCATCCGGAAGAAATCTGCCTTGGCCTGGTACAGCGGAACCGGCACGACCGGGGACTCCCTTCGACCTGCGAACCCAGCGAATACAGCATGTAGTGAATTGAAGAATTCTGCAATTTGTGGATCGGTGGAGGGCCCGTGGTGCCGGCTGCGGCGGGGGCGAAAACCCTTCGGTTCACACCCCCGTACGGTCGAGCCCCCGCAGAACCTCCCGCTCGCCCGGAGTCAGCGGAGGCTCCACCGACGGAGGCAGCGGGGACCCGGCCAGGGCCGCCAGCATCGCCGAGGGCCGGAACATCCGCGTCGGCGGCGTACGCAGACTGCTGACGTCCCACATCACCGACGCCGCCGCGTGAGAACCCGTCGCCGCCCTCGTCAGCCGCCGCGTGTACGCCGTCATCACCCGGTCGCCGACACCCGGCGGCGTCCCGCCCCGCACGTCCGGATACAGCACGTCCTGGCTGACGGCCATCGACCACGCCGCGTCCGCCGCCCGCGCCGCCCCCCGCACCACCCGCCGCGCCAGCCCGGGCGCGCCGAACCCACCGGCCCGCCCCAGCTCGCGCCCCAGCACCCGCGCCCCGAACGCCGCCACCGACATCCCGTGCCCGTACGCGGGGTTGAACGTGGCGAGCGCGTCCCCGAGGACCACGAACCCCTCCGGCCAGCGCGGCATCCGCTCCAGATACCGCCGTACATTGCTGGTCGACCGGCTCAGATGCACGTCGGACAGCGGTTCCGCGCCCGAGATCAGCCGTCCCACGATCGGGTCCGGCAGTTCGAGCGTGTACCGCAGGAACCCCGCCGGGTCCGCCGGCGGCTCACCGCCGCGCGAGCCGCCGCAGCTCACCAGCCAGCGGCCCCCCTCGATCGGCATCACCATCGCGCTCCGCGCCGGCCGGGACACGTACGGGTTGGCCTGGACGACCGTCAGCGGGAAGCGTTCCGCCCCGTCCGGCACCCGGTACACGCGCGACGCGTTGACCAGCCCGGAGTCCACCGCCCGTTCCCGCACGCCGGTCAGCCCGAGCCCGTCCAGCCAGCCGGTGACCCGCGTCCCGCGTCCGCTCGCGTCGACGACCAGGTCCGCCTCCAGGTCCGTGTCCCCGCCGGGCGCCGCGATCCGCACCCCGCGCACCCGCCCCGCGGAGCCCGTGAGACCCACCACCGCCGCCCTGCGGACCTCCACCGGCACCTGCTCCCGTACGGTCGTGCGCACCACCCAGTCCACCAGCGCCCGGCTGCACGTCACCATCGCCGGGCCCTCGCGCCGCCACCGCCGCAGCCAGCCCTCGGGGGTGAGCGCCAGCACGCCCGAGCTGAGCGGGATCTCGTGCGCCCCGGCGGCGAGCAGCCGCTCGCGCAGCCCCGCGCCCGGCAGCAGCTCCTCCATGGCGTCCAGGCCGCCCGCCATCAGCAGATGCGCGTGCCGCCCCTGCGGCAGCCCCTTGCGGTGCTCCGGGCCGTCCGGCAGTTCGTCGCGGTCCAGGACGATCACCTCGTCCGCTCCCGCGCTCCACAGCACCGCCGCGGCCAGCATGCCGGCCAGCCCGGCACCGATGACGACAGCTCTACGCGACATGGGGCTCCTCGGGTTCGGTCACGGTTCCGGTCGGGGAGGACGGCGCCGCGCCCGCGTCCGCGCGTGCGGCCGGAGGGCGGTGCAGCGCCTGTGCCAGCTCCACCAGTCCACCGGTGCCGGAGACCTCGGTGGCGTGCAGCCGGTACGTTCCGGCGGTCTCGGGAGGTTCCTCGCGGGCGGCGGCCCGGTGTGCCGCGTCGGCGAGCATGGCCGCCTCCGCCGCCAGCCGCGCCTCGTGGGGGGAGCGGCCCGCGTCCAGGGCGGTGTCCCGGACCCGCTCGCGGACCCGGTGGTCGAAGTACGGTGCCAGCGCGAGCAGCGCGTCGTGGATCGACACCTCACGCCACTGCAGCCGCGCCTGCGGGAGCTGCCACCAGGCGGCCTGCGGCTTGGGCGCGGTCGACGCCGGCCCCACCAGCGACCACAGCGGGCCCAGCCGCCGGTAGTCGCCGAGCCCCCGCCACTGCGCGAGGACGGACGGCAGCAGCCTCGGCAGCACGAACCCGGCCGAACACAGCAGCGCGGCCAGCGAGGCCATCGGCGGGGCGACCGTGGTGGACAGGAAGTCCAGGTCATGGCCCGTCCAACGGGCCACCACCGCCGTGTACTTGGTGAGCTGGAAGCCCACCACGTCCAGCAGCGCCCCCACGAGGATCAGCCGCAGTCCGGTCCGCAGCAGCCCGCCGACCTCGCGTCCCCACTTGACGCAGACGGCGCACATCACCAGCATCGCCGCGCTGTGCCCGACCAGGTAGAGCAGGATCATCTCCCGCATGAACGGGGTGTTGGCGTAGTACGTGTCGAGGTCGGTCAGCCGCTCGGTGTCCGCCTCGGCGAGCGCGAACAGGACGACGATGGCGGCGACCAGCAGCCCGTAGGCGGCCACACTGCGCAGCACCATGCGCCGCACCCGTTCGCGCGACCCGCCCCGCCAGTTGATCAGCAGCACCAGCACCGCGCAGCTGTACGCGGAGAGCATCCCGTAGGTCAGCGGGGCCCCGAAGTTGGGGACGCCGGTGAGGGAGTTGACGCAGGCCAGGGTGGCCGGGGCGGCGCACACGAAGACCAGGGCGCCCAGGATGACCGCGGCGCAGGTGGACAGCGTCAGCGGGTTGCGCAGGGCCGCCGTGCGCGGGCGGCGGAACAGCAGCACGGACGTCATCCCGAACACGAGGGCCGCCAGGTAGACGACGAGACTCATACCGGCCGGCTCCTTGCGTCCGGGGCCCGGTTCACGCGGTCCCCGCCGTGGTCGTACCGCTCGGCACCGCGTCGGCCGCCGGCACCGGGGCCGGGGCGGCACCGGCCAGCGCGTCGGCGATCCGGACCAGGGCGGCCGGGTCCGGCACCCGGTCCGGCACCCGGTCCGGGAGCCGGCCGTCGCCGCCGTCGCGCCGCGGGACCCGGCGCCCGGCGTCCGCCTCCTCCCGTACCGCGGCGGTGATCACCGCCGCCCACGCGGCGGCCTCCGCGCGTTCCGCCTCCCCCGTCGCCGCCAGCACGCCGGCGCGGGTCCGGTCGTACAGCTCCCGGTCGAAGTAGGGGTCCAGGTGGCTCAGCGCGTTGTGGACGCTGGTCTGCCGCCACATCAGCCGTGTGGTGGGGGAGGCGAGCCTGGGGCGGGGCAGCCGCAGCGTCCGGCGGGTGAGGAGGTCGTCCAGCGCCCGCTCCAGCGGTTCGAGGCGGGCGTACGTCCGCCGCGCCCGCCGCCACTCGGTGATCCGGGGCGCCGCCAGCGGCACCAGCACCCCGACGACCGTCAGCAGGGCGCCGAGCCCGGCGGCGGCCGGGGAGACGGTCGTGCCGAGCTTCGACCAGTCCCGTCCGGACCAGCGGGCGCCCACCGCGACCAGCTTGGCCACGCTGTACCCGGCCCCGCACAGCGAACCGGTGCCGAGCAGCGTCAGCCCCGCCCGCAGTCCGCCCCGTACCCGGCGCGCCCAGCGCAGCGCCGACACGGTGGTGACGGTCACCGCGGTGAGGTGCGCGACCAGGTAGAGCACGATCATCTGGGCGATGAACGGTGTCGTCGCGTAGTAGGTGTCCAGGTCGGTACGGCGCTCCACGGGCGCCTCGCCGAGTGCGAACGTCACCGTGATGCCGAGGACGACGACGGCGTAGGCGAGCAGCCAGCGGCGGGCGGTGCGGCGCACCCGGGGCCCGCCGCGCCAGTGCACGACGAGGAGCTGGGACGCGGCGCAGTACCCGGTGATCGCCACGTAGGTGACCGGCGCCGCGAGGTTGGGCACGTCGCCGATGCGGTTGACGGCGCCGACCGTCGGCGGCGCCCCCAGGAAGAAGCACAGCCCCGCCAGGCCCAGCACCGCGCAGATCGCCCGCAGGTACGGGTCGCGCCGGTGCCGCAGCAGGTCGGGGGCCCGTACCAGCAGGCCGAGCCAGAGCGCCCCGCAGCTCACGTAGTTGATCAGGCCGCTCATCTCCTGGTCCCGCGGTAGTTGAGCGCGGCCCCGATGCGTCCGGCGAGGTCCCGCGGGTTCTCGGGGTCGCCGCCCTCCGCGGCGTACACCGAGTCGGTGGAGGCCTCCAGCCAGGTGCGCAGCCGGCGGCCCATCAGCATGCCGAAGCGGTCGGCCTCCTGCTCCTCCGCCAGGCTGAAGTCGGTGCGCGCGGCGACGGGTCCGGGCCGTTTGCCGGTGGCCGTGCCGGTGTCCGCCCGCCGGCGGTTCATGTGCCACACCTCGTGGCAGAGGATCACGATCTGGTGCCAGACGGCGGCCCGTTCGTCGACCACCACGTCGTCGTGGCCCTCGCGCTCCAGCCACAGCCCGCTCGCCGTGTGCGGGGGGAACGCCGCCCGGTGGACGACCACGTCACGTCCCCGCCAGGCGCTGACGGAGGCGACCAGCGCCTCGAACAGGACCTCGGGGTCCGCCGGGACCGTCACCCGGATGGGGCCGATGAGGGCGTCAGCGAGACGACGCATCTCCTTCCTGGTACGCACCGCTGTCTCCCTGTTTCCCTGGGTGTTGCCCGGTCACCTGTGCAATATGCCAAGTCGGGTGCCGTCCCGGCCAGTTCCCCGCACGACGCGGTCACCCGGTGACCGCCACGGCGTCCCGGGTGCCACGGCCAGAGTAGGGCGCGCGGAAGGACCCGCTGTGAGTTCTTGCCCGAACCATTGACGCGCCCGCCCATCACATCTACGGTCCGTTCGAAGTTACGGGCATCATTCGATATTTCGAACAATCTATGAGCAGATAGGGCAGGGCATGGGACGACCTGGCCTGGATCGCAGGCAACTCCTCGCCGGACTGGGCGGGTTGACCGTCGCCGGAAGCTTCGGCTTCGCGGCGCTCGGGACCGGGGCCGACGCGCTCGCCTCCGGTGCGGACACCCGCGTGCGCTACTGGAACCTCTTCAGCGGCGGCGACGGGTACAACATGATCTCGATGCTGGACTCCTTCCGGGCGGCGAATCCCGGCATCGACGTGAAGGACTCCACCCTCCAGTGGGGCAACCCCTTCTACACCAAGCTCGCCATGGCGGCCGCGGGCAACCGAGCCCCCGACCTCGCGGTCATGCACATGGGCCGGGTCACCGGCTTCTCGCCGGGGCGGCTCCTCGACGCCTGGGACGTGGGCCTCCTCGCGAAGTACGGCGTGCGCGAGGAGGACTACAACCCCGCGCTGTGGAACCGCGGCGTCATCGACGGCAAGCTCTACGCCCTGCCGCTCGACATCCACGTCCAGCTCTGCTTCTACCGCAAGGACGTGCTGAAGAAGGCGGACCTGCTCGGCGACGACGGCCGGATGGTCCCGGTGACCTCCACCACCGAGTGGTTCGACGTCCTGAAGAAGGCCAGGAAGGCCCAGAAGAAGGGCCTGCAGACCATCGGCCTGTGGACCAACGACCAGAACTTCCAGTGGTGGTTCTTCGTCACCTTCTACACCCAGCTCGGCGGCACCTGGTTCGACGACGCCGACACCGAGGTCACCTTCGACACCGACAAGGCCACCGAGGTCCTGGAGTTCCTCCGCCGGCACGTCACCGACGGGTACGTCGTCCCGGGCGCGCCGACCGGCGAGCAGTTCGTCAACGGCGCCCCGTTCACCTGGGAGGGCAACTGGTCGGTGCCGGTCTTCTCCGGCGCGGAGCTGGACTACGGCGCCACCCCGCTGCCGCCCGTCTTCGGCGAGCAGGCCACCCATGCCGAGTCCCACGCGTTCGTCCTGCCGCACCAGGCCGGCCGCGGCGGTGCCGTCAACGAGGCCGCCCACCGGCTCGCCGCCTACGTCGTCCAGAACGCCCAGCAGTGGGCCGCCGGCGGACACATCCCCGCCCACACGCCGACCCTGTCCACGGACGCGTACAAGAAGCTCGAACCGCAGAACGAGTACGTCTCGGCCATGGACCACCAGGCCACCGAGCCGAAGGTGTGGTTCGCGGGCTCCACCGGCGTCCTCGCCCAGGACCTCGGCCCCGTCGTCGTCTCCTCGACGATGGGCTCCGCCAAGCCGGACGCCGTCGCACGGCGGATGAAGAGCCGGCTCACCACGCTCCTCGCCTCGAAGAACCCGATGGACGGCCACACCGCCGCGCAGGGAGGTGCGGTCGCATGACGACGACCGGCGCAGAGACCGTCATCCGCCCGGCACGCGCGAAGACCGCCACCGCCGGCGCCACCGTCCGCCGCAAGCAGGGCTTCCAGCACGGGGGCTGGTTCGTCGCCCCCTTCCTGGCGCTCTTCGTGCTGTTCATCGTCTGGCCGCTGCTGCGCGGCGTCTACCTCAGCTTCACGGACGCCAACATCTCCGGCGAGGGCGCGAGCTTCGTCGGCCTCGACAACTACCGCGAGGCGCTGAACGACTCGGCGATGTGGGACGCGCTCGGCCACAGCGCGTACTTCACGCTCCTGGTCGTGCCCTGCATCACCGTCATGGCCTTCCTCCTCGCGATGCTCGCCCACCACATCGAACGCGGCAAGTGGCTGTGGCGGCTGTGCTTCTTCGTCCCGTTCCTGCTGCCGTCGACGGTCGCGGCCAACATGTGGCAGTGGCTGTTCACCCAGGGCATCGGCCTGTTCAACCACACCCTCGGGATCGACACGCCCTGGCTGACCGACAAGTCGTACGCCATGCTCGCCATCGTGATCCAGACCCTGTGGTGGACGGTCGGGTTCAGCTTCCTGCTGTACCTCGCCGCCCTCCAGGGCATCCCCGGCCACCTGTACGAGGCGGCCAAGCTGGACGGGGCGAACGCCTGGCACCGCGTGGTCCACATCACCCTGCCGATGCTGCGCAACATCACCGGCCTGGTGATCGCGCTCCAGGTCCTCGCCTCGCTGCAACTGTTCGACCAGGCCGTCGTGATGATGGACTTCAGCCCCGGACCGGAGCTCAGCACCCGCTCCTTCGTCCAGTACACCCTCGAACAGGGCTTCACCAGCTACCGCGTGGGCTACGCCTCCGCGATGTCCATCATCTTCTTCGTGATCATCGCAGCCGTCGCCCTGGCGCGGATGTGGCTGCTGCGCAACCGTGAGGAGGGCGGCCGATGACCACCGCCGCGACCACGCCGATACGCACCAAGTCCCGCAAGCGCTGGACGCCCAGCCAGATCGTCCTCACCCTGCTCGGCACCGCCGTCTCCGCCGTCTTCGTGGCGCCGATCGCCGCGGCCCTGTTCACCTCGCTCAAGTCCGAGGCGGAGGCCGCCGAGATCCCGCCGCACTGGCTGCCGGAGGTCTGGACGGGCCAGGCCTGGAAGGCGCTCTTCGAGACCGGCAACATCACCAACTGGTTCGTGAACTCCCTGGTGGTGTCCGTCTGCGTGACGGCGATCGTGCTGGTGACCAGCGCCCTCGCCGGGTACGGCTTCGCCCGCACCGAGTTCCGCGGCAAGAACGTCCTGATGGGCGTCGTCATGGCCGGCCTCATGGTCTCCCCGGCCGTGCTCGGCGTCCCCCTGTTCACCACCGTCCAGCAGATGGGCATGGTCGACACCTACTGGGGCATGATCCTGCCGCAGTGCGCGCCCGCCGCGATGGTCTACATCCTCTACAAGTTCTTCCAGGGCATCCCGCGTGAACTGGAGGAGGCCGCCTTCATCGACGGCGCCGGCCGCTGGCGCGTCTTCTTCACGATCATCGTGCCGCTCTCCCGCCCCTCCCTCGCGGCCGTCGGCATCTTCACCTTCATCAGCTCGTGGAACAACTTCCTGTGGCCCTACATGGTCACCAACAACCCCGACCTGATGACCATGCCGAACGGCATCGCGACCGTCATGAACTCCTACGGCATCCAGTGGGCCCAGCTCATGGCCGGCGGTCTCATGGCGGGCCTGCCCCTGATCATCGTCTTCGTCTTCTTCCAGCGCCAGATCGTGGCGGGCGTCGCCCACACCGGTCTGGCCGGCCAGTGATCCCGCCGAGCGGAGCCTGATGTGAAACGCCTGAGACTCGTCACCCTCCTGGCCGCCGCGGTCGTGGCCCTGCTGCCGACCACGGCCCGGGCGGACGTGACCTACCCCGACCCCCAGCCGGTCACCGGCCAGCAGATCATCCACGACCCGACCGTGATGCGCCTCAAGTCCGGCGGCTACGTGGCCTATTCGACCGGCGGCGTCATCGGCGCCCGCACCTCGAAGGACCGCGTCCACTGGACGGACGCCGGCAACGCCTTCGCCGAACCCCCCGCCTGGTGGTACGAGTACAACGACACCGGCGACCCCTGGGCCCCCGACCTCTCCTACCGCGCCGGCCGCTACTGGCTCTACTACGCCGTCTCCTCCTGGGGCACCAACCGCTCCGCGATCGGCGTGGCCACCTCCCGCACGGGCCTGCCGGGCACCTGGACCGACCACGGCAAGGTCTTCACCTCACAGACCACCGACCACTGGAACGCCATCGACCCGGCGGTCGTCCGGGCCGACGGCCGCCTGTGGATGACCTTCGGCTCGTACTGGACCGGCATCCGCATGGTCGAACTGGACCCGGCGACGGGCAAGGCGGTCGAGGACGCCCCGGTCCACCACCTGGCCACCCGCCCCGACGAGCCGTACGCGGTCGAGGGCCCGGAGATCGTCAAGCACGGCCGCCACTACTACCTGTTCGCGTCCTACGACGCGTGCTGCTCGGGCGTGAACTCGACGTACAGGATCAAGGTCGGCCGCTCGACATCGATCACCGGCCCGTACGTCGACAGCGAGGGCACCCCGATGCTGGAAGGCGGCGGCGACCTCCTCCTCGCCGGCCACGGCAAGTACGTGGGCACGGGCGGCCAGTCGGTCTTCCGCGACCGGGGCGGCGACTGGCTGGCCTACCACTATTACGACGCAGAGGACGAAGGCACCCCCAAGCTGGGGCTGAACACCTTGAGCTGGACAAGAGACGGCTGGCCAACCGTCCGCTAGGGGCGCGGGGCTGTGTCGATATGCGGCTCCGCCGCGTGTGCGCGACCAGCCACCGACGACCCGCAGCCGCGATGACACAGAAACCCCATATTCGAAAGGCGCACATGCGAACCGCCCGTTTCACCCTGGACCCCGCCTTCACCGTAGGTGAAGTAAACCCCCGCCTCTTCGGATCGTTCGTAGAACACCTCGGCCGTTGCGTGTACACCGGCATCTTCGAACCGGACCATCCCACAGCAGACCCGGAGGGACTCCGGACAGACGTCCTCGACCTCGTCAGGGAACTCGGCGTCACCGCCATCCGCTACCCCGGCGGCAACTTCGTCTCCGGCTACAAGTGGGAGGACTCCGTAGGCCCCGTGGAGGACCGCCCCCGCCGCCTGGACCTCGCCTGGCGCTCCACGGAGACCAACCGCTTCGGCCTCTCCGAGTACATCGCGTTCCTGAAGAAGATCGGCCCCCAGGCCGAGCCCATGATGGCCGTCAACCTCGGCACCCGGGGCGTCGCCGAGGCCCTGGAGCTCCAGGAGTACTCCAACCACCCCTCCGGCACGGCCCTTTCGGACCTGCGCGTCGAGCACGGCGACAAGGACCCGTTCGACATCCGCGTGTGGTGCCTCGGCAACGAGATGGACGGCCCCTGGCAGACCGGGCACAAGACCGCCGAGGAGTACGGCCGGATCGCCGCCGAGACCGCCCGCGCCATGCGCCAGATCGACCCGGGTGTCGAGCTCGTCGCCTGCGGCTCCTCCGGCCAGTCCATGGAGACCTTCGCCGAGTGGGAGGCGACGGTCCTCAAGGAGACGTACGACCTGGTCGACTACATCTCCCTGCACGCCTACTACGAGCCGCTCGACGGCGACGTCGACTCCTTCCTCGCCTCCGCCGTCGACATGGAGTCCTTCATCGAGAACGTGGTCGCCACCTGTGACCACGTCGGCGCCCGTCTCAAGTCCAAGAAGAAGATCAACCTCTCCTTCGACGAGTGGAACGTCTGGTACCTCTCCCGTACGGAAGCCCAGGTCAGCGCTCTCGACTGGCCCGAGGCCCCCCGCCTCCTGGAGGACAACTACAACGTCACCGACGCCGTCGTCTTCGGCTCGCTGCTCATCGCGCTGCTCCGGCACGCGGACCGCGTCACCGTCGCCTGTCTCGCCCAGCTCGTCAACGTGATCGCCCCGATCATGACCGAGCCCGGCGGCCCGGCCTGGCGGCAGACGACGTTCTTCCCGTTCGCCCAGGCCTCGAAGTACGGCCGGGGCGAGGTGCTCGACGTCCGCGTGGACTCACCGACGTACGAGACGAAGAAGTACGGCGAGGCCGACCTGCTGCACGCCACCGCCGTGCGCGCCGAGGACGGCACGGTCACCGTGTTCGCCGTCAACCGCAGCCGCACCGAGTCGCTGCCGCTGGACGTCGTCCTCAACGGCCTCGACCTCACCTCGGTCGTCGAGCACAGCGCCCTCGCGGACGCCGACCCCGACGCCCGCAACACCCTCGCCGAGCCCGAGCGGGTCGTCCCGCACACGGTCGACGGCACGGCCCTGGACGGCGGCCGGCTCTCCGCCGTACTGGAGCCGCTGTCCTGGAACGTGATCCGGCTGGCGTGAGCGCCCGGCGGTGGGCTCACCTGCCGGGTCGTCTCCCGGGTGAGTCCACCGCCTCCACCGGAACCCCGCCCCGCACCGCGCCCAGCAGGGTCAGCCGTACGTCACGCGGGCCCGAGGGTGTGGTCCCGTCGGACAGCACCGCCAGGGCCAGTGTGTTGGTCCCACGTGTGCGCAGAATCCCGTTCGGCAGGACGAAGGTGTGCTGCGGGCCCACGTCGTTGATGTACTGGCCCATGTTCCAGCCGTTGAGGAAGATCTGGACCCGGTAGGCGCGCTCCGGGTCGTCGTCGATCGTGAGCCCGATCGAGGCGTCCACGTCGGTGGGCACGTCCAGCCGGAAGCCCGTCCGGCACCAGGTCACCCCCTGCCGCCGCACCTCCCGGGGGAACTCCGCGGTCCGCCACTCCCGGTCGTCGAACCCCGGCAGGTGCCAGCCCTCCCGCTCCCCGTACAGTCCGCCGTTGTTCAGCGGCCCGCGCACCCGGTCCGGCGCCGTGGCGCCCTGGATCCGCCACTCCACGCTCCGGGAGCGGCCCCCGAACTCGACGGCGACGAGCCCGCGCGCGGCCTTGTGCGTGTCCTCGGCCCGCTCGTCCCCGTCGTGCTGCATCGGCCGTACGAGCACCGACAGCACGTGCGGGCCCCGTTCGCGCCGCTTCTCCGGCACGTCGAAGGAGGCCGTCGCCGTCCACGTGCCCCGATCCGCCGTGTCCTCGTCCGGCACCGGCATGCGGTGCGTGCCCAGCGGGCGGCCGTCCAGCCAGGCCATCAGCAGCCCCTGCGTACCGGTGCTGTAGGACAGCGACACGGACTCGACACCGCGCGTGTCCTCGAACCGCCCCCGGTACCAGACGTCGCCGTGGTGGAAGCCGTAGTCGTCCGCGAAGAGGACGGGACCACCCTCGGGCACGGGCGTCGTACTGTGCGACGACGTGAGATCGGCGGCCGGCCACGCCGAGTCGTCGAAATCCACCCCGGACTCCGGGTTCTCCGCCTGCCTCCGCCAGCCCTTCAGCGCGGGCAGCCGCACCTCGGGGACGTCCGGCATCAGCCTCTCCATCACCAGGCTCCCGGCCCGGCTCACACGGGTACGCACCGGCTGCCCGTTCCAGGTCACGGCGGTGATCCCGCGCGGTGCCCACACCTCCAGGCCCATCCTGCCGACGTGGTCGCCGACGAGATGGGCGGTGGAGCCGCGCAGGGTGACCGAGCGGAGCAGCGCCGGGCCGTGGACCAGCAGTGAGCCGGAGGGGGTCTCGTACGGCCACAGGTGCAGCGCCGTCGCGTCGTCGGCGAACAGCAGCACCATGGGCGTCTCGGAGTCCCCGCCCTCGACCAGCACCCTGCTCAGCCCGCCCACCCCGAGCGGCACCACGACGTTCAGCCTGCCCCGGTCGTAGGACCATCCGGGCTCGTCGTCCAGCCGGTTGGTGACCGGCTCGGTGTCGCAGTCCAGCGCGACCTGTGCCGTCTCGCCTCTGCGGCCCGTGAACAGGGCGATGTCCTGCCGTCCGACGGTCGTGTTCAGCATGGGCTGCGCGGTGGAGTACGCCAGTTTCCGCCGGCCCAGTTCCAGCCCGGTGACGAGCAGCTTGGCGTCGCGGGCGCCGACGGTGACCGGTACGTCGATGCCGGTGTCCGGCAGCATCGAGTCGACCGGCTCCTCGGAGTCGTTGTGCAGGACGTACACCTGGGCGCCGGTGTCGGGGTTGGCCAGGTGGCGCACCTTCAGCCGGCCGTCCTCGGCCCGTACCTCCTTCGCCGGGTCCAGCCGGGCGAGGTCGGGCACGGTCCGCAGCAGATGGCCGAGCTGCTGGAGCGCGGCCAGTTTCGGCGTCGGCCGGCGGCCCTCGGTGATCGCCGCCCCGTAGTCGTACGAGGTGTAGACGCCCGGCGAGGGCAGCCAGCCCCACGAGGTCCCGCCGAACGCCACGCGGACGTTGTGCACCGTGGCGCCGGCGGCGAGGCTCGTGAGGTGGTCGCGCCGCTCGTGGGCCGCGTCGTGCGTCCGCCGCACCTCCGCGTACCCCTTGCCGCCGGAGGTGGCCCCGCCCCACGGATCGGCCGCCCCGCCGGCCGCCGCGGCCACGAACGAGGGCGTCAGCCGGCCGGTCCCGCCCTCGTCGAAGCGGCCGTCCGCGTGGAACAGCGGTACGTCGATGCGGTCGGCGCGCGCCTTGTCGTACAGATGGGTCAGATAGGCCCGCCCGGCCGGATCGCCGATGGAGACCCCGGACCCGTCCTCGAACTGGTACAGCAGCACGGTGCCGCCGCCCGCGGTGAACAGGTGCCGGACGGCGATGCGGTTGACGGCGCTCAGCCACTCGTCGACGTGCCGCAGATACCGGGGGTCGGCGGTGCGGGCGCGGCCCTCGGCGGCCGTCAGCCATCCGGGGAGGCCGCCGGCGTCGAGATCGGCGGAGCCGAGGTACGGGCCGGGGCGCAGGATGACGTACAGCCGTTCCTCGGCGGCCATGGTCAGGAAGAGGTCCAGGTCCCGCACGCCGGTGAAGTCGTACGTTCCGGGCGCGGGGGAGTGGTAGTTCCACGGCACGGGGACGCTGACCGCGTTGCAGCCGCCCGCGCGCAGCTTCTGCAGCACGTCCCGCCACAGGGACGGGCTGGGCAGCCGGAAGGGGTGCAGCTCGCCGGACCACAGCACCAGGCGCCGGCCGTCGACCAGCAGCGAGTACCGGTCGTGGCCGATCCGGTGCCGCTTGCCGTCCGCGCTCGGGGGAGGGGGCGGCGGGCCCGTCGGCACGCCGCGCGGTCCGTGCGCGCCGGTCGCCGCCCCGCCGCTGCCGGCGAGCGCGAGACCGAGCGCCGCCGTACCGGCCAGGGCGGTGAAGGTACGCCTGCTGAGCTCCAAGGGAGCGCCTCCTGCTTGTACTGCCACACGGGGTGCCGGTGGGCCATTGTCCATGAACCGGCGCCTCCGCGTTCACACGAGGGTTCCGGTACGCCTGTTTCCTCCCGGTTCGGTGTGACGGAAGTGAATGGCCGGAGTTCGCCCTGTCCGCCGGTCGCGGGGCTTCGTACGATGCGAGCGCTCCCGGCCTTCACCGCACCTTCATGCCTCCTTCACGAGGCCGGGAGCACGTGTGCGCGCCTTATTGGCATGTACATGACGCTTCAATCACCCCCCACCGAAGGATGGAGAACCATGGCTGGTGGACTGCTCCTGAGCGCGGCGGCGGCCGCGCTCCTCACCGCCGCGTTACCCGCGCACAACCCGGCGACCGGTTTCGAGGACCCGCCGCCGGACAAGATCGTCATCAAGGTCGCCACAGTGAACGGTTCCGGTTGCCCCCAGGGCACCGCCGCGGTCGCCGTCTCCGCGGACAACACCGCCTTCACCGTGACGTACAGCGACTACCTCGCCCAGGCCGGCGGGAACTCCGCCCCCACGGACTCCCGCAAGAACTGCCAGCTCAGCCTGCTGGTGCACGTCCCCCAGGGCTTCACCTACGCCATCGCCAGCGCCGACTACCGGGGCTTCGCCTCGCTCCAGCCCGGCGCGAAGGGGACGCAGAGGGCGTCGTACTACTTCCAGGGCTCCCCGAACACGGAGTACCGCAGCCACCCCTTCACGGGCCCCATCGACGACAACTGGCAGGCCACGGACGAGACCGACTGGGCCCAGCTGGTCTACGCACCCTGCGGGGTCCAGCGCAACTTCAACATCAACACGGAGCTGCGGGTGAGCGCGGGCACCACGGCGCCCGACGACGTCAGCTTCATGACGATGGACTCCACGGACGGGGACATCAGCACCGTGTACCACCTCGCGTGGAAGGAGTGCCCGGAGGAGTGAGGGCCCGCTGAGAAGCGGGAACGGGAGCGGGCGGGCCGACGCGGCCCGCCCGCTCCTTTCGGCGGGGCCGTCCGCGCGGAGGCAAGCGGTGCTGCGCGGACCATTGACGCGCAAGTGGTTCGATTCTACGGTCCGTTCGAACTTGCGATCGCCGTTCGGAATCCCGAACGGCCTCCCCACCCCCACCGCAAGGAGAACCCCGCATGAGCCGCACCCTCCGCAAGCGCACCGCCCTCCTCGCGATCCCCGCCGCCGCCCTCCTGGCGCTGATGCCGACCACCGCCTCGGCGTACCCCAACCCCGGCTACGTCACCGGGTCCGTCGTCACGCACGACCCCTCGATGATCCGGACCTCCTCCGGCCAGTACCTCCTCTACGCCACCGGCGACGGCATCACCAGCAAGACCTCCACCGACCGCACCGCCTTCTCCGCCGGCGCCGACGCGTTCTCGTCCCGCCCGAGCTGGTGGCGGAACTACTCCGCCGAGCCGGAGGCCTGGGCGCCCGACATCTCGTACCACGGCGGCAAGTACCTGATGTACTACTCCGTCTCGTCGTTCGGTGAGAACACCTCCGCCATCGGGCTGGCCGGCTCCACCACCGGACAGCCGGGCAGCTGGACCGACTACGGCACCGTCTACACCTCGAACTCCTCCAGCGACTACAACGCCATCGACCCCAACCTCTTCGTCGACGACGACGGCAAGTGGTGGCTGTCCTTCGGCAGTTGGTGGACCGGGATCAAGATGATCCAGATCGACCCGTCCACCGGGAAGCAGCTCTCCTCCAACACCACCCGCTACTCGCTCGCCTCCCGCCCCTCCGGGACGAAGGCCGTCGAGGCGCCGTTCATCGTCAAGCGGAACGGCTACTACTACCTCTTCGCCTCGTACGACACCTGCTGCGCCGGCACCAGCTCCACCTACAAGGTCAAGGTCGGCCGCGCCACCAGCGTCACCGGGCCGTACCGCGACCGGAACGGCGTCTCGATGATGAACAACGGCGGCACGCCCGTGCTCGAGTCGCACGGCAGCGTCATCGGCCCCGGCGGCCAGTCGATCATGAACGACGTCGACGGGGACCTGATCGTCTACCACTACTACGACGGAAACGACAACGGCACCCCCAAGCTCGGCATCAACCTCCTGAACTGGAGCAGCGGATGGCCCGTCGCCTACTGACCCTGCTGGCCGCGCTGCTGCTCGCCCTGACGCTCGGGCAGTCGTCCGCGCAGGCGGCCTCCTTCGCCAACCCCGTCAAGGCCCAGAAGGGCGCCGACCCCTGGATCGTCCGCCACGACGGGAACTACTACCTGATCAGCACGTCCTGGACCGACGTCATCACCATCCGCAGGTCACCCACCCTCGGCGGCCTCGCCACCGCCCCCAGCGTGCAGGTGTGGCAGGGCGACGCGGCCTCCCGGTGCTGCAACATCTGGGCGCCGGAACTGCACTACCTCAACGGCCGCTGGTACCTCTACTACGTCGCCGGGCAGAACGTCGCCGACTACAACCCCACCCAGCGCAGCCACGTGCTGGAGAGCGCGGGCTCCGATCCCATGGGGCCCTACACCTACAAGGGACAGCTCAACTCCTCCTGGATGCTGGACCCGACGGTCGCCACCATCAACGGGCAGCTGTACCTCTTCGGCAGCACGCACAACGGCACGCAGAACATCGTCGCCGCGCGGATGTCCAATCCGTACACGGTGAGTTCGTCGTTCTCGACGATCTCCACGCCCACCCACGACTGGGAACGGCAGGGCGGGACCGTCAACGAGGGCCCCGAGATCCTCCAGCGCGACGGGCGCACCTTCCTCGTCTACTCGGCGAGCGGCTGCTGGACTCCCGACTACAAGCTCGGCCAGCTCACTCTCACCGGGTCGAACCCGGCCTCCGCCTCCTCCTGGACCAAGAAGTCCACGCCCGTCTTCCAGCGCAGTGACGGCAACGGCGTCTACGGGCCCGGCCACAACGGGTTCTTCACCTCGCCGGACGGCTCGGAGAGCTGGATCGTCTACCACGCCAACGACTCCGCCTCCGAGGGGTGCGACAACGGGCGTACGGCGCGGGCGCAGAAGTTCACCTGGAACTCCGACGGGTCACCGGACTTCGGCACACCCGTGCGGCTCGGAGCGAGCCGGGCCGGGCCCTCGGGGGAGCCGTCCGGCACCTCCACCACGTACACCCTCACCAACCGCAACAGCGGCAAGTGCCTGGACGTGGCGGGCGGTTCGTCCGCCGACGGTGCCGATGTGCAGCAGTACGCCTGCAACGGCGGCGCCAACCAGCGGTGGCGGCTGGAGGACCTCGGGGACGACACCCACCGGCTGGTCAACGTGGCCACCGGCAAGGTGCTCGACACCGAGAACTGCTCCTCAGCCGACGGCGCCGACCTGCGGCAGTGGTCGTGGCTGGACAACACCTGCCAGCGGTTCCGGTTCGTGGCGACGGACAACGGTCACGTCCGCATCGTCAACCAGGCCACCGGCAAGGTCGCCGACGTCGCCGACTGCTCCACCGCGGACGGCGCCGACGTACGCCAGTGGACCTGGCTGAACAACGGCTGTCAGCAGTGGCGGCTGAACCCGGCGTAATACCTGTACGAGGTCGGCGTGAGGCCCGTACGAGGTCTCACGCCGGCCTCGGGGGCACTGCCTCGGGGGTCACTCCGCGCTGTCGTGGCCCCGCAGGTGGAGCGAGCGGAGGGCCACCTCGATGGCGAAGCGGTGGTCGGGGTCGGCGAGCCGGTCGCCCAGATAGGTGTCCAGCATCCGCAGGCGGTAGCGGACGGTCTGGGCGTGCACGCCCAGTATCTCGCCGACCTGCTCGGCGGGCGCCCGGGTGGAGACGTGGACCCGGAGGGTCTCGACGAGCCGGTCGCGCCGCCTGGCGGGCAACTCGTCGAGCGCGGCCAGTTCACGCGCCGCGACCCGGTCGACGAGGGCGGAGTCGGACAGCAGCCACAGGGTCGTCAGATGGTCCTCGCAGCGGATCAGCGGGGCGTCGGGTATGACATCGTCGTCAACGAGCTGGAGCACACGACGGGCCCAGCGGACGGAGTCGGCGGCCTGCGCGATCGGCACGGTCAGGCCCACCGCGGCACGGGTGCCGGTCAGGGCCGTACGGATCATGTCGAGGCGCCGGGGGGTGAGGTCCCCGGGCACGAGCAGGTGCGGCTGCGGTATGTCCAGGTCGGCGAGGACGTCCCGGTCGAGTCCCGCCTGGATGTGCTCCGGCGCCGGAGGGCGCAGGGCGACGAGGAAGCACGAGCGGGGCAGCTCCCAGGCGGCGGCCTTGCACAGTTCGGAGAGGGTCGTCCGGGGCATCGGCGAGGAGGCCAGGAGGAAGTGTAATAACTGCCTCCGTAACGCCGACTCCTCGGAGGCGGCCCGCTCCCGCACCTCCGCGTACCCCTCGCGGGTGATCGCCTCCAGCTCCTCGACGTACGCGAAGAGGGCGTCGGCGAAGGCGAGGATCAGCGCGGGGGAGAGGCTGTACTGCCGTCCCAGGGTCTTGGCCCGGCGCAGTGCGATGCGGGCGCCGAGCCGGTAGGCGCCCTGGAGGACCTCCAGGTCACGGCCCTCGTAGGCCTCCACCCGGCCGAACCTGCGCAGCAGTTCGTCCCGCAGCTCCGAACTGCTGCCGGGGTCGGCCACCCGGTCCACGAAGGCGGTCAGCGCCTGTTCGACGCCCTGGCGGATCGCGTCCCCGTCCGGGCCGTTGAGCAGCCTGCCGTACACCGGGTAGGTGCGGGTGACCTCGGTCCGTATCTCGTTCAGCAGCCCCGGAAGCAGTGGCCGCATGAAGGCCGCGAACTTCTTGGGGAGCGGGTCGAGCGGTTCACCGAGCACCGAGGGACGCGCGCTTGAGGGCATGAGTGATCCCCTTGCTCTCCGACATGTCCGGTGGGGCGGCCGGCCGGGCCCCGCCCTCGTCGGGCGGCACCCGGACCGGTCCACCGGTGTTCACCGGCTTGGCAAGCTGACGGTAAATCAACTTTGTTGTGTTGTACATCACTTGTGGAGGAATCGCGTCACGGTTGTGAGAGTCGGCCGCCGGGGCGGCCGCGCGGTTCTGGTCCCGTGGTGGCTACTCGGCGGCGGAGTGCCAGTTCTCCGCCAGGACCTTGCCGGCGTCGGGGGCGACGGTCCCGGGGGCGTTGAGGCCGGTGAGGTGGGTCTGCGTGTCATTGAGGGTCAGGCTGTTGTTCCCGGAGGCGGAGGGCAGCCCGGTCTTCGCGTTGACCGCGGCGTTGATCAGGCCGACGTTCAGGCCGCAGCCGGTGGCGCCGGGGACGGCGAAGGTGCTGTCGTTCTGGGTGGCGCCGGTGAGGTCGATCCGGCTCATCTCGCCGGCCGGGTCGAGGGTGCCGTCACCCTGGAAGAAGGTCATCCCGAACGCCGGGTACTCGCGGTTCTCGGGGCGCAGCACGATCGGGTCGGCGGCCGTTCCGATGTAGCACTTGCTGCCGAGGAGCGGGTTCTCCAGGTGGATGCGGACCGGCAGGGCGATGATGGGTGCGTCCGTGAGGACGCCCGCGGTCTGGTCGAAGGCGTAGGGCGCGCCGACGGACTCCATGGTCGCGGTGATCTTGTTGAGGCTGGAGTTCTCCAGCGACTCGCAGATGCCCGTGATCACGAAGATGTCGCTCGGGCACATCAGGCCGAGCAGCCCGCCGGGCACGGTGGCGGGCTCGGCGACCAGCGCGCCGGAGGCCGGGGCGACCACGCTGCTGGTGCCGTCCGCGTTCTGGACGACGCCGATCTGGAGGTTGGTCCTGCCGGTCGTCACGATGGTGTCGCCCAGCTTGATGGAGCCGCTCGCCGAGGTGGAGACCACGCACTGCGGGGTCTTGTCGAAGCCGTCGGCGGCCAGCATCGCCGGGGCGTCCACGGGACAGCGGGTGAAGGGCGCCCACTCGCCGTTCAGCGCGGGGTCGGCGGCGGTCGCCGTGCCCAGGGAGGCGAAGGCGCCGAGCGCGGTCAGCGCGGACACGGTGGCGAGCCGGGTGCGGGCGGGGATCGGGGGCATGGTGGTGGCCTTCCGTGGAGGTGGGGACAGGGGGGGTCAGTGCTCGGCGACGGGGATCTCGTAGGGCTGGAGGTCCTCGGTGCACTGGCCTTCGTTGGTCGGGCTCGGGAACACGGGGGCGGCGATCGCGCACGTCTGGCCCTGGACCTGCTTGATGAGGTTGCCGGGACCGGAGACGGAGGCGGTGAGCAGGCGGTCGAGGTCCTCGCCGTCGGTGCCGCAGCCGGTGAAGGCGGGAATGGTCGCCTCGCCGGACAGCGTGCCGCCGCTCAGCAGCAGGTAACCGGTGGCCGGCTGGCCGATGATCTGCTCGCCCCGGCCGTACAGCACCAGGTGGTCGCCCGGGAAGTTCGCGGGGTCCGGGTCCTCGGAGACGAGGGGCGTCTCGGTCCGGCACCCGGAACCGACGTCCAGGGGCGTTCCGTTGACCTCGAGATCCAGCACGTGCAGGACCAGCGGGGCCCGGACGTAGGTGTCCGTGATCGTGGTGAAGTCGGTCAGGCGCATCTTCATGCGCGAGTCGATCCTCATGGGACCCGTCTGCTTCAGCACCATGGTGGCCTTCACCGGGGCGAAGTCGAAGGACAGGAAGGTCGCCTCGAAGGGCGGTGTCTGCTCGCGCTCCTGGTAGTGGAAGTTCGCGTACGACACGGTGTCGAAGATCAGGTACTCCGGGTCGGGGGGACCCATCACGGGGATCCCCTGCTCGATCAGCACGCACGACGGCGGCAGGTACGCCGCGCCCTTCAACTTCTTCACGTTGGCGTAGCCGGTGACGTAGGCGTTGAGCGACACGTCCGTGGGCGGGTGCTGTTCGTCGTAGCGGCACGGCGGTACGTCGCGGTCCGCGGCGGTGCCGGGCGAGTTCTCCAGCACCTTCGGCGACCGGTCCCCCTGCCGCTCCTCCGGCCGCTCCCCCCGCCCGTCCCCCGGTGAGCCCGATGGCTCCGCGGACCCGGACGGGGAAGGCGAGCCGCTCGCCCCGGGGCCGCCCGTGCCGACCGGTACGGTGGCCAGCAGCCCCTGGTCCGGAGCGTCCTCGGCGAGGGAGCAGTCGACGGTCAGCGCGCCGGGGCCGGCGGCGGACGGGTCCGCCGGGTCCGCCGTGCCGAGCGCCAGGTCGATCGCGAGGTCGCCGGCGGTGAAGGTCAGGTCGCCGTCGCTCCGGCCGGTCACCGAGGGGACGTCGCCCTTCGTGGTCAGTGCCAGCGGCCCGGAGGCGGGAAGGGCGACGGGTTCGGCGTGTCCGCGCCAGGTCGCCGTGGCCGTCGCCGCGTTCTGGGCGACGCCCACGGCGAGCCGGGTCGCCGCCCGTACCTCGGCCGCCTCACGCGCGGTGAGGTCCGCGACGGCCTCCGCCGGGAGTTCCACGGTGGTGGTGACGCCGGTGGGCGAGAACGCCTCGCCGCTCTCCGCCCGTTCCGGGAAGTCCGCCGAGATCCGCACCGTCGCGGGCAGTTGTCCCGAGGGGAGGGTACAGACGTAGGGGAGCTCGGCCTCGACCTCCTGGGGCCCCGTGGCGGAGGCCGTGGTCGGGATCAGGGCGGCGAGCACGACGAACGCGGCGATCGACGTGGTCCGGGCGCGGGCACGGGAGGGCCGCGGGGCGGCGGCTCGTTGGACTCTCATACAACTCCGCTCGATAGGAGACCGGTGTCGGCGGGACGCGGCACGGAGCCCGCGAACGCCCGGCCGGGGTCGCCGGCCGGGCGGACGTGGGCGGGAGCGGTCTACGGGTTGGAGCCGACGATGGTCGGGATGGCGCCGGTGCCCGCCACCTTGACGGCGTAGTTGCCCTTGAAGGTGGGCTTGGTGTTGACGGTGACGATCGCCCCGCAGTTGACGGGGTTGCTGACCTTCAGCTCACCGGCGACGCTGTTGACCGCCAGGACGCCGGTGGAGTTGGTGTAGGTGGCCGAGGCCTCGCCCGTCACCGTGAACTTGCAGGCGCCGGCGGTCACGTTGGCCGTGACGTTGCCGACGTGGCCCGTGGTGACACCGGTCGAGGCGTTGTAGTCCTCCGCGACGACGTCCCAGGGGGTGACCGACGTGGTGGTGACGTTGCCCAGGACACTGGTGCACGGCGAGCCGGAGGCACCGAAGTTCATGGTGGTGATGTCGGCGACGTCCGCGGGGTTGCCGGTGGCGCTGTTCATCACGCCGGCCGCGTTGGAGGTCGTACAGGTCATCGGGATGGTGGCGGTCAGCACGATGTTGCCGACGTTCACGGCCTGGAACGAGGCCGGCGAGGGGGTGACGGTCCACACCGTGGAGGGCACCGCGGAGGACGGGCCGGCGGCGAGACCCAGCGCCGACGCGGCCGCGCACACCACGATGGCCGACCTTCTCGTGTTCTTCTTCATGACTCGGACGCTCCTTGAGGGTTGACCTGCAGTGAGCGGTGACGTTACTCGCCGGAAACTTAGCCGAACAATGCGGTTGTCCATGATTCTTTTAAAAGTGGAACAAGCTGTTTCCCCAGTGAGTGATTCACGGTTCGCCTTAGTCACGTGCTGCCAAGGCGGAAGCCTTCGGTGGAGATGATCACGCTCTCCGGGCGCTCCCCGTACCGGGGGTCGTGACACTCACCCGCCGACAACATCGGTAGGGTTTTTTGTGTCCCGCGTGACAGGTTCCGGATGGCCGGAGTCGGTATCCCGGAAAACTCGGATTCCGGTGTTGCCCGCCGAGGTTACCCGGCCGTAACGTGCCGGTGTGGTGCTCGGTTCCAGGTCGGTGGCCCCCGTCGGCCGGAGCCATGACGGGCGCTTTCCGGCCCCCCTCCCACCGGGCTCGGGCGTCCGTCGGCAGGGTCTCACGGATCCACACCCCCCGTAGCCGCGGGACCCTGCCCTGTCTCCCCGGAGACAAGTGCGGGGCCGGTGTGTTGTGTGCGCGGTGACAAGTTCCGCAGGGCCGGCGGGGATCCGGCGCCGCACCCGTTGTCAGTGCGCTCCGCGCCGACTTAACGTGCGCCCGCGGCACATATCCGATTGACGTCCGCTGGAGGTGATATGGGAATCGAAGTGGTGGTCGAGGGCCTGACCAAGTCCTTCGGTGAGCAGAGCATCTGGCGGGACGTGACACTCACCCTTCCCGCCGGGGAGGTGAGCGTGATGCTGGGTCCGTCCGGCACCGGGAAGACCGTTTTCCTGAAGTCGCTCATAGGGCTGCTCAAACCCGAGAAGGGCCGTGTCCTCATCGACGGGGTGGACATGGTGAACAGCCCCGAAAGGGATATCTACGAGACCCGTAAATTGTTCGGTCTCATGTTCCAGGACGGGGCCCTCTTCGGGTCCATGTCCCTTTTCGACAACATCGCCTTCCCGCTGCGCGAGCACACCCGCAAGAAGGAGTCCGAGATCCGCCGCATCGTCATGGAGCGGATCGAGGTCGTCGGGCTGCTGGGCGCGGAGGGCAAGCTTCCGGGAGAGATCAGCGGAGGCATGCGCAAGCGGGCCGGACTGGCCCGCGCGCTCGTCCTCGACCCGCAGATCATCCTGTGCGACGAACCGGACTCCGGACTCGACCCGGTCCGCACCGCCTACCTCTCCCAGCTGCTGATCGACCTGAACGCGCAGATCGACGCGACGATGCTGATCGTCACCCACAACCTCGACATCGCCGCCACCGTGCCCGACAACATGGGGATGCTCTTCCGGCGCGAACTCGTCACCTTCGGCCCGCGCGAGGTGCTGCTCACCAGCGACGAGCCGGTCGTGTCCCAGTTCCTGGGCGGCCGGCGCGAGGGCCCCATCGGGATGTCCGAGGAGAAGGACGCGGCCACCCTCGCCGCCGAGGCGGACGCCGCCTCCTCCGCCCCCGCCGCACCCCGGGTGATCGTCCCGCAGCTGGAACCGTCGCCCGGCCTCCCGCAGCGCCGGGCCGTCGCCCGGCGGCGCAACCGTGTCATGAGCATGATCGACACCTTGCCGCCCGCCGCGCGCTCCGCCATCCGGGACACCTACGCGAAGAACCCCGAGGCGGCCACCCTGCCGATGCCCACCACCGGGAGCGGCGCGTGATCACCGGCGCGCTGCGGCAGACCGGCCGGCTCTTCGCGCTCGCCGCCGAAGTCGCCCGCGCCGTCTTCCGAAGACCCTTCCAGTTCCGCGAGTTCGTCGAGCAGTTCTGGTTCGTCGCGAGCGTGACCATCCTGCCCGCCGCCCTCGTCTCGATCCCCTTCGGCGCCGTCATCGCCCTCCAGGTCGGCTCCCTGACCGAGCAGTTGGGCGCCCAGTCGTTCACCGGCGGCGCCAGCGTCCTCGCCGTCGTCCAGCAGGCCAGCCCGCTCATCGTCGCCCTGCTCATCGCCGGCGCCGGCGGCTCGGCCATCTGCGCCGACCTCGGCTCCCGCAAGATCCGCGAGGAACTCGACGCGATGGAGGTCATGGGCGTCTCACCCGTGCAGCGCCTGGTCGTGCCCCGCGTCCTGGCCGCCATGGGCGTGGCCGTCCTGCTCAACGGCCTGGTCTCCGTCGTCGGCATCCTCGGCGGCTACTTCTTCAACGTCGTCATGCAGGGCGGCACCCCCGGCGCCTACCTCTCCAGCTTCTCCGCCCTCGCCCAGCTCCCCGACCTGTACATCAGCGAACTCAAGGCGCTGGTCTTCGGGTTCATCGCGGGCATCGTCGCCGCCTACCGGGGCCTCAACCCGCGCGGCGGCCCCAAGGGCGTCGGCGACGCCGTCAACCAGTCCGTCGTCATCACGTTCCTCCTGCTCTTCTTCGTCAACATGGTGATGACGGCCGTCTACCTCCAGATCGTCCCGCCGAAGGGAGGCTGAGGTCCGATGGCCTCCCCGCTCGTCTGGCTCGACCGCTCCGGCGACCAACTGCTCTTCTACGTCCGCGCCCTGCTGTGGATCCCGCGGACCCTGCGCCGTTACCTCAAGGAGGTGCAGCGCCTGCTCGCCGAGGTGGCCTTCGGCTCCGGCGGCCTCGGGATCATCGGCGGCACCATCGGCGTGATGATCGCGATGACGCTCTTCACCGGGACCGTCGTCGGACTCCAGGGCTACGCGGCCCTCGACCAGATCGGCACGGCCGCGTTCACCGGATTCGTCTCCGCCTACTTCAACACCCGCGAGATCGCCCCCCTCGTCGCCGGACTCGCCCTCTCCGCGACCGTCGGCGCCGGCTTCACCGCCCAGCTCGGCGCCATGCGCATCAACGAGGAGGTCGACGCCCTGGAGGGCATGGGCATCCGCTCCATGCCCTACCTGGTCACCACCCGCATCATCGCCGGCGTCGTCGCCATCGTCCCGCTCTACGCGATCGGGCTGCTCTCCTCCTACGTCGCCTCCCGCTATGTGACCGTCCTGTTCAACGGACAGTCCCGGGGGACGTACGACCACTACTTCAACCTCTTCCTCTCCCCGACGGACGTGCTGCTCTCCGTACTGAAGGTGCTGATCTTCAGCGTGATGGTGATCCTCGCCCACTGCTACTACGGCTTCCGCGCCTCGGGCGGCCCCGCCGGCGTCGGCGTCGCCGTCGGCCGGTCCGTGCGCAACGCCATCGTGCTGATCAGCGTCACCGACTTCTTCCTGTCGCTCGCCCTGTGGGGCGCGACCACGACCGTGAAGGTGGCGGGGTGAGATGAGCGGACCCCGCGGATCCCGAGGACACGGAGGCCGGACGCTGCGCCGCCGGCTGGCCGGGGTGGTGTTCGTGCTGGTGCCGGCCCTGCTGATCTGGCTGTCCGTCGCCGTCTACGACAAGAAGTTCACCGACTCCGACCCGGTGGTCGTCGAGACCGGCAGCGCCGGCAACCAGATGCACCCGGGCGCCGAGGTGAAACTGCGCGGCGTCGTCGTCGGCGAGGTCCGCGCCATCGACGCCACCGGCGACGGCGCCCGGCTCACCCTCGCCATGAAGCCCGGCACGCTGGACGACGTACCGTCCGACGTCCGCGCGCAGATGCTGCCGACCACCCTGTTCGGCGAACGGTTCGTGGCCCTCGTACCGCCCGAGGACCCCTCGCCCGAGCCCCTGGCCGCCGGAGCCGTCGTCCCCCAGGACCGCTCCGAGAACGCCATCGAACTCCAGCAGGTGCTCGACGACGTCCTGCCGATGCTCACCGCCGTCCAGCCGCAGAAGCTCTCCGCGACCCTGTCGGCCGTCTCCCAGGCCCTGGAAGGCCGCGGGGACCGGCTCGGCGAGACGCTGAGCCTGCTGGACGAGCACCTGGCGGAGTTCAACCCCCACCTGCCCGCCCTCAACCGTGACCTCAGGGAACTCGTGAAGGTCAGCCATGTCTACGCGGACGCCGCGCCCGACGTCATCACGGCGCTCACCGACTTCACCACCACCAGCGGCACCCTCGCCGAGCAGGAGGCCGAACTCGCCGCCACCCTCGGCGCCACCACCCGGACGGCCGAGGACGTGACGGCCTTCCTGCGGAAGAACAAGGACAACATCATCCGGCTCGGCGCCGCCGGCCGGCCCACCCTGGAACTGCTCGCCGAGTACTCCCCGGCCTTCCCCTGCACCCTGCGCACCCTCGCCGAGTTCGTCCCGGCCATGGACAAGGCGCTCGGCAAGGGCACCGACCGGCCCGGCATCCACGTCGACGTCACCACCGTCGCCTCGCGCGGCGCCTACCGCCCCGGCCGCGACACCCCGGTGTACGACTCCGGCGGCGGCCCCCGCTGCCCCTCCGTGCCCTACCTCGGCTCGCTGCCCCGGCCCGCCGCCCCGGCCGCCGGCCCCGCGGCCGAGCAGGACCTCGGACCCGCCAACTCCCCTGCGGAGAACGACCTCGTCAACGAACTCCTCGCCCCCGCCGCCGGCAAGAGCCCCGGCGACCTGCCCGACTGGAGCAGCCTGCTCGTCGGCCCCGTCTACCGCGGTACGGAGGTGACCCTCGGATGACCACCGCCGACGACGCGCACACCCGGCGCCGCCCGCTGACCGGGCCGCTGCTCAAGTCCCTCGCCTTCGTGGTGGTCACCGCCCTCGCCACGACCGTGCTCGGCATCGGCGTCGCCAACACCGGCGTCGGCTCCGACACCGGCACCACCACCTACAAGGCCCTGTTCACCGACGTCACCGGACTCGTCGACGGCGACAGCGTGCGGATCTCCGGGGTGGAGGTCGGCGAGGTCACCGACGTGCGCGTGGTGGAACGGCGCACCGCGCAGGTCACCTTCACCGTCCGCGACGACCGCCGGCTGCCCCGGTCGACCACCGCCGCCGTGAAGTACCTCAACATGGTCGGCCAGCGCTACGTCTCCCTCGGCCGCGGCAGCGGCGACCTCACCGGCACCCTGGAGGAGGGTGGCACCGTCCCGCTGGAGCGCACCACGCCCGCGCTCGACCTGACCCTGCTCTTCAACGGCTTCAAACCGCTGTTCGAAGGACTCTCGCCGAAGGACGTCAACGAACTCGCCGGATCCATCGTGCAGGTGCTCCAGGGCGAGGGCGCCACCGTCGACAGCCTGATCCGCCACATCGGCTCGCTCAGTACGACCGTCGCCGCCAAGGACGAGGTGATCGGCCAGGTCGTCGGGAACCTCACCACCGTCCTGGACACCCTCAACGACCGCGAGGACAGCTTCGACGACCTCGTCGTCACCCTCCAGGAACTCGTCACCGGCTTCAACGAGGACCGCGAACCCCTCGGCAAGGCCGTCGCGGCCATGGGCGACCTGACCACCGTCACCGCCGACCTCCTCGAGGACGGACGGGAGCCCCTCGAACAGGACATCCGCGAACTGGGCCGGCTCTCGGCGAACCTCGGCGAGCACACCCCGCAGATCGAGGACTTCCTGGAGAAGACCCCCGCCAAGATGACCGCCCTGGCCCGCCTGTCCTCCTACGGATCGTGGTTCAACCTCTACCTCTGCGAGGCGCGCGTGAGCGGAGTCACCACCTCCGACGGCTCCGAACCGCCGACCGGCATCGCGATCACCGAATCGAGGTGCCGCGGATGAGACGCCCGCACATCAAACCCGTGAAAGAGCGCGACCCCGTCGCCGTCGGCGTCGTCGGGCTGCTCGTCCTCACCCTGATCGCCCTCCTCGCCTACAACGTCGACCGGCTTCCGTTCGGCGGCGGAACCGCCTACAGCGCCGACTTCTCCGAGGCCGCGGGCCTGGACGAGGGAGACGAGGTGCGCATCGCGGGTGTCAAGGTCGGCCAGGTCACCGGCGTCGCGCTCGACGGCGCCAAGGTGAAGGTCACCTTCGAGGTCGAGGACGCCTGGCTCGGCGACCGCACGACCGCCGCCATCGCCATCAAGACCGTCCTCGGCGACAAGTACCTGGCGCTCGACCCGCTCGGCTCCGGCCGGCAGGACCCCGGCAGCCGCATCCCGCTGACCCGCACCACCTCCCCCTACGACGTGACCCAGGCGTTCCAGGACCTCAGCGGCACCGTCGACGACATCGACACACGGCGGCTCGCGGAGAGCTTCGAGACCATCTCCGACACCTTCGAGGACTCACCGCCCCATGTGCGCAAGGCCGCCACCGGCCTGTCCGACCTGTCGCGGTCCGTCTCCGAGCGCGACGCGGAACTGGCCGAACTCCTCAAGGGCAGCGCCAGGTTCACCAAGACGCTGGAGAACAGGAAGTCCAGCTTCGAGACCCTCATCGAGGACGGCGGCTCCCTGCTCGGCGAACTGAGGGACCGCCGCGCCGCCATCAAGGCCCTGCTCAAGGGCAGCAAGGACCTCGGCACCGAACTCGGCGGCCTCGTCGAGGACAACGAGAAGCAGCTCGGCCCCACCCTCAAGGCCCTGAGCCGCGTCACCGGTGTCCTGGAGGAGAACAACACCCAGCTCGGCAAGACCCTCGCGCTGGTCGGCCCGTACTACCGCCTGGTCGGCAACACCCTCGGCAACGGCCGCTGGTTCGACAGCTACCTGTGCGGTGTCGTGCCCCGCGACTACCTGCCCGAGACCTCCCAGCCCGAGACCGGATGCCTGCCGCCGAAACAGCCGGCGGCGGCCCAGGGGAGCGGTGAGTGATGAACCGACGCGGAAAGATCCTCACCGGCGTGCTCGCCTTCCTGGTGCTCGCCGCCGGCGGCGTGGCCACCGTCCGGGCCCTCGCATCCGACGGCACCCGCATCACCGCCTACTTCGACCGCGCCACCGGCATTTACGCCGGATCCGACCTGCGCGTCCTCGGGGTACGGGTCGGCGAGGTGGAGTCGGTGCGGCCCGAGGGCACCACGGTCCGCGTCGGCCTCCGCCTGGACGAGGGGGTCAAGGTCCCCGAGGGCGCGCGGGCCGTCGTCGTCGCGCCGAGTGTCGTCGCCGACCGCTACGTGCAGCTCACCCCCGCCCACAGCACGGGCCCCGCCCTCGCCGACGGCGCCGTGCTGCCCGCCTCGCGCAACCGCCTCCCCGTCGAGATCGACCAGATCTACGAGTCGATCACCGAACTCGGCGAGGCCCTCGGCCCGGACGGCGCCAACGCCGACGGCGCCCTGTCCGAACTGCTGAGGACCGGCGCCGACAACCTCGACGGCAACGGCGAGGCCATCGGCGAGAGCGTCGAGGAGTTCGGCAAGGCGGCCAAGACCCTCGACGGCAGCAGCGGCGACCTGTTCAAGACCCTCGGCAGCCTCCAGACCTTCACCACCATGCTGAAGAACAAGGACACCGACGTGCGCACCGCGCAGGAACGCCTGGACGAGGTCGTCGGCTTCTTCGCCGACAACAAGGACGACCTCACCGGCGCGCTGGAGGAACTCGGCAAGGCTCTCGGCCAGGTCAAGACCTTCATCGAGGACAACCGGGGCGAGCTGAAGAAGAACGTCGACCGGCTCGTCCCCATCACCCGCACCCTGGTCGAGCAACGGGCCTCGCTGGCCGAGGCGCTGGACGTGGCACCGCTGGCCGCGGGCAACGTCGTAAGCGCCTACAACCCCGACACCCGCACCCTCGACGGCCGCGCCAACCTCAACGAGATCAGCATCGGCGGCCCGCTGCTGCCGCTGCCCGTGGCCGGTGCGTCCGACGGGCGGAAGGGGGACGGCCGATGAAGCGCGGCGCGCTCACCGCGGGCCGGGCCGCGGGCCTCACCGCGGGCGGACTGATCGCCCTCGGCCTCGGCTTCACCCTCGCCCTCGGCGCGGTCACCGTCGGACCGCCGCGCTTCGACGGCATCGAGGACCTGCCGCTGCCCGGCGGCGCCGACCTCGGCGACCACCCCTACACCGTCACCGCGGAACTCCACGACGTGCTCAGCCTGGTCCCGCACGCCGCGGTGAAGGTCGACGACGTCGCCGTCGGCCGGATCACCGGCATCGAACTCGGCCGCGACGACTGGTCGGCCCGCGTCACCATGGAGATCAACGGCGATGTGCGGCTGCCCGCCGACACCACCGCACGGCTCGAACAGTCCAGCCTGCTGGGCGAGAAGTACATCCAGCTCGTCGCACCCGCCGAGGAGACCGGAGCCGGCCGGCTGACGGACGGGAACGTCATCCCGCTGGCCCGCACCAGCCGCAACACCGAGGTCGAGGAGGTGTTCGGCGCGCTGTCCCTGCTCCTCAACGGCGGCGGCGTCAACCAGCTCAAGACCATCACCCGGGAGCTCAACGCGGCCCTCGGCGGCCGCGAGCCCGAGGTCCGCTCCATGCTGAAACGGGTCGACACCCTGGTGACCGACCTCGACGACCACCGGGGAGACATCACCGACGCCCTCGACGCCGTCAACCGGCTCTCCTCGACCCTCGCCACCCGCAAGGACGACGTCGGCACCGTCCTCACCGGCCTCTCGCCCGGACTGAAGACGCTGGAGAAGCAGCGCGGCTCCCTGCTGACCATGCTGCGCTCCCTCGACACGCTCTCCGGCGTCGCCGTCTCCACCGTCAACGCGAGCAAGGACGACATGATCGCCGACCTCAAGGCCATCGCGCCGACGCTGAAGGCGCTCGCCGACGCGGGCACGGACCTGCCCGACTCGCTCCAGGTGCTGGTGACGTACCCGTTCACCGACGAGGTGCTGCGCGGGGTGAAGGGCGACTACCTCAACGCGTACCTGAACATGGCCGCCGTACCGGGGACACAGGTGATCCCGCCGATCGAGGACCCGTCCTCGCCCTCCCCCACCCCCACCTTCACGGTGGGCGGCGGGACGGGCGCGGCGGGGAAGAAGCGGTCCTCCGGGGAGGACGACGGCGGGAAGACGGGCTCCGGGGCGCCGTCCGCCTCGTCCTCCGGGTCGCCGTCGTCGTCCGCGTCGCCGCCGGGGAGCTCTTCGCCCCTGCCGCTGCCCTCCGTGTCCGGGTCCGGAGGTGAGAGCAGGTGATCACCCTCGCCGTACGGCTGAAGAACCTCGCCTTCCTCCTCGTCGCCGTCCTCGCCCTCTCCTTCCTCGGCATCCGCTACGCCGACCTCGGCCGGTACGTGGGCGTCGCCGACTACTACACGGTGGACGTGCGACTCCCGCACACGGGAGGCCTGTTCACCCACTCCGACGTCACCTACCGGGGCGTCTCGGTGGGCCGCGTCGGCCCGATCGGCCTCACCGCCGACGGCGTCGTCGCCGAACTCCGCATCAAGAAGTCCGCCCCCCGCATCCCCGCCGACACCAAGGCCGTGGTCGCCGGACTCTCCGCCGTCGGCGAGCAGTACATCGACCTGCGGCCCGAGAGCGACGGCTCCCCCTACCTCGCCGACGGCACCCGCATCGAACAGGCCGACACCCAGGTGCCCGCACCCGTCACCGACGTCCTCACCAGCGTCGACGAGCTCGTCAGCTCCGTCCCGCTGGAGGATCTGCGCACGGTCGTCGACGAGTTCGGCAAGGCCTTCGAAGGGCACGGCGACGACCTCCAGGCGCTGATCGACAGCGGCGGCGACTTCGTCGAGGCCGCCGACCGCGCCCTGCCGTCCACCACCCTGCTCATCGACGACGGCGAGACCGTCCTGCGCACCCAGGCCCAGGAGGCGAAGGCCATCCGAGACTTCGCCACCGGGGCGGAGGAACTGGCCCGCGCCCTCAAGGGCTCCGACGCCGACCTGCGCCGCCTCCTCGCGGTCACCCCCGAGGCCGCCACCCAGGTCAGCGGCCTGCTGCGGGACCTCGACCCGAGCCTCGGCGTCGTCCTCGCCAACCTCCTCACCACCTCCGAGGTCGCCGTCACCCGGCAGCGCGGCATCGAGGAACTCCTCGTGAAGTACCCGGCGGCCGTCGCCGCCGGCTCCACCGCCGTCGACGGAGGGAAGCTGAACCTCGGCATGGCCGTCACCTTCTTCGCCCCCCTGCCCTGCACCGACGGATACGGCGCCACGCGCTACCGCAACGGCCTCGACCTCGGCACCGCGCCCGCCCTCAACACCGGCGCGGCCTGCACCGCCCCGGCCTCGGGCGGCTCGAACGTACGCGGTTCGGCGAACGCCCCGAAGGGCGGCGCGGTGCCCGAACCGGCCAGGCCCGGCTCCCTGCCCTCGGGCAGCGGCGGGACACCGGCGAAGGACGGGTCCGCGGCGCTCCCCGGCGCGCTCGCCCTGCCCGGACGGAGCGGCGAGGCACCGGCGGACCTGTCGGGACTCCTCACCCCGGCCACCGGTGGTACGCGATGAGGAGGGCCCGGATCCTCACCGGGGCAGGGCTCGTGCTGGCCCTCGGCTTCTGCGGCACCGGCGCGTGGACGTACGCGCAGGCCCGCACCGACGACTCGCTCGCGTACGGCCGGGAGCGGGACGAGGCGCTCGCCGACGGACGGGCGGGCATCGCGGCTCTCACCACGCTCGACGCCTCCACCCGGCAGCGGGCGGAGCAGGGCATCCGGGCCTGGCGCGCCGCCTCCACCGGGCCGCTGCGCGAGGAGTTGGGCCGTACCGACGCCGAGGCGGGCGCCTCGGCGCGCGGCACGGTCACCGAGGCCGCCGTCACCGCGCTCGACACGCGGTCCGGCACGGCCAAGCTCATCGCCACCGTCCGCGTCGAGGTCACGCCCGCCGGGACGAAGCGGCCGACCACCGACCGCAAGCGCCTGGAGGCGGTCCTGGCCCGCACGGGCGAGGGGGAGTGGAAGGTGAGGGCGCTGAGCGCGGTACCGGTCGAGGGCGAGAAGGAGGACGGCGACCGATGACGCTGACGCGACTGCTGCGCAGGGGCGGACCACCGGAGCCCGGCACGGAGGCGGACCCGGCGGGCGCGCCCGCCGGGAGGGAGGGCGGGGACGGGCCCGAGTCCGTAGCGGAGGAGGGCGGGCAGGAGCCCGGGTCCGCCGCCGGCGTGCCGGACGGTGCCCGCGCCCACCGCCCGCCGGACGGGCGGCTGCGGCGGGCCGCGGCCGTCACAGCCGTCGTGGTGCTCGTCCTCGGTGGCGGTGGCTTCTTCCACGGGGCCCACCAGTTGAGGTCGGCCGCGTCCGCCCGCAACCACGCGCTCACCGACACCGGGGCCACCACCCGCGTCGCCGGCGACGTCGGCAACGCCCTCGCCCGTGTCTTCTCCTACACGCCGGACGGCACCGCGGCCGCCGAGCGCTCCGCGCGCACCGTTCTCGACGGGCGCGCCGCCCGCCAGTACGAAACCCTCTTCGAGCGGGTCCGCGACGACCTCACCGAGCAGCGCGTCACCCTGAGCACCCGGGCCGTCCGCACCGGAGTGGTCGAACTCGACGGCGACGAGGCCCGCCTGCTGGTCTTCCTCGACCAGACCTCCCACAAGGGCGGGGGCGAGGCCGAGGTCACCACCGCGGCGGCCCAGCTCACCGTCACGGCCCGGTTCGAGGACGACCGGTGGCGGATCGTCGACATCAAGGCCCGCTGAACGTGCGCGGGAGACTGGAGCACCCCATGGAACGCGTGGTCCGCGCCCTCGCCGGAACCCGCTCCCGGCCGCTGCCGGCCCTGGTCCTCGCCCTCACCCTCGTGGCGGGCGGCTTCGCCGCGTGGGCCGGGCAGGACTGGTACCGCGCGGCCCACGACGACCGGGCCGCGTACGCCGGGCAACGGGACGAGGCACTCGCCGCCGGGGAGCAGGCCGTACAGAACCTCAACACGCTCGACCACCGCGACGTGGACCGGGGCCTCGACCTCTGGGAGTCGTCGACCACCGGCGAACTGCACGAACAACTGACCTCCGGACGCGCCGAGTTCGCCGAACAGGTGAAGGCGGCGAAAACGGTCACCACGGCCCGGGTGCTGTCGGGCGCCGTCACCGAACTCGACGACCGGGCCGGCCGCGCCCGGGTGCTGATCGCCCTGCGGGTCACCGTCAAGGCGTCCGACGGCGCGAAGACCGACAAGGACAGCCGCATGCTCGGCGAACTCACCCGGACCGACGGCCGGTGGAAGCTGAGCGCCCTGGGCCAGGCACCCGTGGGCGGCACATCGGCCGGCTGACCCGGTCCCGTACCGCGGCAGCCGGCCGCACCGAGGAGGACACCGCACCATGTCGACGACCCGCCACCACATCAACCGCCAGCGCCGCCGCCAGGCCCGCGAGACCCGGCCCGCCGCCCCCGCCGCCCCCGCCGCCCCCGCCGGCTCCGCCGGGGCCCCGGAGAGCACGGGAGGCCGGACCCGTACGCGCGGCACGGCGCTCCTGTCCCCCTCCGGCGCCTCGTCCCCGTCGCCGGCCTCCGCGCGGACGGCGGAACCGGTCGCGGCCGACGACGGGAAGGCCGGCCGGACCCGGCCGCGCCGGCCGGTGGGCCTCGTGGCGCTCTGCGCGCTGACCGTGCTCCTCGGCGGCTTCGCCGGCTGGGCGCACGCGGAGGCCGAAGCGCTCCGGGACGACCCCGCGCGACACAACACCGCCCTGACCGACCTGGCCCGCACCAGCGAGATCAAGGGGCAGACGGCCAAGGCCGTCGACGCGCTCTTCTCCTACGACCACACCGACCCCGGCGCCCTGGAGAAAGCCGCGGAGGACCTCCTCACGGGAAAGGCCGTCGACCAGCACGGAGCCCTGCTCGCCGACGTCCGCGAGCGGGCCGACGAACAGAAGGCGGTGATCACCACGACGGTCACCGAGAGCGCGGTCGAACGGATCGACGGCGACCGGGCCCGGGTCCTCGTCTACGCCGACCAGAGCAGCGTCGGCACCGCCGGGAGCACGAAGGACGCGAAGGACGCGGAGGACTCGAAGGACGCGAAGGACGAGGGCGTGTACGCGGGGGCCATGCTCGCCGTCGACGTCGTACACCGCGACGGACGCTGGCTCGTCTCCGGCATCGACACCTTCGGCCGCTGAGGACCGTACGACCGCCCCTCCCACCGGCACACCACCCACAGGAGCGACAGTCATGCCCGTACGCCGCGCCGCCCGACGCCCGTATGCCGGCCGGACCCGCAGGGGACTGCGGACGACCGCCGTCGCAGTGGCGGCCATGGCGGCCCTCACCGCCTCCCAGGCGCCCGGCCTCACCCGGGACGCGAAGGACGACCGCGCCGCCCCGCTCGCCGACGACGTGCGCACACCGGCGGCAGGCGGCCCGTACACCGAGTTAGCCCCTCCGGGTGACGGCTCCTACCACACCGAACTCCCGCCCCTGGACACCCCGGACGTCGCGTCGGCGCCCCCGGTGCTCGTGCGGGACCTCCGTTCCCAGTCGGGCATCCCGGCCACCGTGCTGCGCGCCTACCGCGGCGCCGAGGCCTCCGTCGGCGACACGGACCCCGGCTGCCGGCTGCCCTGGGAACTGCTCGCGGCGATCGGCAAGGTCGAGTCGGGCCAGGCGCGCGGCGGCGCGGTCGACCGGAACGGCACGACGCTGGGCCGCATCACCGGACCGCCGCTCAACGGGCGGGGTTTCGCCCTGATCCGGGACACGGACGGGGGCGCCCACGACGGTGACACGGTCTACGACCGCGCGGTGGGGCCGATGCAGTTCCTGCCGTCCACCTGGGCCCGCTGGGGCACGGACGGCAACGGCGACGGCCGCGCCGACCCGAACAACGTCTTCGACGCGGCCCTGGCGGCCGGCCACTACCTGTGCGCCGGCGACCGGGATCTGGGCCGGGCGGCGGACCTGGACCGGGCGGTCCTCAGCTACAACCACTCGTACTCCTACCTGAGGCTGGTCAGGTACTGGCTGGAGTTCTACGGCCGGGGGGTCCACACCGTCCCCGACGGCGAGGGCGTCGTCCCGAGGAGTCCCGGCGCGGGCGGTGAGACCCCGGCGACCGAGCCCGTCGACGGCGGGAGCGGCGGCAAGGGGGGCGGGAACGAGGGCGGCGGCATCGTCATCGGCCCGGACCCGGGCACGTCGGGCGGCCCCGGGCCGTCCCCCTCCGCTCCCTCACCGTCGTCCACCCCGCGTCCGACGACCTCCCCGTCTCCGGAGCCCTCCTCCCCGACGGCGTCTCCGACGAGCCCGGACCCCTCGCAGCCGCCCGGCGAGTCCCCCACCGGGTCCCCGTCACCCTCGCCGGACCCGACCGGCCCGAGCCCCTCGCCCACCGCCCCGGACGACTGCGCCACGGAGTCCGCGACCCCGTCCCCCGACCCCAGCGCCTCCCCGACCGCCTCGCCCTGCCCGACCGTCCCGGCCACTCCCTCCGAGTGAGGCCCGGCACTCCCTGAGCGGATGCCGGCGGGCTCAGCCCACCTGGTCCATCCCCGCCGGGTTCGGCCAGCTCCGCGGCCCCTGCCAGCCCGTCGCCGGGGCCATGGAGAGGCCGTCGGTGCCCCTGACCTGGGCGGCCGTCAGGCCGCCGCGGGCGGGGACACCGGGCGGGGTGGGACCGGCGGGCGGCGGCATCTGCGGTGGTACCTGGGCCGCCGTCGGTGCCGGTGCGGGGAACGCCGCGGCGGGCATCGGCGCCTGCGCCACGGGCGCGAGCGGCTGGACGGGCGCAGGCACCGGCACGGGCTGCGGTACGGGCTGCGGCACCGACGCCGGGACCTGCTGTGGCACGGGCTGCGGCACCGGCGCGGGGACCTGCTGCGGCACGGGCTGGGCGACCGGCTGAGGCGTTCCGGGTGCCCCCGTCACCACCGAAGCCGCGGCCGGCACCGGCATCCCGCCGCCCGCGCCCACCGCGGGGGCGGACGCGGCGGCGGGGAGCGGCATGCCGGTGCCGGCGGACGGAGCGGCGGCGAACCCCGGAACGCCGGCACCGGCGGTCTGAGCGGCGAGCCCCCGCACGCCGGCCCCGTTGGTCCGGCTCACCAGCCGGTCCACGGCCGCCGTGCCCGAGCTGTAGCCGGTCCCGGTGGCCTGCTCGGGCGCGGCGCCTCCCCTCCTGGACGTCCCGTAGAGCACCTGTTCCAGGCCGGACACCAGGCGGCGCACGTCGACCTGGGGGCGTACCACGAGACGCAGGAAGCGGCTGGACGAGCCGATCTTGTTGCCGCACTCGCGGACCAGGATCCGGTGCTCGGTGAGCATCCGGTCCCGGACCACGGTGCCCTCGGCGCCCACGGGGAGGCGCACGAAGAGGAAGTTGCCCTGGGACGGGTAGACCGTCAGTCCGGGCAGCGAGGAGAGCTGGCCGGACATGTCCATCCGGTCGCGGCGGACCTGGTGCAGGCTCTGGGCGTACTCGGCGCCGTGCTCCTTCAGCATGAACACCACGTGCTCGGCGAAGGAGTTGAGGTTCCACTTGGGGAGCATGGATCTCACCCGCCCCGCCAGGGCCGGGTTGGCGACCAGGTAGCCGAAGCGGATGCCGTGCAGGCCGAAGTTCTTGCCGAGGCTGCGCAGCACGATGACGTTGGGGCGCAGCATCGCCTCCTGCACCACGCTCGGCTCGTTCTCCGCGTCGGCGAACTCCAGGAACGACTCGTCGATCACCACCAGGTCCAGGTCGGCCATGGCGTCCATGAACTGCACGATCGCGTGCTTGTGGAGGAAGCCGCCGTCGGGGTTGTTGGGGTTGCAGATGACGGCGACCCGGGTGCCGCGCGCCCGGATGAACTCGGCGTACTGCGCGAGGTCGAGGGCGAAGCCGCCGGCCTCCTGGAGCGGGAACATGTCGACCCGTTTGCCGGTCTCCATGGGCTGGTCGGTCCAGCGGCCGAAGGTGGGGACGGGGACGGCGAGGGACTCACGGACCAGCAGGTGGTCGATCCAGGTGATCAGCTCGGTCGAGCCGTTGCCCATCGCCACGCACTGCGGCGGCAGTCGGAGCAGGCCGCACAGTTCGGCCGTGATGGTGTCGGCGCTGCTCGGGTAGTACGTGATGATGTCGCGCAGCCGGCCCGCCATGTCCTCGAACATGGCGGGGGTGGGGAAGTACGGGTTGCAGGGGATGCAGAAGTCCACCGGGCCGGCCCCGTCGCTCTCCCGTGTCAGCGCCGCCATCGACGGACTGTGCGCCGTGGTGCTGCGGAACAACGAGGTGACGTTGTCGGCCAAGGGAACCTCCGTGTGCGGCGGGCCCGCTGGGGAGGTGGCGGACCCGTCATGCCTGGGTGGCCCGCGCGGGGGAGCACGGGCCACCCAGGAGTACGGAGCGGGACGCGCCGCCGTTCAGTTCGTGTGAGGAAAATGTGACGGCGGCGATTCGCCGGGGCTCATGCCCCGAACGAGTGGACCGTCGTCGTCCGGTACGTCTGCCCCGGCCGCAGCACGGTCGACGGGAACGACGGCTGGTTCGGCGCGTCCGGGAAGTGCTGGGTCTCCAGGCACAGCCCGTCGCCCTGCCGGTAGACCCGGCCGCCGGTGCCGACGAGGGTGCCGTCGAGGAAGTTGCCGGAGTAGAACTGCAGGCCCGGCTCGTTCGTCGCGATCCTCAGCGTGCGGCCGGAGGACGGGTCGCGGAGGACGGCGACCTGCTCGGGACGGCGGGTGATGCCCTTGTCGAGCACCCAGTTGTGGTCGAAGCCCTGCCCGTAGAGCACCTGCTGGTGTGCGGTGCGGATGTCCCGGCCGACCGGCTTGGCCCGGCGGAAGTCGAAGGGGGTGCCCGCGACCCGCGCCAGTTCGCCCGTGGGGATCAGCCCCGAGTCGACCGGCGTGTAGCGGGAGGCGGCGATGGACAGCTCGTGGTCGTGGATCGAGCCGCTGCCCTCGCCGGCGAGGTTCCAGTAGACGTGGCTGGTGAGGTTGACGACGGTGGCCTTGTCGGTGGTGGCCTCGTAGTCGACGCGCCAGTCGCCGTCACGGGTGAGGGTGTACGTGACCTTCGTGCGCAGCGTGCCCGGGTAGCCCATCTCGCCGTCGACGCTGGTGTAGTACAGGCGCAGGCCGACGTCGGAGCCCCGGGTGAACGGCTCGACGTCCCAGACCCGCTTGTCGAAGCCCTGGGCGCCGCCGTGCAGGCTGTTCTCGCCGTCGTTGACGGAGAGCTGGTACGGGGTGCCGTCGAGGGTGAAGCGGCCCTGGTCGACGCGGTTGCCGTAGCGGCCGATCAGCGCGCCGAAGTAGGGGCTGGAGGCGACGTACTCCTCGATGGTGTTGAAGCCGAGGGAGACGTTGGTGTACCGGCCGCGGCGGTCGGGGATCTCCAGGGACTGGACGATGCCGCCGTAGGAGAGGACCTTCATCCGGGTGCCGCCGTTCTCCAGCGACCAGCGGTGGACCTTGGTGCCGTCCGCGAGTCTGCCGAAGAGCGACTTCACCGGCTTCCCCCTGCCTGACGAGGCGTGTGCCGTTCCGCCGAACGCGGTGGTGGTGGCGGCTGCCCCGGCCGCCGCCGCGCCCGCGATGACCGTGCGTCTGTTCAGTTCCATCCGTGCGGCTCCCGAAAAGGAAGGGGCCCCGCCGTCCGGCGGGGCCCGAGCTGACTTACGAACCGGACTTGCGCTTGTTCCACACGTCGAAGCCGACGGCCGCCAGCAGCACCAGGCCCTTGATGACCTGCTGCCAGTCGGTGCCGATGCCGACGAGGTTCATACCGTTGTTCAGCACGCCCAGGACCAGGCCGCCGATGATCGCGCCGAGGACCGTGCCGACGCCGCCGCTCATCGACGCGCCGCCGATGAACGCGGCGGCGATCGCCTCCAGCTCGAAGTTGAGGCCGGCCTTGGGAGAGGCCGCGTTGAAGCGGGCGGCGAAGACCAGACCCGCCAGGGCCGCGAGCATGCCCATGTTCAGGAAGACCAGGAAGGTGACCTTCTTGTCCCGCACGCCCGACAGCTTGGCCGCGGGCAGGTTGCCGCCGATGGCGTAGATGTGGCGGCCGATGACGGCGTTGCGCATCATGTAGCCGAAGCCGACGAGCAGCGCGCCGAGGATCAGCAGCACGATCGGGGCGCCCTTGTAGCTGGCCAGCAGCAGCGTCACGACCAGGATGGCGGAGCCGAGCGCGACGAGCTTCAGCAGGAACAGCTTGGTGGGCAGGACGTCGAGGTCGAACTCCTTCTGGCGGCGGCGGTCGCGGACCTCCTGGAGGACCACGAGCGCGATCAGTGCGAAGCCGAGGAGCAGGGTGAGGTTGTGGTAGTTGGTCTCGGGGCCGACCTCGGGCATGAAGCCGTTGGCGACCTTCTGCAGGCCCTTGGGGAAGGGGCCGAGGGTCTGGCCCTCCAGGAAGATCTCGGTGAGACCGCGGAAGGTCAGCATGCCCGCGAGGGTCACGATGAACGACGGTATGCCGCCGTAGGCGATGAACCATCCCTGTATCGCGCCCGCGAGGGCGCCCACGGCCAGACACAGCACCACCGCGACCGGCCAGGGCAGGTCGTTCCTGACCATGAACACCGCGGCCATCGAGCCGACGAACGCCGTCAGTGAGCCGACCGACAGGTCGATGTGGCCCGCGATGATGATCAGCATCATGCCGATCGCGAGGATCAGGATGTAGCTGTTCTGCAGCACCAGGTTGGAGACGTTGCGCGGCAGCAGCAGGTCGCCGCCGCTCCACACCGCGAACAGCACCACGATCAGGCCGAGCGCCATCAGCATGCCGTACTGCCGCATGTTGCGGCGCATGCCGTCCAGCATGATCTGGAGCAGGCCGTCGCCGCCGCCCGCCCCGCCCTTGCCCGGCGGCGCGGCCGCCGGCGTCTTGTCGGTGACTTCCGTGCTGCTCATCGGGATACCTCTTTGTCCTTAGTCATCTGACGCATCAGCGATTCCTGGGAGGCCTCGGCCCGCGAGAACTCACCGGTCAGCCGCCCCGCGGCCATCGTGTAGATGCGGTCGCACATGCCGAGCAGTTCGGGCAGCTCGGAGGAGATGAAGACGACCGCCTTGCCCTGGGCGGCCAGCTGGTCGATGACCGTGTAGATCTCGTACTTGGCGCCGACGTCGATGCCGCGCGTCGGCTCGTCGAGGATCAGCACATCGGGACCGGCGAAGATCCACTTGCTGAGCACGACCTTCTGCTGGTTGCCGCCGGACAACTTGCCCACCGGCTCGAACACCGTCGGCGCCTTGATGTTCATGGACTTCCGGAAGCCCTCGGCGACCTGCCGCTCCTCGTGCTCGTCCACCACACCGCGCCTGGCGACCTTCTTCAGGGCGCTGAGCGAGATGTTGCGGTTGATGGTGTCGATGAGGTTCAGGCCGTAGTGCTTGCGGTCCTCGGTGACGTACGCGATGCCGTGGCCGACCGCCTCGGGGACGGTCTTCGTACGGATCTCCGTGCCGTCCTTGAGGACGGTGCCCGCGGCGTGCCGGCCGTAGGTGCGGCCGAAGACGCTCATCGCGAGTTCGGTGCGGCCGGCGCCCATCAGCCCGGCGATGCCGACGATCTCGCCGCGCCGGACCGTCAGCGACACGTCGTCGACGACCTTGCGGTGCTGGTCGATCGGGTGGTGCACGGTCCAGTTGCGGATCTCCAGGGCCGGGGCGGCGCCCTCCTCCGGCTGGTGCGGGGTGCGCTCCGGGAAGCGGTGCTCCAGGTCGCGGCCGACCATCCCGCTGATGATCCGGTCCTCGCTGGTCTCCGGGGCCTTCACGTCGAGCGTCTCGATGGTGCGCCCGTCCCGCAGGATCGTCACCGAGTCGGCGACCGCGCGGATCTCGTTCAGCTTGTGGGAGATGATGATCGAGGTGATGCCCTGATCCTTCAACTGGAGGATCAGGTCGAGGAGTTTGCCGCTGTCCTCGTCGTTGAGCGCCGCGGTGGGCTCGTCGAGGATGAGCAGCTTCACCTTCTTCGACAGCGCCTTGGCGATCTCCACCAGCTGCTGCTTGCCGACGCCGATGTCGGCGACCCGGGTCTCCGGGTGCTCGTCGAGCCCGACCCGGCGCAGCAGTTCGGTGGCGTGCCTGAGGGTGTCGTTCCAGTTGATGAACCCGCGCGTGGCGTGTTCGTTGCCGAGGAAGATGTTCTCGGCGATCGACAGGTAGGGCACCAGGGCCAGTTCCTGGTGGATGATCACGATGCCGTGCTCTTCGCTGGCCCGGATGTCCTTGAACCGGCAGAGCTGTTCCTCGAAGAGGATGTCGCCCTCGTAGGTGCCGTGCGGGTGGACGCCGGAGAGGACCTTCATGAGGGTCGACTTGCCGGCGCCGTTCTCGCCGCAGATGGCGTGGACCTCGCCCTGCTGGACGGTCAGGGTGACGTCCGACAGCGCCTTGACGCCGGGAAAGGTCTTGACGATCGAGCGCATTTCCAGGACGGGTCCCGCCATGGTCGTGCCTTCCAATCCGTGGGGGGGGCGGGGGTCAGTTGAGGTCGCTGTCCTTGATGTAGCCGGAGTCGACGAGGGTCTTCTGGTAGTTGTCCTTGTCCACCGCGACCGGCTCCAGCAGGTAGGCGGGGACGACCTTGGCGCCGTTGTCGTAGGACGTGGTGTCGTTGGTCTCGGGCTTCTTGTCGTTGAGCAGCGCGTCGACCATGTTGGAGGCGACCTTGGCGAGTTCGCGGAGGTCCTTGAAGACGGTCATCGACTGCTGGCCCGACATGATCGACTTCACCGAGGCCACCTCGGCGTCCTGGCCGGTGACGACGGGCAGCGGCTTGTCCTTGGCGCCGTAGCCGTCCGACTTGAGGGCGGACAGGATGCCGATGGAGATGCCGTCGTACGGCGACAGCACCGCGTCCACCCGGTCGCTGCGGTAGGCCGAGGTCAGGATGTCGTCCATGCGCTTCTGCGCGGTGCCGCCGTCCCAGCGCAGGGTGGTGACCTGGTTCAGCTGCGTCTGGCCGGACTTGACGACGAGCTGCTTCTTGTCGATGTAGGGCTGCAGGACGTTCATCGCGCCCTGGAAGAAGTAGCGGGTGTTGTTGTCGTCGTTGGAGCCGGCGAACAGCTCGATGTTGAAGGGGCCCTTCTCGCTGCCGTCCTTCAGGCCGAGCTTCTCGACGATGTAGCTGCCCTGGAGCTCGCCGACCTTCTCGTTGTCGAACGAGGCGTAGTAGTCGACGTTCTCCGTGCCGAGGATGAGGCGGTCGTAGGAGACCACCGGGATGTCGGCGTCCTTGGCCTGCTGCATGACGTTGTTCAGCGACTTGTTGTCGATGGCCGCCACGATCAGGGCGTCCACGCCCTGCGTGATCATGTTCTCGATCTGCGAGACCTGCTGGTCGGGGTCGTCCTCGCCGAAGACCAGCTTGGTCTTGTAGCCCTTGGCCTCGAGTTCCTTCACGACGTTGTTGCCGTCGGCGATCCAGCGCTCGGAGGACTTGGTCGGCATCGCGATGCCGATGGTGGCTCCGTCCGAGCCGCCCTTGTCCTCCTCGCTGCCGCCCTCGCTGCTCTGGCCGCAGGCGGTCAGGGTGAGGGCGAGGGCGGCGGCCGAGGCGACGGCGGCGAGTGCGGCTCTGCGATTACGCATGATCATCATCCTTGATGTGTGTGCGGGGTCGGTCCGGACGAGCAAGGCGTTCTCGGGGGTGGGACCGGAGGGGGCCGGAAAAGAGGTGTGTGCGATTGTGCGCGGCTGTGTCCACTTGTGTGAAGCCGAGTTTCCGGAACGTTATGACGAGATCTCGAACCGCCGCTGGTCACCCGGAAGCCGGGATCCGAGCGGCGCCATGTCGCCGTCCGCGCCGTGGCGGGCCAGCAGGTCCAGGGCCAGCCGGCCGCGCCGCACACGCTCCTTCGCGGTCGCCAGGGTCAGCTCCCGCAGGTGGTGCCCGTACGGGTAGATACCGGGCGCCTTGGCCAGACCGAACTTCAGGTACAGCGGGGCGCCGCGCCGGATGAGTTCGGCGACCTCGTACATCCGCACATAGCCGCCGAGGTCGTCGGGGGCCTCGATGTACATGTCCATCGGCGTGGCCGAAACCCGCCGTATCTCGGTGAGGTGATCGAGCGTCAGATCGCTGGGGACGTTGATCGAGTCGGCGCCGAGCCGCTCGTAGACCGCGAACGAGGCCGGGTTGACCGGCCCGACGAGCGCCGACAGCTTCAGCGTGGTGTCGGCGGGGAGCAGCCCGGCCGCCCGCGCCCGGTGCAGCGTCCACAGCACGCCCTCGTCGGCGACGAGCAGGCACTTGACGCCCAGCTCCGTGGCGCGCACGGCGTCCTCGACACAGCCGGCGACCGCGTCGTGGCCCCGGGCGCGCAGTCCGGCGCCGCCCGAGTCGGTACGGGTGGAGCCGCCGATGTCCCAGGTGCCGCGCGGGCCGGTGAACAGGCAGAGCTCGATGTCGCGCTCCGCGGTGGCCTCGACCATCTCGGTGATCTCGGCGTCGGTCAGCATCCAGACGCCGCTGCCCTGGCTGATCCGGTGGATCGGCACGTCGAGGCGCGAGGCCTCCTTCAGTACCACGGCCAGCGCCTCGGGCCCCTCGCACGAGGGGACCTCGGTGCGCCAGCGGCCGCCGCCGGGGAAGGTGTGCGGCGAGGCGTCGGCGGGATCGGGGGCGGGGGCGCTCATGCCGAGCGCGGCGAGGGTCTGCTCACCGGGCCTGCGGGGAGCCGTGGCGGAAGCGTCGGTCACAGGGTGTCCTTTGGTTCGATATATCGGACGAAGTTCGCGGCTCGGGGTACGAGTCGGGCGGGTTCGGGGCGGGGCCGGGTGCACGCCGGTACGGGGGCCGTCAGGTCGTCCCCGCACCGGCGTACGGACTAGGGACGCAACAGCACCTTGCCCACCTTCGGGTCGCCGGACCCCACCAGCTCGATGGCCCCCGGGAACTCGGCCAGCGGCAGCTCGTGGCTCACCAGCGGCAGCGGATCGAGCAGTCCGGCGGCGAACACCCGCACGGTGTGCGCCCAGGCGTCCGGCGGAGCGCCGAAGACGGTGTGCACCTCGAGCTGCCGTACGACCAGATCCGTGGGGTCGAGCCCGTCGGCGCCCGGCGCCGGGATGCCGGTGAGGACCAGCCGCCCGCCGCGCCGCAGCAGCGAGGCCGCGGTGCGGGCCGCGTCCGCGGACCCGGCGGTCTCGATCACCACGTCGAAGTCGTCCGGGAGTTCACGGTCCTTGGTGCGGAAGTCGGTGGCCCCGTACCGCCGGGACAGCGCCTCGCGGTCGCCCCGGCTGCCCACCACCAGCAGCTCGGCAGGGGAGCCCGCGCGCAGGAACTGCACGGCGAACATCCCCAGCGTGCCGGTGCCGACCACCGCCACCCGCTCGCCGGGCACCGCGTTCGCCTTCAGCGCGGCGGCGGCGATGCAGGCGGCCGGCTCCAGGAGCGCGGCGGCGCTCAGGTCGGCGTCGTCGGGCAGGACGTGCAGCAGCCGGGCCGGGAGGGTCAGCGTGGCGGCCATGGCGCCCGGCTGGGTGAACCCGGTCTCCTCGTACCCCGCCGAGCACAGCGTCGTCTCACCGGCGTGACAGCGGTCGCAGACCTGGCAGTTGCGGAAGCCCTCACCGACGACCTTGCGGCCGACCAGCGAGGCGGGCACGCCCGCGCCCACCCGCTCCACGGTCCCGGACCACTCGTGGCCCGGGACGAGCGGGTACCGCACGTACCCCTCGGGCCGGTTGCCCTGGTACACCTCGCGGTCACTGCCGCAGATGCCGGCGGCGTGCACCCTCACCAGGGCCTCGCCGGCACCGGGCTCGCGCGGCTCGTGCGGGACCAGGCGGTGCTCGCCGGGTCCCTCGATGACGACCTGGGTGCTCATCGCCGCGCCTCCCGGCGGTCCGCGGCGGTCACTTCGCGCCCTTGGGCTTGCGCGTCTCCCAGCCCTCGGCCCACAGGTCGAACCGGGCCTGCTGCTGCGGGAACTCGGCCGCCGCGTCGACGTCCAGCTCCACACCGAGGCCGGGGGCGTCGGAGAGGTGGAAGCAGCCGTCCTCCGGGTCCACCTGGGGCGCGCCCTTGATCACCTTCTTGATCTCCGCGTCCGCGAAGTCGTTGAAGTGCTCCAGGATCTTGAAGTTCGGCGCGGTGAAGCCGACCTGGAGGGACGCGGCGGTCAGCACGGGACCGCCCACGTTGTGCGGGGCGACCAGCATGTAGTGGGTCTCGGCGGTCGCGGCGAGCTTGCGGGTCTCCCAGATGCCGCCGATGTGGCCGACGTCCGGCTGGATGATGTCGACGGCCTGGCTCTCGAACAGCTCGCGGAACTCGATCCGGTCGTGGATGCGCTCACCGGTGGCGAGGGGCATGTCGACCTTCGCGGCGACCTTCTCCAGCGCCTTGAGGTTCTCCGGCGGGACCGGCTCCTCCAGCCAGGCCGGCTTGAACGGCGCCAGCTCGTGCGCGAGGCGCACGGCGGTGGCGGGGGAGAAGCGGCCGTGCATCTCCAGCATCAGCTCGGCGTCCGGGCCGATGGCGTCGCGGACCGCCTCGATCAGCGAGACCGCGTACAGCGTCTGCTCGTGGTCCAGCTCGAAGTGGCCGGTGCCGAACGGGTCGATCTTCAGCGCCCGGTACCCGCGCTCCATGACGCCCTGCGCGGCCTTGTGGTACGCCTCGGGGGTGCGCTCGGTGGTGTACCAGCCGTTGGCGTACGCCTTGACCTTGTCGGTGACCTTGCCGCCCAGGAGCTGCCAGACGGGCACGCCGAGGGCCTTGCCCTTGATGTCCCAGCAGGCCATCTCGACGACGGCGATGCCGGACATCACGATCTCGCCGGCGCGGCCGTAGTCGCCGTACTTCATCCGGCGGACCAGGTCCTCGACAGCGAACGGGTCGGAGCCGAGAATATGGTTGACCTCGGCTTCCTTCAGGTAACCCAGGAGGGCGTCGGTGTGGCCCAGCATCCGGGTCTCGCCGACTCCGGTGATTCCCTCGTCGGTGTGCACCTGGACGTACGTCAGGTTGCGCCACGGCGTCCCGACCACGTGTGTGCTGATTCCGGTGATGCGCACGGCAGTTAGCCCCTCGCTGTGGTGGCGGACCTTGTCTTCGTCGTCAGCGGTTCGACGCGTTCGATATTTCGGCACACGTTCGAAATGCTGGCGTGACAGTAAGGACGGTGTGGCGGGGGTGTCAATGGGTCGCGCGCATAACGGTTTCGGCAGTTTCGAAACACTTGGGCGTTGGTCCGCACCAAACCTTCACAGCAAGGCCTATGAAGCGGGCCCGACCGGAACCTAACCTTCCCGCGTCATGGACTTTTGCCACCCGTGCCGACGGCACCTCAACGGCGCCCTTGCCTGCCCCGGCTGCGGCACACCCGCCGAGACGCTCCGCGCCCAGCAGCGGCAGGAACCTGCCGGGCCTCCGGGGTACGAGGGCGAGACGTACGGGGCCGAGGAGACCGTCCAAGTCGCGGAGAACTCCGGGGAGTACGACGACGGGGAGCCGCGGGACGGCGAACCGCGGGACGACGCGCCGCGCGGGCGCCGGGCGGCCCGGCGCCGGGGGAGGCGGCCGGAACCGGAACCCGAACCGGACGAGGCCGCCACGGCCGGCGAGAGCCGCCGGGACCGCAAGGCCGCGGCGCACCGCCGCCGGCGCAACCGCACCCTGCTGATCGCGGCCGGTTTCGTCCTCGCGGCGGGCGGACTGAGCCTCGCGGAACTCGGCCTGGACGCGCCCGGCTCGGACCCGAAGCCGGCCGCCGCCGGGGAGAAGACCCCGGACGGCGGCGCGACGGAGGTGGAGCCGAAGGAGTCGGCGAGCGACGGCGTCACGGACGCGGTGGCGCCCGGAAAGTCGGCCGGTGCGAAGCCTTCCGGCTCCCCGTCGGCTTCCGGGTCCCCGACGGGCGAGGAGTCCGAGGAGGCGGAGGACGAGACCGATCAGGACCCCTCGTCCGCATCCGCATCCGCGGCCCCGCCCACGACCGACCCGACGACGCCCCCGCCGCCGGAACCCCCGGCGGATCCGGAGACCCCGGAACCGGACCCGGACCCGACGACGAAGAAGCCCGAACCGGAACCCGAGCCCACGGAGACGTGCGACCGTTTCCTGTGGTGGTGCACCTGAACCACCCCCGCCCCTGCGTTCCCGCGGGCAGCCGCATGCCGTATCGGCCGCGGGTAGCCACATGCCGCGTCAGCCGCGGTCAGCCACATGCCGCGGGTAGCCGCGTCAGCCGCGGGCAGTCGTGCCTCCCCCAGTGCCTTAAGGGCCTGGGAGGTACCCCCAGGGCGGCACGGGTGGGCGCGACGGCACCCCGCAAAGCGCCGGGCTGCGCAACGCACCCCCGGCCCGCACCCACGCCGGGGCACCCGCAAAGCGCCGGGCCGCGCAACCCACCCCCGCCCCACACCCACGCCGGGGCACCCCGTCAACGCACTCGGCGTAGCCGCTACCCCAGCATCCTCCGCAGAGCGTCCCGCAGAGCCACCCGCTCCCCCTCCGAAAGCCCCGCCAACGGCTCACGAGCGAACCGCAGAGACTCCCGCAGGCTCCGAGCCACCCGCCGCCCCTCCTCCGTCGCCGCCGCCAGCTTCACGCGCCGGTCCGCCGGATCCGGCCGGCGCTCCGCCAGTCCCCGCGCCTCCAGCCGGTCGACGATCCCCGTGACGTTCGACGGCTCGCACTTCAGCCGCTGCGCCAGCTTCCGCATCGGCAGCGGCTCCAGCGACAGCAGACTCAACAGCTTCGCCTGGGCCCCCGTGAGGGCGTGACCGGCGGCGGCTTCCTCGTACTCCTCGTGGTAGCGGGCCACCACCGAGCCGATGAGCTCGACGACCTCCAGGGTGAGGGCGTCGGGACGGCGCGAGGAGGCATCGGGTGTGACCATGCGCTCCAGGGTACCCGTTTGCTTGACATCCTGAAATATTCAGCCGCATGGTTGTTTCAGGTACTGAACTATCCGAGGAAAGGTGCCAGGCCATGACCGCCCCCACACTCCCCACCACCGGCCACGAGTGGCATCTGCTGAGCCGCCCCGTCGGCTGGCCGAAGCCCGAGGACTTCGCCCTCGTCGAGAAGGAGGTCCCCGCCCCGGCCGAGGGGCAGGTGCTCGTACGGAACGAGTACCTCTCCGTCGACCCGTACATGCGCGGCAGGATGTCGGCCGCGAAGTCCTACGTCGCCCCGTTCGAGCTGGGCAAGGTCATGCAGGGCGGCGCCGTCGGCGAGGTCGTCGCCTCGAACGCCGAGGGGATCGCCGTCGGCGACCACGTCCTGCACTTCTTCGGCTGGCGCGAGTACGCCGTCGTGGACGCGAAGAACGCCGTCAAGGTGGACCCGGAGGCGGCGCCCCTCTCGGCGTACCTGGGCGTGCTGGGCATGACCGGCCTCACCGCCTACGCCGGCCTGCTGCGCACCGCCTCCTTCAAGGAGGGCGACTCCGTCTTCGTCTCCGGTGCCGCGGGCGCCGTCGGCAGCCAGGTCGGGCAGCTCGCCAGGCTCAAGGGCGCCTCGCGGGTGATCGGCTCGGCCGGCTCCGACGAGAAGGTGAAGCTGCTCGTCGAGGAGTACGGCTTCGACGCCGCCTTCAACTACAAGAACGGCCCCGTGAGCGAGCAGCTCCGCGCCGCCGCCCCGGACGGCGTCGACGTCTACTTCGACAACGTCGGCGGCGACCACCTGGAGGCCGCCATCGGCTCCCTCAACCGGGACGGCCGTATCGCGGTCTGCGGGATGATCTCGGTCTACAACAACACCGAGCCCGCCCCCGGCCCCCGCAACCTCGCCCGGCTGATCCAGACCCGCGGCCGCATCGAGGGCTTCCTCGTCGGCGACCACTACGACCTCCAGCCGCAGTTCGTCCAGGAGGTGGGCCCCTGGGTCCGCTCGGGCGAGCTGAAGTACCGCGAGACGGTCGTCGAGGGCATCGAGAACAACCTGGAGGCGTTCCTCGGCGTCCTGCGCGGCGACAACACCGGGAAGATGATCGTCAAGCTCTGACCCGGCCGTGACGCGGCACCGGTGACGGTCGTTGCGTACGACGGGGGCCGCACCCTTGGACGTGGGGTGCGGCCCTTGCCCGTACCGGGGGACGGCGCCCCGATAGGGTCTCCCCCATGCGCGATCTTGGGGCGGGTTTCCGGTATCTCATGAAGGGCCAGCGGTGGGTGGCCCGGCACGGCAGGCAGTTCGGGTTCGGGCTGCTGCCGGGGCTGATCACCCTCGTGCTGTACGCGGCGGCGCTGGTCGCGCTGGCGCTGTGGGGGGAGGACTTCGTCGCGTGGGCGACACCGTTCGCCGACGACTGGTCCAGCCCCTGGGCCGGGCTGTTCCGCGGCTTCCTCACCGCCGTGCTGTTCGCGCTCGGCCTGCTGCTGTCCGTGCTCACCTTCACCGCGGTGACCCTGCTCATCGGGCAGCCGTTCTACGAGAAGCTCTCCGAGGAGGTCGACCGGGACGTCTCGCCCGACGGCACCGCCCCCGAGTCGGGGCTGCCGCTGTGGCGGGAGCTGTGGATCTCGGCCCGCGACAGCCTCCGTATCGTCGTACGGGCCCTGGTGTGGGGCGTGCTGCTGTTCGCGCTCGGGTTCATCCCGGTGGTCGGGCAGACCGTCGTACCGGTGATCGGGTTCTTCGTCACCGGGTTCTTCCTCACCGAGGAGCTCACCGCCGTCGCCCTCCAGCGGCGCGGGGTCGAACTGCGCGAGCGGCTCCGCCTGCTGCGCTCCCGCAAGACCCTCGTCTGGGGCTTCGGCACACCCCTGGGGCTGGCGTTCCTCGTCCCGTTCGTCGCCGTGTTCCTGATGCCCGGCGCGGTCGCCGGCGCCACGCTGATGGCCCGCGACCTGCTCGGTGAGGAGACCGCCGGGGACGACGCCGAGGAGTCCGAGGAGGAGGGCGTCTCGTCGTGACCGAGGTGCTCGCCGTCGCCGTCATCACCGTCCTGGCCGTGATCGCGCCGGGCGCCGACTTCGCCATGGTGGTCCGCAACAGCTACCTCCACGGCCGCCGCACCGGTCTGCTCGGCGCGCTCGGCGTCGCCGCCGGTGTCCTCGTCCACGTCACCTACACGATGCTCGGCGTCGGCCTGCTGATCGCCTCCTCGACCTTCCTCTTCACGGTGATCAAGCTGGTCGGCGCGGCCTACCTCGTGTACATCGGCGTCCGCACCTTCCGCACCCGCGGCGAGGTCACCGTCGACCTGGAGAACAGGACGGGGCTGACCCCGCTCGCGGCGCTGCGCACCGGCTTCCTGACCAACGTCCTCAACCCGAAGACGACCCTGTTCGTCGTCTCGACCTTCGCGCAGGTCGTCAGCCCCGGCACCCCGGTCCTCCAGCAGGTGGGCTACGGGCTGTTCATGTCGCTCGCCCACCTGCTGTGGTTCGGCGTCGTCGCCGTGTTCTTCTCCCACGACCGGATGCGCACCCTGATGCTGCGCGGCCAGAAGGTCCTCAACAAGGTGATCGGATCCGTCCTGGCCGGTCTCGGCGTCAGCCTCGCGTTCGCTCCGTCGCACTGACCGCCACGGCCACGATCGACCGCACCTGGTCGATGATGTCCAGCCGGTTCCGTACGAACTCGGGGTCGGTGACCTCGGTGGTGTTCCCGGCGCCGAACTGCAGCACGGGCGTGTGCACATGTCCGCCCGGCAGCCTGTCGTGCAGCCCGAGCCGGTCCCGGAGCAGGGTCGCCCGGTAGGCGATCTCGTTGGACAGGTAGTCCCCGCCGCCCCCGGCCCGCGCCGTCGAGCCGGGCGTCGGCCCCTGAGGCCGTACGACGGGCTCGGTGCCGCCCGCCGGGATCTCGGTCACGCTCGTGTTGTCGTACACCGGGAACCGTCCGGTGTCCGCGGCGACGATCTGCGCGTACGGCAGTGTCGTGGACGTCCACTGCGGCTGCGAGGCCGGGTCGCTGACCGGGATCGTCTCCGTGCGGCCGACGTTCTCGTTGTCCCCGAAGCCGCCCCGCCAGGCCCCGTTGGTCCGCTCGACGTCGAAGCGGCCCACCCGGCCCTGGCTGACGGTGGTGAACAGGTCGACCTCCGGCAGATGCGGCCGCAGCGCCCGCTCCACCGTCCCCTCCGAGAAGTCCCGCCAGCGCACCGGGAACACGGCCGTCTCGACGCGCGCGGGGCCGTCCGCGGTCTCGATCACCGTGCCGTCCAGGGCGAGCGCGACGGCGCCGGACGGGTTGGAGATACGGATGTCCCGGTCCAGGGTGAACGGGTCGAAACCGGTCAGCAGGACCCGCTTCACGCCCTTCCCGTGCGGATGGCGGACAGTGGTCTGCCCGCGCGAGGCCCGCTCCAGCTCGTCGAGCAGCCGCTCCCGCCGCTCGTCGCCCAGCCGGAACCCCGGCTCCCAGGCGCGCAGTTCACGGGTCATCCCGAGCCGCGCCCAGTACAGCGGCCGGTCGTCGTCCCGGCTGAGGTCACCACCCGCCGGACCGCGCCCCTGCGCCCGGTCGACGGCCCTGCGCCACAACGCGGTCCCCTCGCGCACGACGACACGGCGGGCCTGGGCGTAGGAGTGCGTGCGGTCGAGCGCGCGGGCCAACTCCGGCGCCACGTCGGCGAACCCGGAACGGCGGAGTATCTCCTGCGGAGCGTCCCCGTCCAGGCGGCGCTCCTCGACGGTGGGGGAGGACGCCGTCTCGGCGGCGGTCGCGGTCGTGGGGGCGGTGAGGCCGGTCAACAGGGCCAGCCCGAGAACACCGATGCGAACACGTACGGATCTCAAGGAAGTTGGGCCTTCCGTCGTCGTGGGGTACGGGATGCCGAAGGCCGCAGTATCGCCCGCCCGCCACGCCCCACGTCAACCACAGGCAGCCCCCGCCCTCCGCGGGCAGCCCCTCCGCAATCCGCGGGCAGTCGTGCCGCTGGGGCGGCACGGGTGGGCGCGACGGCACCCCGCAAGCGCCGGGCTGCGCAGACACCCTCCGGCCCACACCCACGCCGGGGCACCCCGTACAGCGCCGGGCAGCGCGACCCACCCCCGGCCCACCGCAACACGGCCATATGTGAAGGCTTCGTACGAGATTCAAGCGGGCATGCTGATCGAGGACCCTGATCTCACCGCAACGATTAACGTCTGATCCGGGAAGCACCCACATGAGCAGCCCCGGTCCGGGACCCTGACCCCGGACCGGGGCTTGTGCGTGAGCGGAGGCCGGGCTACCGCACCCCGAACCCGTACACCGTCTCCGACCGGAACACCTCACCCGGCTTCAGCACCGTGCTCGGGAACTCCGGACGGTTCGGGGAGTCCGGGAAGTGCTGGGTCTCCAGCGCGATGCCGTCACCGGGGGCGAAGGGTTCCCCGATGTGGTCCGCGGTGTAGAGCTGCATGCCGGGCTCGGTGGTCGCCACCGTCAGCACCCGGCCCGACGCCGGGTCGTACAGCTCGGCGACCTCCTCGGCGGCCGCCGTCACCCCCTTGTCGAGCACGAAGTTGTCGTCGTACCCGGTGCCCGCCTTCCGCGCCTCACGGAAGTCGAAACGGGTCCCGGTGACGTCGGCGAGCTCCCCGCTCGGGATCAGGTCCGCGTCGGACGGGGTGTAGCGGGAGGCCGCGAGCCGCAGCTCGTGCCCGGCCGCGCTGCCGGAGCCGGCGCCGGCCAGGTTCCAGTACGAGTGGTTCGTCAGGTTCACGTGCGTCGGCGCGTCCGTCACCGCCTCGTACGCGATCCCCAGCGCGCCCCGCTCGCCCAGCGTGTACGTCACGGAGACCTCCAGACGGCCCGGGAAGCCCTCCTCGCCGTCCTCGCAGACCAGGGAGAGCCGCAGACCGTGCTCGACCGGGCTCGCGTCCCACACCCGCTTGTCGAAGCCCCGCTCACCGCCGTGCAGCGAGTTCGGCCCGTTGTTCGCGGCGAGCGTGTGGTCGCGCCCGGCCAGGGAGAAGCGGGCGCCCGCGATCCGGTTGGCGTACCGGCCGATCAGGGCGCCCAGGAAGGGTTCCGGGTGCCGGAGGTAGCCGTCCAGGTCGGAGAACCCCAGCACCACGTTCCCGGTCCGCCCGTCCCGGTCCGGCACCTCGACGTCCTGCACGATCCCGCCGTAGGACAGGATCCGTACCCGTACGCCCGCCCGCTCCAGGGTCCAACGGTGCACCGGCGTGCCGTCGGAAAGTGTGCCGAAGAGTTCGTTCATGTGCGAAACAATAAGTCACGGCTGCTTCGCCGTGACCGTGCGGTACGCGATCTCGGCCAGCTCGGCCTGCCCGTCGACACTGGGGTGGAACCAGTCCCAGCGGCTCAACTGGTCGGTGCCGAAACGGTACTCGTACACCGCGCCGCCGTCGAAGCGGCAGCGGCGGTCCTTCGCGCAGACCTCCTCCAGCACCTCGTTGTAGTCCTCCACCCGGTTCTGCACCGTCTCGCGCCGCAGCGTCGCCGCCGCGTCCAGCGCGTCCGCGTCGCCCAGCATCGACGGGCAGATGCCCAGCTTCCACACCTGCTTGCCCAGCGGATTGGTCCGCCCCTGCGACCAGAGCCGCTTCAGGTTCGGCACGCTCGCCACATACACCTGCGCCTTGGGCAGCGCCTCGCGCAGCGTGCGCATGGCCTCCTGGAAGTCGGCGCGGAAGTCATCCACCGACGTCATCGCCGACGTCGTCTCCCGGCAGGCGTCGTTCGCCCCGGCCATCACCGCCACCAGCTCCGGACTCCGCCGCACCGCCCGCGCCATCTGCCCCGGCAGGTCCGCCATCCGGGCCCCGGTCACCGAGTAGTTCCAGCTCCGCTCGGCCGCCCCCGCCCGCCCCAGCAGCCGTACGGCGAGACTGTCGACCTCCTCGCTGCCGCCCGTCGCCCACGACACCTCGGGGCAGTCCGTCAGCACCGCGCACGCGTCGAAACCGCGCGTGATGGAGTCCCCCACGGCGGCGACCGACTCCGGACTGGTGTCCCACACGGGCGTGGGCTTCGGGGACGGCCGCACCTTCTCCGCCGCCGTGCCCGACGGGGCGGGGGAGCCGCCGCCGGCGGCGTCACAGCCGGTCACACCCAGCGCGACGGCCGTCATGACGGCGAGCACGGTCCGTGAACGGCGTCCGTGTCTCCGCATCGCCCGCTCCATCCATCGCCTCCCCGCGTGTCGTGGTGTGTTCATTGCACACCCGTACAGGCGTCCTGCCGGGTGAATGCTGGAGGTTTCCCGGCACCGGGACCGACGGTACGTCACACTCCTTGCGCCGTCGCACGGTAGCCTCGCCATCAACGTGGTCCACCCGGACCGCGCCTGTTCCGTCCGGAGGTTCCGGTGACGACTCGTGGAGTTCTGTACGTGCACTCCGCGCCGCGCGCGTTGTGCCCGCACGTCGAGTGGGCCATCGCCGGGGTGCTCGGCACGCGCGTCAGCCTGGACTGGATCCGCCAGCCCGCCGCCCCCGGCACCTGGCGCTCGGAGTTCTCCTGGCAGGGCCAGGCCGGCACCGCCTCCAAACTCGCCTCCGCGCTGCGCGGCTGGCAGATGCTGCGCTTCGAGGTCACCTCGGAACCCTGCCCCACCGCCGAGGGCGAGCGCTACAGCTGCACCCCCGACCTGGGCATCTTCCACGCCGTCACCGGCATCCACGGCGACATCCTCATCCCCGAGGACCGCCTCCGCGCCGCCCTGACCCGCTCCCAGACCGAACAGACCGACCTGGAATCGGAGATCGCCAAACTCCTCGGCAAGCCCTGGGACGACGAACTGGAACCCTTCCGCTACGCAGGCGAAGGCGCCCCGGTCCGCTGGCTCCACCAGGTGGTCTAGCAAAACGCGCCCCGATAGGGGCGCGGGGAACTGCGCGACAAGCCACGACGAACCCGCACCCGACCGATCTCCCCCTGGGGTCGAAGGGGCGAAGCCCCTTGAGGACGGGAAGGGTAAGGGCGGCGGGGGCGAAAAAACTCCCGGCACACCCCCACGGCGCCGCACGGCGAAGGGCCCCCACCCCGCCAGGGGTGAAGGCCCTTCGAACAGCCCAGGTCACACGGACCGGAACGCCAGCACCACGTTGTGCCCACCGAACCCGAACGAGTCGTTCAACGCGGCGATCCGCCCGGACACGGGCAACTTCCGCGCCTCTCCCCGAACGACATCCGCCGCCGCCTCGGCCTCGGGATCGAGGTTCTCGACGTTGATCGTCGGCGGAGCCACCCGGTGGTACAGCGCGAGCACGGTGGCCACGGACTCCACCCCGCCCGCCCCGCCCAGCAGATGCCCCGTCATCGACTTCGTCGCGGAGACCGCGAAGTGGTCCGCGTGGTCCCCGAACACCTTCCGCAGAGCCTTCAGCTCCGCGATGTCACCGGCCGGCGTGGACGTCGCGTGCGCGTTGACGTGCACGATCTCCGCCGGATCCAGATCCGTCCGCTCCAGCAGGTTCTGCAGGGCGTGCGAGATGCCCCGCCCCTCCGGCTCCGGCTGCACGATGTCGTGCGCGTCGGCCGAGATGCCCTGCCCGACCGCCTCCGCGTACACGCGGGCGCCACGCGCGGCGGCGTGCTCGGCGGACTCCAGCACGACGACACCCGCGCCCTCACCCATGACGAAGCCGTCACGGGCGACGTCGTAGGGACGCGACGCGCCCTCGGGGTCGTCGTTGTTCTTGGACATCGCCATCATGTTGCCGAACGCGGCGATCGGCAGCGGGTGGATCGCCGCCTCCGTGCCGCCCGCGACGACGACGTCGGCACGGCCGGTGCGGATCATCTCGATGGCGTAGCCGATGGCCTCCGCACCCGACGCGCACGCGGAGACCGGGGTGTGCACACCGGCGCGGGCGCCCACCGCGAGACCCACGTTCGCGGACGGGCCGTTCGGCATCAGCATGGGGACGGTGTGCGGGGAGACACGGCGTACGCCCTTCTCCTTCAGCACGTCGTGCTGGTCCAGCAGGGTCGTCACACCGCCGATGCCGGAGGCGATGACCGCACCCAGCCGGTCCGGGTCGACGCTCGGGTCCTCACCGGCCTTGGCTTCGAAGCCGGCGTCGGCCCACGCCTCCTTGGCCGCGATCAGCGCGAACTGCGCCGAGCGGTCCAGGCGGCGGGCCTGCGGCCGGGGGATGACCTCGGTGGGCTCCACGGCCACCCGGGCCGCGATGCGGACCGCCTGCTCGGCGGCCCACTCCTCCGTGAGGGCCTTGACGCCGGAACGTCCGGCGACCAGTCCCTCCCAGGTCGAGGCTGCGTCGCCACCCAGTGGTGTGGTTGCGCCGATACCGGTGACGACCACGGTGCGATTGGTCGGGCTCATCGGAATTCTTTCTCCAACGGATTACGAGGATTCCTACGGCGCCACCGCCGGGTGGCGGGGCCGGGGCGCCCCGGCCTCCGGGCCTCCCGTGAGGAAGGCCCGGCAGGGCTCGGACCTACTTGCCCAGGTCCTGGTGCTCGAGGATGTACTTGGTCGCGTCGCCGACCGTCTTGAGGTTCTTGACGTCGTCGTCCGGGATCTTGACGTCGAAGCGCTCTTCGGCGGCGACGACGACCTCGACCATGGACAGCGAGTCGACGTCCAGGTCGTCGGTGAAGGACTTGTCCAGCTGGACGTCCTCAACCGGGATGCCGGCGATCTCGTTCACGATCTCCGCGAGACCGGCGACGATCTCTTCCTGAGTGGCGGCCATGGTGGCGCTCCTTCGTTGTGATTCCAGAGGATGGGGTGGTGGTTCCTCGCGTACCGGACGCACGGTCCGGCACGGAGTGCCTAGGGGAGAGTAACGACCGTAGCGGCGTAGACGAGACCCGCCCCGAAGCCGATGACGAGCGCGGTGTCGCCGCTCTTCGCCTCGCCGGTCGCCAGGAGCCGCTCCATCGCGAGCGGGATCGAGGCGGCCGAGGTGTTGCCGGTGGTGCGGATGTCACGGGCGACCGTGACGTGCTCCGGCAGTTTCAGGGTCTTCACCATCGAGTCGATGATCCGCACATTGGCCTGGTGCGGGATGAAGACGTCCAGTTCGTCCGCGGTGATCCCGGCCGCGTCCAGCGCCTGCTGAGCGACCTTCGCCATCTCGAACACGGCCCAGCGGAACACCGCCTGGCCCTCCTGCGTGATCGCGGGGAACTTCTCGACGGTCCCGTCGCGGTAGTCCGTCCACGGCACGGTCTGCTTGATGGTCTCGGACTTGTCGCCCTCCGAGCCCCACACGGTCGGGCCGATCGCGGGCTCCCGGGAGGGGCCGACGACCACCGCGCCCGCGCCGTCACCGAACAGGAAGGCCGTGGCCCGGTCCTCCAGGTCGGTCAGGTCGCTCAGCCGCTCCACGCCGATGACGAGCACGTACTCGGCGGAACCTTCCACCACCATGCCCTTGGCCAGCGTCAGCCCGTAGCCGAAGCCCGCGCAGCCGGCCGAGATGTCGAAGGCGGCGGCCTTGTCCGTGCCCAGCTTGTGGGCGATCTCGGTCGCGACGGCCGGGGTCTGGCTGAAGTGCGAGACGGTCGAGACGACGACGGCGCCGATCTGCGAGGCGTCGATCCCGGCGTCCGCGATCGCCTTGCCGGACGCCTCGACGGACATCGCGGCGACGGTCTCCTCGTCGGACGCCCAGTGCCGGGTCTCGATGCCGGAGCGGGAGCGGATCCACTCGTCGGACGAGTCGATCGTCTCCAGGATCACCTCGTTCGGCACGACCCGGGTGGGCCGGTAGCCGCCCACGCCGAGGATGCGCGCGTACGGGGCGCCCTTGCTGGGCTTGATCTTCGCCATGCGGGTCGGCTCCTTAAAGGGCGTCAGGCGTGCTCGGCGACGAGCTCGCGGGCCGCGTCGAGGTCGGCGGGGGTCTTCAGGGCCAGCGTCTTCACACCGGGCAGGGCACGCTTGGCGAGGCCGGTCAGCGTGCCGCCGGGGCAGACCTCCAGGAGGGCGGTGACGCCGAGCTCCTTGAAGGTCTCCATGCACAGGTCCCAGCGGACCGGGTTGGCGACCTGGCCGACCAGGCGCTGAAGCACCTCGGCGCCGGTCGCGACCGCCTCGCCGTCCTTGTTCGACACGTAGGTGACCTTCGGGTCGCCCGGCGTCAGGGTCTCGGCGGCCTTCGCCAGCGTGTCCACGGCGGGACCCATGTGGTGGGTGTGGAAGGCGCCGGCCACCTTGAGCGCGACGACCCGGCGCACGCCCTCGGGCTTGTCCGCCTCCAGCGCGGCGAGCTGCTCCAAGGTGCCGGCCGCGACGATCTGGCCCGCTCCGTTGATGTTCGCCGGGGTCAGGCCCAGCTTCTCCAGGTGCGCCACGGTCGTCTCGGGGTCGCCGCCGAGCAGCGCCGCCATGCCGGTCTCGGTGATCGCGGCGGCGTCGGCCATGGCCAGACCCCGCTTGCGGACCAGGGAGAGCGCGGCGGTGTCGTCGAGGACGCCCGCGAAGGCGGCGGCGGTGATCTCACCGACGCTGTGACCGGCGACGGCACCGGGTGCCACGTCTCCGAGCGCGGCGGCGGACAGCAGCCCGGCCGCGACCAGCAGCGGCTGGGCGACGGCCGTGTCACGGATCGCGTCCGCGTCGGCCTTCGTGCCGTAGTGGGCGAGGTCGAGTCCGATGGCGTCGGACCACGCGGCGACGCGCTCCCCGGCACCGGGGAGGTCGAGCCATTCAGTCAGAAAGCCGGGAGTCTGGGCACCCTGGCCGGGAGCGACGAGTACGAGCACTCTCACACTCTCTCTTGGGGGCGGCCACGGCCGCCCGTGGGGACAAGGACGAAGAACAGGAGGCGGTTTTGTGGGGCCCCGACAAAAGGCTAGGGATGGAGATCGCCGTCGGCCAGACGCCCCAGGATCAGCGCGATCCGCAGTGTGAACGCAGAGCGTACATCGGAGGGTGACCATCCGGTGACGTCAGTCACACGTCGGAGCCGGTAACGAACGGTGTTGGGATGAACGAACAGCATCCGCGCCGCGCCTTCCAGACTGCTCGCCTGCTCCAGATAGACACTGAGCGTCTCCAGCAGCGCGGCGCCGGCCTCCTCCAGCGGTCTGTAGATCTCCTCCACCAACTGCTCGCGGGCGGACGGGTCTCCGGCGATCGCCCGCTCCGGCAGCAGATCGTCCGCCAGCACCGGGCGCGGGGCGTCCTGCCAGGCGGAACACGCCTTGAGTCCCGCCGCGGCGGCCTGCGCGGACCGGGTCGCGGCCAGCAGATCGGGAACCACCGGACCGGCGACGACAGGACCCGCCGCATACGGCCCGATCAGCGACTTCGCGACGCCCAGCGGATTGTCGCTGCCGCCCGCGATCACCACCAGCCGGTCGCCGAGCACCCCGGTCAGCACCTGGAGCTTGGCGTGCCGGGCGGCCCGCCGGATGGCCTCCACGGTCAGCTCGGAGTCCCCGTCGGGCGCGGTGCCCAGCACCACGCACACATGATCGGGCGAGTTCCACCCCAGGGCGGCGGCCCGCGACACGGCCCCCTCGTCGGCCTCGCCGCTGAGCACCGCGTTCACCACCAGCGACTCCAGCCGCGCGTCCCAGGCACCCCGTGCCTCGGCGGCCTGCGCGTACACCTGGGCGGTGGCGAAGGCGATCTCCCGCGCGTACACGAGCAGCGCCTCGCGCAGCACGCTCTCGTCGCCGGGCGCCGCCACCTCGTCGATGGCGGACTCCATGACCTCGATGGTGGTGCGCACCATCTCCACGGTCTGCCGCAGTGTGATCGCCCGGGTCAGCTCGCGCGGCGCTGTGCCGAACACATCGGTGGAGATGGCCTGCGGGGCGTCGGGGTGCCGGAACCACTCGGTGAACGCGGCGATGCCCGCCTGCGCGACCAGGCCGATCCAGGAACGGTTCTCCGGGGGCATGGCCCGGTACCAGGACAGCGTCTCGTCCATCCGCGCGATCGCCTGCGCGGCGAGACTGCCGGACGACCTCTCCAGCCGCTTCAGCGTCGCGGCATGCGGATGGGCGGGGCGTGCGGCGGCTTCGTTGGTGCTGGTTTCGGGTTCGGGCACGGGAACAAGACTGCCTTATCGGTACGGCCGCGCGTGTCGCCGGGTCTACGGTGGACTCCGTGACGGACGTACGGCGCGCGCACGAGCGCTACCAGGGCGGTGATCCGGCGGCCGGGATCGAGACGTGGCACGCCTTCTCCTTCGGCCCCCACTACGACCCGGACAACCTGCGCTTCGGCGCGATGATCGCCTGCAACGAGGAGCACCTCGCCCCCGGCGCCGGCTTCGACGAGCATCCGCACAGCCACACCGAGATCGTGACGTGGGTGGTGGAGGGCGAGCTGACCCACCGGGACTCCACGGGCCGGGAGACGGTGATCCGCCCCGGCGACGTACAACGCCTGAGCGCCGCGTCCGGCGTCCGCCACGTGGAACGCAACGCCGGCGACCGCCCCCTCACCTTCCTCCAGATGTGGCTGGCGCCGCTGGAGCCCGGGGGCGACCCGCGCTACGAGGTCGTCCCCGGCATAGCGGACTCCACCCCGTACGCCCTCCCGGAGGCGGGCGCGATGCTCCACGTACGCCGGCTCGGCGCAGGGGAGCGGACCGCCGTCCCCGACGCCGCGTGCGTGTACGTCCATGTGGTGCGGGGTGAGGTGGAACTGGAGGGCGAACTGCTGGGCGCGGGCGACGCGGCCCGCCTCACGGACGCGAAGGACGTCGAGGCGGTCGCCGTGAGCCCGGCGGCGGAGCTGCTGCTGTGGGAGATGCGGGCCGTTTAGACGGAGCCCGCCCGGCGGGTCGCCCGGAGGTCAACGGGTGGAACCGTGCAGGGCGGTCCGCTTGAGGACCTTGGGGTGCGGCTGGTAGACGCCGGGCGGGGCGAAAGCCCCCAGTGCCTGGTGGACTTCGGAGCAGGAGGCGTTGCGTTCGGCCCGGTTCAGGGCCAGGAGGGTGAAGGTCGCCAGCGGCGGACGCACGGAGACCGTCTTGGCCGGAAGACCGGTGACGTCGATCTCGCCGGGGTCGCGGAAGCGGCAGAAGAGAGTGACGGAGTACGGTGCCGAGCCGACCGACATCAGGACGCGTTCGAACTCGCGCCAGGGCAGCTCGGCGATGTCGTGACCGCGTCGAAGGGTGACTCCCTCGTGGCCGACGCCCAGTTCGGAGACCTCCCGGAAGGGGCGGCAGGCCGCCCAGTAATAAGCGGCGGTGGGTACCGCGAAGGTCAGGTACAAGGCCAGGACGGCAGCCCAGTTGGCGATCACGTCCACGCCCTGCACGACGGCCACGCCCAGGGGTATCGTCCCCAGCGCCGCCACCTGCAGGAGCCCCTGGAACAGGCGCCGGAAACGTATGCCCCGGAAGCGGTCCTCGCCGCCGTCGATGAGCTCCAGCGGAGCGTCGGTGTGAGCCGGCCGGGCTTCCGCCCTCACGGGAGCCGCCGGTTCCGCGGCATCGGCGGCATCCATGCCGCGGGTGTACGCGACCGTGGGCACGGCCGCCGGGACCGGCTCGGTCGGGAGCTCACCGCCCGTGAACAGAGCGACCAGCGCGGCTGCCGAAGGCCGGCGCGCCGGGTCCTTCGCCAGGCACAGGGCGATGGTGCCGCGCAGTTCGTCGGGAACGGCCGACAGGTCCGGTTCCTCGCCGACGACCCGGTAGAGCAGAGCGACCGGGGTGCCTCTGCCGAAGGGCTCCACACCGGTGGCGGCGTGGGCGAGGACCGTGCCGAGGGAGAAGATGTCACTCGGCGTACCGACCTGCGCGCCGGTGGCCTGTTCCGGAGACATGAAGCCGGGGGTGCCGATGACCACGCCCGTGTGGGTGAGCGCGGTGCTCGTGCCCGAGCTCTCCAGGGCCTTGGAGATGCCGAAGTCGATGACGCGGGGGCCGGTGTCCGTCAGCAGGATGTTGGAGGGCTTCAGGTCCCGGTGGACCAGGTTCAGCGCGTGGATGGAGACCAGCGCCTCCGCCAGCCCGGCGCCGAGGTCGCGTACCTCGGCCGTCGAAAGCGGGCCGCCGTCGGCGATCCTGCTGTGCAGTGAAGGCCCGGGGATGTACTCGCTCGCGATCCACGGCTCGGGGGCCTCCGGATCCGCGTCCACCACCGCGGCGGTCCAGTAGCCGCCGACCTTCATCGCCAACTCGACCTCGCGGCGGAAGCGCCCACGGAACCCGGGGTCGTCGGAGATGTCGTTCCTGACCACCTTGACCGCGACCCTGCGGCCCGACGGGGACCGGCCCAGATAGACACGCCCCATTCCGCCACTGCCGAGCCTGCCGAGGAGCCGGTAGGGCCCGACCTCCCGGGGATCGCCCGGTACCAGTTCGTCCAACGCTGCGCCCCTCCCCGTTCGTTGAGCCCCGAGCATATTCATCGGCGACGTACAGAGCCTGAACACCGCGTCCGGCGTCCGCCATGTGGAACACAACGCCGACGACCGCCCTCTCCCCTTCCTCCAGATGTGGCCGGCGCCGCTGGAGCCCGGGGGCGACCCGCGCTACGAGGTCGTCCACGGCGGCATCCGCCCGGACGGCGAGGAACCGGGACCGGGCGACGCGGCCCGCATCACGGACGCGAAGGATGTCGAGGCCGTCGCCGTCACCCCACCGAACTGCTCCTGTGGGAGCTGCGGGGCGAGCGAGCCGCCGCGCCGGCGCGACCGCGTTTCCGGGAGGAAAGGCACTTGGAGCAGGTGTGGGTGCGCGAGGCCCTGGAGGGCCGCGACGACCTGTGCCAGCGCGGAACGGGTCTGTTGCACGGCGGCCGGCAGGGAGCCGGTGTGCCGCTCCTCCTCCAGCAGCAGATTGCGCAGCGCCGTGTCCGGCGCCAGCGCGGTCCAGCCGCTACGGGCCTCCGGCGCCGGTACGAACAGGCCGAGCCCGGTGAGGAGTTGGAAGGCTTCGGCGAAGCTCGTTCGGGAGTGCTGATGACCGCGAACGGCGGCCCGCTCGGCGACGGTTGGCGCATCTCGCGCCTCGATGCGGTGTGCCCGGCGAGGGAACCGCATTGAGCCGTGCCGGCGACCCGATGCGCGGACTACCGCAGAGCGTCGACGAACGCCTGCCAGGCACCGGCGCCGACGGTGACGACCGGGCCGGAGGGGTTCTTGCTGTCGCGGACGGGGACGGTTCCGGTGGGGCAGGCGGGGGCGACCTCTACGCAATCACCGCCGGTGTTGCCGCTGTACGAGGACGTGCGCCAAGAGGCACCGTCGGTGACGGTGCATTCGACGCAATCCCCGCCGTTGCTTCCGCTGTAACTGGACTTACGCCACTCAACGTTCCTCAGTGCGGTGCTGGGTCGCATAGCGTTCCTCCATCACGCGGGTGATCAGTCTTGCCGAGTCCTCGGGGGAGAGGGCTGAGGCTTGAAGTCGAGCGTAGCCGACCGAGCGCTCCTTGATCACGTTCGGATTGGCCGTCATGTGACCCTGGTCGTAGCCGTCCATGTAGAACAGATCGGGGTTGTCGTCAAACCTCAGAAGATTGAACGACCCCATCATTCCGGCGTGTTGGCCCGGACGAAAGGGCAGGATCTGGACCTCCACCCAGGGATTGCTTCTGAAGGACAACAGGTGAGCGAGTTGCCGACGCATGACGTCGGGCCCACCGATCTCTCTGAGCAAAGCGGCCTCGTCCAGGACTGCCCAGAGTGCGGGTGGTTGGGCACGCTTGAGGATGCGCTGGCGCTCCATCCTGGCCGCCACCACCTCGTCCACCTTGCTGTGGTTCTCCACGCTGAGCACTGCCCGCGCGTACTCCTCCGTCTGCAACAGCCCGTAGACCAACTGCGCCTGGTACGTCGAGATGTACGCCGCCTTCGCTTCCATCTCCGCGTACGGCTGGAACCACGTGGGGAGTTGGCTGCGCAGCACCAGGCCGATGAGGCGGGAGAACAGGCCGTCCGTGCCGAGGGCCGCGTCCACGCGTTCGGAGAAGTCCCGCGTCGGGACCTTCTTCGTGGTCTCGATCTGGCCGATCAGCGAGCCCGTGCAGAAGATGATCTCGCCGAGCTGCCCCTGTTTGAGGCCGTGCGCCTCGCGCTGGCGGCGCAGTTCCCAGCCGTAGTAGTCGAGCGGGGAAGCGGTGGGGTCGAGCGACTGGATGTTGACCACGGCGGCACCTCACTTCAACGCCTCACGGCGTTCGTTTCGTTCCGTAGTCAAGCGTATGCGGAGCGTCGCATGATTATGACGTGAATCACGTAACTGATCCGCAGGCGGCGGACATCCGCACCGAGTACCACGCCGAGTTCGCCATGGGGGAGCACTCGGCCCGGCATCTGCGCCGCATCCTGCGGCTGTACCTCGTCGGCTCGGGACTGGCCGAGGTGACCGACGCCGCAGAGCTGGCGCTCACCGAGCTGGTCGCCAACGTCGTACGGCACGTGCCCGGCCGCCGCTGCCGCATCTGCTTCCTGCTCCGGCCCGGCGGAGTGCGGGTGGAAGTCGCGGACGACTGCCCGGAGCTGCCCGCGCGGACCGTCGGCGGCGGGCTCGGTGAGAGCGGGCGCGGGCTGGTGATCGTGGACGCGGTCGCCGACCGGTGGGGCGTCACCGTCCGTCCCGGCGGGCGGGGCAAGACGGTGTGGTTCGAGTGCCTGGGACGGTGTCGGGCGGCGCCCGTCGAGGCCGAGGCCGGACCCTGAGTCACCGGATCCCTGCGCGCCTTGAACCATCGTCGTGGCTCCGCCGTTGTGTCTCCTGTTCAGCCGCACAGGGTGCCGATGTCCTGCGTCGCAGGGTCCGGTTCCATCCACGAGGAGAGACGTATGAAGTCGTGGCGTTCCCGTATCGCCGCTGCCGCGATCGGTACCGCGCTGGTCACCATTCCGCTGACCGCGGCCCCGGCGTCCGCCGCCGGCACCAACCCCTGGGGCTACATAGCGATCTCCGGATGGAGGGACAAACTCGCGTGCGTGGACGACGGGCAGTACGCCCTCGCCCACGGGTACGTGAACTACTACTGCGACTGGGACGACCCGTACTGGGTCCTGTGGGCCCTCCCCGCGTAGGACCAGCCGCCGACGGGCGGCTGACCGGCGCGGGGAGCCGGGGCCGGCCGGTGGTCGTGGGGGCCGCCGGCCGGTGCGCGGGGCTCAGCCGCGCAGTTCCGCCAGCACCACGTCGGTGAACGGAGGCCACGCCTCGATCGCCCAGGGGCCGAAGGCGCGGTCCGTCAGGGCCACGCAGGCCGCGCCCGCGTCGGGGTCGATCCACAGGAACGTACCCGACTGGCCGAAGTGGCCGAAGGTGCGCGGGGAGGACGACGCGCCCGTCCAGTGCGGGGACTTGGAGTCGCGGATCTCGAGGCCGAGGCCCCAGTCGTTGGGGTTCTGGTGGCCGTAGCCGGGCAGGACGCCCTTGGTGCCGGGGTACTGGACCGTCATCGCCGCGGCGACCGTGCGCGGGTCGAGCAGGCGCGGCGCCTGCACCTCGGCCGCGAACCGCAGCAGGTCGTCCACCGTGGAGACGGCGTCCTTCGCCGGGGAGCCGTCGAGGGACGTCCGCGTCATCCCCAGCGGTTCCAGCACCGCCTGCCGCAGGTACTCCGCGAACGGGATCTCCGTCGCCTTCGCGACGTGGTCGCCGAGCTGCTCGAAACCGGCGTTCGAGTACAGCCGCCGCTCACCCGGTGCCGAGGTCGCCTTGTGCTCGTCGAAGGCGAGCCCCGAGGTGTGCGCGAGCAGGTGCCGGACCGTCGAGCCCTCCGGGCCTGCCGGTTCGTCCAGCTCGATCGCGCCCTCCTCGTACGCCACGAGCACCGCGTACGCCGCCAGCGGCTTGGTGACCGAGGCCAGCGGGAAGCGGTGCCCGGCGGGGCCGTGCGTGCCCAGGACGGTGCCGTCCGCCCGTACGACACCCGCCGCGGCGGTGGGAACCGGCCAGTTCTCGATCAACGCGAGGCTCTTCAGCGACATGCCGTCGAGCCTAAGCGCTCAGAGGGTCAGCTCCAGCAAGGGGTCCGGCTTGGGCCTGAAGCCCATCGCGACGTACAGCGGCTCCGCCTGCGCGGACGCGGTGAGGCGGACCCGCCGGGCGCCGCGCTCGCGGAACCACTCCAGCAGCGCCTCCATGCACCCGCGCGCGTAGCCGCGGCGGCGGGCGTCCGGGTCGGTGGCGACGCTGAAGACGTAGCCGTCGGTGCCGTGCGGATTGCGCGCGCCGCCGATGCGGTACTCCAGCGAGCCGGCCACCAGCGCCGCCAGCGCGCCCGGCCGCTCCGGATGGTCCACGACGAACGCCACGAAGGTGCCGTCCGGCTCGGACAGCCTGTCGCGCAGCACGGGCAGCGACTCGGCGTGCCAGGCCGTGGACGGGTCGGACAGGGGCATCGAGTCGATCATCACCTGGCGCAGACGCAGTACTTCCTCCGCGTCCTCGGGTGTCGCACGGCGTACAGAGATCATGGCCGTACGCTAATCAGCCACCCGCCTCCGCGTCCCGTCCGTTTCTCATCTTCGCCGCTTGCCTGGAGTGCACTCCAGGGTTTTAGCGTGGGGGTCATGACGGTGACGGAGACGGAGACCACCACGGGGGCCGGCGCGGACACCTGCGCCGGGCCGCCGCAGGGGGATCGGCGGCCGGACGGCGCGGACAAGTACACGATCAGCGAGGTCGTCGCCCTCACCGGGCTGACGGCGCACACCCTGCGCTGGTACGAGCGCATCGGGCTGATGCCGCACGTCGACCGGTCCCACACCGGCCAGCGGCGCTACAGCAACCGCGACCTCGACTGGCTCGCCCTCGTCGGCAAGCTCCGCCTGACCGGGATGCCGGTCGCGGACATGGTGCGGTACGCGGAACTGGTCCGCGCGGGCGACCACACGTACACCGAGCGTTTCGAACTGCTGAAGCAGACCCGCGAGGACGTGCTGTCCCGGATCGCCGAACTCCAGGGCACGCTCGCCGTGCTCGACCGGAAGATCGGTTTCTACGCGGACGCAGGGCGCGCCCTGGCGTCGGAGAGGGCACGATGACCAACGGCATGATCGGTACGGCGGCACTGGGCGAGGGCGGCCCCGAGGTGGGCGTGCAGGGCCTCGGCTGCATGGGCATGAGCTTCGCGTACGGGCCCACGGACGCGGACGCCTCCCGGGCGACCCTGGAGCGGGCCCTGGAGCTCGGCGTCACGCTGTACGACACGGCGGACGCGTACGGCGCGGGGGAGAACGAGCGGTTCCTCGCCCCCTTCTTCAAGGCGCACCGGGACGAGGTGGTCGTCGCCACCAAGTTCGCCCTGTCGATCCCGCCGGAGGACCCGACCCGGCGGGTCATCCGCAACGACGCGCCGTACATCCGCGAGGCCGTCGAGGCGAGCCTGAAGCGTCTGGACGTCGACGTGATCGACCTCTACTACATGCACCGGCGCGATGTGAACGTGCCGATCGAGGAGACCGTCGGCACCATGGCCGAGCTGGTGCGCGAGGGCAAGGTCAAGCAGCTCGGCCTGAGCGAGGTCACGGCCGGCGAACTGCGCGCCGCGCACGGGGTGCACCCGATCGCCGCCGTGCAGTCGGAGTGGTCGCTGTTCAGCCGGGACATCGAGGCGAAGGTCGTACCGGCCGCGCGTGAACTGGGCGTGACCCTGGTCCCGTACTCCCCGCTCGGCCGCGGCTTCCTGACCGGATCCTTCGCCGACGCCGACCAGGACCTGACGGCCGACGACTTCCGTCGTCAGATGCCCCGCTTCACGGGCGCCAACGCGACGGCCAACGCGGCGCTGCTGGACCCGATCCGCACCGTCGCCGAGGCCCACGACGCCACCCCGGGCCAGATCGCCCTGGCCTGGGTCCACCAGCAGGCGGAGCTCCACAACCTCCCGGTGATCCCGATCCCGGGCACCCGCAAGCCGACGAGGGTGGAGGAGAACACGGCGGCGACCCACATCACCCTGACGCGGGAGGAACTGGCCCTACTGGAGCCCATCGCCAAGAAGGTGGCGGGCACCCGCTACAAGGACATGGCGTTCACTTCCGCAGGCAGGGAGTAGAACAACCCACCCAGGGGCGCGGGGAACTGCGCGACCAGCCACAAACGGCCGTGGGCCGAAACACAACCGCACTAGGCGGAACGCTAAAGCTCCGCGAGCAACTCCGCCTTCTTGGAGGAGAACTCCTCATCGGTCACCAGGCCGGCCTGATGAAGCTCCCCCAAGTGCCGGATCCGCTCGGCGATGTCCGCGGGATCACGGCGCGCCCGCGCCGTGGATATCGCCGGCACCGGCGCGCAGTTGCGCACCGCGGCCAGCACGGCCGCCGCGAACGGCAACGACTCGTGCACGGGCCCGTACCCCAGCCCGAACACCACGGCGGCCGGATCCTGGTCGGCCTGCGCCGGCGGAGCCCCCGCGTCCCGCCGCAGCAACCGCAGATGCCCCTCGAACACCTCCGGCGACCGCCACTCCACCCCGCTCAGCTCACCCACCGGGAACCGCTGGTCCCCGGCCTTCCACTTCGCCGACGACGCCCCCGTCCAGAACCACCGGAACGCCACCGCGCTGCCGTCGAAGGTCGCCTTCCCGTCGTACGCCTTGAACTGCAGCGGCGCCTCGGGCGCGGCCACCAGATGGCGTTCGGCGGGCCCGGACTCGGTGAGCTGCGCGCGCAGTTCGTCGGCGTAGTACTCGGCGAGCGTCTCGCGTTCGGCGGGCAGCACCAGCCGGTAGGGGTCGCTGCTCTCCTTCAACTGCCCGGCGGCGGCCTCCATCAGCGGATCGGCACCGGGCCGGAGCTCGATCCGCAGGACCACCGTCCCGCGCTTCCCGGGCGCGAGGGTCACCCCCTCGACCGCCTCCAGCGGAACACGCCGCTCCCCGAGCGCCTGGAACAGCTTGGGTGTTCGAATCCCCCGTTCGTACCGGATGAGCACGGAGTCGGACTCGAACTCCCAGGCGGCATGAAATCCGGCCAGTACGTCACCCATGCGGCTCATCGTATGCGGCACGAGCTTCTCCGTCCCTTCCCCACGCATACCGCAGTATCTCCGCCTCTACGCGCGTCCGGTAGTGGTCGTACCGGACAAACCCGTCCGGCAGAGGTCGTCCTCGTCCGCACAGGACACCGCGCGGTATGCGCCAACACCGATCTCGGCGAAGTTCCGCAGACTGTCCGTGCCCGGTACGAAGTACCCGGCGTGGCCCTCGGCCTCCCGTGCCGACAGCACCCGCGCACCGAATTCCGCCGTCACCGGGTCGGCCCCGTGGCCCAGGCCGCCGAGCTCCAGGTACGGCACGTCCTGGATCCAGTCGTCGGCGTCCCGCATCGCCCACACCCGGGCGGTGGTGCGCAGTTGGGAGGCGTTCTCGACGCGCATGCCGGGGCTGCCGGCCACCGCGATGTCGGCCACCCGCTCCGGCAGACCGTGCGCGGCGATCCCGCACACCACGGAGCCGTAGCTGTGGCAGAACAGCGAGACCGGGGCGATCCCGGGCAGTCCGCGCACCAGCGCGTCCAGCCGCACCGCGCCGTCCTCGGCGCGCATCGCCGTGGCCGCGTCCATGCCGAGCCCGCGGGGGGCGGTGTAGTCGGCCCAGGCGATCACGGCCGTACGGGTCGTGGGGTCGGCGGCGCGCTCCGCCGCGTACAGGGACTTCGCCATGCCGGCGGGGGCCGAGTACGCGCGGTTCGTGCGCTGGAAGGTGAGCAGGTCGGTGTCGACACCGGGGACCACGACCGAGACCCGCTCGGCCTTGCGCAGGTCGCCGAAGACCTCGGCGACCCGGCCGGAGCCCGACGGGTCGAAGGCGAGGATGTGCCGGCCGGGGCGCATCAGCGCCTCGAAGCGGTCCATCCGGCGTGCCGCCTGCCGCTGGCCCGAGGCGGTGAGACGGCTGTCGTGCACGCGTTCGAGCTCGACCTTGCGGGCCTGCCCCAGCGCGATGCGGTTGGCGCGGTAGCGCAGCTGGACCGGTGCGCCGTTCATGTTGCCGACCGCGAGCGGGTAGCGGCGGGCGAGACTCGCGCGCTGCCCCACGGTGAGGGAGGCGAAGAACCGGGCCAGCCGCGCGGGCGCCGAATCCGGGTCCGGCAGCCGGTGGCCGGCTATCCGGCCGTGCTCCCACGCGTTGAGCGACGCCTGGAGCGGAGTGGGGTGGCGCTGATGGCGCAGCGCCGTCCAGCCCGTGGTCGCCAGCATCACGAAAACGACGGCGAGCGCGAGCAGCATGCGCCAGACGTTCAGTTGCGGGGAGGTGTCGAAGGAAGTCACTGAAAGGACACACTAGGAGAACGGGAGAGTCTCGCGTGACCCAAGTGACTGGGATCACGTTTCGTCGTGTCGATTCGGGGCTCGATCCGTACGCCAGTTCCCCGCGAGCGCGGGTCCCACGTGGTCCAGGCAGGTCGTCATCAGGTCCCGCATGGCCGACGCGCTGAAGTCGTCCCCGGCGGACCAGCGCCGCTCCGCCACCCGGATCACCCCGCCGAACGCGGCCACCAGGATCCTCGGCCGGGGGTCGGCGTCCACGTCGAGCCCCTCGCGCTCGGCGACGATGCGCGCCAGCTCCTCCTCCAGCTCCGCGGCGCGCCGCAGATGGGCGGCGAGCAGGGCGGGCGTCGACTCGATCACCCGGTAGACGCGCATGTGCAGTTCCAGGGGGACGAGCTGTTCGACGGCCTCGTTGATGCCGTCCCAGCTGTCCAGCACGGCCCGGCGCAGCACCTCCAGCGGCGCCTCGTCCGGCGGGCGGTCGCGTACGGCCTGGACGACGTGCGACTCCGCGAGCCGGGGGACGAAGAACGCCACCTCCTCCTTGCTCGCGAAGTAGCGGAAGAAGGTGCGCTGGGAGACGTCGACGGCCGCGGCGATGTCGTCGACGGTCGTCCCCTCGTACCCGCGCGTGGCGATCAGCTCCAGCGCGGCCCGGACCAGCGCGTCCCGAGTGCGCTGCTTCTTGCGCTCTCTCAGACCCGGCCGCGGCAGCGCACCCACGGCGGTCCCGACCGTCTCCATTGCCCCTCCTCGAACTGTTTCCCCAGTTCAGGCTATACGCAGATGTCCTGTCAGTAACCGACTAGTGAAATGGTTTGTCAACTGTCAGCGGCTGACATTAGTGTCGAACGTATGACTAGTCAGACCACCATCGACAAGACGGGGCCGGGGGACGGCACGCCGGCCGCCCCGTCGGACGGGACCCCGGGCAAGGGGCTGCGCGGGCACCCCTGGTACACCCTCATCACCGTCGCCGTGGGCGTCATGATGGTGGCCCTCGACGGCACCATCGTGGCCATCGCGAACCCGGCCATCGGCGCCGACCTGGGTGCCTCGCTGTCGGAGCTCCAGTGGATCACCAACGCCTACTTCCTCGCCCTCGCGGTCTGCCTGATCACCGCGGGCAAGCTCGGTGACCGCTTCGGCCACCGCCAGACCTTCCTCATCGGTGTCGTCGGCTTCGCCGCCGCGTCGGGGGCCATCGGTCTGTCCGACAGCATCACACTGGTCGTCATCTTCCGGGTCTTCCAGGGCCTGTTCGGCGCGCTGCTGATGCCGGCCGCGCTCGGTCTGCTGCGGGCCACGTTCCCGGCCGAGAAGCTCAACATGGCCATCGGCATCTGGGGCATGGTCATCGGCGCCTCCACCGCGGGCGGCCCGATCCTCGGCGGTGTCCTCGTCGAGCACGTCAACTGGCAGTCGGTGTTCTTCATCAACGTGCCGGTCGGCGTCCTCGCCCTCGCGCTCGGTGTGTGGATCCTGCTCGACCACCGCGCGGAGAACGCCCCGCGCTCCTTCGACCTGCTCGGCATAGCGCTGCTGTCGGCCGCGATGTTCTGCCTCGTGTGGGCCCTGATCAAGGCTCCGGAGTGGGGCTGGGGCGACGGCTACACCTGGAGCTTCGTCTTCGCCTCGATCGCCTGCTTCGGGGCCTTCGCCTTCTGGGAGACGAAGGTCAAGGAACCGCTGGTCCCGCTGGCCCTGTTCCGCTCCGTACCGCTGTCCGCGGGTGTCGTGCTGATGGTGCTGATGGCCATCGCCTTCATGGGCGGCCTGTTCTTCGTCACCTTCTACCTGCAGAACGTGCACGGCATGAGCCCGATCGACGCCGGTCTGCACCTGCTCCCGCTCACCGGCATGATGATCGTCGGATCGCCACTGGCCGGAGTGATGATCACCAAGGTGGGCCCGCGCATCCCGCTCGCCGGCGGCATGGCGTTCACCGCGCTCGCCATGTACGGCATGTCCACGCTGGAGACGGACACCGGCAGCGGTGTGATGTCCCTCTGGTTCGCCCTGCTGGGTCTCGGCCTCGCGCCGGTCATGGTCGGCGCCACCGAGGTCATCGTCGGCAACGCGCCGCTCGAGCTCTCCGGTGTCGCCGGTGGTCTCCAGCAGGCCGCCATGCAGATCGGCGGCAGCCTCGGTACGGCCGTGCTCGGCGCCGTGATGGCCTCCAAGGTGGACAGTGACCTCGAGGGCAACTGGGCGAAGGCCGGGCTCCCGCCGCTCACCCCGGAACAGGCCGACCAGGCCTCCGAGGCCGTGCAGGTCGGTGCGGCCCCCGTGGCCGGGGGCACCCCGGAGCAGATCGCCGCGAAGATCACCGACGTCGCCCACGACACCTTCATCTCCGGCATGAGCCTGGCGTCCCTGGTCGCCGCCGGAGTCGCCGCCGTGGCGGTGCTGGTCGCCTTCCTCACCAAGCGCGGTGAGAACGCGGAGGCGGGCGCGGGCGTCGGCCACATCTGAATTCACCGCGGAAGCGGGGGTACCCGCCATATCGGCCAACCCTTCAGGGAGTTGATGATGGCGAGCTTCGGACACCGAACGCGCGGGCACCCCCGCACACGTGGCCGGACGTGGTCACGGTCCGGGCCGGATCGCGCGACGCTCGGGGTCGTCGGAGCCGTGTGCGCGGTCGCCGGTTTCTTCGTGCTGGGGATCGTCCTCGGCCCGGTGGCGATCGTCTGCGGCTGGCTCGCCATGGGCCGAAGCCGGACGGGTCCCCGCCCGGTACCGGCCCTGGTCGCCCTCGTCCTGGGCGCCATCGACACGCTCCTGGCCGTCGTCTTCCTGGCCGGAGCGAGCACATCGGGTCACGGCATGTTCTGACCCGGAGGCCCGAAGAGGTAGTGATATCGAGGTGAGCCCCCGGCACGGCGCCGGGGGCTCACCCGTGTTCGGGCTGCGGCTCCGCGGCCGGGGCCGACTTCAGCGCCGCCACCTCGGCGCGCAGCGCCCGGACCTCCCGGGTGAGCGTCTCGATGGCCTCCGTCTGCCGCTGCTCCTCCGCGTCGTCCTTCTCGAAGCGGGCGATGAACCAGGCGGCGATGTTCGCGGTCACCACACCGAGCAGCGCGATCCCGGACAGCATCAGCCCCACGGCCAGCACGCGTCCCAGACCGGTGGTCGGCGCGTGGTCCCCGTAGCCCACGGTCGTCATCGTCGTGAAGGACCACCACACCGCGTCGTCCAGCGTCCGGATGTTGCCGTCCGGCGAGTCCCGCTCCACCGAGAGCACCGCGAGCGAGCCGAACATCAGCAGCCCGACCACCGCCCCGGCGACGTACGTCGTCAGCCTGATCTGCGAGGCCAGCCGGGCACGCTGCCCGACCAGCAGCAGCGTCGACACCAGCCGCAGCAGCCGCAGCGGCTGGATCAGGGGAAGCAGCACCACGCACAGGTCCAGCCAGTGCGTCCGCAGGAACACCCGGCGCCGTTCGGCGAGCGCGAGCCGGACGGCGTAGTCGACCGCGAACGCGCCCCACACCGTCCACTCCACGGCCGTGCACAGGGCGACCACGCCCTGGCTCGCGTCGGGCCGGACGATCGGCACGGCGTAGGCGACGGCGAAGACCAGGGCCAGGCCGAGGAGCGGCCGCTGGGTGCGGTGTTCCCAGCGGACCTGGGCGGAGTGCTGCTTCATGGCCCGCATCGTAGGAAACGGGACGGGGCGGTGCGCCCGCAGGTGCGCCGCCCCGCCGCCGGCCCCGCGCGTTACGCGTCGCCGCCCGCGACCCCCGGGTCCGCCGCCGCGACGTCCAGGAGCTGGTAGCGGTCGATGGCCTGCTTCAGCACCGAGCGGTCGAGGTGCCCCTCCCGCGCCAGCTCCGTCAGAACCGCCACCACGATCGACTGCGCGTCGATGTGGAAGAACCTCCGCGCCGCCCCCCGCGTGTCCGCGAACCCGAACCCGTCCGCGCCCAGCGACTGGTACGTCCCCGGCACCCACCGGGCGATCTGGTCCGGCACCGACCGCATCCAGTCGGACACCGCCACCACCGGTCCCTGCGCCGCCGCGAGCTTCCGCGTCACGTACGGGGTGCGCTGCTCCTCCTCCGGGTGCAGCAGGTTGTGCCGCTCGCAGTCCACCGCCTCGCGCCGCAGCTCGTTCCAGGAGGTCGCCGACCAGACGTCCGCCCTGACGTTCCACTCCTCCGCGAGGATCCTCTGCGCCTCGATCGCCCACGGCAGCGCGACCCCGGACGCCAGGATCTGCGCCGGGAGCGAGCCCGCCGTGCCCTCGCTGAAGCGGTAGAGGCCCTTGACGATGCCCTCCGCGTCGACGTTCTCGGGCTCGGCGGGGTGCTGGATCGGCTCGTTGTACACCGTCAGGTAGTAGAAGACGTCCTCGCCGTGCGGGTGCTTCTCGTCGGAGCCGTACATCCGGCGCAGCCCGTCCTGCACGATGTGCGCGATCTCGTAGCCGAAGGCCGGGTCGTACGCGACGCACGCCGGGTTCGTGGACGCCAGCAGCTGCGAGTGGCCGTCCGCGTGCTGGAGACCCTCACCGGTCAGCGTCGTACGTCCCGCGGTCGCACCCAGTACGAAACCGCGCGCCATCTGGTCGGCCATCTGCCAGAACTGGTCTCCGGTGCGCTGGAAACCGAACATCGAGTAGAAGACGTACACCGGGATGAGCGGCTCGCCGTGCGTGGCGTACGCCGATCCCGCCGCGATCAGCGAGGCCGTGCAGCCGGCCTCGGAGATGCCGTCGTGCAGCATCTGCCCGTTCGGCGCCTCCTTGTAGGCGAGCAGCAGCTCCCGGTCCACGGACTCGTACTGCTGGCCGAGCGGGTTGTAGATCTTCGCGCTCGGGAAGAACGAGTCCATGCCGAACGTGCGGTACTCGTCCGGCGCGATCAGCACGAACCGCTTGCCGATCTCCTTGTCCCGCATGAGGTCCTTGAGGAGACGGACGAAGGCCATGGTCGTCGCGATGGACTGCTGGCCCGAGCCCTTCTTCACGGTCGCGTACGTCTTGTCCTCGGGCAGCCGCAGCGGCTTCGACCGCACCACCCGCGTCGGCACGTACCCGCCGAGCGACTTGCGGCGGTCGTGCATGTACTGCATCTCCTCCGTGTCCGGCCCCGGGTGGTAGTAGGGCGGCAGACCGGACTCGAGGTCCTTGTCGGAGATCGGCAGGTGCAGCCGGTCCCGGAAGTGCTTGAGGTCGTCGACCGTCAGCTTCTTCATCTGGTGCGTGGCGTTGCGGCCCTCGAAGTTCGGGCCCAGCGTCCAGCCCTTGACCGTCTTCGCGAGGATCACCGTCGGCTGGCCCTTGTGCTCGGCCGCCGCCTTGTACGCCGCGTAGATCTTGCGGTGGTCGTGGCCGCCGCGCCCCAGGTGCAGGATCTGGTCGTCGGTCATGCCCTCGACCATCGCGCGCAGCCGGTGGTCGTCGCCGAAGAAGTGGTCGCGGATGTACGCGCCCGACTCGGTGGCGTACGTCTGGAACTGGCCGTCCGGCGTGGTGTTCATCCGGTCGACCAGGATCCCGTCCCGGTCCTGCGCGAGCAGCGGGTCCCAGGTGCGGTCCCAGATCAGCTTGATCACGTTCCAGCCGGCGCCCCGGAAGACCGACTCCAGCTCCTGGATGATCTTGCCGTTGCCGCGCACCGGGCCGTCCAGCCGCTGCAGGTTGCAGTTGACGACGAAGGTCAGGTTGTCCAGGCCCTCACGCGCGGCGAGGGTGAGCTGGCCCAGCGACTCCGGCTCGTCCATCTCGCCGTCGCCGAGGAACGCCCACACGCGCGAGCGCGAGGTGTCCGCGATGCCGCGCGCGTGCATGTAGCGGTTCATCCGCGCCTGGTAGATCGCGCCGATCGGGCCGAGGCCCATCGACACGGTCGGGAACTCCCAGAAGTCCGGCATCAGCCGCGGGTGCGGATACGACGACAGGGTGTACGGCGCCTTCGACTTCTCCTGGCGGAAGCCGTCCAGGTGCCGCTCGCTCAGCCGGTCCAGCAGGTACGCGCGGGCGTAGATGCCGGGGGAGGCGTGCCCCTGGAAGAAGACCTGGTCGCCGCCGTCGCCCTCGTCCTTGCCGCGGAAGAAGTGGTTGAAGCCCACGTCGTACAGCGACGCGGAGGACGCGAAGGTGGCGATGTGGCCGCCGACCCCGATGCCCGGCCGCTGCGCGCGGGAGACCATCACCGCGGCGTTCCAGCGGGTGGCGTTGAGGATCTTGCGCTCGATCTCCTCGTTGCCCGGGAAGAACGGCTCGGCGCGGGTCGGGATCGTGTTGACGTAGTCCGTGCTGCGCATCTCGGGCACGGCCACGCGCTTCTCGCGGGCACGTTCGATCAGTCGCAGCATCAGATAGCGGGCCCGCTCCCGGCCGCGCTCGTCGACCGCGGCGTCGAGGGAGTCGAGCCACTCCTGGGTTTCCTCGGGATCGAAGTCAGGAACCTGACTCGGAAGGCCGCCAATGATGATCGGGTTGCGATCGGATGCGGAAGCCACGCTGTTCCTTACCTGTCAGAGGGCCGTGAGACGGGCCGCTGTTTTTCACCGGTACGGCCCGGATTGCGCCGCTCCCCATGGTCCACCTCGGGGCCGTCGGCGTCATCTCTACCGGGAGGTAATCCGCGGTCGCGACCAGTACGGTGTGCATGGGGCTCGTCCATTCGAGTCTTCGTACACGTAGACGGTTCCCAAAGGGCCAAACGGGGCACAAAGGTGTGGTGTGCGTCACTTCGGGCCATGATGGTGTGCCTGGAGTTGCGGTGACCCGGCCAGGATCGTCACCGTTTCGGCGGTCTGCACGGCCGGGTACTTGCGCGATCCGTCCCGCCCGTGTGGACTACGGCCAATGCTTCGCGCACGCGCGTGGCTGAGATATTCCCAAGACATGATCAGGAGGCAACCCGTGAGCGCGACCGCGGACCACGCGGAGGAGCGGACGAACCCTGCCGCCAGGCTGGGGTTCCAGCCCGGGCAGGTGGTCCAGGAGATCGGCTACGACGACGACGTCGACCAGGAGCTCCGCGAGGCCATCGAGGGCGTCATCGAGAGCGACCTCGTCGATGAGGACTACGACGACGTGGCTGACGCCGTTGTGCTGTGGTTCCGCGACGACGACGGCGACCTGACGGATGCGCTGGTGGATGCCACCACGTACATCGAAGAGGGCGGCGCGATCCTGCTCCTCACGCCGAAGACGGGCCGTTCGGGCTACGTGGAGCCGAGCGACATCTCGGAGGCGGCCACCACGGCGGGCCTGACGGCGGCCAAGAGCGTCAGTGTGGGCAAGGACTGGAGCGGCAGCCGGCTGGCGACGCCGAAGGCGGCTAAGTCCAAGCGGTGAGCCACCCGCGGACGGGCCGGTCGCGTCACGCGTCGGCCCGTCCGTCGGCCTGTCGTGCTCCCTGCGTAGGGTGGTCGGAGCGAACCACCCCGAAGGGATGAACACGACGATGGCGATCCAGGTCGGCGACAAGGCCCCCGACTTCGAACTCAAGGACAACCACGGGGCGACCGTGAGGCTGTCCGACTTCCGCGGGCGGAAGAACGTGGTGGTGCTCTTCTACCCGTTCGCCTTCACCGGCGTGTGCACCGGTGAGCTGTGCGAGGTCCGCGACCGGCTGCCGCAGTTCTCCGACCGCGACACCCAGGTGCTCGCCGTCTCCAACGACTCCATCCACACCCTGCGCGTCTTCGCCGAGCAGGAGGGCCTGGAGTACCCCCTGCTCAGCGACTTCTGGCCGCACGGCGACGTCTCGCGCGCGTACGGCGTCTTCGACGAGGACAAGGGCTGCGCGGTGCGCGGGACGTTCATCGTCGACAAGGAGGGCGTCGTGCGCTGGACCGTCGTCAACGCCCTGCCGGACGCCCGTGACCTGAACGAGTACGTCAAGGCGCTCGACACCCTGTAGTCGCGTCAAAGCGCTCGACACCCGTGGATCCGGCCCGACACCCTGTGATTCTTCGGCCGCGGGGCCTGCGGCGGCCGGGAACCCGTCACTAGGATCGACTCGTTGATCCGACATCCAACGCACTACGGGGCACCCCGCCCCAGGACACCAATGGAGGACTCGTGGGAGTCAGCCTCAGCAAGGGCGGCAACGTATCGCTGACCAAGGAGGCGCCGGGCCTGACCGCGGTCATCGTCGGTCTGGGGTGGGACATCCGCACCACGACCGGTACCGACTTCGACCTCGATGCCAGCGCCCTGCTGCTGAACAGCGGCGGCAAGGTCGCCAGTGACGCGCACTTCATCTTCTTCAACAACCTGAAGAGCCCGGACGGATCGGTCGAGCACACCGGTGACAACCTCACCGGTGAGGGCGAGGGCGACGACGAGCAGATCAAGATCAACCTCGCCGGGGTCCCCGCCGACATCGAGAAGATCGTCTTCCCTGTCTCCATCTACGACGCCGAGAACCGCCAGCAGTCCTTCGGCCAGGTGCGCAACGCGTTCATCCGCGTCGTCAACCAGGCCGGCGAGGCCGAGATCGCCCGTTACGACCTGAGCGAGGACGCCTCCACCGAGACCGCCATGGTCTTCGGTGAGCTGTACCGGCACGGCGCGGAGTGGAAGTTCCGCGCCATCGGCCAGGGCTACGCCTCGGGCCTGCGCGGCATCGCGCAGGACTTCGGCGTGAACGTCTGAGAGGCCCTGCGGGGCGGCCACGCCCGAGCCCGGCCGCCCTCCGCGGCCACACCGCCCGGCGCCGCACGGTTTACGTGCGGCGCCGGACGCGCAGGACCACCTGAGAAACATCACCACCCGGGGAGGGACCAGCATCATGGGCGTCACGCTTGCCAAAGGGGGCAACGTCTCCCTGTCCAAGGCCGCACCCAACCTCACACAGGTCATGATCGGACTCGGCTGGGACGCGCGCTCCACCACCGGAGCCGACTTCGACCTCGACGCCAGCGCGCTGATGTGCAGCGGCGGCCGGGTCATGGGGGACGAGTGGTTCGTCTTCTACAACCAGCTCAAGAGCCCGGACGGCTCGGTGGAGCACACCGGTGACAACCTCACCGGTGAGGGCGACGGGGACGACGAGTCCCTGCTGGTCGACCTCCCCAAGGTGCCGGCTCAGTGCGACAAGATCGTCTTTCCGGTCTCCATCCACATGGCCGACGAGCGCGGCCAGACCTTCGGCCAGGTCAGCAATGCCTTCATCCGCGTGGTGAACCAGGCGGACGGCCAGGAACTCGCCCGTTACGACCTGAGCGAGGACGCGTCCACCGAAACCGCGATGATCTTCGGCGAGCTCTATCGCTATCAGGGCGAATGGAAGTTCCGTGCGGTGGGGCAGGGGTACGCGTCGGGGTTGCGGGGCATCGCTCTAGACTTCGGAGTCAACGTTTCGTAAAGCCGATCACGGCAGCGGGGGAGACCCGTTAACACACCTGGGGTAGCCAGTGGTTCTGAAAACCTTCGGCTGGTCGTTCGCGGTCACCGCGCTCGGCCTGGTCGCAGCGATCCTCTTCGGGGGGTGGACCGCCTTCGGAATCGTGGCGATCCTCTCGATCCTCGAGATCTCGCTGTCCTTCGACAACGCGGTGGTCAACGCCGGCATCCTGAAGAAGATGAATGCCTTCTGGCAGAAGATCTTCCTCACCATCGGCATTCTGATCGCCGTCTTCGGCATGCGGCTGGTCTTCCCCGTCGTCATCGTCGCCGTCAGCGCCCAGCTCGGCCCGATCGAGGCCGTCGACCTCGCGCTCAGCGACAAGGACCGTTACCAGGAACTCGTCACCGACGCCCACCCGGCGATCGCCGCGTTCGGTGGCATGTTCCTGCTGATGATCTTCCTGGACTTCATCTTCGAGGACCGGGAGATCAAGTGGCTGGCGTGGCTGGAGCGCCCGCTGGCCAAGCTCGGCAAGATCGACATGCTGTCGGTCTGCATCGCGCTGATCATCCTGCTGATCTCCGCCATGACCTTCGCCACCCACGCCCACCAGCACGGCGGCACGCACGTCGACAAGGCCGAGACGGTCCTGCTCGCCGGTATCGCCGGTCTGATCACCTACATGATCGTGGGCGGGCTCTCCGGCTACTTCGAGGACAAGCTCGAAGAGGAGGAGGAGCACGAGCACGAGGAGGAGGAGAAGGCCGCCCGCGAGGGCAAGCCCCGCACGGTGGTGGCCATGGCCGGCAAGGCCGCGTTCTTCATGTTCCTCTACCTGGAGGTCCTGGACGCGTCCTTCTCCTTCGACGGCGTGATCGGCGCCTTCGCCATCACCAACGACATCGTCCTGATGGCCCTCGGCCTGGGCATCGGCGCCATGTACGTGCGGTCCCTGACCGTCTACCTGGTCCGCCAGGGCACCCTGGACGAGTACGTCTACCTGGAGCACGGCGCGCACTACGCCATCGGCGCCCTGGCGCTGATCCTGCTCGTCACCATCCAGTACGAGATCCCCGAGCTCATCACCGGCTCCATCGGCGTCATCCTGATCGGCTGGTCCTTCCTGTCCTCCGTGCGCCGCAACAAGCGGCTCGCGGAAGCCGAGGGAAACGCAGGCGACAAGACTGAGGTCACCTCCGGGGTGTGACAGCCCTCCGGGTGAGGAACGCTCTCGACGGGGCGGCCACCGAGGACCACTCCTCGGGGCCGCCCCGTCGGCCGTCCGGGAGTTCCGGCGGCCCGAGCGGGGTTCGGCGACTGGACTTGGGGCGGGAATGGGTTTCCTGGACGGACTGTGGCGCGGACGTGAGAGCGCCTTCGACTCGGGCAGCGCGGCCAGCAACGCCATCGAGCTGACCAAACGGCACGGTCAGGTGTCCCTGACCAAACAGGGCGCGGCCACCGGCCATCTGCGGATCAACCTGAGCTGGCGGATGCGGACCTCCGACTTCGGCGGCTCCCAGCGGGAGAGCCTGCTGCGCCACCCCCTCAAGGCGCTCAAACCGCCGGAGGTCGTCGGCCACAGCCAGTCCATGGTCAACGTCGACCTCGACCTCGGCTGCCTGTACGAGCTCCAGGACGGCACCAAGGGCGTGGTCCAGCCCCTCGGCGGCTTCCTCGGCGACGTCAACGCCGCGCCGTACGTCAAGCTCAGCGGCGACGACCGGTTCGGGTCCGGCTCGGGCGAGACCATGTACGTCAACCTGGACCACCGCGAGAACATCAAGCGCCTGCTGGTCTTCGCCTACATCTACGACCAGACACCCGCGTTCGACCGCACGCACGCCATGGTCACGCTCTACCCCAGCAGCGGCCCGCGGATCGAGATCGGCCTCGACGAACGCCACCCCCAGGCCCGTTCCTGCGCCGTGGTGATGATCGAGAACGTCAAGAACGAGATCCTCGTCCGCCGCGAGGTGAAGTTCGTGTACGGATTCCAGGCGGAGCTGGACCGGCTGTACGGGTGGGGGCTCCAGTGGGGGAGGGGCTTCAAGACGAAGGCCGATCGCTGAGAAGCCCTTGATCGCGCGGGTGCCGGCCCGTCAGCGCCCGATGAACTGCGGGCCCTGCGGCGGAAGCCGGAAGTCCGGGTCGGGGGAGGCGGCGGCCGGCGGCGGGAAACCGTACCCGCCCGGCGCCCCCGCGGCGGCCGTGGCGGGCGCCGGCGGGTAGCCGTAGGCGGGCTGGCTGGTCGGCTGCGGATAGCCGTAGGCCGGCTGCGTGGCCGCGGGCTGCTGCGGCGGATAGCCGTAGGCGGGCTGCGCGGGCACCCCCGCCGGCTGCTCGGGCGGCAGCGGCCGGGACACCTCGGGCACCGGCGGGGCGAGCTGGGCCTGCGGCTGCGTCAGGGCCTCGGAGGAGGTCCGGTCGGAGGCCGGTACGTGCGCCGTCGGGGGCGGAAGCTGGGTGACGTCCGAGGGGTCGGGCTCCTGCGCGGCCTCCGACTCGTCCACCGAGATGCCGAAGTCGGTCGCCAGGCCCTTCAGGCCGTTCGAATAGCCCTCGCCGAGCGCCCGGAACTTCCAGCCCTCACCGCGCCGGTACAGCTCACCGCAGATCAGCGCGGTCTCCTCGCCGGTCTCCGGCTTGATGTCGAAGTACGCCAGCGCGTCCCCGTCGGCGGCCTGCGCGTCGTACAGCAGGATGCGCAGGTCCCGTACGCGGTCGAAGGCGACGCCGTCCGCCGACGCGACGAGCAGAATCCGGCCGACACCGGACTCGACACCGGCGAGATCCGTCTGGATCGTGTCGGTCAGGCCCTCGGCGACGCGCTTCTTGCCGAGTCGCCACACCTGCCCGGCAGGGTGCCGTGGCTGGTTGTAGAAGACGAAGTCCTCGTCGGAGCGCACACGACCGTCGGGGCCGAGGAGCAGCGCGGAGGCGTCGATGTCCGGCACCCCCTGCCCGGGCGACCAGCGCAGCACGGCACGTACCGTGGTGGCCTCGAGAGGGACGTTCGACCCCTTGAGCATCGCGTGCGTCATGCGGCCATCCTGCCTTCTCCGTCCTGGTCACGACAACGCGGGGGGTTGGGGTCGACACGGCGGGGTTACCTGAAGTTCATGCCCCGAGGGAACCGCTGACATGGATCCCTACGTACTATTACCGGCCACCTTCCGACATTCCACGGATTCCATAGATTCCAGAGAGGCCACGGGGGAGTTCAATGCGTCATTTCGGGCACATCGCCCCTGCGGTGCGGAAACGTCTCTTCTACCGGGAGCCCGGCGAGTTCACGCCGGATTCCCCGGCCCGGCTGCTCTCCGCGGCCCTCGGCGCCACGCTCTACAGCCCCGCGACCCGGCCCCGGCTCGCCGACGACGTCGTCAAGCAGGGCGGACGCGGTGTGGTCTCCATGGTGTTGTGCCTGGAGGACTCCATCGACGACGCCGACGTGCCCGCCGGTGAGGAGAACCTCGTACGGCAGTTCACGGACCTGGCCGGGCGGCCCGGGGCGGACCTGCCGCTGCTGTTCATCCGGGTCCGCACCCCCGAGCAGATCCCCGACCTCGTCCGCCGCCTCGGCCCCTCCGTCGCGCTGCTGTCCGGATTCGTACTGCCGAAGTTCACCGCGGAACGCGGCCTGCCGTTCCTGGAGGCGCTGGCCACCGCCGAGGCCGAAAGCGGCCACCGGCTCTTCGCCATGCCCGTGCTCGAGTCGCCCGAACTGCTCTACCGCGAATCCCGCGTCGAGACCCTCGAAGGCATCTTCCGCGCCGTCGACAAGTACCGCGACCGCGTCCTCGCACTGCGTCTGGGCGTGACCGACTTCTGCTCCTCCTACGGGCTGCGCAGGGGCCCCGACATGACGGCGTACGACATCCAGGTCGTCGCCTCCGTGATCTCCGACGTGGTGAACATGCTGGCCCGGGCCGACGGCACCGGATTCACCGTGACGGGGCCGGTCTGGGAGTACTTCCGGGTCCAGGAACGCATGTTCAAGCCACTCCTGCGGCAGAGCCCCTTCCACGAGGTGCAGGCCGTGGCACTGCGCGAGAAGCTGATCGAACACGCCATGGACGGCCTGCTGCGAGAGATCTCCCTCGACCGGGCCAACGGCCTGCTGGGCAAGACCTGCATCCACCCCTCGCACGTACTCCCCGTGCACGCGCTGTCCGTCGTCAGCCACGAGGAGTTCAGCGACGCCCAGGACATCCTCCGGCCGGAACGCGGCGGCGGGGGTGTACTCAGGTCCGCCTACACGAACAAGATGAACGAGGTGAAACCCCACCGCGCCTGGGCCGAGCGGACCCTGCTGCGCGCCGAGGTCTTCGGCGTCACCAACGAGGACATCGGCTTCGTGGAACTGCTCGCGGCAGGTCTGGCCGAGTGACCGGGACGGAGAAGACTGTGAACGAGGGGATGCGCCACCCGGCGCGTCACGCGACCCGGACCGGCGAGGACATATGGTCCGGCAGCTGGGTCACGGAGCGGCTCGGCGTCGAACTGGCCGGGGACGAGAGCCTGCCCGGACTGCTGGGGCTGGCACTGCGCCGCAACCCCAAGCGGGCCCACCTGCTGGTCTCCAACGTCCTCGGCAAGCACGTCCCCCAGTCCCCGTCCGTCGTGTACGGCCACGGCGTCGCGCTCGGCCGCCGGGTGCGGGAGCTGCTGGGCGACTCGGCGGAGGACGCGGTGGTCCTCGGCTATGCCGAGACCGCGACCGGTCTGGGGCATTCCGTCGCCGACGGCCTGGGCGCCGCACCCTATCTGCACTCCACCCGCCGCCCGGTCGCGGGAACCGCCACGGCCGGCGGCTTCGAGGAGTCCCACTCCCACGCCACCTCCCACCTGCTGCTCCCGGAGAACCCGTCCCTGTTGGCCGGGGACGGCCCGCTGGTCCTGGTCGACGACGAGTTCTCCACGGGGAACACGGTGCTGAACACCGTCCGGGATCTTCACGCGCGGTATCCGCGGGGGCGGTACGTCGTGGTCGCCCTCGTCGACATGCGGTCGCCCGCGGACGCCGGACGGCTGGACGGGTTCGCCCGCGAGATCGGGGCACGCATCGACCTGGTGACGACCGCGTCGGGCACGGTGCGGTTGCCTGACGGCGTCCTTGAGAAGGGGCAGTCCCTGGTGGCGCGGTACGAGAGTGCCGCGGGGAGTGGCCGGGCGTCCGCGGCTGCGTCGGGGCCGGCCGCGCGGTTCCCCGCGCCCCTCGAGGGAGATGCCCGCCCCCCGAGCCCGGAAGCCGACGCCCGGACAAACCCCCCGGGGGCGCGGGGCGCAGTCGAAACCGCGGCTGCCGCCGCGCGGGCGCGACCGGCCACAACCGGCCCGCACCCGAACGACGAGCGCACCACACGAGTGGACCTGCGCTGGCCGGACGGCCTCCCCGACGGCGGCCGCCACGGCTTCACCCCCACGCACCGAGCCCGCCTCGAACACGCACTCCCCGGCATGGCGGCCCGCCTCGCGAAGGCACTCCCCGATGACGCGCACCGCGTCCTCGTCCTCGGCTTCGAGGAGCTGATGTACGCCCCGCTGCGCCTGGCGGACGAGCTGGAGCGGACCGTCCGCGCCGACGTGCGTTTCTCCACCACCACCCGCTCGCCCGTCCTCGCCGTCGACGACCCCGGCTATGCGATACGCACCCGCCTGGTCTTCCCCGCCCACGACGACCCCGCCGACGGCCCCGGCGAGCGCTACGCCTACAACGTCGCCGGCGGCGGCTTCGACACCGTCGTCGCCGTCGTCGACTCGGCCGCCGACACCCCCGCACTGCACGCGCCCGACGGCCTGCTCGCCCGGCTCGCCGCGCACACCCCGCAGGTCCTCCTCGCGGTCGTACCGTCCTACGTACCCGCAGCCCAGGACGCCCGACCGGACGCCCCCGAAAGGCCCGCCACCATGCTGCCCGAGCCCCTCAGAGGCCCCGCCTTCTCCTCGTACGCGCCCGAGGAGGTCGGCTGGCTGCTCCAGGACCTCTCGGACGTGACGCTGGAGGCGCCGACCGAGGAGCGCGAGGAGGCCATCCAGAGCGGCGGCGCCCACTACGCGGAGTCGCTGCCCGTGGAGTACCAGCCGAGCGAGCGGTACCAGGAACTGTTCCACGCGGCCCTGAACGAGTCGGCGGCCCGCCTGGCCCACGCGGTGGGCGTGGTCACCGAGACCGTGCTCGCCGAACGGTCTCCCCGCCCGGTGCTCGTCTCCCTGGCCCGCGCGGGCACCCCCGTGGGCATCCTGATGCGCCGCTGGGCGCAGTACCGCCACCATCTCGCCCTCCCTCACTACGCTGTTTCGATCGTCCGCGGCCGGGGCATCGACGCCACCGCGCTGCGCTGGCTGGCCGCCCACCACGACCCCCGGGACGTGGTCTTCGTCGACGGCTGGACCGGCAAGGGCGCCATCACCCGCGAACTCGCCCAGGCCGTCGAGGAGTTCGAGAAGACCGAGGGCGTCACCGGCTTCGACCCGGAGATCGCGGTCCTGGCCGACCCCGGCTCCTGCGTCCGCACCTACGGCACCCGCGAGGACTATCTGATCCCCTCCGCCTGCCTCAACTCCACGGTGTCAGGCCTGATCTCACGCACCGTTCTCCGCGCCGACCTGGTCGGCCCGCACGACTTCCACGGCGCCAAGTTCTACCGCGAACTCGCCGGCGCGGACCTCTCGGTGGCCTTCCTGGACGCCGTCTCCGCCCGCTTCCCGGAGGTCACCGACGCCGCCTGCGCCCAGGCCAAGGAACTCCTCTCCACCGACCGCACCCCCACCTGGGAGGGCTGGGCGGCGGTCGAACGCATCAGCGAGGAGTACGGCATCCACGACGTGAACCTCGTCAAGCCCGGCGTCGGCGAGACCACCCGGGTGCTGCTGCGCCGGGTGCCCTGGAAGGTGCTCGCCCGAGCCGGAGCCGGCAGCGACCTCGACCATGTACGCCTCCTCGCCCAGCAGCGGGGCGTCCCCGTCGAAGAGGTCGACGGACTCCCCTACACCTGCGTCGGACTGATCCACCCCCGCTACACCCGCGGCGCCACCGGCGCCGACGGCAAGGCGGTGACCCGCTGATGCCCGTCATCGTCGCCAGCGACCTCGACCGCACACTCATCTACTCCGCCGCCGCCCTCGCCCTGACCATGCCGGACGCACGGGCACCCCGGCTGCTGTGCGTGGAGGTCCACGAGAGCAAGCCCCTGTCCTATATGACGGAGACGGCGGCACAGCTCCTCACCGACCTCGGCGACGAGGCCGTGTTCGTCCCCACGACGACCCGCACCCGCAAGCAGTACCAGCGCATCAACCTCCCCGGCCCGCCGCCGACCTACGCGATCTGCGCCAACGGCGGGCACCTCCTCGTCGACGGCGTGTCCGACCGGGACTGGCACGCCCGGGTGCTCGCCCGGCTGGCCGACGAGTGCGCCCCGCTGTCCGAGGTGCAGGACCATCTGCTGCGGACCGCCGACCCGGTCTGGGTGCGCAAGCACCGGGTCGCCGAGGACCTCTTCGCCTACCTCGTCGTCGAGCGGGAACTGCTGCGCGAGGAGTGGGTGAAGGAACTCGGGGAGTGGGCGGAGAACCGCGGCTGGACCGTGTCCCTCCAGGGCCGCAAGATCTACGCCGTGCCGGGGCCCCTCACCAAGAGCGCGGCCATGCGCGAGGTCGCCCGCCGCACCGGAGCCGATCTCACCCTCGCCGCCGGCGACTCCCTCCTCGACGCCGACCTGCTCCTCGCCGCCGACCGGAGCTGGCGCCCCGGCCACGGCGAACTCGCCGACGCCGAATGGACGGCCCCCGCGATCAGGGCCCTCCCCGAGCGGGGAGTCCTGGCCGGCGAGCGCATCCTGCGCGAGTTCCTGCAGACGGTGCGCTCACCTCGGTGAGACCGTACGACCGGGAGGCCGTGCGGCCGGGGCGTCAGCGGTGGCGTCGCAGGCTCATCGTGTCGGCGGAGTCGTACCCGTGGGCGGGTGCGTCCCCGCCGGCGTGATCGGCACCGGCGGCCGGGTGCGACGGGCGTATCCGGTCCGTGCCGGCTCGCCCGTCCCGCCGACGGCGGCGGCCGTCGCCCGAGCGCAGCATCCGCAGGACCACGAACGCCACCAAGGCCAGCGCGGCCACGCCGAGGACCACCTTCGAGTACGCCGACACGATGGTCGACACCTGCTCCCAGTTGTCCCCCAGCGCATACCCCGCGAGCACGAACACGGTGTTCCAGATCGCGCTGCCCAGCGTGGTCAGACCGAGGAACAGCGGCAGCCGCATGCGCTCCACACCGGCCGGCACCGATATGAAACTGCGGAAGAGCGGAATCATCCGGCCGAGGAACACCGCCTTCGGCCCGTGCCGCAGGAACCAGGCCTCCGTCCTCTCGATGTCCGCGACCTTCACCAGCGGCAGCCGCTCCGCTATCGCCACCGTCCGGTCCCGGCCGAGCAGCGCGCCCACTCCGTACAGCGCGAGCGCACCGATCACCGAGCCGGCGGTCGTCCACAGCAGCACGGCGAGCAGACCCATCCGCCCACTGCTCGCGGCGAACCCCGCCAGCGGCAGGATCACCTCGCTGGGGATGGGAGGGAAGAGGTTCTCCAGCGCGATGGCGAGGCCGGCCCCGGGGGCGCCCATGGCGTCCATGAGGTCGTTGACCCACTGCGGTCCGGCACTCCCGTCCGCTGCCGCTGTGATCGTGTGCGCTGCGATGGCTGTCATGCCTGCCACGCTAGAGAACCGGAGCTGAAGGAACGCTGAGGAAAGCCGCACGATGCCCTGTGGTACTCCGCAGCCGCAATTGCGGTTTTCCGCAGTGTGTTCCCATGCCGCGTACGACTAGCCTCGCGATCATGCGAGACATGGTGCGGCGCGTGACGCGGTGCGCGGTGGGGCTGATCTGGGGCGCCGCCGCGGCCGTCGTCGAGCTGCTCTACACACTCCTGGCCGGCCTGCTCCTCCTGCTCGTCGTGGCCTGGCCGCGCGGCCGTCGCGCCGTGCTCCGCCCGGTCCTCGCGGGCGCGCGGAGCCTGACGGAACTGAACCGCACCCGGCTGCGGACATGGCTGAGAGCACACACCTCACCCGCGTACGAGGACACGCAGGCCCTGGGGTACCTGGCCTGCCGCTGGACCCTGGGTGTCCTGGGCGCGGTGGTGATGCTCTCGGTGGCGATCGGCCTCGGGTACGGCACGTCGTGGCTGTACCTCTGGCTGCTGGTCGACGACATACGCAACACCGCGTCGATCGTCTACACGTCCCTCGGCGGCCTCTTCCTGCTCTTCCTCGCCGTGCAGGGGATACTCGCCGTGGCCGAGCTGGAGGGGAAGCTGGCCCGCCGCCTGCTGGGCCCCCGCCACCAGGACGCGCTGGAGCGGCGCATCGCCGAACTGTCCGCGAGCCGCGCGGCCGTGGTCGACGCGGTGAACGACGAGCGGCGGCGCATCGAGCGGGACCTGCACGACGGAGTGCAGCAGCGTCTGGTCGCGCTCGGCATGCTGCTCGGCCGCGCCCTGCGCAGCGAGGACCCGGCCCGCACGGACCGGCTGCTGCGCCAGGCCCACGGGGAGAGCCGGCAGGCCCTGGACGACCTGCGCGAGGTGGCGTGGCGGATCTACCCCACCACGCTGGACGAGGCAGGACTGCGGGCGGCGCTGGAGACGGTGGCCGAGCGGGCCTCCGTCCCGGTACGGGTGGAGTACGGGCTCGCCGGGGAGCCCGAGCGGGCGGTGGGGACGGTCGTCTACTTCGTCGTCTGCGAGGCCGTCACCAACGCGGTGAAGCACGCGACACCGACCCGGATAGTGGTCGAGGTCGGATCGAAGGAAGGAGCGTTGTACGTGAGTGTCGAGGACGACGGCAAGGGCGGTGCGAACGCGACGGGCAGCGGACTGTTCGGCCTCGCCCGCCGGGTTGCCGCACTCGACGGTCGTCTGGAGGTGCGCAGTCCGCCGGGCGGGCCGACCCTGGTGACCGCGGAGCTGCCATGCGCCTGATCCTGGCCGAGGACTCCACCCTGCTCAGAGAGGGCCTGGTACGGCTGCTGGCGGAGGAGGGACATCAGGTGCTGGCCGCGGTCGGCAACGCGGAACTGCTGCTGCGGGCGGTCGCCGAGGACCCGCCGGACGTGGTGGTCGCCGATGTGCGGATGCCGCCCACGCACACCGACGAAGGACTGCGCGCGGCCCTGGAGATCCGCCGGCGCTGGCCGTCCGTGGGGGTGCTGGTGCTCTCGCAGTACGTGGAGAAGCGGTACGCGACCGAGCTGCTGACCGGTGAGTCGGAAGGAGTCGGCTATCTGCTCAAGGACCGTGTCGTCCAGGTCGACGAGTTCCTGGACGCCCTGGAGCGGGTGGCGCAGGGACGCGCCGCCTTCGACCCGGAGGTCGTACGGCAGCTGCTCGGCCGCACGACCCACACCGACCCGCTCGCCCGCCTCACCGCGAGGGAGCAGGCGGTGCTGGCCGAGATGGCGCAGGGGCACACCAACGCCGCCATCGCGCGGCGGCTGCACATCTCGCAGAGCGCGGTGGAGAAACACACCAACGCGATCTTCGACAAGCTCGGACTGACAGGGGGTGAGGGCTATTCACGCAGGGTGCTCGCGGTGCTGCGCTACCTCGGCAGCTGACGTGCGGCCGGCGTGCGGCCGGCGTCCGGTGCCGTGGCCCTCGGCGGGGATCAGCCGCAGCAGCCGCCACCGCAGCAGCCGCCGCCACCGCCGCCCGCGCGGGGAGCCGGGGCCGCGGCGGTACCGGCCACCGCGACCGTGGAGAGGAGCTTGACCGTGTCGTCGTGACCCGCCGGGCAGGCCGCGGGCGCGGAGGACTCCGCCATGGGGCGGCTCAGTTCGAAGGTGTCGCCGCAGGTCCGGCAGCGGTACTCGTAGCGAGGCATGGGCACAGGTTAACCGGCTCGGCCGGCCCTGTGACGGTCAGTGGGCGGAGCCGCCGCGTTCCTCCCGGATCCGGGCCACCACACGGCTCACCGTCGCCCGTACCTCCTCCGTCTCCGTCAGGAAGTGCCAGTAGTCGGGATGGCGGCCCTCCAGTCCGGCGACGGCCCGCTCCAGACGGGCCACGGAGTCGTCCAGGGGGCGGGCGTGGCGCGGGTCGGGGGTGTTGCGGCCGGCCATGGCCAGACGCTGGGCGTCCCGGATGGCGAACCGGGTGCGTTCGATCTCCTGCCCGGGGTCCTTCTGCACCGCGTTCAGCCGCCGCAGCCGGTCACCGGCGGCCGACACCGCCTCGTCGGTCGTGTTCAGCAGCGCCCGTGCGGTCGACAGCAGAGCGGTCGCGTCCGCCCAGCGCTGCTCCTCGCGGGCCGCCCGGGCCTCGGCGAGTCTCGCTTCCGCCCGGCCCACGTTCTCCGAGGCGACGTCGGGGACGTGCTGCAGGTCCTGCCAGCAGGCGGCGGTGAAGCGTCGGCGCAGTTCGCTGAGGACGGGTTCGACCTGTTCGGAGCGGGTGGTGAGGGCCTGGGCGCGGGTGCGCAGGGAGACCAGCCGGTGGTCGATCTCGGCGGCCCGTTCCGGCAGCCGGTCGGCTTCGACACGGACCGCCTCGGCCTCGCGCGTGACCCGCTCGGCCCGCTCCAGGGTCCCCGGCACGCCGTGCTGCCCCGCGCCCTGGTTCAGCTTGGTCAGCTCCGGGGAGAGCGCGGCGAGCCGGGCGGCGAGGTCGTCGGCCCTCAGGCCCGATCCGCGTGCGGTGTCGAGGGCGTTCGAGGCGGCGAGCAGCGTCTGCCGGGCGCGTTCGACGGCGGGCGCGAGCCGGGCGAGCTGGGTCTCGGCCTTGCCGAGGAGGGAGTCGAGCCCGTCGGTGAACCGGTCCAGCTCCTGCTTGACCCGGCCGAGCTCGTCCTTGGCGGCGGTCAGCCGGTCGCGGGCCTGGGAGGCGGCCGAGGCCTCCAGGTCGTCGCGGTCCAGGTCATGGGCGTCGACGGCGCTGATGTACCGGTGGCTGGCCTCGTCGATGCGCCGGCCGAGCGCCTCGAAGTCGGCGACGGCGCGGCGGGCGGCGGGGGAGTCGTCGACCGCGGTGATCGTCTCGATGGAGATCCGCAGGTCGCGCTGGGCGGTGTCGAGTTCGTAGAAGGCGGCGGCCGCCGCGTCCTTGGCGGCCTGTGCCTCGGCCCGCTGGTTCTCGGCCCGCCCGCCGAACCAGCGCCGCGTCCCGCCCCCGGCGAACGCGGCGGGCAGCACCAGCGCCGCGACCAGCGGCATCCCCACGAGAGCGAGCACGTCCCGCAGCGCGCCGCGGGCCCGGCGGACACCCGGCCGCGGAGGAAGAGGAGGCGGAGGAGGCACGGCACGACGCACGCGAGGCACGCGCGGCTCCGACGGCGAGTACGGCTGCGCTGGTGTCGCCGTCACATCCCTCTCCCGTACTGTCGTTCGCCCTGCCCGATGTCATTCTCCCACCGGTAGAGGACGAAGACACGGGTCGGTCAGTTCGCCGTGCGGACGGTGAGTTTGCCGTCGCCGGTGCGTGCGGTCACCACGTGGGAGCTGGAGTCGTCGCGGGGCACGGACACGTCCTCGGCGCCGTCACCGGTCTCGGTGTCCACGCGGTAGGAGGCCCGCGGCAGGTCGATCGTCAGGGAACCGTCGCCGCTGCGGGAGTCCACCAGGTCGGGTACGGCGGCCAGTTCGAGGTGGACCGAGCCGTCACCGCTGTGGGTGCGCACCGTACGGGAGGAGACCTCCGCGCGCACGGACCCGTCACCGGTGCGCAGTTCCAGCGGCCCGGTGGAGTCCGTGACACGGACCGAACCGTCCGTCGTACGGATGCTCAGCGCGTCGCGGAAGCCCCGCGCCCGCACGCTGCCGTCCTTCTCCTCGACCTTGACGGAGACGCCGCGGGGCACTTCGATGCGGTGCTTGGTGGAGCAGTCGGCGACGATCCCGGAGCACTTCTCCCGCAGCACCAGCCGGTCGCCGTCCATGGACCAGGTGACCTCCGGGTCCGTGCCGATGGCGACGGTGCCCTGGAACCACCGGGTGACCCCGATCTTGCCCGAGGGGTTCTCGTCCGAGGCGACGATCTCGAGGGCGGAGTCGTCGGAGTCGATGGTGAGGGTCCTGCCGGGCAGGCCGAAGGACCTGTGGTCGGGTTCGTCGTCGTCGGAGGCCGACGCCCCGCAGGCGCTCACGCCCGCGACGATCACCACGGTGGACCCGGCGAGGGCGAGGGCGCGGGTCCACGCGGCACGGCGGCCGGAGGCGGGGCCGGTGATCCGGGCGGTACGGGTGGTGGTGCGGGTCATGACGGTCTCCCCCTGGGACGGACGGTGGCGCTCACCGGCGGTGTCCGGGCGCTCTTCGACCGTACGGACGGGGAGCCCGCGGGGGGATCCGGGCGGCTGGCGGATCCGGGGTGGGGATATCCCCCGGTGATCGCCGGTGGGGTGTGCCGGTCCGTGCCCCCGGCCATGTAGGCTGTCGACTCGACCTGGGCGCACGGCCCGGGTCCCGGGTGCGTAGCTCAGGGGTAGAGCGCCTGCCTTACAAGCAGGATGTCGGCGGTTCGAAACCGTCCGCGCCCACCGGGACACAGGGCCTCCGGAGTTGCTCCGGGGGCCCTTGTCGTTGTGCCTCCCCGGTCCGGTCTGGTCATTCCGCCCGTCCTACGAAGGCTCCTTAGTGTCCTCGCGGGCGTGCTTGAGCCGGGAGCGGGCGTGCATGCGGTCGGCGCCGGTGAGTTCGGCCCAGTAGCGGTGGGTGCTGACGAACACCGCGAGCTCGTGTTCCCGCTGCCGGAGCTTCTCCACCTCGGCCTGTTCGTCGGCGGTCCAGCCGGGTGAGGCGGGGCGCTCGATCTTGCGCCAGCCGTTGTCGTCGCTGAAGCCGTCGAGGGGCTCGACCGACCAGGGGAGCCGCTTCAGCAGGGCGGACAACTCGCCCTGGACCTGTCGCAGTTCCTCCTGACCGGCGAGGAGGTCACTCGGAAAATCGTAGGTCGCAGCCACGGCCCAATGATACGCCTGTTCGATTTTGGGTAGCGAGTTACCAAGAGGGCGCGTCAGACTGAGGGCATGTGCCGGAGTATCAAGACCCTGCGTCCGCCCGTGCAGCCCGAGGAGGCCACGGAAGAGGAGATCAGGGCTGCCGCCCTGCAGTACGTGAGGAAGGTGTCCGGGTTTCGGGCGCCGGCCGCCCATAACCGTGAGGTGTTCGAACGGGCGGTGGAGGCGGTTGCCTTGGCGACGGCCGAGTTGCTGGACGGGCTGGAGGTGCGTGGGGGCGCGGCGCGGCGGGCGGCGGGGTAGGGCCTTGCCGGTGCCGGTGCCGGTGCCGGTGCCGGTGCCGGTGTCAGGGCTGGGCGGGGGGTGTTGCGCGGCCCGGCGTTTGCGGGGTGCCGCTGCGCCCACCCGTGCCGCCCCAGCGGCACGACTGCCCGCAGCTGGGTGGACGGGTGCTGCCCCAGCGGTGCGAGTGCTCGCGGTTGGGGGCTATGAGGCTTCCGAAGGGCGTGGGCGGCGGCGCATCAGGTAGCCCGCGCCTGCGCCCGCTGCGAACAGTGCGCCCACCGATACCGCCGTGGCCAGCCAGGTCGCGCCCAGCCAGTGGGCGCCGAAGTAGCCGAGGGCCACGCTGTACGTGGCCCAGGACAGCCCGGCCAGGGCGGACCAGGGGAGGAAGTCGCGGGCGCGGTGGCGTGCGGCGCCGGCGCCGAGGGAGACCACCGAGCGTCCGGCCGGGGCGAAGCGGGCGAGGACGACCAGCGCGCCGCCGCCCCGGGCGAGCGCCGCGCCGAGACGTTCCTGCGCGCTCTTCAGCCGCCGCGAACGGGCGATCGCCCTGTCCAGCCGGGCGCCGCCGCGCCAGGCGAGGCGGTAGGCCACCAGGTCGCCCAGGACGGAGGCGGTGGCGGCGCACAGCGTCAGCACCAGGATGTCGGGCACGTCGGTCGCCGTGCCCGCGGCCGCCGCCGTGGCCGCGGTGATCACCAGTACTCCGCTCGGCAGGACCGGGAGGAACACGTCGAGCAGGACCGAGAGGGCCACCACCGCATAGATCCATGGGCTGCCGACCAGCGACCCCAGACTTTCCACCCGAACTCCCCGTGGCTCCCCCGCAGGGCCGCGCCGTGCCGCGCTGACGCGGGGAGCGGCAGGAGTGGCAGGAGTGGCCGATGACAGCCATACAGCGTACGCCCGGTGAGTGACAGAAAGGTCACGGGGGGTTCGTGCGGTCGGCGCCCGACGTTCCCTTTCTCTTTCCCCGCGCAAAGGGGAAGGGTGCCCTCCCCCCTTTGCGCGGGGAGGGCACCCGTGCGCCCCGTGGGCTCGTACGCCCCGTGCGCTCGTGCGCGCCCGTGGGGAGGACGGTCAGGCCGTCACCGGGGTCCGTTCCGCCTCCCGTTCGCCGTTCGCCGACGAGTGCTTGGTGAACAGGCGGTCTAGGCCGAGCGCTCCGGAGCCGGTGAACACCAGCAGGAACATGGCCCAGCAGTACATGGCCGCGCCCTCGCCGCTGTTCTCTATCGGCCACAGGGCCTGGGGCTGGTGGACCTTGAAGTACGCGTAGGCCATCGCGCCGGACGAGATGAACGCGGCGGCGCGGGTGCCGAGGCCGAGCAGGACCAGGGTGCCGCCGACGAGTTCGATCAGGGCCGCGTACCAGCCGGGCCAGGTGCCGGTCTCGACGGTGCCGCCGTTGCCGTCCGCGCCGCCGAGCAGGCCGAGCAGGTCCACGGCGCCGTGGCAGGCGAAGAGCAGTCCGACGACGATGCGGAACATGCCCAGGGCATATGGCTGGGCGCTGTTGAGGCGTCCGGTCATGTGGGGGGTCTCCTTCGGTCAGGCCGGCCCCGGGTGGGGCCGGTCCAGGGGACGGAACCGAGTCGACTCCCCACGTTAGGTGTCCCTAACTCATACTTGCAAGTTCAACATTTAGCCCTTGGGTTTGTCCTGATTCGACTGTTCAGGCGCCCGCACCCGCCGGTCAATACGGCGTTCGCCCCGCCGCCATGACCATCGGCGTGACCGAATCCGCACCATGGTTCACAGGCGACTCACAGGTTCCGTTCCTCACCGGCTCAGCCGGGTCTCCGCCACGCTCCTGAGCCGCGTCCCGGTCTCCTCCTGCTGCGCGTGCTCAAGGCGCAGCACCGCCGAACGCCCCTGTGTCGTCAGCGTCATGAGCTGGTTGCCGAACCAGGGCCCGCCCGTTTTGCGCCAGGTGACCGGCGGCGGGCCGAGGCGGCCGTGCCGCGCGAACAGGCGGCCGAGGAGCCGGGCGGCCCCGCCCCAGCCCACGCGGAAGCCGAGCCTCATCGACAGCGGAATGGAGTTGTGGACCGGCGAGCAGGTCAGCTGCACCACCCGGGAGTCCGGGCCGGTGCCGTCCGGCCAGCTCGGCTCGGCGACATAGGCGTGGTGGACGTCCCCGGAGAGCACGCACACCGTCGCCGGCGCATCCGGCCCCGTACCGGCCTCGGCGATCAGCTCCGCCAGGTCGCCGAACGACTCCGGGAAGGCCGCCCAGTGCTCCAGGTCCGCCCCGCGCCGCAGCTTCTCCCCGAGCCGCGCCCAGCGGGCGCCCTTGTCGCCCCGGCACAGCACGGAACTCCACGCCTCGACGTCGTGCACCAGATGGGGCAGCAGCCAGGGCAGGGACGTGCCGATGAGCAGGTGGTCGTAGGAACCGCGCTCCTCCAGGGCCTGTTCGCGCAGCCAGTCGGCCTCGGCCGCGTCGAGCATGGAGCGCCGGCCCTCCTCCAGGACGCGGGCCGCGCGGCTGTCCACCATCACCAGGCGCACCCGGCCGAAGTCGCGCCGGTAGCTCCAGCGCACGGTGGCCGCGTCCGCCTCGGCCATGGAGGCGAAGGCGCGCAGCGCGTCGGTGCCGTCGTCGGCCGCCCGGACGGACGCGTACAGCGGGTCGGCCTCCAGTTCGGCGGGGGAGAGGTTGCCCAGGTGCTGGTGGACCCAGTACGACATCAGGCCGCTGAGCACCCGCTCGCGCCACCACGACGTGGCGCGCATGTCGGAGACCCAGGAGGCGGAGGTGTTCCAGTCGTCGATCACGTCGTGGTCGTCGAAGATCATGCAGGTGGGCACGGTGGACAGCAGCCAGCGCACCTGCGGGTCGAGCCAGGACTCGTAGTAGAGGTGGGTGTACTCCTCGTAGTCCGCCACCTGGCCGCCCGGGGGCTCGTCCAGGTCGCGGCGGGCGGCGAGCCACTCGCGGGTGGCGTCGGAGGTCTCGTCGGCGTACACCTGATCGCCGAGGAGCAGCAGGACGTCGGGGCGTTCGCCGTCCGGGTCGGCGGCGATGCGCTTCGCCAGGGCGTCCAGGGCGTCCGGGCCGACCGGGTCGGGCTCCCCGGTGGGCGGCGAGGCCCAGCGGCAGGAGCCGAACGCGATGCGCATGCGGTCGTCCGGTCCCGGGGTGGGGATGACGGACGGCGGGAGCGACGGGAAGGGGTCCTCGGCCGGCGGCCACACCCGGGTCTCGTCCAGGAAGACCTCGTACGGGGTGGCCGTGCCCGGTGCGAGGCCGGTGACGTGGACGAGCGCGTAGTGGTGACCGGCGACGCGGAAGGTGCCGGCCGTCCCGCCGGTCCCGTCCGCGCAGCGCACCTCGACGGTGCCCGGGTGGCCGGTCTCGACCCAGAGGGTGGCGGACGAGCCGTCGATGTACCTCAGCAGTGGTCCGAGCCGCAGTCCGGCCATGGTGACCCCTTCCTCCGTCGCCCCGTACGGTACGCAGCGACGGAGGCCGCCGGGGAGATTTGCGCACCCGGCAATTCGTCTCGGCGGTTCGCGGGTCCGTCTCAGCAGCTCGCGAGGTGGTTCTGCAGGGCCGACTTCTCGGCGGAGTCGACCGACAGGTCGTAGTAGTACTTCACCTGGACCCAGGCGCGGACGTAGGTGCAGCGGTAGGCCGAGCGCGACGGCATCCAGGTGGCCGGGTCCTGGTCGCCCTTGGACTGGTTGACGTTGTCCGTGACGGCGAGGAGCTGCGGGCGGGTCAGGTCGTTGGCGAAGGACTGGCGGCGCGAGGTGGACCAGGAGTCGGCGCCAGAGTCCCAGGCCTCGGCGAGCGGGACCAGGTGGTCGATGTCGACGTCGGAGGCGGCGGACCAGGTGGCGCCGTCGTACGGGGAGTACCAGCTTCCGCGGGTGGCGGCGCAGGAGGAGTCGGTGACCACGCCCGAGCCGTCGCGCTTGAGGACGGTCTCGCGGGTGTTGCAGGTGCCGGACTGGGTGATCCAGTGCGGGAAGAGGTCGCGGTCGTAGCCGGTGCGGTCCTCGGTGCGTACGTCGAGGGCGGCGAGGTAGCCGCGGGCGGTGGCGGCGCTGACCGGGGTGGGGAGGGCGGCGGAGGCGGTCGGTCCGTTGAACAGGCCGACGGAGGCTATGAGTCCGGTGAGCGCCGCGACTATGCTGAGCTGTCGACGCGCGTAGAACTTCGGCATGCGAACTCCCTTGTGGGGTGGGGCCGTTGACGTGCGGACAGGGGAATGCTCGGCACGCCGGGTGGCCGGGAGGGGTGGATCCGGTAAGAAGCTAATGACGCGTGCATGACACGTCTATGGTTCAGGCGTGAAATTTCCGCGTACGAGGTCCGGCGCGGACCTCGCGTACCATGGACGGCGCAGAAGGGGAGTAGCTCTTCGCCGGACCGTCGACATACTGCTCAGCTCGCCTGAGCCGGCGCCCGGAGGCGGGCCTCGTGACGCGAGGCCGCCCAGCGAGACCTTCGGCAAGCAGTGCACGCCCGTGCCGTACGGCACGGGTGCCGCGTGTGCTGCCGTGCCGAGGTGTCCCGTGGAATCGCGCAGCACTCTCGGTGGGGCAGTCCCGACCGATTGAGGAACCGTTGATCAGTCTGACCGTGACGGCCGTCGTCTTCGGCGTCGTCTTCCTCGCCGAACTGCCGGACAAGACCGCGCTCGCCGGCCTCGTCCTCGGCACCCGCTACCGCGCCTCCTACGTCTTCGCCGGTGTCGCCGCCGCCTTCGCGCTGCACGTCGTGCTGGCGGTCGCGGCCGGAAGCGTGCTCACGCTGCTGCCGCAGCAGATCGTGCACGCGATCACCGGTGTGCTCTTCCTGGGCGGCGCGGCGGTGCTGCTGATGAAGAAGGGCGAGGACGAGGAGGAGGTCCGCAAGCCGGAGAACCAGTCCTTCTGGAAGGTCTCCGGGGCCGGGTTCATGCTGATCCTGGTCGCCGAGTTCGGCGATCTGACGCAGATCATGACGGCCAACCTCGCCGCCCGCTACGACGACCCGCTCTCCGTCGGCCTGGGCGCGGTGCTCGCGCTGTGGGCGGTCGCCGGGCTCGGCATCGTCGGCGGAAAGGCGCTGATGAAGCGGGTTCCGCTCAAGCTGATCACGCAGATCGCGGCGCTGCTGATGCTGGGTCTTGGCGTGTGGAGCCTGTGGGAGGCGATCGCCGGGTGAGGCCCCGCCGCGCGGGCCTCGCGCGGTGACGGCGGGCCGAAACCTCGGTGAACGGTCGGCGAAGGAGGTGGCGGGATGCCGGGTTTGTTTTGTACCGTGGATGAACAAAGTGGCTCCCGCCCGTTTCCCCTGACCGGCGGGCGGGGTCACTCTGTCCCCCGGGCCACCCCGCCCGAAGCCCCCTCCTCCGCGCCTTGGAGCTGCCGATGACGGCCACCGCCGTACTCACCGCCCGCGCCCTCCTGCTGGACATGGACGGCACCCTCGTCAACTCCGACGCCTCCGTCGAACGCGTCTGGCGGCGCTGGGCCGACCGGAACGGGCTCGACGGCGACGAGGTCATGAAGGTCGTGCACGGGCGCCAGGGATACGCCTCGATGGCCCTGCTGCTGCCCGGCCGCCCGATGGAACAGAACCACGCCGACAACGCCCGCATGCTCGCCGAGGAGACCGCGGACACCGAGGGCGTCGTCGAGGTGCCGGGCGCCCGCGCGTTCCTCACCTCCCTGAAGGGGCTGCCGCACGCGCTCGTGACCTCCGCCGACGTCGCCCTGTCGACGGCGCGGATGGCCGCCGCCGGCCTCGAGCAGCCCGACGTGCGGGTGACGGCGGAGTCCGTCGGCGCGAGCAAGCCCGACCCCGAGGGCTTCCTGAAGGGCGCGGCGGAACTGGGCGTCGACCCGGCCGACTGCGTGGTCTTCGAGGACTCCGGCGCGGGTATCGCCGCGGGCCGCGCGGCGGGGATGCGGGTCGTGGGAATCGGCCCCCGGGCCGGCTTCCACACCCCGGACGCGCTCGTACGCGACCTGACGCAGGTACGGGTGGAGGCGGCGGCCGACGGCACGATCCGGTTGCACATCACGGAGTAGGTCTCAGGGGGCCGTGCCCTCACGGCCCGGGCTTCCGGCTCCGGGCGCGTCCGGGGCGCGGCCCGTACCCGATCCACCCGACGTGCCCGGTCGCGATACGACCCGGGGCGCGGGCGACCGCGACGCGCACGGGCCTGCTCCGCAGCGGCTTCCGAGGCTTCGCGGAGCCCCTTCCGGTTGCCGCGGGCGCCGTGCGGTCCGGTGTGGTTCCGGCCCGGTTGCCGCCCCGCGCGAGCCCTGTCCGCAGCGGCTTCCGAGGCCCCGTGGGGCGGCGGGCCGGGTGCTCTCCCGGTCGCTGTGGACGCTGCGTGGCCCCCGTCCGTAGTGGCCTTCGAGGCTCTGTGGGGCGGCGGGCCGGGTGCTCTCCCCGTTGCCGTGGACGCCGTGTGGGCCGGTTGTGGCCCGCGCGGGCCTCGTCCGCAGCGGCTTCCGAGGCTTCGCAGGGCGGCGGGCCGGGTGCTCTCCCGCCTGCCGTGGGCGTCGTGCGGGCCGGTGTGGCCCTGCGCGGGTGCAGGGGCGTTACGGCTCCTGGGTTTCCGCCTCCAGGCGGGCCCGGGTTTCCGGGCCGTAGACGCTCAGTTCGGACTGGAGGCCCCAACGCCACTGGAAATTGCGCAGGGCTTCCTCCACGCGGTGGTTGAACTGGCCGTTGATGTCTTCGTTGTAGAGCCACACCTCCCTCAGGCGGAGCTGGAGCTCGGAGACCTCAGGACCGCGGTCGCCGCGGCGCAGCACCGGGCCGGTGCTGTCGCCTTCGCCCTCCTCCGTGTCCTCGGCGGAGTCGGTCGGTGCCGTGGTCGTCGGGGTCGAGGACGGTTCGGCGGACGTCGACGGGCTCGCCGACGTGGTGGAGGCCGACGGTGACGGCGAGGCCGACGCGCTCGCGCTCGCCGACGGGGAGGCCGACGGAGAGGCGGACGACGACGGCGCGGCGGAGGACGCGCTGGTCGACGGCTCCGCGGAGGGCGAGGAGGACGACGGGTCCGGGACGCTCGCCCTGACGTCCTTCGGCGCCGCGTCGTCCCGGGACGGCGTCTCGTAGGAGAACACTCCGCTCGCCCATCCCGCCGCTCCCACCACGATGACCACGGCCCCGGCGACCGCGAACAGCGCCCCGCGGCGGCGCCGGCGCGGCGGGTTCTCGTCGGCGCGCGCCGGGCCGGGCGCGGCGGGGACGGCCGCGAGGGGCCGCGTGGTGTCGAACAGGTGCAGATCGGTGGCGTTCGGCCGGGCCGTCCCGGGCGCCAGCGGCGTCGGCAGGACGGACGTCGAGTCCGCCGCGCCGGGCGCCGCCTCCGCCGGGACGGCGCGCAGGGGCATGGTCTCGTCGGCCGCCCCCGGGGCGCCGGGCTCCTCCGCGGCCGGAGCGGACGTCCCCGCCGCGCCGGCGGCCTCCGTCGGCCCGTCCGGCGTACTCCGCCCGGCCCCGCCGTCCAGCTCGACGTACGGCCGTATGCGCAGCGGATCGAAGTCCTCCGCGGCTGCCGCCTCCGCCGTACGGGCGTCGCGCAGGGCGTCGGACGCGCGGACGGTGCAGGCGCACGACGGCGTGTTGTCGCTGTTTCTGGGTGCGCCGCACTCCGGGCACGGGTTTCCGTTCGGCTGTTCCACGTGTTCGTCCCTCCCCTCGCGAACTCCAGAGATTATGCAGATCTTCTTCACAGTCCCGCCCGCGCGCCCCCGGAATCCAAAATTCCGGGAGGACTCAACAGGCCATAACAGGTCACACCGATCACGATGGACTAGGGAACCAGTTCTCTGTGGAGGTCTTCATGGCCGGGGACGCGCGCCGTACGACGCCGAGGGTGAGCAACGCGGGACCCGCACCCGGCGCCGGACCACCGGGCCGTGACGCCGGCGGTCATGACGCCGGCGGCCGTGACGGCGGCGACCGGGAGCACGTGTCCGGGAACGTCGTGGTCTCGATCGGCGCCCTGCTGCTCGGCCTGCTGCTCGCCGCCCTCGACCAGACCATCGTCGCCACCGCGCTGCCCACCATCGTCAGCGAACTGGGCGGCCTGGAGCACCTGTCCTGGGTGGTCACCGCGTATCTGCTGGCCTCCACCGCCGCGACCCCGCTGTGGGGCAAGCTCGGCGACCAGTACGGGCGCAAGAAGCTCTTCCAGACCGCCATCGTGATCTTCCTGGTGGGCTCGGCGCTGTGCGGCGCGGCGCAGGACATGCCCCAGCTCATCGCGTTCCGCGCGCTCCAGGGCCTGGGCGGCGGCGGACTGATCGTGCTGTCGATGGCGATCGTCGGCGACCTCGTCCCGCCCCGCGAACGCGGCCGCTACCAGGGCCTGTTCGGGGCGGTGTTCGGCGCGACGAGCGTCCTCGGACCGCTGCTCGGCGGACTGTTCACCCAGCACCTGAGCTGGCGCTGGGTGTTCTACATCAACCTGCCCGTCGGGATCGTCGCGCTCGCCGTGATCGCGGCGGTGCTGCACATCCCGCGCCGGCGGACCAAGCACGTCATCGACTACCTCGGCACCTTCCTCATCGCCTCCGTCGCCACCTGCCTGGTGCTGGTCGCCTCCCTCGGCGGCACCACCTGGGAGTGGGCGTCGCCGCAGATCATCGGGCTCGCGGTGCTCGGCGCGCTGCTCGCCGTGGCCTTCGTGGCGGTGGAGCGGCGGGCCGCCGAACCGGTGCTGCCGCTGAAGCTGTTCCGGGTGCGCACCTTCACGCTCTCCGCCGTGATCAGCTTCATCATCGGCTTCGCCATGTTCGGCGCGATGACCTATCTGCCGACCTTCCTCCAGGTGGTCCAAGGCGTCACCCCCACCATGTCCGGCGTGCACATGCTGCCGATGGTGGCCGGCATGCTGCTGTCCTCCACCGGCTCCGGCCAGATCGTCAGCCGCACCGGCCGCTGGAAGGTGTTCCCGATCGCCGGCACCGCCGTCACCACCCTCGGACTGCTGCTGCTCCACCAGCTCGACGCGGACAGCTCCACCGCCGAGATGAGCGCCTACTTCTTCGTCTTCGGCCTCGGACTCGGCCTGGTGATGCAGGTCCTGGTGCTGATCGTGCAGAACGCCGTCCCCTACGAGGACCTCGGCGTCGCCACCTCCGGCGCGACCTTCTTCCGCTCCATCGGCGCCTCGTTCGGCGTCGCCATCTTCGGCACGATCTTCGCGAGCCGCCTCGGCAGCGAGCTCGCCGACGCCTTCCGGGGAACGCGGCTCCCGCCCGGCGTCTCGGCCGACTCCCTGGAGGCCGACCCGCGCGGCATCGCCGCCCTGCCGCCCGCCCTGCGCCCGCCGGCGCTCGACGCGTACGCCACCGCCATCACCGACGTCTTCCTGTACGCCGTGCCCATCGCCCTCCTCGGGTTCGCGCTGGCCTGGTTCCTCAAGGAGGACCGGCTGCGCGCCTCGGTCACCGCGCCCGACGTCACCGAGACGCTCGCCAGCAACCCCGTCGAGCGGTCCTCGTACGACGAGGTGTGCCGCGCGCTGTCGGTGCTCGGCACCCGCGAGGGACGCCGCGAGATCTACCGGAAGATCACCGACCGCGCGGGCTACGACCTGCTGCCCGCGACGAGCTGGCTGCTGCTGCGCATCAGGAAACACGGCTCGGTGGAGCCGGCCCGGCTCGCCGAACGCAGCCCCATCCCGCTGAACGTCGTCCTCGAGGCCGCCCGCCAGGCGGAGATACGGCACCTCGCCGTGCGCCGGGGCCTCGACATGGTGCTCACCGACGAGGGGCGCCAGGTGACGGAACGGCTGGCGCGGGCCCGCGAGGAGTCGCTGGCCGAGCTGCTCGGCGACTGGTGGGGGCCGGACCGCCCGACCGACCTGGTGCGGCTGGTGCACGAACTGAACGACGAGCTGTGCGGCTCCCAAAGCGAACGCCCGCACGACGAACGGGCGGTGACCCGGACCGGGTGAGGCGCGTCCTCGACCCAGCCCCTCAGCTCAGCCCCTCAGCTCAGCCCTTCAGCCCAGCTCCTTGGCGAACCAGTGCTCGGCGTACGGGTCGGCGTTGTGCGGCCCGGTCTCCGTGTAACCGAGCCGGGCGTACAGCGCCCGCGCCTCGACGAGGTCCCCGCGCGTGTCCAGCACCATCCGGGTGGCGCCCGCGGCACGGGCCGCGTCCTCGGCGGCCCGCACCAGCAGCGCCGCCCCGCCCCTGCCCCGCATCCCCGCGTACAGGAACACCCGGGTCAGCTCGGCCGTCGTACCGGCCGGCAGCCGGACGCCCGCACTGCCGGCCGGCTCACCCGCGTACCGCGCGACCAGCAGCAGACCCTCCGGCGGTGCGAGGTCGGCCCCCGACACGGCGGCGATCTCCCGCTCCAGTTCCTCGGGAGCGGTCCGCCGCCCCTCGTGCAGCAGGTACCAGCGGTCGCTGACCTCCGTGTAGTACGCCCGCCACAGCGCGGCGGCGACGGGGGAGTCGTACGGTTCCGGGGCCACGGTCCACACCATGCCCGCATTCTCGGCGGGTCCCCCGGCCGGCCCGCAAGCGAATAAGCAGTGGCGGACCGTGACGGCCCCGAACCGTTTGTGCGCGAACCTTCGGGCAACCCGGAGGACGAACCGGCTCGAGAGGAGTGCCGGTCCGGCCGAGAACCCGGAAGGCATCCATGTCCACTGGCCTGATCATTGCGTTGATCGTGATTGTCGCGGTCGTTGTCGCCGCCGCGGCCGTGCTGACCCTGCGAGCCCGCGGCCCGCGGCACGGCACCGGTCTGAAGCGGCGCTTCGGACCCGAGTACGACCGTGCCGTCGCCCGGCACGACGGGGACACCAAGGCCGCCGAGCGGGAGCTCGCCGAGCGCGTGGAGCGCCACGGCGACCTGCGCGTACGGCCGTTGGAGCCCGCCGAGCGGGAGAGGTACGAAGTGCGCTGGACGGCCGTCCAGGAGCGGTTCGTCGACGCGCCGCGCGACGCGGTCGCCGAGGCGGACCGGCTGATCGCCGAACTCGCCGCCGCCCGCGGCTTCCCCGCCGACGGGCACTACGAGGAACAGCTCGCCGCGCTGTCCGTGCACCACGCCCACCACGTCGAGGGCTACCGGCGCGTGCACCGGGTGGCGCAGGCCCGCGCGAACGGCGCGCACGACGCCGGTGCGGGCACGGAGGAGATGCGCGAGGCCGTCGTCGAGGCCCGCGCGCTGTTCGAGGAACTGGTGCGCCCGTCCCGGCACGAGGCCGGACGCCACCGCGCCGGCGCGGACGGCGACCGTACGTCCCCGGCCGTCGGCCGCGGCCACCGCACACCGTCGTTGTTCCACCGGCACCAGGCGAAGGAGAGCTGACCGATGACCGACGCGACCCGACGCCCCGGCGACACCCCGCCCGTCGAGGGGCACCGCACCACCCCCGACGCTCAGGGCGACGCCCCGGACGCGGGTGCCCGCGGCTTCGATGCCCGTGAGGAAACCGGCCGCACAGCCCCCGGCGGCGAGAGCCCGCCGCCCGCCGCACACCCGAGGCCCGACGCCACCGCCACCGCCCCCGCCCCCGCCGGCACCGGTACGCACCACGACGCCGACCGGGCACCCGTCGCCCGTCTCCTCCGGCTCGACGACACCGACGAGCTCACGGCGCGGTTGCAGCACGCCGTGGCCGGGTTCGTCGACGCGCCGCGGGACGCCGTGCGGGAGGCCGATCGCGCGCTGGAGGAACTCACCGAGCGTTTCACGGACGCGGTGACCGAGCGGCGCCGTACCCTGCGGCGGTCCTGGCAGACCGACGGCGCCGAAACGAGCGGCACCGCGTCCGCGACCGACACCGAGCAACTGCGGCTCGCCCTGCGGGACTACCGCGAGCTGGCGGAACGACTGCTACACGCCTGAGCCGTCCGAGCCGTCCGGCCCGCCCGCCGCCGCCCGGCGCTCCCGCCACTGCCGTACGACGTCCTCGACGTCGTACGGCCTCTTGCCCAGCGGGGGGCCGGGCGGCGGCTTGAACATCATGTCGCTGATCTTCGCGTTGATCTCCGTGAGGATCTTCCGCACGATCCGCTCCGAGGGCGCCGCGAGGGCCGCCTCCAGCGCGTCCTCGGCCTCCTTGCGCAGGGCCAGCGCAGGCGGCAGCACCGAGAAGCCCTCGCGGGCCATCTTCCGCTTGACCCACCACAGTTCGTCGTAGGTGGTCTCGACCTCGCGGGGGAGCGGCTTGCCCACCCCCGCCAGCTGCTCGAACTCGCCGCGGGCCTCCGCGTCGCGGATCTGCTTGTCGACCCAGCTCTCGAAGTCGACGCCGGGTGGCTTTCGCTCGGTCATGAGGCCATTGTGCCGGACGCCGTGGAGCCGGGCGTTTTATCATTCGGCGGCAGCGGGGCCGGGCCTCTCCGGTCCGCCAGGACGTCTCAGGAGGAGCCCACGTGCTCGAACTCACCATGGCCGCGGTGTCCGCGGCGGAAGCGGGTGCCACGGCCGGCATGCTCATGGCCGACGCGCCCAGCGAGCCGGGCACCGTGCTGCGGGTGGGCCGGGACAAGTCCCTGTGCCGGCTCTCCACGCCGGACGACTGGCTGTTCGTCTCGCGGGTCCACCTGGAGTTCCAGTGCGCGCCGGACGGGACCTGGCAGCTGACCTGGCTGCGCGGCTCCCTGCCCGAGCCGTCCTCCGAGGTCCGGCTGACCATCGGCGAGTACGCCCACCCGGTCGCCTACGGCGGCACCGTGGCGCTGCCCCGGGGCGGCAGCGGCGAGGTCGTCGTCCAGGACCGCACCGCCCCGCGCAGCGTCAACGTGGGCTTCTACCACGAGGTCTGAGACACGCGGCCCGGGAGCACGGGCTCAGGCCAGCACCCGGGCCAGCGCGAAGCCGTCGTAGTCCTTGGCGCCGACCGTCTGGATCGCCGTACCGCTCAGCCGGGGGTGGCCGCCGATCAGGTCGAGGGCGGCGCGGGTGCCCAGCACGTCCGGGTCGGTGTTGTCCGGGTCGGCCACCCGGCCGCCGCGTACCACGTTGTCGAGGACGATCAGGCTGCCCGCGCTGGTCAGCCTGAGCGCCCACTCCACGTAGTGCGGGTTGTTCACCTTGTCGGCGTCGATGAAGACCACGTCGAACGGCGGCGGGTTCTCGTCGGCCAGCCGGGGCAGCGACTCCAGCGCCGCGCCCACCCGCACCTCGACCTGCTTGTCGAGCCCCGCGCGGGCGATGTTGCGGACGGCGACCTCGGCGTGGCCGGGGTCGTACTCCAGGGAGATCAGCCGTCCGTCGGCGGGGAGGGCGCGGCCCAGCCAGATGGTGCTGTAGCCGCCGAGCGTGCCGATCTCCAGGATGTTCCTGGCCCCCTGCAACTGGGCGAGGAGCTGGAGCAGCTTGCCCTGCAGGGCCGAGACGGCGATCGGCGGGAGCCCGGCGGCGTCGCTGTCGCGCAGGGCCGCCGCCAGGGCGTCGTCGGGGGCGTCGGGCAGGAGGCGGCCGGTGAAGTAGTCGTCCACCTTCTGCCAGAGCTGCGACTCGCTCATGCACCTGTACCTTCCGTACGGCTGGTTAGCTAGCCTAACTAGTGCCGCTGACGAAGATACGCCGCGCCTCCGCCGCCCGTCAGGCGTTCTCCCGGTGTGTCCCGGCCGCCTCGGCCTCCAGCGAGGGCGCCGACCCCGGCAGCGGGCGGCCCGCCGACTCGGCCATGCGCCACACCGCGAAACCGCCGATCACGGCCGCCGCCATCATGTAGTAGGCGGGCATCATCATGTCGCCGGTCGCGCCGATCAGGGCCGTGACCACCAGCGGGGTGGTGCCGCCGAACAGGGACACCGAGACGTTGAAGCCGATCGACAGCGAGCCGTAGCGCACCCGGGTCGGGAACAGCGCGGGCAGCGCGGACGGCATGGCGGCGGTGAAGCAGACCAGCAGCAGGCCGAGCGCGCCCATGCCGACGGCGACCGCGAGCAGACCGCCGTCGCGGATCAGCAGCAGCGCCGGCACGGACAGCACCAGGAACCCGGCGCAGCCGGCCGCGATCACCGGGCGGCGGCCGACCCGGTCGGTCAGCGCGCCGGCGAACGGCTGGACGATCATCATCAGCACCATCACGCCGAGCACGACGACCAGGCCGTGCGTGGCGTCGTAGCCCAGCTCACTGGTGAGGTAGCTCGGCATGTACGACAGCAGCATGTAGTCGGTGACGTTGAAGACCAGCACCAGGCCCACGCACAGCAGCAGCGCGCGCCACTGGCCGGTCACCATCTCCCGCAGCGGCACCTTCGGGCGCTCGCTCTCGGCCTTGGCGACCTCGGCCGCGAACGCCGGGGTCTCCTCCAGGCGCATCCGCAGATAGAGGCCGACGATGCCCATCGGGCCCGCGATCAGGAACGGGATCCGCCAGCCCCAGGAGAGCAGGTCGTCCGACGACAGCAGCGCGGTCATCAGGGTGACCAGGCCCGCGCCGCCGATGTACCCGGCGAGGGTGCCGAACTCCAGCCAGCTGCCGAGGAAGCCGCGCCGCTTGTCGGGGGCGTACTCGGCGATGAAGGTGGACGCGCCGGCGTACTCGCCGCCGGTGGAGAAGCCCTGCACCAGCCGGGCCGCCAGCAGCAGGACCGGGGCGCCGACGCCGATCGCGGCGTAGGACGGGATCAGGCCGATGGCGAAGGTGCCCGCCGCCATCATGATCATGGTGAGGGCGAGGACCTTCTGCCGTCCCACGCGGTCGCCGAGCGGGCCGAAGACCATGCCGCCGAGCGGACGGACCAGGAAGGCCGCGGCGAAGGCGCCGAACGTGGACAGGAGCTGGGCGGTGGGGTCGCCCGAGGGGAAGAAGACCTTGCCCAGCGTGACCGCGATATAGCTGTAGACACCGAAGTCGAACCATTCCATCGCGTTGCCGAGCGCCGCCGCCTTCACGGCGCGCCGGACGAGCGCGGGGTCGGTGACGGTGGGGGCGGAGGTGTGCGCGGCGCCGGACTCCGGCGAGGCCTTCCGCGGGGACGGGGGAGCGGCGACCGTGGCAGTCGTCAAAACTTCGCTCGCCTACCTTTCGACGGGGACAGGGGCGGGTCCGCGCGGCGGCGCTGTCGGGCGGTCCGAAGGGGACGACGATAGGCGCACTCGGCCCTTCCACGGACGGTGTGCAAATGGCTGCACACTGCACATAAATGTGGTGTGCGCAGGGGCGCGACCCCGCGCGGATGCGCCCCGCCCGATGGTCCGTTGTGACCCTTCTCGCGTCATTCGCGGGCAACGCGATCCCCCACGGACTATCGTCATCCGGACAAAAGTGAGAATGACGTCAGGTGGGGCCGCGGTTCCCCGCGTCCTTGTCCAGGGGTGGGCGAGCCTCACCGGGTTCGCGGAGCGAATCCCCACGCACGGGACGCGCGGAGCGAAACGGGGCGGGAGGTCGGCGAGGCGTGGCGAACGCGGAGCACAGTGAGCGACCGACGGAGACTCCCGGGGCGACGGCCGCCGACGGCACCCGGGCACGGCTGCGCGCCGCGCGCCTGGCCCTGTGGCTGCTGGCCGCCGTCCTGGCCGCACGCCAGGTCGCCGTCGTCCTCACCACACCGAGCGGGGAACGGCTGACCGCCCTGGAGACCTGGGTGGGCCCCGAGGGCGTCCTGCACGTCAGCGGCTCCCTCTACGACTCCACCCGGTTCACCGGCACCCCCTTCGGCGGGCTCGTCCTCAAACCCCTCACCCGCCCCGCCGAACAGGCCCTCGGCTGGGGCTGGACCTTCGGCACCCTGCTCCTGGTCGTCGCCCTCGGACTGATCGCCGCCCGCGCCCTGCCCCGGCCGGTCGGCCGCCGCACCGCGATCCTCGCCGGGCCCGTCGCCATCAGCCTGCTCATGCTGTCCCTGCCGGTGCGCAGCACCCTCTGGCTCGGCCAGACCAGCATCATCCCGGTCCTGCTCGTCCTGCTGGGCTGCTTCGTCGCGCGGGGACAGCGCGTCAGCGGCGTACTGACCGGTGTCGCCGCCGCCCTCCAGCCCACCCTCCTCCTCTTCGCCCCGCTGCTGTGGTTCACCGGCCGCCGCCGGGCCGCCGCCGCCACGGGCGTCGCCTTCGCCGCGGCCACCGCGCTCGCCTGGGCCGCGATGCCGCACGACTCCCACACCTACTGGGTGCACCACCTGGCGGGCACCGGCCTCGGCGGTCCCGCCGACGACCTCGCCAACCAGTCCCTGCACGGCGCCCTGCTCCGCCTCGGCCTCCGGGGCCCGCTGGAGATCGGCCTCTTCCTGCTGCTCGGCGCGGCCGTCGTGATCCTCGCCCTGCGCCGCGCGGTGCGCTACGCCCACGACGGCCAGCTCCTGCTCGCGGTCGCCGTCACCGGCTGCGCCGCCATCGTGGTCGCCCCGACCGCGTGGCAGCACCAACTGCTGTGGGTGCTGCTCGCCGCCGTCGGCCGGGCCGGCAGACGCGCCCGCGACCGCCTGGTGTGGCCCGTCGCCGTCGTCCTGGTGATGACGCTGCCGGCGAAGACGATGCTGCCGAACATGGCGTTCCTGCACCCGCTGCGCGACAACACCGTCCTCCTGGCCGCCCTGGCCGCCGCCACCGCGGCCCCCTTCCTCTCCCGCGGCTCGCCGTACTTCCGCACCCCGGTCCCGACCCCGTACGCCCCGCCCGTCCCGGCCCGCTTCGGGTTCGTCCCGCTGCTGCCGTTCCTGCGCCGGGTGCTCATCCGCCCGAACCTCCTGCTCGAGGTCCTGCTGATCCGCGTCACCTACACCGCGTACGCCCAGGTCCGCCTCGCCGTGACCGGTGGCAGCAACTCGGCGGGCCGCGCCCGCGCCGAGGAACACGGACGGCAGATCCTCGACCTCGAACGCCTGCTCCACATGGACATCGAGCACGCCGTCAACCACGCGGTGGTGAAGATCGGCTGGCTGCGGGAGTTCTTCGACTTCTACTACACGTCGTTCCACTTCGTCGTCCCGCTGACCGTCCTCGGCCTGCTCTACTGGCGCCGCCCCGTCGACTACCGCTGGGCCCGCGCGAGCCTGGGCTTCGCCACGCTCCTCGCCCTGGTCGGCTTCTGGCTCTACCCGCTCGCCCCGCCCCGCCTGATGCCCGGCCTCGGCATCGTCGACACGGTCCACGGCGTCCAGGACTTCACCCAGCCCGACTACGGCACCCTCACCCACCTCACCAACCAGTACGCGGCGATGCCGTCGCTGCACTTCGGCTGGTCCCTGTGGTGCGGACTGGTGATCGCGGTCATCGCGCCGAAGCCGTGGATGAAGGCCCTCGGCCTCCTCCACCCCCTGTTCACGGCCTCCGCGATCGTCACCACCGGCAACCACTGGATCCTGGACGCGGCCGGCGGCGCGGTCGTCGTCGCCGCCGGCTTCGGCCTGACGTACCTGTTCCAGGGCCCGCGCGCCCGCACGACGACGGCCGCCGCCGGACTCGGCGGCGAGCCGTCGACGCCGGTGAGGGACCGTACTCCGGGCTGAGCCGGTACTCGCCGGGCGCGCTCGCGCCCCGCCCGCACGCCGGGTGGGTCCAGCGGCGCAAAGCGCTCACCCTTGACGAAGGGTGTGCCGAGGGCCGCCGAGCCTGACTGCTCCTGCGGTGAGGCGGAGGCGACCGCGAATCCGGACACCGTGGACGACTGCTCGCTCCGTTACGATCACCCGCAGGCTGCCGCACTCCCGCTCAAGGACTCGGCGGAACTGATCCGGGGCGTGAGGGAGGAACGCTATGGAGATCAACCGGCGTGAGTCCGGCTACGGCAGTGGCCAGGGCGGCAACTGCGTTGAGATCGCCGAAGTTCCCGGCTCCACCGTCACCGTCCGGGACTCGAAGAACCCGGCGGGCCCGATCCTCCCCCTTCGCCCCGCCACCTTCACCGCCCTCCTGACCTGGACGACAACCGAATGGTCGTGATGACCCACTTCTCGCGCTCCTGGACCGCCCTGCTCGCCGCGGTCGCCGACCTCCCGGACGAGGACTTCGAGCGCCCCTCCGGCTGCGTCGGCTGGCTCGTACGGGATCTGGTGTGTCACCTGGTCATCGACGCCCAGGACGTCCTGATCACCCTGGTCACCCCCGCCGACACCGAGCCGACGGCGGACGCGACCACCTACTGGGACCTGGTCGACCCCCCGACCGGCGACGACCCCCTGGACGCGCTGATCCCCCGTCTGGCGGCCGCGTACGGTGACCCGGCCCTGCTCAAGTTCCACCTGGACGACGTGGGTTCCGCAGCCGGCCGTGCTGCCGAACTGGCCGACCCGGCGGCCCGCGTGAGCACGCAGGACAAGGTCCTGACCGCCGGCGACTACCTCTCCGCGTACGTCCTCGAATGGACCCTGCACCACCTGGACCTGATCGCCCACCTGCCCTCGGCCCCCCAGCCCCCCACGGAAACCCTCGCGGCGGCCCGCGCGGCCCTGGAGAAGATCGCCGGTGCCGCGTTCCCCGCCGAACTCCCCGACGCGGACGTACTCCTGGTCGGTACGGGACGCCGTACGGCGACCGCCGAGGAGAGGGCCGCGCTGGGCGGCGGCCTCGCCGAGAGGATTCCGTTCGTCCTCGGTTGAGCGCGAACCGGGGCCTCACACGACCACGGCTGCGGTGTCAGTCCGCTGAAGTACTCTTCCCGCCACCGCACACCGACTGGGGGACCAAGAAAATTGTCTGACCTGTCCGCTTTCCCGCTGCCCTTTCACGCTGCGCGTTCCATATCGTTCGCGAAGCCCCGGACACTGCGGGAACTTCAGATGATGCAGTGCAGCTCGCACATCCGGGCGAAGCCCGGGTGGTTCGACAAGATGAACGACGCCGACATCGTCGCCAGGTGGACGCGGGAAGCGCTCGCCCAGGGCCTCACCGAGGCGCAGGTTCGTTACGTGCTCGACGAACTCCGGCATTACGCCGCGCTGCGGGACGGGCGAACCGGCGTCGAGGTGTCCGCCGTCGACGGGGTGTGGCAGTCGGACACGCTGGTCGACGACGGGCTCAGGTCCCGGTTGCGCGAGGCGGTCCGGGTGCTGGAGGAGGTCCCCGAAGCGGAGCGGGACTGGCATCCCGGCTCCGACGGCCAGGTGCTGGATCTGGTGCATCCCTCACTGTTCTGCCTGGTGAGAGAGGCGAGCGGGGCGCCCGAGGAGGCCTGGCGGAACTCGACGGACCGCTACTCGAAGTACGAGTTCTCGGAGAGGTTCCAGTGGCTGCCCACGGACGTCGACGTCGACGAGGACGGCGATGTCGTCTTCCGTTCGTACGTCAACAACGTCCACCCCGAGACCCATCGCGAACTGGCCGCCGTGCTGCCGGAGCTGTTCGCGCGCTTCCGCCCGCTGTGGGAGAACGTGCTCACCGATCTGCGCTACCCGCGCCCCCTGCGGATCAAGGCCGACCCCTACTCCTGGTACGACGAGGACCCGGACGAGCCGGTCGAACCCGACGGCGATGACGACGACGCCTACGACGCGTACGAAGCGGCCATGGACGAGTGGTGGGAGAACCGCCGCCCGGTCGTCCCGGACGCCCCGGCCTTCACCCCGCCCGAGCCGCCCGACGACTCCGGCCGGGTCGACCTGCGCGGCCGTCGTCTCCAGGTCATCGTCAAGCTCGCCACCATCCACCTCACCCCGGACAAGCCCGAGTACCAAGGCGGCTCCTGGCACGTCGAGGGCATGCTGAACGAGCGGATCGTCTCGACCGGCATCTACTACTGGGACAGCGAGAACATCACCGAGAGCCGGCTGAGCTTCCGGACGGCGCTCGACGACCCGAGCTACGAACAGAACGACGACAACGGCATGCGTGAGGTCTACGGCCTGGAGAACGAGGACGCGCTGAACCAGGTGCTGGGAGCGGCGTCGACCCCGGCGGGCCGCTGCCTGGCGTTCCCGAACGTCCTGCAGCACCGCGTCGGCTCGTTCCGCCTCGCGGACCCCACCCGCCCGGGACATCGCAAGATTCTCGCGTTCTTCCTGGTCGACCCGTCGGAAAGGATCGTCTCGACCTCCGACGTGCCGCCGCAGCAACCGTGGTCCGACACCTCGACCATGACGCTCGAACAGGCCAGGGGCTACCGCGAAGAACTCATGCGGGAACGCAAGTTCTTCGTCGACGAACACAACGAGCAGCTCTACGAACGGGAGTTCTCCCTCTGCGAGCACTGAGGGCCGAGGCGGGACGACGAAGGCGGCGGCCCCGGGGATCGTGGGGTCGCCGCCTTCGGTATGGGGGGTGTGGTGCTGCCAGTACCTGTCAGTACCAGTGGTTGGCCTGCCAGAAGGACCAGGCGTCGCAGGCGCTGCCGTAGCGGTCCTTCATGTAGTCCAGGCCCCACTTGATCTGGGTGGCGGGGTTGGTCCTCCAGTCGGAGCCGGCCGAGGCCATCTTGGAGGCGGGCAGGGCCTGGACCAGGCCGTAGGCGCCGCTGGAGGCGTTGGTGGCGGTGGGGTTCCAGCTGCTCTCGTGCTGGACGATCTTCGAGAAGCACTGGAACTCGGCCGAGTCGCCGATCATCTTCTTCGCGGTCGCCTGGGCCGAGGAGGCGCTCGTCGTGGTCGCGGCCTGGGCGGGCGCGGCGGCGATCAGGGTGCCGCAGGCGGCGGCCGCGAGGGCGGCGCCGGCGAGGGCCTTCTTCGGGGTGGCGACGGTGCGGAGGAGGGAAGCGGCGGACACAGGCGGCCTTTCGGTCGGGAACTGGGAGGTCGCCGTATGCCCGGTGCCGTACGTACGTCCGTCGTACGGCGGGGCATGTGTCGGCGCCGCGACCCGTGAGGGGCGTCGGCGCCTGGCGACCGCTCCACAGAAACAAATCCCGGGATTGCCCGCAAAGGTCCCTTTTACTAAGCGCGGTCGCAGAAGGGGGCGGGGCGCGGGGGTGTTCGCGGCGGCGCCCGCGGGGGCCCGGCTACGGCCCTGCTTCGTATGTGACCCGGGTCATGTGGGGTCCTTCACCCACTCGTTCACGGGGTGCGAGCGGCTGCTCACCGAGTGGTGTCCGTGAAGGTGACCGGCGCCTCGAAGGCCGCCCGGCGGGTGGCGCGGCGCAGGGCCTTCAGGACCGGGGTGCCGAGGGTGAGGGTCAGGGCGACCGTGACCAGGGCCCTGCCCAGGTCCCAGCCGAGGGACGTGGCCAGGCAGTACGCCAGGAAGCGGGCCAGGTTGGCGGGGAGCGACGCGTCGGGGGAGAAGGAGATGTTCGAGGCCAGGGCGGACATGAAGGGCCAGCCCGCCATGTTCATCACCGTGCCGTAGGCGAAGGCCGCCAGGAAGCCGTACACCGCGAGCAGACAGAGCTCCGCGCGCCCGCGCAGCCGGTCGGCGCCCGGCAGCAGGGCCGCGCCCATCGTGAACCAGCCCATCGACAGCATCTGGAACGGCAGCCAGGGGCCGACACCACCGGTGAGCAGGGCGGACGCGAACATCGTCACCGAGCCGAGGACGAAGCCGAAACCGGGGCCGAGGACCCGGCCGCTGAGGACCATGAGGAAGAACATGGGCTCCAGGCCGGCCGTGCCCGCGCCGATGGGGCGCAGGGCCGCGCCCGTCGCCGCGAGGACGCCGAGCATCGCCACCGCCTTCGGGCCCAGGCCCGATTCCGAGATCGTCGCCGCCGCGACCGCCACCAGCAGGACCAGGAGGCCCGCGAAGAGCCACGGCGCGTCCTGGGCGTGGGCGTTCACGGAGGAGTCGGGCGGGGCGAGGAAGGGCCAGCCGACGCCCGCCACGCCCACCGCGCTCACCAGGGCGAGGGCCGCCCAGGAGCGGGGGCCCAGGCGGACGGCCCGGGTCTGGCGCTGGGCGGGCGGGCCTTCGGCGGCGGTCATCGCAGTGCCTCCCGGACCTGGGAGACCGTGAGCCAGTGCTGCGGGGCGAGGATCTTCGCCACCTGCGGGGCGAAGGACGGGGACGTCACGACCACCTCCGCCGCCGGGCCGTCCGCGATCACCTCGCCCTCGGCGAGCAGCACCACCCGGTGGGCGAGTTCCGCCGCCAGCTCCACGTCGTGCGTGGCCATGACGATCGCGTGGCCCTCGGCGGCCAGTCCGCGCAGGATCGTCACCAGGCGGGCCTTCGCCGCGTAGTCCAGGCCGCGGGTCGGTTCGTCGAGGAGGAGCAGGGGCGGGCGCGCGGTCAGGACGATTGCCAGGGCGAGGGTCAGGCGCTGGCCCTCGGACAGGTCGCGGGGGTGGGTGTCGTCGGCCACCGAGGGGAGCAGCTCCGTCAGCAGGGCGCGGCAGGTGCCCGGCTCGGCGCCCGCGTCCTCGTCGGCGGCCGCGCACTCCGCCGCGACCGTGTCGGCGTACAGGAGGTCGCGGGGTTCCTGCGGGACCAGGCCGACGCGGCGGACCAGGTCGCGGGGGCGGGTGCGGTGGGGGACCGCGTCACCGGTGCGGACCGAGCCCGAGGAGGGGGCGACCAGGCCCACGAGCGCGCCGAGCAGCGTCGACTTCCCGGCGCCGTTGCGGCCCATGAGGGCGATCGTCTCGCCGGGGGCGACGGTCAGGTCGACCCCGCGCAGGGCCTGGACGCGGTCGCGGCGGACCGCGAGGGAGCGGACCTCGGCCACGTGGGCGGGGGCCGGGGCGTCGGGCTTCCTGCGCGGGAACAGGCGCCTGGTGGTGGTCGGCGGCGGCGCGGGTTCGTGGGCGGGCGGTCGCCTGTCGGCGAGGCGGTCGCGCAACGGGCCCGCCCTGCGCCGGGCGTCGCGGACCGTCAGGGGGAGGGGGGACCAGCCGGCCAGGCGGCCCAGGCCGACCACCGGGGGGTGGACGGGGGAGACCGCCATCACCTCCGACGGGGTGCCGAGCCACGGCCGCTTGCCGGGGCCCGGCAGCAGGGCCACCTGGTCGGCGTACTGGATGACGCGTTCCAGGCGGTGCTCGGCCATGAGGACGGTGGTGCCCAGGTCGTGGACCAGGCGCTGGAGGACCGCGAGGACCTCCTCGGCCGCCGCGGGGTCGAGTGCGGAGGTCGGCTCGTCGAGGACCAGCACCCGGGGGTGCGGGGTGAGGACCGAGCCGATCGCCACGCGCTGCCGCTGGCCGCCGGAGAGGGTGGCGATGGGGCGGTCGCGGAGATCGGCGAGACCGAGCAGGTCCAGGGTCTCCTCCACCCTGCGGCGCATCACGGCCGGGGGGACGCCGAGCGACTCCATGCCGTAGGCGAGTTCGTCCTCCACCGTGTCCGTCACGAAGTGGGAGAGCGGGTCCTGGCCCACCGTCCCCACGACGTCGGCGAGTTCGCGCGGCTTGTGGGTGCGGGTGTCACGGCCGGCGACCGTGACCCTGCCGTGCAGGGTGCCGCCCGTGAAGTGCGGGACCAGCCCGCTCACCGCGCCGAGGACCGTCGACTTGCCGACGCCGGACGGGCCGACGAGGAGGACCAGTTCGCCCTCGGGGACCTCGAAGTCGACGCCGTGGACGGCGGGTTCGGCCGTTCCGTCGTACGTCACCGACACGTTCTCGAAGCGGATCACGTCGTCGGCTCCTTGCGGGTGTCCGTGGCCGCCTCGGGGGCGGGGGTGATGAAGGCGGGCAGCAGGCCGATCAGGACGGCCGCCGCCGGCCACAGGGGGAGGGTGGGCGCGACGAGCGGGACCACGCCGGGGTGCAGGGCCGCCGGGTCGCGGGAGGCGGCGAGGGTGAGCAGGGCGGCCACGGCGACTCCGGAGGCCGTGACCAGCCAGGCGCGGACGTCCCAGGGGTCCGGGCGGTAGCGGGTGCGCAGGGTGCGCCGGCCGCCGAGCCACAGGCCCGCGAGGGCGGCGGCGACACCGGCGAGGAGGACGGGCAGGCCGTAGGTGCCGCCCTCGGCGGTGAGCAGTCCGTACGTTCCGGCGCAGACGCCGAGCAGACCGCCGAGGGTGAGGGCGGCGGTGGTACGGCGGACGGCGGGAGGCACCTGGGCGGTACGGCTGTATCCGCGGGCGTCCATCGCGGCGGCGAGGGCGACCGAGCGCTCCAACGCGCCCTCCAGGACCGGGAGTCCGACCTGGAGCAGGCCGCGGATGCCCTTGTCGTGCCGGCCGCGCAGACGGCGGGCGGCGCGCAGGCGCTGGACGTCGGCGATGAGGTGGGGCGCGAAGGTGAGGGCGACGACGACGGCCACGCCGAGTTCGTACAGGGCGCCGGGGAGGGATTTGAGGAGGCGGGAGGGGTTGGCGAGGGCGTTCGCGGCGCCTACGCAGATGAGGAGGGTGGCGAGGCGGAGGGCGTCGTACAGGGCGAAGGTGAGGGCTTCGGCGGTGACCTTGCCGCCGAGGCGGATGCCCTGGGCCCAATGGGGGAGAGGGACTTCGGGGAGGTGGACGAGGGTGTGCGTGCCGGGGATGGGGGAGCCGAGGAGCACGGCGAAGGCGAGGCGGACGAGGATGACGGCGAGGGCGAGTTTGAGGAAGGCGCCGTAGGAGCGGGACCAGGGGGTGTGGGGGCGGCGGGTCGCCACGACGTAGGCGGAGACGGTGATGAGGAGGGTGAGGAGGAGGGGGTTGGTGGTGCGGGTGGCGGCTGTGCCGAGGGCCAGGGACCAGAGCCACCAGGCGCCGGGGTGGAGCTGGGAGTGCCGGTGCCGGTGCCGGTGCTGTGGTGGGGCGGGGGGTGTTGCACGGCCCGGCGTTTGCGGGGTGCTTCCCCCACTCTCGGCTTCGCTCGAGCGGGGGGACCCCCATCGCCCACCCGTGCCGCCCTGGGGGTACCTCCCAGGCCCTTTCGGGCTCTGGGGGAGGCACGACTGCCCGCAGTTGCGGAGGCTAGCCACGGCGGCGGGCCTGCCAGATGGCTGCTGCTCCGAGGAGGGCCACCACGGCGATTCCGGCTATCAGGCCCACCGACGGGCCGCCCGAGTCGTCCGGCTCGGGCTTTTCCTCTGCGGGGGCGGGGGCCTTCTCCGCCGAGACCTGTTCTCCGCAGCCCTTCTTCGGGTAACCCGATATCGCGCACAGCAAGGCGTTGGTGTCGTAGCGGAGGGGTTCGGCCACCGAGGCCAGGGCCTCGGCCGTGGTGGCGTCCTCGGGGACCTGGGCGCAGGCCGTGCGGCCGGCCGGCGGGGTCTCGCCGGACGGGGCGTCGGCGGGGGTGCCGAAGTCGATGACCAGGGCCACGCGTTTCCTGCCGTCGGCCGCCGGGGTCTTCGCGCAGATGGTGTCGAAGTCGGCGGTGCCGCGCGGCTTCGTCGCGTCGGCGGAGTTCTCGCTGACGGAGAAGCGGAAGCCGTGGACGTCACCGTCGGCGGGGCGGGCGAGGGACGGGCCCTGGTTGGCGTACGTCCACGCCGTGCCGCTCCGCTCCCAGAACGACCAGTAGCGGTAGCCGGCGGCCCCCGCCTGGCCCGCTCCCGCCAGCAGGGGCAGGAGCGCGGCCAGGAACAGCACGGTGGCCCGGCGGATCACGGCCGCTGCCGCTTCGTACGGCCGCTGATCAGGAAGCCGATGCCGATGCCGGCGACCAGGCAGATGCCGACGAACCACCAGACACCGAAGCCGGAGTCCGATTCGGACTCGGACTCGTCCTTCTTCTCGGCCGCCTTGGCCTCCGCGGCCTTCTCGGCGGCCGGGCCGGTCGCACCCAGTTGCTTCACCAGGTCCGTGCCGCCGAAGTCGCGCGGGTCGGCGCCGGTCGCGTGGGCGGCGAAGATGAGCTGGGCGTAGGCGGCGGGGCCACTCCGGGCCGCCCAGTCGGCGGCGTTCTTCTCCAGCCAGGACAGGGACTTGCCGGCCTGCTCGCCGGCGCCCTGCGCGGCGAGCGCGACCACCGCGTCGGCGGTGTTGCCGTAGTCGGGCTGGTCCTCGGCGCCGGCGAGGGCGGAGGTGAGGTGGCCGTCCTCGGCGAGGGCGCCGGTGAGGTAGGCGGCACCGTTGGCGGCGGCCTGCTCGGGGCCGTCGGCCTTCTCGCACGCCGCTTCCCCGGAGCCGCCCTTGCCGGGTTCGACGACCAGGCCCGCGCCGAGCGAGCCGACGACGCCCGCCGCCGTCGCGTCCGCGTTGGCGGCCAGCCCGCCCTTCTTGTCCGGCTGGAAGGCGAACGCGCCCGCGCCGTCGCCCTCGCAGGGCAGCGCCAGCTTCAGCAGGGCGTCGTAGGGGGACTTGCCGTCCTTCTTCACCTCGGCCGGCTTCTCACCGGCGGCCGCGAGCGCGCCGATGACGACGGAGGTGGAGTTGGTGTCGCTGGCGCCGCCCGCCACGTAACCCCAGCCGCCGTCCTCGTTCTGCGCGGACTTCAGCCAGCCGACGGCCTTCTCCGTGACGTCGTCGTGTCCGCCGAGCGCGGCGAGGGCCTGGACGGCGGCGGCGGTCTGGTTGGTGTCGACCATCGTCTTCGCGTCGCACGCCTTGGCGGTGTCGGCGCGGTACGGGGCGAAGGAGCCGTCGGCGCACTGCTGCCCGGTGAGCCAGTCGACGGCCGCCTTCGACGGCTCGACGCCCACCGTGTGCTGGGCGAGCAGGGCGAGCGACTGGCGCCAGACACCGTCGTACTGCGGGTCGCTGTCGCCGTACAGGGCGGAGGGCAGCGCCCGGGACGGGGACGGGGAGGTGTCGGCGGCGGCCGGGGCGGCGGCGCCGATCACTGCGGCGGCGGCCAGGACCGCTGCGCTGCGGCGGACATTCATGATCGGCGGGTGCCTTCTTCCCTGCGGGGAACCGGGCAGCGCGGGACACCCCGGCGGCTCGGCTCCGTATACCTCGACGGTGCCGGTGCGCCGGCGGGACCGCCGGGCACGTGAGCCGGTCACGAACCGTGCGGGGCAGTCCGGCTCACCGTCCTGGCGGACGGTTCACGATAGGGGTCTCCCCGGTTCGAGCGAAGCCGAGAATTGGGGAAGGGTCAGCGCCGGAATTGCACCGGCTTCCCCCCGTACGGTGTGATGACGACGCCGACACTCTACCCGCCTGCGGGGAAGGGGCCAGGGGCGGCTTCGGTGAGCAGGGTCACGTCAACCGTGGGGCGTGCGGCGCACCCGGATCCCCGGAAAGGGGGACCGTGGGTGCGGGCGGGCCGGGTCGGGAAGCCGGGCGGGCGCCGACCTGCGGCGGGGGTGGGGTGCCGGCCGCGAGCGAGCCGTTCCCGACGGAGGAACCTCGGAAGTCCCGCCGGTGATCACCGAGGGCCGTCGGTGCTCGTCGGGCCCTTCGGGGCCGCCAGGTCCATCAGGCGGCACACCGTCTCTATGTCGGTCTTGACCTGGGCGATGGAGGCGCGCCCCGAGAGCCAGGTGATCAGGGTCGAGTGCCAGGTGTGCTCGATGACCCGGACGGCCGAGAGCTGCTCGGGCGTGGGATCGGTGAGCTCCACGGCGTCCAGGATGATCATCGTGGTCTGCCGGGAGACCTGGTCGACCTCCGGGCTCACGCTGCGGTCCGCGAACGTCAGGGCGCGCACCATCGCGTCGGCCAGGTGCGGCTCCCGCTGGAGCGCGCGGAAGGCCCGCATCAGGGTCTCCGCGACCCGCTCGGCCGGGGTCTCGCCGGCCGGCGGCTTCTTCCGCAGCGTGCCGTGCAGGGTCTCCAGCTGGTCCTGCATGGTCGCGACCAGGAGATGGATCTTGGACGGGAAGTAGCGGTACAGCGTGCCGAGCGCCACCTGCGAGGACTCCGCGACCTCCCGCATCTGCACCGCGTCGAAGCCGCCCCGGCCGGCCAGCTGCGCGCACGCCCGCAGGATGCGGCGACGGCGCGCCTCCTGGCGCTCGGTGAGCGGCGAGGCCGGGGCGGGCCGCGCGGCGCCGGCTCCCGTCGCCGCCGCCTTGCCCGCCTTGTCCGTTGTGGCTGCCCTGGCCGCCTTGTCCCTGTTGGCTTCCGTAGGCATGGATCCCGTCCGTGACAGTCGGTGAGGGTGGATGATCAGACAGCATGGCATGCCGTCCGTCGTGGCGTGAATCACCTGATCCACTGCTCCCAGTACCCCTACCTGCCGGTAGATTCAGATCCTCCGGACGATCAACTCTGAAACTTGTTCTAGATTGGCGTCCCGGCGTAATCTCGCGGGACAGTGCAGGGAGAAGGGGGCCCAGAGTGACCGCTGAGGCCAGTCAGGCCGGGCCCTCGCGGGGTCCCGCATCCGACGGCTTGCGACCGCTCCGCATCGCACTCCTCACCTATAAGGGAAACCCGTTCTGCGGCGGGCAGGGCGTCTACGTACGCCACCTCTCCCGCGAACTGGCCCGCCTCGGACACCGCGTCGAGGTCATCGGCGCCCAGCCGTACCCCGTGCTCGACGTCCTCGACGGGGGCCAGGACGGGCCGGCCCTCACCGAACTGCCCAGCCTCGACCTCTACCGCCAGCCGGACCCCTTCCGCACCCCGAAGCGCGACGAGTACCGGGACTGGATCGACGCGCTCGAGGTCGGCACGATGTGGACCGGCGGCTTCCCCGAGCCGCTGACGTTCTCCCTGCGCGCCCGCCGCCATCTGCGCGCCCGCCGCGGCGACTTCGACGTCGTCCACGACAACCAGACCCTCGGCTACGGCCTGCTCGGCGACCTCGGCGCCCCCCTGGTGACCACCATCCACCACCCCATCACCGTCGACCGGCGGCTGGAGCTGGACGCCGCCGAGAACTGGCAGCGGCGCTACTCGGTGCGCCGCTGGTACGCCTTCACGCGGATGCAGAAGAGGGTGGCGCGCCGCCTGCCGTCCGTGCTCACCGTCTCCGGCAGCTCCCGCCAGGAGATCGTCGACGATCTCGGCGTACGGCAGGACCGTATCCACGTCGTCCACATCGGCGCCGACACCGACCTGTTCGCGCCCGATCCGTCGGTGCCGGTCGTACCGGGCCGGATCGTGACCACGTCCAGCGCGGACGTGCCGCTGAAGGGGCTGGTCTTCCTCGTCGAGGCGCTGGCGAAGGTGCGGGCCGAGCAGCCCGGGGCACACCTCGTCGTGGTCGGCAAGCGGCCCGTGGAGGGGCCGGTCGCGCAGGCCGTGGAGCGGTACGGGCTCGAAGGCGCCGTCGAGTTCGTCAAGGGCATCTCGGACGCCGAACTCGTCGACCTGGTGCGGTCGGCGCAGGTCGCGTGCGTGCCGTCGCTGTACGAGGGGTTCTCCCTGCCGGCCGCCGAGGCCATGGCCACGGGCACCCCGCTGGTCGCCACCACCGGCGGGGCGATTCCCGAGGTGGCCGGCCGCGACGGGGAGACGTGTCTCGCCGTACCGCCCGGCGACGCGGGGGCGCTGGCCGCCGCGCTGACCCGGCTGCTCGGCGACCCGGAGCTGCGCGCCCGGCTCGGGGCGGCCGGACGGGAGCGGGTGCTGCGGCACTTCACCTGGGCGCGTGCGGCCCAGGGCACGGTGGCCCGCTACCGCGAGGCGATGGCGGACGCGGGCCGGGACACGGGCGCCGCCCGCCCCGGTGCCCCGGCCGTCGACCGCGCCGGGACCCGGCCCGCGGACCGTGCCGCGGCCGAGGCCGTCGACCACCCCGCGCCCACGGCCCCCGGCCGCCCCGACGCCCCGGTCGCCGGGGACGCCGGCCCCGACACCCCCACGGACACGGCCGCCGCCGTGTCCGTGCACGCAGCCGACACCTCCGACCGCGAAAGCAGGGCCACGTGCTGACCGTCGACTTCTCCCGGTTCCCGCTCGCCCCGGGCGACCGCGTCCTGGACCTCGGCTGCGGGGCCGGCCGGCACGCCTTCGAGTGCTACCGGCGCGGCGCGCAGGTCGTGGCGCTGGACCGGAACGGCGAGGAGATCCGCGAGGTCGCCAAGTGGTTCGCGGCGATGAAGGAGGCCGGGGAGGCACCCGCCGGGGCCACCGCCACCGCCATGGAGGGCGACGCCCTCGCCCTGCCCTTCCCCGACGAGTCCTTCGACGTCGTCATCATCTCCGAGGTGATGGAGCACATCCCGGACGACAAGGGCGTCCTCGCCGAGATGGTGCGCGTGCTCAAGCCCGGCGGCCGGATCGCGATCACCGTGCCGCGCTACGGCCCGGAGAAGGTGTGCTGGACGCTGTCCGACGCCTACCACGAGGTCGAGGGCGGCCATATCCGCATCTACAAGGCGGACGAACTGCTGGCGAAGATCCGCGAGGCGGGCCTCAGGCCGTACGGCAGTCATCACGCGCACGCGCTGCACTCGCCGTACTGGTGGCTGAAGTGCGCGTTCGGCGTGGACAACGACAAGGCGCTGCCGGTGCGGGCGTACCACAAGCTGCTGGTCTGGGACATCATGAAGAAGCCGCTGGCCACCCGGGTCGCGGAACAGGCGCTGAACCCGCTGATCGGCAAGAGCTTCGTGGCGTACGCGACCAAGCCGCACCTGCCGCGCGCCGCGGCCGGGGCCGAGGCGGACGCCACGTGACGACCCCCCGGACCGAACACCTGGTCCTGCCCGGGGTCCTCACGGCCGGCCAGGCCGCCGCGACCGTCGCCGGCATCCTCGCGGCGCAGCGGGAGGACGGGGCGATCCCCTGGTTCCGGGGGCACCACCTCGACCCGTGGGACCACGTCGAGGCCGCGATGGCCCTGGACGCGGCGGGCGAGCACGCCGCCGCCGAACGGGCCTATCTGTGGCTGGCCCGGCACCAGTTGGCGGACGGCTCCTGGTACGCGGCCTACGCCGACGGCGACCCGCTCGACGTCACCGACCGGGGCCGGGAGACCAACTTCGTCGCCTACGTCGCGGTCGGGGTGTGGCACCACTACCTCTCCACCGGCGACGACACGTTCCTGGACCGCATGTGGCCCGTGGTGTGCGCGGCGGTGGAGTTCGTGCTGCGGCTGCAGCAGCCCGGCGGGCAGATCGGCTGGCGGCGCGACGACGACGGCACGCCCACCGCGGACGCGCTGCTCACCGGCTCCTCCTCCGTCCACCACGCGCTGCGCTGCGCGCTGGCCATCGCCGAGCAGCGCGAAGATCCGCAGCCGGACTGGGAGTTGGCCGCGGGCGCGCTGCGGCACGCGATCCGGCGCCACCCGGAGCGGTTCCTCGACAAGGACCGCTACTCCATGGACTGGTACTACCCGGTGCTCGGCGGCGCGCTCACCGGCGCGGAGGCCAAGGCCCGTATCGAGGAGGGCTGGGACCGTTTCGTCGTCCCCGGACTCGGGGTGCGCTGCGTGGTGCCCAACCCGTGGGTGACCGGCGGCGAGTCGGCCGAACTCGCCCTGGCCCTCTGGGCGATGGGCGAGTCCGACCGCGCGCTGGAGGTGCTCCAGTCGATCCAGCACCTGCGCGATCCGGAGACCGGCCTGTACTGGACGGGCTACGTCTTCGACGACGACGCGATCTGGCCGCGCGAACTGACGACGTGGACGGCCGGCTCACTGCTGCTGGCCGTCGCCGCGCTCGGGGGCCACGAGCCCACCTGCGCGGTCTTCGGCGGCGAACGCCTGCCCGGAGGCCTGGACCCGGACTGCTGCGACCTCGCCTGATCCGGGTCGGCCGGCCGCCTCAGCGGCGCCCCAGCCGGCCCGCGATCGCGTGGCCGATGAAGAGGTAGACGACGGCGGCGAGTCCGTAGCCGGCGACCACGCGGGCCCAGGCCTCGTCGAAGGTGAAGAGGTCACGCGACCAGGCGGCCAGCCAGTTGGCCGCGTCGTGGACGAACCGCACCAGGTCGTTGCCCCGGTTGGCGTCCAGCAGGTACATCAGGATCCACAGTCCGAGGATGACGGCCATGATGTCCGCGATCACCGCGACGACCGTCCCCGCGGAGTTGGAACCAGTGCGATATCGAGGGGACATACTTTCCGACTGGCCCCGAACGTCCGGTTGAAACCCGGAACGCCCGGGGCCGGTGGGGAAGTTCAGCGGTGGGTGAGCAGCAGGCGCCACGCCTCCGGGCCGCGCTGCTGGTAGTCCACCGCGAAGACGCCGGGGTGCCGGTCCTCGATCTGCCGCAGCAGCGGCAGCGGGTCGTGCGGTGCCACGAGCACCATGGCCCGCCCGGCCGGTACGGCACCGAGCGCGCCGAAGACCGTGGCGTGCCGCAGCGCGTGCGGGACTTCCCGGACGTCGAGTTCGGGCACCTCCACGTCGTCCGATCCGCCGCAGCCGCACGTACCGCCGCAGCCGCCGCCCGCGGACCCCTCCGCGGCCTCCTCGCCGCCGCCGAGCAGTTCGCGCATGCCGCCCAGCAGGTCGGCCAGTGAGATGTCCGGGGCGCCGGCGAGCAGCGGCAGGACGAGGTCGTTCTCCTTGCCCAGGTGCTCCTCGAACAGGACCTGCAGCGCCCGGCCGTCGGCCGCCGCCCGTACGGCGGAGTCCGCCTCGCGCAGCGCGTCCACCAGGGCGGTGAGCCTGCGGTGTTCGGCGAGCATGCCGTCGATGAGGAGACGGGCCTCGGGCAGGTCGCGGGCGGCGGTGTAGAGGGTGCCTTCCTCGGCGACCGCGTGCGGGAGCAGGTCCCGGTCGCAGAAGGCGACCAGTCCGGCGCGGACCTCGTCGGCCGCGGCCGGGTCGCGGTCCGCCGCGGCGACCAGCATGGCCACCCGTCCGGCCAGCTCACCGGCCAGCTGGGCGTGATGCGCCTCGACGGCTTCGACGGCCGCCGCGTCCTTGGGGTCCGATGCGAGGGTCAGAGTGCTCATCAGGGGGCCGTTCCTTCCAGCCGTCGACGACCCGTCCGAACGGTGCGGGCCGATGCCTGCAATATAGTACGGACATGACCGTGGAAAATAACGGCCCGCTTCCCGGCAGCGGATCGCACCGCGTCCCGCTGTCCCGGCAGCGGAGTGGTGTCCTGCAGTACCTGCGCGGACAGGCCGGCCCCGTCACCGCCACCGCGCTCGCCCAGGTGTGCGCGCTGCACGTCAACACCGTCCGCGAGCACCTGGACGCCCTGGTGGACGACGGTCTGGCCGCCCGCGAGCGGTCCGCCCCCGCCGGGCGCGGCCGTCCCGCCTGGCGCTACCGGGCCCGCCCGCCGCAGGAGTCCCCCGCGCGGGAGTACGCGGGGCTCGCCGCCGTACTGGCCGCGCGGATCGCCCGCACCAGCGCCGATCCGCGCGGGGACGCCCTCGCCGCGGGCGAGGACTGGGGGCGGGTCCTGACCGCCGGGCAGGAGCCGTCGGCGGACCCGAGGGAGGCGCGGGAACGGCTGCTGGACCTCCTCGGAGAGATCGGCTTCGCCCCGGAGGCCGACGCGGAGGCGCGCGAAGTACGGCTGCCGCGCTGCCCCTTCGTCGAGACGGCCCGTGAGCATCCCGGCGTCATCTGCGGCGTCCACGAAGGACTGGCACGGGCGGCCCTCGGCGCCCTGGGCGAGGACTCCCAGGAGGTCGAACTGCTGCCCTTCGCCGAAGCGGGCGCCTGCCGCCTCCACCTGGACACGGCCCCCACGCCGGGCACCGGGACCCCGCCGGCCGCCGACCTCGCGCCGGGCGCTGGTCCCGTGCCGGATGCCGGTTCCGTTCCGGATGCCGGGGCACCGTCGGGCGCCGGTCCCGTGCCGGATGCCGGCCTCGCGCAGGACGCCGGGACTCCGTCGGCCGCCGGCCCCGTGCCGGACACCGGCCCCGTTCCGGATGCCGGGACTGCGTCGGGCGCCGGTTCCGTTCCGGACACCGGCCCCGTTCCGGATGCCGGGGCACCGTCGGGCGCCGGTCCCGTGCCCGATACCGACCCCGTGCCGGATACCGGTCCCCCCTCGGCCGCCGCCCCCGAGCGGCGGAGCGGGACCGGGTCCGGGGAGGCCCCGTGACCCCCGTCGCCCCGGCCGCCCGGCGTGCGGGGGCACGTCGCGCGCCCCTGTTGCTGGCCGCCGGTGTCTGTCTGCTCGCCGGTCTCGATGCCGCCCTCGTCCTGCTCGGGCTTCCCGCCCCGGTCACCAGTGACCGTCTGCCCCAGGTGCACGGGGTGCTGCTGGTGCTGGGCTTCGCCGGCACGCTGGTGGCGTTGGAGCGTGCCGTCGCGCTGGGCGGGCGGTGGCCCTGTCTCGCCCCCGGCGCGCTCGGCGCCGGGGGCCTGCTGCTGCTCACCCCCGTGGACCTGGCCGTCCCGCGGCTGCTGCTCGTCGCCGGGGCCGCCGTACTGACCGCGCTGTACGTGCGGTTCTGGCAGCGGCAGCCGAGCGTCGCCCTGCTCGCCCAGGCGGCGGGCGCCGTGTCGGCGCTCGGTGCGGCACTGCTGTGGCTGGGCGGCCTCGACGTCCCGCGCCTGCTTCCCTGGCTGGTCGCGTTCCTCGTGCTGACCATCGCGGGCGAGCGGCTGGAACTCGCCCGGGTGGCCCTTCTGGCGCCCCGCGCGGAACCCGCCTTCCTGGCCTGCGTCGGCGCCGTCGCCACCGGCGTCGTCACCACCCTGATGTGGCCGGCCACCGGCACGCTCCTGCTCGGCGCCGCCCTGCTCGCGCTGGTCGCCTGGCTCGTCGTGCACGACGTCGCCCGCCGGCTGCTGCGTTCCACGGGACTGCCCCGCTTCTCCGCCGCGTGCCTGCTCGCCGGGTACGCGTGGCTGGGCCTCGCCGGCGCCCTGTGGCTGCTGGGCGGCCCGGTCGCCGAGGGGAGCCGCTACGACGCCGTGGTGCACGCCGTGTTCCTCGGCTTCGTGATGTCGATGATCATGGCGCACGCCCCGGTGATCCTGCCCGCCGTACTGCGCCGCCCCCTGCCCTACCACCCCGGGCTCGCGGTGGCGGCCTGGCTGCTGCACGGCTCCCTCGCCCTGCGCGTGGTGGTCGGCGACCTGCGGGACGTCGAAGGGGCGTGGCAGCTCGGCGGGGCGCTCAACATCGCCGCGGTCCTGCTGTTCGTCCTGACGGCGGCGACCGCGTCGGTGACCGCCACCCGACGCGCCGCCTCCACCTCCTCCTCCACCCCCGCCGACTCGAGGAACCCCCGGTGACCACGCAGCTCTCCTCCCCCACGGCGAACGGCCCCGCCCCGAAGCCGCCCGGACGATCACCACGCGCCCTGTGGCACCTCGGCGTGAACGCCGTCGTGGTGGTCTGGCTGGGGCTGTTCGCCGTGGTCGGGAGCGCCCACCACTTCCTGCCGCACTCCTTCTGGCTGCTGGTCCACACCCTGCTGCTCGGGGCGGTCACCAACGCCGTCGTCATCTGGTCGGGGCACTTCGCCGCGTCCGTGCTCCGACTGCCGGAGGCGAACCGGGGCGCCCCCGCCGCGCTGCGGCTGGTCTGCCTGAACGCCGGAGCCGTCGCCGTCATCGGCGGCATGTACACCGACCGGTGGCCCGTCGTGCTCGTCGGCGGAGGCCTGGTCGCGGCAGCCGTCACCGCCCACGCCGTGTGGCTGGTACGACTGCTGCGGAGGGCCCTGCCCGGCCGGTTCTCCATGACCGTGCGCTACTACACGGCCGCCGCCCTCCTGCTGCCCGTGGGCGCCGCGCTGGGCGTCGTCATGGCCCGCGGCGACCTCGGCGGTGACCTCCCGGAACGGCTGCTGCTCGCGCACGAGATGATCAACCTGCTCGGCTGGGTCGGCCTCACCGTGGCCGGAACGCTGATCACCCTGTGGCCGACGATGCTGCGCACCCGGGTGGCGGACGGCGCGGAACGGGCCGGACGCCGCGCCCTCCCCGTCCTGCTCGCCGGGCTCGGCGCGGCCGTCGCCGCCGCACTGCTCGGCCCCCCGCCGCTGGCCGCTCCCGGTGTCGTCGTCCACGCCGCAGGACTGGTGATCGCCGGCGTCCCCTGGGTGCGCGAGGCCCGTGCCAAGGCCCCGCGTTCCTTCGCCGCCTGGTCGGTGGCCGCGGGAAGCCTCTGGCTCGCGGGGTCCCTGCTGGTGCTGGCCGGCATCCTCCTCTCCACGACGTCCTGGATCACGGTGGGGGAGCGTACGTCGCTGCTCACCGCCCCGCTCGCCGCCGGCTGGATCGCCCAGGTGCTGCTCGGCGCCCTCAGTTTCCTCGTCCCCGTGGTCCTGGGCGGCGGCCCCGCGGCCGTACGCGCCGCCACCGCCGGACTCGAACGGGCCTGGCCCGCCCGGCTGACCATCACCAACACCGCGCTGCTGCTCTGCGTCCTGCCGGTACCGTCCGTGGTCCGGGTGATCTGCTCGGTGCTGCTGCTGGTGATGCTGCTGTACTTCCTCGTCCTGCTGGTGCTCACGGTCGTACGGGGCATACGGAACCGCCGGAAGGGGACGACCGGACCGGCCCTCGCGGCCGAGCCGGCCCCCGCGCCCGGACCGGCCCCCGCGGAGGCGCCGGCGCCCCCGCACCGCGTGCTCGGGGGCGTGGCCCTCGGGCTCGCCGTGGTGATGCTGGCCGTCGCGGGCGGCGGCGCGGCGGACGTGCGGTCGCTGCCGATCCTGGAACGGTCCGCCGCCACGAGCGCGGACGGCGGGGAGGTGACGCCGACCGGCCGCACGACCACGGTCGAGGTGACCGTAAGGAACATGCGCTTCTCCCCGGCCTCCGTCGACGTGCCCGCGGGCGACCGCCTGGTGATCGAGCTGCACAACACCGGCACCGACACGCACGACCTGGTGCTGGAGACCGGCGCCCGCACCGACCGGATCGCCCCGGGCGAGCGGGCCACGCTGGACGCGGGCGTCGTCGGCCGGGACCTCGACGGCTGGTGCTCGGTGGTCGGGCACCGGCAGATGGGCATGGTCTTCGGGGTGCGGGTCACCGGTGACGGCGGCGGCAGCACGGCGGAAGGAAGCGGGGAGAACGGGGAGAACGGGGAGACCGTGCACGAACACGGCGGGACGGCGTCCGAGGGCACGGGCGAATCCGCCGCGGACGCCTTCGACCCGATGGCCGAACCGGCCGACGGCTTCACCGCCCGCGACGCCCAACTGCCGCCCGCCGCCGAAGGATCCGGTCCCCAGGTGCACAGGCGGACCCTCACCGTGAAGGAGGCGGAGGCCGAAGTCGCCCCCGGCGTGCGGCAGACGCTGTGGACCTTCGACGGCACGGCCCCCGGGCCCGTGCTGCGCGGCCGGGTCGGAGACACCTTCGAGATCACCCTCGTCAACGACGGGACCATCGGCCACTCCGTCGACTTCCACGCCGGGGCGCTGGCACCGGACGAGCCGATGCGCACCATCCAGCCCGGCGAGTCACTGACGTACCGCTTCAAGGCCACCCGCAGCGGGGTGTGGATGTACCACTGCTCGACCATGCCGATGTCCCTGCACATCGCCAACGGCATGTTCGGCGCCGTCGTCATCGACCCGCCCGGCCTGCCGCGCGTGGACCGCGAATACCTGCTGGTCCAGTCGGAGTTCTACCTCGGCGAGCAGAACGGCACCGCCGACGCCGACAAGGTGAACGCCAAGGAACCCGACATGGTCGCCTTCAACGGGTACGCCAACCAGTACGACCACGACCCGCTGACGGCGAAGGCCGACGAGCGCGTACGGATCTGGGTGCTGACGGCCGGACCGAACGTACCCAGTGCCTTCCACGTCGTGGGCGGCCAGTTCGACACGGTGTTCCGCGAGGGCGCGTACGACCTGCGGCCGGGCAACGCGGAACGCGGCGGCGCGCAGGTCCTCGATCTCGCCCCCGCGTCGGGCGGGTTCGTCGAGCTGACCCCGCCCGAGGCCGGCGACTACCCGTTCGTCACGCACATCATGAGTGACGCGGAACGCGGTGCGCACGGCGTCCTGCGCGTGCGCTGACCGGGCCGAACGGCCCTGTGCCGGTGGCCCGACGGACCCATGTGCCCGTCGGGGCACCGTTCCTAGGCTGGCGGGGAGCGCACCGCGCGATCCCCGCCGCCCCGAGTGAGGCCCCCTGTGAAACGCCGCCGTGATCTGCCGCTCGTCTACTCCTGCTCGGGCTGTTCGAGCGCGGCCCAGATGACCAACTGGATCGCGGTCCAGCTCGACCGGCGCGGCATCGCCGAGATGTCGTGCATCGCGGGCGTCGGCGGGGACGTCCCGAGCCTGGTCCGCAAGGCCCGCGGTGACCGGCCGGTCATCGCCGTCGACGGATGCGTGCTGCAGTGCGCCCGCAACTGCCTCGCCCGGCACGGCGTCACACCGGCCGTGCACCACCTCCTCAGCGACGACGGCGTACGCAAGCGGCTGGGGGAGGACTTCGACCCGGAACAGGCGGAGCAGGTGCTCGACGGGCTGATCGCACGAATCGAGGAGGAGACCCGGGGCGTACCGGGGCCGGTCGGGACGACCGAGCCTGCCGCGGAGTCCGTCGGCCGCTGACCCGCTCCGGGTCTCAGGCCGCGTCCGTGCGGCGCAGGGTCGCCGCCCGGCGGAACGACAACGGCCCCCCGCCCGGAAGGGCGGGGGGCCGTGACGAGAAAGGGCCGGGGCCGGTCAGCCGCGCTGGATGCCCGAGGTGTCCTGGAGGACGCCGCGGCGGCCGTCCTGGGTCTGGGCGACGAGGGACGGACCGCGCTGCTCGACCGCCAGGTACCAGGTACCGGGGGCCAGTTCGGCGATCGGCGTGGGCGAGCCGTCCTCCGGGAACAGCGGACGGGGCACCGGCACCGCGAACCAGAACGGCGAGAAGTCACCGGCGGGCGCCGGAGCGGGCTGACCCGGCTGCGGCTGACCCGGCTGGGGCTGGCCGGGCTGGGGCTGGCCGGGCTGCGGCTGCCCCGGGAAGGGCTGCTGCGGCTGACCGCCGAACGAGGCCTGCTGCGCACCCGGGTAGCCGTAACCGCCGGGCGGCTGAGCGCCGTACGGCTGCGGGGCGGCGGGACGGGCGGCCGGGAGCAGGGCCCCCTTGAGGGCGGGCACCAGGGGGGTGGCGACGGCGGCGGCGGCCATGACGAGCGTGGCGATGAGGGCCAGGATCAGACCGGTGCCGGCGTCGGGGCCGTCGGAGGAGCCACCGCCCACGTTGTCGATGCCGCCGGCCACGTCGAAGATGTTGCCGAGCGCGCTCCAGGCGGCGAACACCGTGAAGGCGATGCCGAACTGGCCGAGGTCGAGCCCCGCGACCTTCGGCGGCTGCGGCAGACCACGGGCGACGACGACGAGCGCCGCGCCGATGATGCCCGCCAGCACCACTCCGAGTACGACCGGACCGCTGCCCCACAGGCTGGGGAGGTCGTAGTCGTCGGGTGCGCCGTCGACGGAGTAGAGGTCGAGGAACGACGCGATGAACAGCAATACCGCTGCTCCGATCACCACGCCGTCGCCTCGAGTGAGGGAGCGGATATTCACTTCAGGTCCTTCGTAGGTCGTCTCGTCGTCGGAAGAGGCGTCGCTGTCACGGTGTCGCCCGAAGGTTCCGGTGTGAAGCGCGGGGGTGGCCCCTCATCGTCCGGACGACACTACCGTCCGTGCGATCGGGCTGTCCGCCCGGATCAGCGCGCTGATCCTCACCCGCGCAGGAAACTCACGATTCCGTCGGAAATCCCTTGCGCCGCTTTCTGCCGCCAGGCACCGCTGGTCAGCAGTGCCGCGTCCTTGCTATCGCGCATGTTGCCGCACTCGATGAACACCTTGGGAACCGTTGACAGATTGAGACCGCCCAAGTCCTTACGTGTGACGAGACCGGTACCGTCGCCGACGTAGTTGGAGGGCGCGCTGCCGGTGACGCGGACGAAGTTGCCCGCGATGCGCGTGCCGAGGTCGTCGGACGGCCCGACGATGGCGCGGGTGTCGGCGGCACCGGCGTCGACGGCGCCGGGCAGGATCACGTGGAAGCCGCGGTTGCCGGTGCCCGAGCCGTCCGCGTGGATCGAGACGACGGCGTCGGCCTTCGCCTCGTTGCCGATCCGGGCCCGCTCGTCCACGCACGGTCCGAACGGCCGGTCCCCGTCCTGGGTCAGCTTCACGGCGGCGCCCTGCTTCTCCAGGAGCGTGCGCATCCGGTGGGCGACGTCGAGGGTGAAGTCGGCCTCGGCGTAACCGTCGTTGGTGGACGTTCCGGTGGTGTCGCACGCCTTGCGGTTGGTCCCGATGTCGACCTGGCGGTTGATCTCGGCGGTGTGCTTGAAGTTCTCCGGGTTGTGCCCGGGGTCGATGACGACGACCTTGCCCTCGAGGGGACCGCTCGCGGCGGCGGGGGCGCTCGGCTTCTCGTCCTCGGAACTCGCGGACGGCGCCGGCGACGACGTACGGGACGAGGCGGAAGCGGAAGCAGGTGCGGAGGGGGAAGCGGAAGCGGAAGCGGCGGTGCTCCCCGGCCCCTCGTCGCCCCCGGACCCGCCCACCGCGGCGTACACCGCCCACCCGAGCAGCGCGCCCGGCACCAGCGCGGCGAGTGCCACGGTCAGGGGCCCGCGCCGGGGCCGTCGGGGCTGGGGCGGATCGAAACCGGGACCTGTGTACGACACGCAGCCACCCTAGCGGTGCAGGACGCCCGTGCCGGTACGGCGCAGTACGCGCAGGGATCCGGTGGCCGAGACCTCGGTGAACGCGCCGGACGCGAGAGCCCGGAGGTAGACGCGGTACGGAGCCTGGCCGGTGAACTCGTCCACCGGGTCGGGGAAGACGTCGTGGATGACGAGGAGGCCGCCCTCGGCCACGTGCGGGGCCCAGCCCTCGTAGTCGGCGGTGGCGTGCTCGTCGGTGTGGCCGCCGTCGACGAAGACGAGGGCGAGGGGGGTGGCCCACAGGGCGGCGATGCGCGGGGAGCGGCCGACCAGGGCGACCACGTGGTCCTCCAGGCCCGCCCGGTGCAGGGTGCGGCGGAAGGTGGGGAGGGTGTCCATCAGGCCCAGCTCGGGGTCGACCGTCTCCGGGTCGTGGTACTCCCAGCCGGGCTGCTGCTCCTCGCTGCCGCGGTGGTGGTCCACGGTGAGCGCGGTGACGCCGGCCGCGCGGGCCGCGTCGGCGAGCAGGATCGTGGAGCGGCCGCAGTAGGTGCCGATCTCCAGGAGCGGCAGCCCCAGCCGGCCGGCCTCGGCCGCCGCCGCGTACAGGGCCAGGCCCTCGTCCACGGGCATGAAGCCCTTCGCCGCCTCGAACGCGGCCAGGATCCCGGGCCCGGGTGCCATCGACATGGAGCTTGCCTCTCCCGAGGTCGTACGTGTGTGCACGGGCCCATGCTGCCGTACCCCCCGCGCGGGTGGTGCGACAGGGGGTACCGGCGGGTAACAGGGGTCAGGTGGACACCGTCTCGCCCGGCAGGGACAGGTCCAGGTCGACCGGGCGTCCGTCGCCCTCGTGGCGGGCCGGGGAGGCGAGCGGGGCGTGGCCGGCGGCGCGGGCGGCCAGGACGTACGGGCCCCGCGCGGGGACGGCGAGGGCGTACGTGCCGTCGTCGGCGGAGACGGTGGCGCCCGCCCGGCGGCCGTGGCGGTCGGTCAGGGTGACCTCGGCGCGGGCGACGGGCGCCCCGGCGGCGTCCAGGACCCGGCCCCGGAAGCCGCGCAGGGCCGCCTCCGCGTGCTCCAGGTTCGCGTCCTCCTCGCTGCTCGCCCGGAGCCGCGGGTGCTGCTCCGACGGGCGCCGGCCGGGCAGGAACAGGGCCAGGACCAGACCCACGGCCACCGCCGCCGTCGCGATCAGGAAGGAGATCCGGAAGCCGTGGAGGGTCGGGATCTCCACCCCGCCCACGGTGTCCGCCGTGTGGGCCAGCACCATGCCGATGACGGCGCTCGACACCGACGTGCCGATGGACCGCATCAGGGTGTTGAGGCCGTTCGCCGCGCCGGTCTCCGAGGCCGGCACCGCGCCGATGATCAGCGCGGGCAGGGAGGAGTAGGCGAGGCCGATGCCCGCGCCGATGACCACCGAGGTGACGACGGTCTGCCAGGCGGCGTCCATCAGGCCGAGGCCGCCGCCGTAGCCGATCGCGATGATCACCAGGCCGAGGATGAGGGTGGTCTTCGGGCCGTACCGGGCGGAGAGGCGGGCGTAGACGGGCGCGGTGAACATCATCGTCAGGCCCAGCGGGGCCACGCACAGGCCCGCGACCACCATCGACCGGCCGAGCCCGTGACCGGCGGGGAGCTGGAGGAGCTGGGGCAGGACCAGGGAGACGACGAAGAAGGAGACGCCGACCATGATCGACGCGAGGTTGGTGAGCAGGACCTCGCGGCGGGCGGTGGTGCGCAGGTCCACCAGGGGCGCGGGGACGCGCAGCTCCATCAGGCCCCAGAGGAGGAGCACCACGGCCGCCGCGCCGAACAGGCCCAGCGTGGTGCCGGAGGCCCAGCCCCAGTCGCCGCCCTTGGAGACGGGGAGCAGGAACAGCACCAGCCCGGCGGACAGGCCCAGCGCGCCCGGCAGGTCGAAGGTGCCCTTGGCGCGCACCGGGGATTCCGGTACGACGGCCAGGGTGAGCGCGATCGCGAGGACGCCGAGGCCGGCGGCGCCGAAGTAGAGGGCGTGCCAGTCGGAGTGCTGGGCGACCAGCGCGGCGGCGGGCAGCGCGAGACCGCCGCCGACGCCTATGGAGGAGCTCATCAGGGCCATCGCCGAGCCGAGGCGCTCGTGGGGCAGCATGTCGCGCATCAGGCCGATGCCGAGCGGGATGGCGCCCATCGCGAAGCCCTGGAGGGTGCGGCCGGCGATCATCAGCAGCAGGTCACTGGTGAACGCGCTGACCAGCGCGCCGACCACCATCACCGCGAGACTGGCGACCAGCATGCGCCGCTTGCCGTAGAGGTCGCCGAGGCGGCCCATGATCGGGGTGGCCACGGCGCCGGACAGCAGGGTCGAGGTCAGTACCCAGGTCGCGTCGGCGGGGGAGGTGTCCAGCAGCAGCGGCAGGTCCTTGATGACCGGGACCAGCAGGGTCTGCATCACCGCGACAACGATGCCCGCGAAGGCGAGCACCGGGACCACGGCCCCGCCCGCTCTGCCGGAGGGACGGTCGGTCGTCGTCTGCGTCATGGAAAGGTGCCTCCAGGGCCGGCCGCGGGCGGGTACGTGTAGGCCGAACCCCGTACACCGAGGCAACTATTCCGATGCTTCGAACCACTAACGAATTCTTGACCGTTCCTTTGTGCCGATAAATTCTCGGCATTTGTCGCATTCAAGTCTGTTGCTGGAGGAAAAGGGCACTACGGATGGTGCGGAAGCGACTGCTGGGACCACTGAGATGAGGGAGACAGCAATGCGTAAATTCCTGGGCACCGTCGTCATCGGCGTTCTGCTGGCCGTCGCCCCGGCCGGTGCGGCGTTCGGCCAGACCACCGGGCAGACGGACCGGCCGGCCACCGCCACGGTCGTACAGGCGCAGGACGACAACGACGACGACGGCGGCGGCAACGGCGGACTGTGGGGCCTGCTCGGCCTGCTGGGACTGGCCGGACTCATCCCTCGCAAGAACAAGCGCGAGCACCACCGGAACACCAGCGGCGCCACCCGCATGTGACGGCCGGTTTCTCGCTCCGGCGGAGATTTCCACCCGCCCCCGGCCGACCGGGGGCGGCGGGTCCGCGCCCAGGACAGGGACCAGGTCTCCGTACCCAGGTCCGGAGACCTGGCCCACGTCGGACGAAAAGCCGATGCCGGGGCGGGGCCCGGTTGAGAGCATGGCGCACATGCTCGAAACCACCGGCACCGCCCGCAGGCCCGCTCGCGCCACACCGCCCATGTGGCTGGTGGTGGCGCTCGCCTGTGCCGGGCAGTTCCTCGTCGTCCTCGACATCTCGGTGGTGAACGTCGCCCTGCCGTCCATGCGCGGCGGGCTGGCGCTCGGCGAGCAGGGCCTGCAGTGGGTGGTGAACGCGTACGCCATCGCCTTCGCCGGCTTCATGCTGCTCGGCGGGCGCGCCGGTGACCTCTACGGGCGCAAGCGGATGTTCCTCGTCGGCCTCGGCCTGTTCACGCTGGCCTCGCTGGCCGGCGGGCTGGCCCAGGACGGCTGGCAGCTGCTGCTGGCGCGGGCCGTGCAGGGACTCGGGGCGGCCGTCCTGGCGCCCTCCACGCTCACCATCGTCACCTCGGCCGTGCCGGAGGGCGCGGCCCGCGCCCGGGCCATAGCGACCTGGACGGCCGTCGGGGCGGGCGGCGGCGCGGCCGGCGGATTCGTCGGCGGGGTGCTCGTGGACGCGCTGTCGTGGCGGTGGGTGCTGCTGATCAACGTACCCGTCGGAGCGCTCGTGCTGGCCGGGGCCGCCCGGTGGCTCACGGAGAGCAGGGCCGGGGACGGCCGGCGGCTCGACCTGCCGGGCGCGCTGCTGGTGACGGCGGGCCTCGCCACCCTCGCGTACGGCATCTCGCAGACCGAGGCCGAGGGCTGGACGGCGGCGGCCACGCTGGTGCCGCTGTGCGCCGGGCTCGTCCTCCTCGCCCTGTTCCTCCTCGCCGAGGCACGGGCCAAGGCCCCGCTGATGCCGCTCGGACTGCTGCGGCTGCGGTCGGTGGCGTCGGCGAACGTGGCGATGCTCATCAGCGGCTCCGCCATGTTCTGCATGTGGTTCTTCATGACCCTGTACGCGCAGAACGTGCTCGGCTACACCCCGCTGGAGGCCGGGCTGGCGCTGGTGCCGAGCTCGCTCGCCGTGATCATCGGCTCCAAGCTCGCGCCCCGGCTGATGCGCACGGCGGGACCGCGCACCGTGGCCGTGCTCGGCACGCTGATCGCGGCGACCGGCTTCGGCTGGCAGTCGACGATGACCGCGGACGGGGCGTATCTCACCGCGATCATGTTCCCCGGCATCCTGATGATGCTGGGCGCGGGCATCGCCGCCACCCCGCTGGCCTCGCTGGCCACGTCCGGCGCGGCACCGGAGGAGGCCGGCCTGGTCTCCGGTCTGATCAACACCTCCCGCACGATGGGCGGCTCCCTGGGCCTCGCGATCATGTCCACGATCGCGGCGGCCCACACGGGCCCCACCCGCACCCCGCACTCCCTGACGGAGGGCTACGCCCTGGCCTTCCGCACCAGTACGGCACTGCTGACGGTCGGCGCGGTGGTGATGTGGCTGTGGCTGCCGAGGAGGACGAGGGAGGAACACTAGCCGCCGCAGCCGCGGGCAGTCGTGCCTCCCCAGTGCCTCAAGGGCCCGGGAGGCACCCGGCAAGCACCGGTGAGCACACCCGCCCCCCCGCCCGGCCACGACCAACGGGAACGACGCGACAGGAGCCCCATGCCCATCGACGCAGCCAAGGCCCTGACCGCCCCACCCCGCATCACCCACATCTCCTGGACCCCCAAGGACGTCCTCCTCTACCACCTGGGCATCGGCGCAGGTCATCCCACCACCGCCCCCCGAGAACTGCGCTACACCCTCGAATCCCGACTCCACGTCCTGCCGAGCTTCGCCACCGTCGCAGGCGGCGGCCCACCCGGCGTGACCGGCGCACTCTCCCTCCCCGGCATCGACGTGGACCTCGCCCGCGTCCTCCACGGCGGCCAGTCGCTCACCGTGCACCGCCGCCCCCTGCCGGCCGAGGGCACCGCCACCACCACCGCCCGTATCACCGCCGTCCACGACAAGGACACAGCGGCCGTCCTCGTCATGCGTACCGAGGCCGCCGACGCCGACGGCCCGCTGTGGACCGACGAAGCGCGGATCCACGTACGTGGTGAAGGAGGCTGGGGCGGAGACCGCGGCCCGTCCGTGCGGCACGAGCCGCCCACCGGACGGCCGGACCGGACCCTCGAACGCACCGTCCGCGAGGACCAGGCCCTGCTCTACCGCCTCTCCGGCGACTGGAACCCGCTGCACGCCGACCCGGAGTTCGCCGCGCGCGCCGGGTTCGAACGGCCCGTCCTGCACGGCCTGTGCACCTACGGCATGACCCTCAAGGCGGTCGTCGACACCCTGCTCGACGGCGACGTCACCCGCGTCCGCTCCTACGCCACCCGGTTCGCCGGGGTCGTGTACCCGGGCGAGACGCTGCGGATCCGGATGTGGCGCGGGGACGGCGCGGTACGGGTGGTCGTCGGTGCCGTCGACCGCGGCGACGCGCCGGTACTCGCCGATACGACGGTCGGACACGACTGAGCCGGGCCCCGGCCGTCATCGATGACGGCCGGGGCCCGGCTCAGTCGCGGATCGGTGCCTGCCGTGATGTCAGGCGGCCGACCCCGCGTACTCGTTCACCTGTTCCGGCTTGCGGTGCCGGCCGCGCGGGGACGCTTCCGCGTCCTGCGTGGAGACCGGGCCCCGGTGCTTGCCGTGTCCGGCAGCGGCCTGTCCGCCCTCGGCGGACTGCGACTCGTTCGTGCTGACGTCGTTCATCGGAAGGAACTCACCCCGTAAACATGATCTTTCCTACAGCCGGGCGAGTGTAACCGGCACACCACCACCCGAATCCAGGCGGCCACGCCGACCGCCACTACTTCGTTACAAGCCGTCCCAAAGGCGCCTGCTGCAAGGGAACGGGACGGGGAGCGGCGGGGGTGTCGTGCGCGGGAAGTCCGGCATGGAACGGACTCCGCTCGTCGGTCATGTGCTCGGCACAGGGCTGCGGTCGACCGTCCACCGTGTGCGCGGTGCACAACGGAAGCCACCCCTCGGCGATGTGCACGACGTACGACGACAGCCGGCCGTCGGTACGCACGGCGTAGGGCGGGAGGAAGTCTTCGGCCAGGGGGCCGACGGGGGAGACGAGCCGGCCTTCGGTCATGGGCGCGGTGTCGGAGGGGGTGGGGGCTTCGTTCATGGGTGCGGTGTCGGAGGCGAGTCGGCCTTCGGTCATGAGTGTGGCGGTGGTGGACGGGGTGGGGTCTTCGGCCGTGGGGTCGGTGGTGGCGAGTCGGCCGGCGGCCATGAGTCCGGCGGTGAAGGGGATCCCTTCTTCGTCCGTGAGCCCGGCAGCGGATGGGTTTCGCCCACCGGCCACGGGACCGGCCGGAAAGGCGAGTCGGCCTTCGGTCATGGGCGCGGCCGCGGACGGCGTCCGGTCTCCGGCCGCGGGCCCCACGGCGGAGGAGCGCCGGCCGTCGGGTACGGAGCCGGGCGCGGGCCCGGTTCCCGGCCGGGCCTCGGCGGACGCCGGCCGGCCCGGAGCCTCCCGGAGGTCCGCCACCGGACGGACGTCCAACCCCTCCCGCCGCCGCTCCTGCCCGGGCGCCCGCAGCCCGGCCACACCGCAGGGCACCGCCCCGGTGGCGTACGGCAGCCGCAGCACCCCGTCCGCGGTCCACAGTCCCGCCCCGGCCAACCACCCCGCCGGCGCCGGGAAATGGTGCACCTGCCGTTCCGCCGGCCGCCACACCCCGACCCAACTGCCGAACGCGCCGTCGACGCGCAGCGCCACCGCGCAGCCCTCCGGCGTCAGCATCTGCCCCGGCTGGATCGCGAACGGCGTCACCGCGCAGTCCGCCAGCCGCAGGCACTCCGGGAAACGCACCGGCAGCGTGCTGCCCAGCACCCCCCAGCCCAGCCGGCTCCGCCCGGGTGACGGCGCGTCCGAGCGGATCAGCAGCAGTCCGCTGTCCGGGTCGGCGAGCAGCACCCGGTCGTCGCTCCCGTCGGCGATCTGCAGCAGCGGGGACATCTCGCCGCCGCGCTCCAGGTCCACCACGACCGCCTTGGTGCGCCCGCCGGTCTCCCGGTCCAGCGCCAGCATCCGCCCCTCGCGGTCCAGCCACACCCCGCCCGAGCAGCGTCCGGGAACCTCCGCGAGCTGCTCGGGCCCGAACGCGCCGCCCACCACCAGCCACACCGCCGTGGACCGCCGGCCCACGGCGAGGGCGTACGCCCGCTCCCCGCCCGGCGCGGGCGGCAGCAGCCGTAGCCGGGTGCCCTCGTCCGGGCACTCGACCGTGCCCAGCGGCAGCTCACCGGTGCCGGGGCCGGTCGGGTACAGCAGGGCGAAGGCGTGCCGTCCGCCCACCAGCCGGTGGATGAGGACCCGCCCGTCGCTCAGGGGCTGCACCTCGGTGCCGGGTTCCTCGGGCTGGTTGCCGGGCAGCGGCACCGCGTAGGGTTCGGGGCCGTCCAGGGTCCAGCGCTCCGGGAAGAAGGAGTCGCCGGCGAGGGCGAGGCGTGCGGCGTAGGAACCGTCGGCGGTGATGGCGCAGCCCGCCCGCCCGGCTCCCTCCTCGTGTCCCGCCGCAGGTTCGATGGCACAGACCGTCATCGTTCGGTCACCTCCGGTGACGAAAGTAGGTCGCGCACGCACAGACGGCGGAGCGGTGGGCCCGCACTTCACACGTAAGGGTGCTCCAGGAACGATTCGCCTGAGGAAGAAGCGGACGTGTGCTCCATGGGTCGTGGTGTCGCGGCCGTGGCGCCGGCGGCGAGAGCGGCGCCGGTTCGGGCGCACAGGGCCGCCCAGGTAGCCTTGGCAGCGTGCCCCGTCTGTCAGAAGTCATCGCCGCGCTGGAGAACCTGTGGCCCGCCGAGCGGGCCGAGTCCTGGGACGCGGTCGGCACCGTCGTGGGCGAGCCCGACCAGGAGGTCACACGGGTCCTGTTCGCCGTCGACCCGGTCCAGGAGACCGTGGACGAGGCGGTGAAGCTCGACGCCGACCTGCTGGTCACCCACCACCCGCTCTATCTGCGCGGGACGACCACGGTCGCGGCCTCCACCTTCAAGGGCCGCGTGGTGCACACGCTCATCAAGAACGACATCGCGCTGCACGTCGCCCACACCAACGCCGACACCGCCGACCCGGGAGTCTCGGACGCCCTCGCCGGCGCGCTGGACCTCAGGGTCGTACGACCCCTGGTGCCGGACCCGACCGACCCCGAGGGCCGCCGGGGGCTGGGCCGCGTCTGCGAGCTCGACCACCCGCTGACCGTCCGCGACCTCGCCGCCCGCGCCGCCGAACGCCTCCCCGCCACCGCGCAGGGCATCCGTGTGGCCGGCGACCCCGACGCGCCCGTGCGTACGGTCGCCGTCAGCGGCGGCTCCGGCGACAGCCTCTTCGACCACGTCCGGGCCGCCGGCGTGGACGCCTTCCTCACCGCGGACCTGCGCCACCACCCGGCCTCCGAGGCCCGCGCCCACAGTCCCCTCGCGCTGCTCGACGCGGCGCACTGGGCCACCGAGTGGCCCTGGTGCGAGCTGGCGGCAGCCCAGCTCGACGAGATCTCCGACCGCCACGGATGGGACCTGCGGGTCCACGTCTCGAAGACGGTCACCGACCCCTGGACCGCCCACGCGGCGTCTCCCGCCACCACCGACACATCTGGAGCCCCCAACTGAACGCCGCGCCCGCCGACCAGATCCGACTCCTCGACGTCCAGGACCTCGACGTCCGCCTGCAGCAGCTCGCGCACAAGCGGAGGTCGCTGCCCGAGCACGCCGAGATCGAGTCGCTGAACCGGGACCTCACCCAGCTGCGCGACCTGCTCGTCGCCGCGCAGACCGAGGAGAGCGACTGCGCCCGCGAGCAGACCAAGGCCGAGCAGGACGTCGACCAGGTGCGCCAGCGCGCCGCCCGTGACCAGAAGCGCCTCGACTCCGGTGCGGTCTCCTCGCCCAAGGACCTGGAGAACCTCCAGCGCGAGATCGCCTCCCTCGCCAAGCGGCAGGGCGACCTGGAGGACGTCGTCCTGGAGGTCATGGAGCGCCGCGAGTCCGCCCAGGAGCGGGTCGCCGAGCTGACCGAGCGGGTCGGTTCCGTACAGGGGAGGATCGACGACGCCACCGCACGCCGGGACGCGGCCGTCGAGGAGATCGACGGCGAGGCGGCCTCGGTGACGAAGGAGCGCGAGGTCGTCGCGGGTTCCGTGCCCGCACCGCTGCTGAGCCTGTACGAGAAGCTGCGCGAGCAGCAGGGCGGCATCGGCGCGGCGAAGCTGTACGCCCGTACCTGCCAGGGCTGCCGCCAGGAGCTCGCCATCACCGAGCTGAACGAGATCCGTTCCGCCGCCCCCGACACGGTGGTGCGCTGCGAGAACTGCCGGCGCATCCTGGTGCGTACGTCCGAGTCGGGGCTGTAAGGAGTCCTGGCGATGCGGGAGTTCATCGTCGAGGCGGACGGCGGGTCGCGGGGCAACCCGGGGCCCGCGGGCTACGGGGCCGTGGTGGGTGACGCGGCGACGGGGGAGACCCTGGTGGAGGCGGCCGAGTACCTCGGTGTCGCCACGAACAACGTCGCCGAGTACCGGGGGCTGCTGGCCGGCCTGCGCGCCGCCCACGAACTGGACCCGGAGGCGCGGGTCCACGTCCGGATGGACTCCAAGCTCGTCATCGAGCAGATGACGGGCCGCTGGAAGATCAAGCACCCGGCGATGAAGCCGCTCGCGGCGGAGGCGGCGCGGGTCTTCCCGCCGGAGCGGGTCACCTACGAGTGGATCCCGCGCGCCCAGAACAAACACGCCGACCGCCTGGCCAACGAGGCGATGGACGCGGGCAAACGGGGCGAGGCGTGGTCGGCGGCGACCTCCCGCGCCGCCCTCGACATCCCCCGACCCGAACCATCGGGCCCGCCGGGCGACGCGGCAGCGGGCGCGGCCCGCGCCCGGGCGGCACTGGCACCGGCACCCGGCACCTCCACCACCGACGCGCGGCCCGCGGAGGCGGCCCCCGCGTCCGGCGAGACCGCCGGGCCCGAAGCCGCGTCCGCCGGCGCCACCGCTTCCGGATCCGACGGCGTGAGAGCCGACGCGGAGGTACGGGCCGCGCGGGCGATCGGAACCGGCACCGCGCCCGCCTCCGGCGCGACCGGAACCGGCACCGCGCCCGAGGCCGCCACCGTCACCGAGGCCACCGGTGCCGCCTCCGGGGCGACCGGGACCGGCACCGCGCCCGAGGCCGCCGCCGGTGGCAAGGCCGACGCCGACCTCCGCGCCGCGCGGGCCGTCGCCACGCCCAGCGCCGGGTGGGCGCCCGCCGATCTGGGGCCGCCCGCGACCTTCGTGCTGCTGCGGCACGGGGAGACCCCGCTGACCCCGCAGAAGCGTTTCTCGGGGAGTGGCGGCAGTGATCCCTCCCTCTCCGGCGTCGGCCGGGAGCAGGCCGAGAAGGTCGCCGAGTTCCTCGCCCGGCGCGGGACCGTCCAGGCGGTCGTCGCCTCGCCCCTCGCCCGCACGCGTGAGACCGCCGGCATCGTCGCCGCCCGTCTCGGGCTCGACGTGGCCGTGGAGGACGGGCTGCGCGAGACGGACTTCGGCGCGTGGGAGGGCCTCACCTTCGGCGAGGTCCGCGAACGCCACCCCGACGACCTGAACGCCTGGCTGTCCTCCCCGGACGCCGAACCCACCGGCGGCGGCGAGAGCTTCGCGGCCACCGCCGCCCGGGTCGCCGCCACCCGCGACCGGCTGACCGCCGAGTACCGCGGCCGTACGGTCCTGCTCGTCACCCACGTGACACCGATCAAGACCTTCGTACGCCTCGCCCTGGGCGCCCCGCCCGAGGCCCTGTTCCGCATGGAACTCTCGGCGGCCTCGCTCTCCGCCGTGGCGTACTACGCCGACGGCAACGCCAGCGTCCGCCTGTTCAACGACACGTCCCACCTGCGCTGAGCCCCGCCGCCGCCCGCGCCAGCGCCTCGACCCGCCCCCAGTCCCGGGCGGCCACCGCGTCCGCCGGAAGCATCCAGCTCCCGCCCACGCACCCCACGTTGGGCAGCGCGAGATACTCCGGCGCGGAATCGGGACCGATGCCCCCGGTCGGGCAGAAGCGGGCCTGCGGAAGCGGACCGGCGAGCGACCTCAGGTACGCCGTGCCGCCCGCCGCCCGCGCCGGGAAGAACTTCATCTCCCGCACCCCCCGCTCGAGGAGCGCCACCACTTCGGAAGCGGTGGACACCCCCGGCAGGAACGGCACCCCGGACGCCCGCATGGCATCGAGGAGTACGTCCGTCCACCCCGGGCTGACCAGGAACCGCGCCCCGGCCGCCACCGCCTCGTCCACCTGTTCCGGCGTGATCACCGTCCCGGCGCCGACCACGGCGTCCGGCACCTCGCCGGCGATCGCCCGGATCGCGTCGGGCGCGGCGGGCGTCCGCAGGGTCACCTCGATCGCGGGCAGGCCCCCGGCCACCAGCGCCCGCGCCAGCGGTACGGCGTCGGCGGCGTCCTCGACGACGACGACGGGCACGACGGGGGCGAGATCCAGCACGGAGGGGGAATCCGGGGAGGGCAGGGGAGAGCGCATGACGTCATCCTGCCCGCCCCGGTGCGTACCGCGCAAAGCTCATTGCAGAGGATGCAATCAGTGCACCTCGTCCACCAGCACGTCCAGCGCCCACGCCGTCCCCGCCCTGGCCGGCGCCGTCGCCTCCACCTCGTACCGGAGGTCCCGCAGTGCCTCCACCAGCCCGGCGGGGTCCTTCGGCGCGGCCCCGGCGGTCAGCAGGCTCCGTACGATCCGCCCCTTGGTCGCCTTGTTGAAGTGGCTGACCACCTTCCGCGTCGGCGCGTGCAGCACCCGTACGGTCGCCGTCCGCGCCGCCACCTCGCCCTTCGGCCTCCAGGCCGCCGCGTACGCCGCCGACCGCAGGTCCAGCACCAGCCCGTTCCCGGCCGCCTCGGGCAGCACCTGGGCCATCGGCGCACGCCAGTGCCCGCTCAGCGCGCCGAGACCGGGCAGCTTCACGCCCATCGAGAGGCGGTAGGAGGGAATCCGGTCGGTGACCCGCACCGCGCCCCACAGCCCGGAGAAGACCAGCAGCGACGCCGCCGCCCGCCGCTTCGCCGCCGCGTCCAGGGACGCCAGGTCCAGGGCGTCGTACAGCACCCCGGTGTAGATCTCCCCGGCGGGCCGCGCCCCGGCGGTCCGCAGCCGCGCGTTCTTCGCGACCTCGCCCCGCAGCCCCTCGCTCAGCCCGAGCACCTCGCGCGCCTTGTCCTCGTCGCCGGTGCACAGGTCCACCAGCTCGGCCAGGGCGGACTCCCGCGCGGCGGCCAGCCCCGGCAGCGACAGCGACTCGGGCTTCAGCGGGGCACCGCGGCCGGAAGCGGCCTTTCCCTCGGACGGCGGCAGCAGGACAAGCACACGTACTCCTTCGATCGAGCTCGAAGTCAGCGTACGGCGTGTGCCAGCCGGTCCAGTTCGGCGCCGTAGAGGACGGCCGGGTCGAAGCCCATCCCGGTGAAGTGCCCCGCCAGCTCCAGGGAGAGCACCCCGTGCAGCCGGGTCCAGAAGGACAGCGCGCGGCGCAGGGCGGCGGGGTCCGCGGGGTGGTCGCCCGCCCACTCCCGGTGCCCGGCGAGATGGTCGTCCAGGCCGGTGGTGTCCGCCGGGTCCTCGACGGACCGGGCGGCGTCGAGGATGACCGTCATGATCTCGCGGGCGATCGTGGTGACGTCCTCGGGGGCGTGGTAGCCGGGGACCGGCGTGCCGTAGACGAGGAAGTAGCGCTGCGGGTCGTCGAGCGCCCACGCGCGCAGCGCGCACCCCAGCCCGTCGAGGTCCGCGCCGGACGCGGCGGCGGCGCGGAAGGCGTCGGCGAGCCCGCGGTAGGCGTCCCGGATCAGCTCGGTGATCAGCTCGTCGCGGCCGGCGAAGTACCGGTACAGGGCGGGCCCGCTCATCCCCATCCGCTTGGCGATGGCGTTCAGCGACAGCCCCGGCGCGCCCGCCGTGGCGATCTGCTCCCAGGCCCGCTCCTTGATCTCCGCGCGCACCTGGCTGCGGTACCGCTCGCGAGGCGTCTCCTTGCCCTTGCCCACCACGTTCCGTGTCCCTCCGGCAGCCGTCCGGTTAGACGCTATCACCGAGGAGAGTGGGTGCAGCGAGCGCGCGTACGAGCCCGTCGGGGTCGTCCGCGTGGAAGCGGACCACACGGATCTCGCGGGGACGCCCGAAGAAGGTGACGTGGGTGACCGGCTCGGCGAGCTCGACCGTGACGGTCGTCTGCGAACCGACGGCGAGATCGAGTTCCCCCTCCGCCGCCTCGTGCGTCATCCGCAGCTCACGCCGGACCGAGGCGATCCGCCCGACCGGTATCCGCAGATCGACGTGGACGGCCCGGCGCACCCGCAGCACGCCGTCACCCACCACATGAGGCCGTACGACGGACGCGGCGTGCAGCGCGACGACGAAGACGACGGTGTACACGTCCAGGAAGAGCACCACCGCGTGCACCGTCGGCCAGTCGCCCAGCAGCACGGACAGCGCCACCGTCTCGACCACGCACACGAACGCGAACCCGTACATCACGGCCGCCTGCCCGCGCGCGTACCCGAACGCCGTCCCGCCGCCGACACCGTGCCTGCGCCGGGCCACCCACAGCCAGAGGCTCATCATGAGCCGCAGCTCGTGCCGGGCCAGTGCCCACGCCACCCGCACGCCCCTCACGACCGCCCCTCCGTGACGATCCGCAGCATGCGGCGGAACGCCTCCGCCTGGCGCAGCGACAGGGTCCAGCGGACGCTGTGGCGCCTGCCGAGGCCCTCGATCCTGTGCCACGATCGAGGGAACGGTTCCCGATCTCATGGACAGGTGATCATCCGATGTCCCAGTCTGGCGGGCGACAGAAGGAGGGGCGTGACATGACTGCCATGGCCCATGAGCCGCTCTCGCAGGCGGACGTCCTGCTGGAGGGCTTTCTCGCCCTGGAGACCCCGGAGGGTTTCCGGGCCGAGCTGATCGAGGGGGAGATCGTTGTGACGCCGCCGCCGGACGGGGATCACGAGGACTACATCGGGCTGATCGTGACGCAGGTGGTCAGAAAGTCCCGCACGGACATGCAGTTCTCCGGGAACAAAGGCCTGAAGCTGAAGGGCGGCGGAGCCTGTCCGAAGAACCACGCCATCCCGGACGGTACCTTCGCTCCCACGGCTCTGCGCCTCTATCGGGGAGCCGACTCCTGGATGCCCTGTGACGGCGTCGCCATGGTGGTGGAGGTGACATCCAGCAAGCCTCAGGCGGACCGAGAGGCCAAGCGACGCTGCTACGCCCGCGGCGGCATCCCCCTCTACCTCCTCGTCGACCGCGAAGCCTCCGCGATCACGCTGTTCAGCGACCCGGAGAAGGACGAGTACCGCGAGCGGTGCACCCGCCCCTTCGGCAAACCGATCACCCTCCCCGTCCCCTTCGGATTCGACCTGGACACCGCCGACTTCCTCTGATCCCCTGTGGGCGGGGGTGCGAGGTGACGGACGTACGGGAACAGGCACGCTGGACCAGGGCGCGGCTCGGGCGGTGCGGTCCTCCCCTCGACCTGCTCACCGCCCGCTTCAGCCGGCACGAGTACGCCCCCCACGCCCACGACGAGTTCACGGTCGGCGTCACCGTCGGCGGCCTGGAGGCCATCGCCTACCGGGGCGGGCGCATCGTGTCAGGACCGGGCTCGATCGTCGTCCTCGAACCCGGCGAGATGCACACCGGCGGCCCCGCCGCCCCCGACGGCTACTCCTACCGCGCCCTCTACGCGGCCCCCGCCCTCCTCACCGACGGCACCCTCGGCGGCAGCGGCCTCCCGCACTTCCGCGAACCCGTCCTCGACGACCCCGAACTGGCCGCCGCCCTGCGCCGCGCCCACACGGACGTGAGCTCCTGCCCGGACCCCCTGGAGGCGGAGTCCCGTATCCCCTGGCTGCTCACCGCCCTCGCCCGCCGCCACTCCACCGCCCGCGCGGACGACACGGCGGTCCCCGGCGCCGGCACCGTCGCCCACGCCGTCCGCGACCGCCTCGCCGACGAACTGCTCGCCCCGCCCTCCCTCGCCGCACTCGCCGCCGACCTCGGCCTCTCCCGCTACCAGCTCCTGCGCGCCTTCCGTACGACGATGGGGGTGCCCCCGTACGCCTGGCTCGCCCAGTACCGGGTGACCAGGGCCCGCGCCCTCCTGGACGCCGGAGCGCGCCCCGCCGAGGTGGCCGGTCTCGTCGGCTTCGCCGACCAGGCCCATCTGACCCGCTGGTTCCGCCGCGTCCTCGGGGTGACCCCGGCGGCGTACCGCAACAGCGTTCAAGACAGCGCCCGCCGGCCCGGCCGACACTCACCTTCATGACTGCACGCGGCTGGGCCCTGTTCTCCCTGATGGGAGTGGTCTGGGGCATCCCCTATCTGATGATCAAAGTAGCGGTGGACGAGGTGTCCCCGTCGACGGTGGTGTTCGTACGCTGCGCCCTCGGCGCCGCCCTCCTGCTCCCCTTCGCCCTGCGCCAACCGGGCCTGGTCGGGAACGTACGGACGTACTGGAAACCGATGCTGGCGTTCGCGGTCATCGAGATCATCGGCCCCTGGTACACCCTGACCGACGCCGAACGTCATCTGTCCAGCTCCACGGCGGGTCTGCTGATCGCGGGCGTGCCGATCGCCGGGATCCTGCTGTCCCGCTTCTTCGGCGCCGCGGAGTCGCTGGGCGCCCGCCGGATCACGGGCCTCGCGCTCGGCCTCGGCGGCGTGGGCGTCCTCACCGTCCCCCACCTGACCGGCGGCGACGCCCTCTCCCTGGCGGAGGTCCTGGTGACGGTCGTCGGCTACGCCACGGCCCCCCTGATCGCCGACCGCCACCTCAAGAACGTCCCGACGCTGCACCTCATCACGCCTTGCCTGGCCCTGGCCGCCCTGGTCTACGCCCCCGCGGCGGCCGCGACCCGCCCGGCGGCCCCGCCCTCGGCCGACACCCTCGCCGCCCTGGCCGCCCTCGGCGTCGTCTGCACGGCGGTGGCCTTCGTGGCCTTCCTGGAGCTGATCAAGGAGGCGGGCCCGATCCGCGCGTCGGTGATCACGTACGTCAACCCGGCGATCGCGGTGGCGGCCGGCGCGCTGTTCCTGGACGAGCCCCTGACGGGAGGCGTCCTCGCCGCCTTCGCCCTGATCCTCACCGGCTCGGTCCTGGCGACGGCCGCCGCACCGAAGCCCCGCCCGCGCCCGGTACCATGGTCGGCACGGCAGACGAGCCGGGCGGGCGGCCGCGTGGAGTCCCTCACGGGACTTCCCGAGGAACGTCCGGGCTCCACAGGGCAGGGTGGTGGCTAACGGCCACCCGGGGTGACCCGCGGGACAGTGCCACAGAAAACAGACCGCCGGGGGCCTTGGCCCCCGGTAAGGGTGAAACGGTGGTGTAAGAGACCACCAGCGCCTGGGGTGACTCAGGCGGCTAGGTAAACCCCACCCGGAGCAAGGTCAAGAGGAGACGCCTCTTCGGAGGTTTCTCTGCGCGGACGATCGAGGGCTGCCCGCCCGAGTCCGCGGGTAGACCGCACGAGGCCGGTGGCAACACCGGCCCTAGATGGATGGCCGTCGCCGGCGGGCCCGCGAGGACCCGCCGGAACAGAACCCGGCGTACAGCCCGACTCGTCTGTCTTTATGGCCCTGACCTGGGGGTTCACCCCGGGCAGGGCCATTTTTTGGTGGGAGGGGCTTCCCGCTTCTGCCTGCGGGTTCCCGGGAGTTCCCGCGTGATTGTGCGACGGTTGTGAAAGTGGGGGAGCGGCTGGCGGGACGTGACTTGGCTCGTTGGACGGGGTGCCGAGCGAGCGCTGCGCAGGTTCGAACCCCCGGGGAGATCCTCCCTCAGCACCTCCTTGACGATTTCGATCATGCGGGGCTCGTCGTCGACCACGAGAACCCGATAGATGGACACGCCCGTCGACGTCGCGCGATTCTCCTTCGCAGTCGGACCCGGAAGCCGGCTCCTCCGAGCGTGCCGGGGCTCAGCAGTCGCAGTGCACCGTCGTAGAGGTCCTTCACAACGCTGTCGGCGATACTCAGCCCGAGCCCGATGCCCTGGAGAACATCGCGCGCCTTGTCGCAGCCGGCCGTCTGCGGGTACCCGTCGCGGCGACCTTCCTCGTCGAGGACATCCGTGCGGCCGTCGAGCTCCAGGCGGTCCGGCACGTTCACGCAAGGTCGTGATCGGCCCTCGGCCTCGGTCCTGAGCGTACGTGCCGGACAGCGAGCCGGGATTCCCGCTGGCGCGGCCGGGCCTGGACACCTGCAGCAGAACTGACCGGTCCGCCTTATTGGACTGTACTGTAAAGTCTAATCTTCGACACAGGAAGGGCGGCCTTGCTGATCGAGCCAGACCGCCCATCGACGGCCGCGCCGGTGCCGCGGTGGCGTCCCCGGCCGGCCGCGAAATCAGCGTGTGGGTGGAGGCGAAACGGCGTGACCAAGCAGCCGAGCACGGACCTGTCGAGTCCGGATGAGGCGGGAGCACGGCAGAAGGAGAGCGGACGCCGGAGGTCCGCCTCCGACGCGAAGATTCTCGCGGCCGCGAAGGTTCTCTTCCTGGCCAACCGCTACGAAGGTGTCACTCTGGAGCGGATCGCCGAGCGCGCCGGAGTCTCGAGGCAGACCATCTACAACCGATTCGGTTCGAAGGAGACGGTCTTCCGGGAGATGACGCGCCACCACTGGTCGGCGTTCGCCGGGCCTGACCGGCGGCTCGTGGACTGCGACGCCGACCAGGCCGCCGAGGAGGTCCTTCGCTCCTTCGCACGGTCACTCCAGCGCTTCGCCACCGAAACGGACCAGATCCGTTTCGCCCGGCTGGTGGTGAGCGAGTCCGGGCGGTTGCCGTGGATCGCCGACGAGTTCTACCGGGTGGGCAAGGGGCCCGTCGTGGAAGAGTTCGCCGGCTGCCTCGACGCTCTGGTCCGCGCGGGCCGTCTGCGATGTGCGGACACGTACCTGGCGGCACGTCAGTTCATGGGTCTGGTCCAGGAGTTCCTCGTCTGGCCTCGGGTCATGGCTTTCGACGAGGAGACCGCCATCCAGCCCGCCGCGGAAGTGGTGATCGAGGAAGCCGTACTCAGCTTCCTGGCCCGCTACGCTCCCCCGTCCCACGGTCCGGCGCGGCCTGACTGAGCCGTACGCTCCATCGCACTCCGCACGCCCCCGCAACCGCATCCGAACCGTTCCGCGATTCCGGAGTACCCCGCATGCCCGCAGACACCATCTCCCTCGGCGATGTCACGATCACGCGCGTCGTTGAGTGGTCCGGTCCCATCCGTACCGCCCGCTTCATCATCCCGGACAGCGACGAGGAGACCTGGCGGGACAACCGGAAGTGGCTGGCCCCGGACTTCTGGACCCCCGCCGACGACGCCTACCACTGCCACATCCAGACCTGGGTCTTGCGCAGCGAGGGCAGGACCATCCTGGTGGACACCGGCGTCGGCAACGATCGAGAGCGCCCGCAGATCCCCCAGTTCGCCGGACTGTCGACCGGCTACCTTGCCCGTCTGCGTGAGGCCGGCGTCGCGCCCGAGGACGTCGACGTCGTGGTCAACACGCACATCCACTATGACCACGTCGGCTGGAACACCCAACTGCGTGACGCCGAGTGGGTGCCCACCTTCCCCAATGCCACCTACCTGATCCCGCACGCCGACAACCGCTACTTCGACCCGGACAATCCCAGCCGCAGCCGGGCCCCGCGCGACGACCACGAACGCCTCCGCTGGAAAGGCAGCGCACTCGTGTTCAACGACAGCATCGCCCCCATCCACCGCACCGGTCAGGCACTCCTGTGGGAAGACGCCCACCGCATCGACGGCAACCTGCTGCTGGAGGCAGCACCGGGCCACACCCCCGGTTCGTCCGTCCTTACCCTCCGCTCGGGCACCGACCGCGCCGTCTTCGTCGGGGACATGCTGCACAGCCCCGTCCAGGTCCTCGAACCCGGCTGGAACAGTTGCTTCTGCGACGACCTCCGGCTCGCGGCCAGAACCCGCCGCGCCTATCTTTCCCGAGCCGCCGAGACGCGGGAACTCGTCATCCCGGCCCATTGGCCCGGGCACGGAGCCGCCGAGGTCCGCGAGAACGGCGACGGCTTCGACATCACCGCGTGGGCCGCCTTCCCGCGCGGCTGACACGGACGAACGGCAATGGCCGAGTGCTCTGCTCGACCTCGCCCCTGCCTCAGGCGGACGTGTCCCCGGCTTCTTCGCGCGAACGCGGCGGCGCCCTCCCACGGGCGATTCCGGGGCCACCGGTGGAGCGGAGCAGCGGCTAGGGCGGTCAGCGTGCATGATCGGTTCCCGCGCGCGGTGGACCCACGGTGACAGCCCCACACGCGTGTGCCACGCGGCACCCTCTACCTGCTTCTTCGATGGTCATCGTGGGTTTCGTACTCCGCCGCCGTCCATGGTTGCGCAACGAGGTCCATGGCTGTTGCCATCGCTCCCCCGCCAGCAGGGGCATCGCCCTGCCTCATCACTCGGGATCACGGAGGCGGCAGCAATCCGGACAGCCTTCGCCGAGAACCCGGACATGGTCGTCCGGCGGAAGGGCGCCAGGGCGAAGGTCTCGCCCATCCTGCTCCGCCACTCGTGTGCGAAGACGCTGAAGGCGTTCGCGCCGCACACGTGGCGATCGCCGCCTACATCGGCCAAGGCGGCCACGACTCCCAGCCGCGGATGATCGCCGACGCCTACTGGCGGCTGCACACCGGACGCGCCGAAGCCGAACTGATCATCCAGGATCTGCCGGACGACTACCTGGACCGGGGACTGGCCGACAAGTTCGTCGAGCCCTGAGGCGCCGGTCTGCTGCCCGGCGCAGGCGTGGTTTCACAGCCCCGCGGCCCGGGAGATCGCCAGACTCGCCCTGCGCAGCGCCGTCACGGCCGCGGTACGGGGCCCGCCCTCATCGGGCGCGACCAACGACAACGCGCCCAGTGCGTCGCCGCGGCGGTTCAGGATCGGGGCGGCGACGGTCGACATGGCGGTGGGCCCGGAGCGCAGTGGGTTGGGCACCGTCATGGCGCAGACGCCGTCCGTGCGTACGGTGGCCAGGAGCCGGCGGACGCAGGCCGCGTCGTCCGCGCCGGCCAGCGCTTCCTTCCGTATGCGCCCGGGGGCGTGCGCCAGCAGGGCGATGCCGATGCCGGTCCCGATGAGGGGGAGGCGACCGCCGACCCGGTACTTGACCGCCGCCGCGCCCCGTGCGGACAGCCGCTCGACCAGAACGGCCTCGTCCCCGTCGCGCACGGCGAGGAGGATGTGCTGGCCGGTGACCCGGTGCAGGTCCTCCATGAACGGCAGCGCGGCGGCGCGCAGTCCGTGGCCGCGGGGTGCCAGCGAGGCGATCTCGAGCAGTTGCAGGCCGACGACGAAGTCGCCGTTGTCGAGGCGTTCGAGGGCTCCCACATCCGTCAACTGGGCCGCGATCCGGGACGTGGTGCTCTTCGGAAGGCCCGCCCGGGCCGCGAGCGTGTGGAGTGCCAGGCCCTCGCCCGCCTCGGTGAAGGCACCCAGGACCCGGAAGGCCCGCTCCAGGACCGGCTCACCGCGCAACGGCCTGCCCGAGCGCGGGACTTGTACCGGTGTTCCACTCATCGGAATCGTCGGTGCGCGTCGGCTGCCACGGTTCGAATAATAGCTCCGTGACGTGCCCACCCGGTGACGGCGGGCGTCGGCTCCGACCACCGGCGCCGGGCCGCGGGAAGCGCCGTCCGCCCGTAACGACGGGCAGCACAGACCGAGGAGACCACAATGGTGACCAGCCCCGCGCTGCGCGACGTCCACGTCCCGCACGCCTACCCCGAACAGCAGGTCGATCTCGGCGAGATCACCATGAACTACGCCGAGGCCGGTGACCCGGACCGGCCCGCCGTGCTGCTGATCCCCGAGCAGACGGGATCCTGGTGGTCGTACGAGGAGGCGATGGGCCTCCTCGCGGAGCACTTCCACGTCTACGCCGTCGACCTGCGGGGCCAGGGACGCAGCAGTTGGACCCCGAAGCGGTACAGCCTCGACAACTTCGGCAACGACCTGGTCCGGTTCATCGCCCTGGTGGTGAAGCGGCCCGTCGTCGTCGCGGGCAACTCCTCCGGCGGCGTCCTCGCGGCGTGGCTGTCGGCGTACTCCATGCCCGGTCAGCTCCGCGGCGTCCTGTGCGAGGACCCGCCGTTCTTCGCGTCCGAACTCGTCCCCGCACACGGTCACTCGGTCCGGCAGGGGGCGGGCCCGGTGTTCGAGCTGTTCCGCACGTATCTCGGCGACCAGTGGAGCGTGGGTGACTGGGAGGGGTTCTGCCGCGCGGCCGGCGCCTCGGCGTCGCCGATGGCACGGTCCTTCGTGGCCGACGCGATCCCGCAGCACCTGAAGGAGTACGACCCGGAATGGGCCCGGGCCTTCTACGAGGGAACCGTCGGGCTGAACTGCCCGCACGAGCGCATGCTGAGCCGGGTCAACACGCCGGTGCTCCTCACGCACCACCTGCGCGGCACCGACCTGGAGACCGGGAACCTGCTCGGGGCACTCTCCGACGAACAGGCCGTGCGGGCCCGGCGGTTGATGGAATCGGCAGGGGTGAAGGTCGACTACGAGTCGGTGCCGGACGCGTCACACATGATGCACCAGTCCGACCCGGCGCGGTACGCCGAGATCTTCACGCGGTGGGCGGCCACACTGGCCCCGTGACCGGGTGCCGCGCGGGCACGCGCGGTCGGGTCTCGATCGCCGGAGCTCCACGGCCGGCCTGCGGGCGGGTGCGCGTGACCGAGCGGGCCGCCGCTCTGCCGGGGCCTCAGGCCCGCAGCCAGGAAGTGGCGGGTCTCTTTGTCACCAACCCGCGGGTGAACTCCGCCGTCTCCAGGAGCCGACGTGTCAGCCGGACTCCGGTGACGTGGTGCGCCAAGGCGAACTTGGCTGCGGTGAGGCTCTTCACCTCGCCCTCGCATCATGACCAGAGGACTGTCTCCACCCGCCCTGACCTGCCCGAACGCAGCCTTGTGCAACACGCTTCAGAGGGTGTCACCGACCCGCCCGCCGGGCAGTGCCACCCGATGTGGTGGACACGGTCCCCTCCCCGGGGTGATGATTCGAGGACCATGGAAAAATAGTGTACGTTCGCGTTTTCTATGGGAGGGGTGGGCTCGGCTCGCAAGGGAGTTTCCCCGTCCGGTTCGGAGGAGTTGAGGCATGGCGGCTGCCAACGGCCGTTCCCCGGCGGGGGTCACGGGGACCCGTCGGCGCGGAAAGGTCCTGGAGAAGGCGATTCTCGACGCGACCATCGAGCAGCTGCGGACGGTCGGATACGTCGGCCTCACCATGGAAGGCGTCGCCGCGGAAGCGGGCACCGGCAAGGCCGCGCTGTATCGCCGATGGGCCAACCGGGACGAGCTGGTGACCGCCGCGCTCGCCGCCGTGCTGCCCGACCCCACCGCGATCGAGCTGAGCGGTGACGTCCGCGACGACCTCCTCGGGCTGCTGCGCTGCGTGCGTGACGCGATCGCCCTCACGCACGGCACCGTCTTCCAGATCGTACGGAGCGAGGCCGCGGAGGCCGCCGGCGGCATGATGCACGCCGTGGTCGGCGAACGGATCATGGATCCGTCCCAGGAACTGATCCTGGAGGTGCTGCGCAAGGGAGTCCGCGAGGGGACGCTCCGGCCCGGCGCCGCGTCGCCGGTCGTCGCGACGGTGGGCTCCGCGATGCTCGTCCACCACGTCGTGCACGAGGGTCCGACCGTGCCCGACGACTACCTCTTCTCCATCGTGGACGACATCCTCGTACCGCTCACCGCCCCGTAGCCCCTCGATCGCACATCGTTCCTCAAGCGTTCCTCCGGGCTCCTCACGCAATTTCGCAGGTACGCAAGTTCCAGTCCCGCGCCTCCTCGGCGCCGGTGTGCGGATCGACGTCTTTAGTGAGCACGGTGGTCGCTGCGGATCACCGGCGGCAGCAGCGCCCGCGTCCCGGGGGAGCGGGGCGCCCAGCAGCCGCGAATCGATGCCGTCGAGCGCCGCCGGCGCTGTCGTGCCGGGCACCGGCAGTGCCCCATCGGGCAGTCGTCCCTGTTCTCGCGGCCGGTGACGTCGCGTCACGGGCCCGCTAACGTCGGAGCGTGAGCCGATACACCCCGCCGACATCACGCCCCGCCGTGGCGCCCTCCTGGAGCCGGCCCGGCACGTGACCCAGGACAGGGAAGGCACGGCGTCCCCCCTCGTGGCGGGGACGACCGGGAACGAAGCCACGCGGAGCGGGTCCGCGGGCGACGGCACGGCACAGCCCGAACCGCGGACGCCCACCACGGGGCCGCGCCGCCGCCGCGGCCCCGGCCCCTTCACCCTGATCGTGCTGCCCGGCGTGGTGACGCTCACCGGGGTCTTCGCCTTCCTCTCCCTGACCGGCGCCCTCGACACGGCCCTGCCGCAGGACCAGGCGCCAGGCCGGTCGGAGCCGGCCGTCGGCAACGTGGACGGTTCCTACGTCCCCTGGCTGCGCAGGGCGACCGCGGACTGCACGGGCGTCACGCCCGCGCTCCTCGCCGCGCACATCGACCGGCTCTCCGGGTGGCAGGACGACACCGCGAGCCTCTCCGAACAGGGCATCGCCCGATTCACGGACGCCGGCTGGAAGACCTGGGGCCGGGACGACGACGGCAACGGCACGTCCTCGCCGCGCGACGCGGTGGACGCGATCATGGCGCTGGGGCGGCAGGACTGCTCCCTGGCGGAGAAGATGACCGCACTGCGCACCAAGGGCACCGTCAACGGCGACGTCGCCGACCTCACGCTCGCCGCGTACGCGGTGGGAACCGACCAGGTGGAGAAGGCCGGCAAGGTCCCCGACCCGGCCCGCGCGTTCGTCGCCGAGGTCAAGAAGCGGCTGCCGCGGTACGACGCCCTGGTCCGGCAGAACCCCGGGCAGGAGAACGGCCGGGCCGCCGGCGCGCTGCTGGCACCGCCCGTCACCGCGCTCACCGTCACCTCGCCGTTCGGTTCGCGGGCGCACCCGCTGACCGGGGTCACCAAACTCCACACGGGCGTCGACTTCGGCGCGCCGCAGGGGGCCCAGGTGTCCGCGGCATGGGAGGGGCGGGTCGAGTTCGCCGGCCTGACCTCGGCCTACGGCTACCGCGTGGTGATCGACCACGGCACGGTCGACGGGAAACGGCTGGAGACCACCTACAGCCACCTGTCCGCCCTCCAGGTGACCACCGGCCAGAGCGTGTCCACCGGCCAACCCGTCGGGTTCGTCGGCTCGACGGGCCTGTCCACCGGCCCGCACCTCCACTTCGAGGTCCTCCTGGACGGCCAGTACACGGACCCGACCGCCTGGCTCGCCGGCGGGGGGCGGTGAGCCGGTTCGCGGCGCCGTAGGGAGCGGGCCGTCCGGAGTGTCCGGCCCGTGCGACGGATCCGGACCTCGCGGACCGGCGGCGCATCGGCACCGCCCTGGGGCGAGCGGCCCTGCCGGCGAAGGAACGGCCGGACGCGGTGGACGCCTGGGTGGCCCTGGCAGCGGTCCGGCACGGCAGCGCGGTCGTCTTCACCACCGGCCCGGGGGACATCCACGCCCACCTGACGGTCCACCGTGAACCCGGAGCGGGACACCGCGACCAGTGGAAGAGCGCGGAAGGCCGGGCACTCGATCTGGTGAACCGTGGTCGTTCACCGGTTCCTCTGTGCACTGAGCTCTGGCGTCGACGTCGAGTGCGAGGCCGATCGGAGGGCGTGGCGTACTGCGTGGGCAGTTGGAGCAACTGCTCCTTGCCGGCCGGAAACACACGGTCGAGATCCAGATCTTGCCGTTGAGCCGGGAGCAGGACGCGGGCCTTGCCGGCCCTTCATGCTGTTCGATGCTCAGGAGGGGCGCAGGATCGCGTGCGTCGAGGTGGCACCCTGCCCGCACACCGTGCGCGTACGGGACTCGAAGGACGTGAACCGCCCCGGTCTGGCGGTCGGTTCGCGGGCGTGGGCCGCGTTCGTCGGGTTCGCCGCCGACCGGATCGGCTGAGCCGCGGGCAAAAAGGGAGTGCGGGCGTTCGAGCCGGTGGGATACGTTCCTGCCTGTTCGAAGGGGGGCCCGACATGGCGAAGTTGAACCAGATCATCGCGGTCGAGAAGGGTGTCAAGAGCAAGTCGCTCCAGGACATCACCGCGGCGCACCACAAGGTGCAGAAGCCGGCGCTGCTGGCCGGTATCTCGCGTACGTACCAGCCGAAGGACGAGGAGGGCGAGCAGCTGCCGCCCGAGTCGACCCGGGTGCAGGTGCAGGGCGAGGACGTGCTGCGGGAGATGGCCGCCTCGCTGACGCGGCTGTTCGACGTGACCGCGACGAAGGACTGGGCGAACTGCACGGCCCGCGCGGACGTCACCGTCGACGGACGGACGATCGTCGCCGATGTGCCGGTCAGCTACCTGCTCTTCCTGGAGAAGCAGCTCACCGACCTGCACACCTTCGTCAAGAAGCTGCCCACCCTCGACGCCGCCGAGTCCTGGTCCCACGACCCGTCCACGGACTGGTGGAAGACGGACCCGGTCCGCACGATCCGTACGAAGAAGGTCCCGCGCAACCACGTCAAGGCGGAGGCGACCGAGAAGCACCCGGCGCAGGTCGAGGTGTACTACGAGGACGTGCCCATCGGGTACTGGACCACCGTGAAGTTCTCCGGAGCGCTCCCCGCGCGGCGGGTGAACGAACTGGTGGAGCGGGTCGAGAAGCTCCAGCAGGCCGTGAAGTTCGCCCGCGAGGAGGCCAACGGCGCCGAGGTCACCGACCGGCGGGTCGGCGACGCGGTGTTCGGCTACCTGTTCGGCTGACGCCGGGCGAGGTGGCCACCACGATCGCCCCCGCGTGCGAGCGCGGGGGTGCGCTACCGGCGCGGGCCGGAAATGAGGACCGGTCCGCGTGATGAGCGCAAGCTGACACTGAAGTTCAGCCTGAAGAAGCGGTGACAGTGAAGGTTCGAGTCCTTCCCCCGGCACAACAGCCCGACACCGGGCCGGGGTGGCCCAACATGGCAGAGGCAGCCGCGGTCAATCTCAGACTCTCGCTCCAGTCTCAGCATCGCCGCCGATCGCCGGATCGACCGGGGACGGACGAACGCCGTCGGATGCGAGTTCGACTCTCGCCTGCGCCTCTTGCCCGGCGCGGTAGTTCAAAGGAAGAACACGACGGCATGATGACTGATCCGTCCTCTTAAACGCCGCCGGCGTGCGCAATTGGGTGGCATCCCCAGGGGCCCGGGAGCTGGATACGACTCCCGGGCTCCGCCACGTCCGGCGGCGGGGCGCACCGCAGGATCACTGTCACGCCCATACAGTGCGAAACAGGGAAAAGGCGGTACTTCGTACGGGACGGGAAAGTCGGATGTTCTGGTGCTCTGCGCGGTCGCGGCTGCGGCTGCTGCTCCCCCTGGTGATCGCGGGTCTCCTCCTGCCGGCAGGGGGCTTCGCGACGTACGCCGACGCAAGCACCCCGGCACCGCACCACGGTGCCCGGGTCGTCGCCGAGGAGGACGTCGGTGAGCGCCTGGTCGACCTCACGGTCGACTCGCCCGCCCTGGGGCGCACCGCGAAGGTCCGGCTGCTGACCCCGGACGGCTGGGAGGTCCGGCGGCCGGACCGGAGCTGGCCGGTGCTCTACCTCCTGGTCGGCGGCGACGGCAACCACAAGGCCTGGACGGAGGACTACGACGCCCGCCTCCAGGAGCTGCCCGAACTCCGGGACGTACTCGTGGTGATGCCCGAGATGCCGCTGTTCGGCTTCTACAGCGACTGGTACAACGACGGCCGGGGCGGCCCGCCCGCCGTGGAGACCTTCCATCTCCGGGAGGTGCGCCCCCTCCTGGAGCGCCACTACGGCGCCGGCACCCGCCGCGTGGCCGCGGGTGAGTCGCAGGGCGGGTTCGGCGGGCTCTCCTACGCCGGGCGCCACCCCGGGCTGTTCCGGGCGGTGGCGAGCTACAGCGGTTACGTGCACCCCCTGCAGCATCCGCACGCGGTCCGGGCCGGGATGACCGCCCTGGGCCTGGAGTGGAAGGCGCTGTGGGGAGACCCGGTCGCCCAGCGCGTGAACTGGGAGGCCCACGACCCGTACTACCTGGCCGACCGGCTGCGCGACACCCCCGTGTACCTCTCCAGCGGCGACGGCAGGGCGGGCGTGCTCAACCCGCCGGGCACGCAGCCCGACCCGGAGGTCCCCGGGCTGGAGGACCCGTCCGACCCGTTCCCCGACGACGTCATCTCACCCACTGAAACGATCATGGAGCGGGAGTCCCGTGCCCTGGCCGCGCGCCTGGAGTCCGTCGGAACCCCGGTGACGACGCACTTCTACTCCGGCACGCACGACGCGCCGTACTGGGTGCGGGAGTTCCGCAGGTCCCTGCCCGTGCTCCTGCACGCCCTGCGCGACGCCACCGGTCACGACGGCTGAACGGCCACGGTGCAGGCTCGGGCGCGGTGTCCGGTCGTCGGGTCACCTCGTCGGAGGTGACCCGACGAAGTCCGTCAGCCTTGGGTGAGCAGGTCCGGAATCGCCTCCGTTGCTTCCGCAAGGCAGGCGACCGGGTCCTCCTCCTCCATGACGCAGGTGACGAGCGGCTCGAAAAGCTCGAGGAGCGCACCGCTGGAGACTTCCTCCGGGAAGTCGATGTGTTCCAGCAGCAGGGGTACTTGGTCGAGCAGCCCGAGGAGGCAGTCGCCGATGCCCTCGGGTGCCTCCGCCTCGGGGCAGAGCGAACTGCCGATCAGCTGCGGATGCTGGGCCAGGACGCGCTCCAGGGCCGCACGGACGGCCTTCTCGCCGGCCTTCAGCGCGGCGGGGTCCGGGACGGTCAACTCGGTCTCGGGGAAGATCCAGTGGCCGATGTCGCTGCCGTCGCGCCCGTGGTCCTGCGCGGTCTTCTCGATCGTCCTGGCGTTGGCCCCGAAGAGGACCCACCACTTCGTTCCGTCGCCGTAATGGTCGCCGGCGATCTCCCACAGGGTGTTTCCGCCGGCCACGGTGTGGGTCTCGTGACGCGTCTGCTCCTTCGAGTGCCCGGCCGGCCGGTGCGGCCGGGCCCGGTCTTCGGTGGCCGCTGCCTGACTCGTGGCCAACAGCATCGAGCCGGCCGCCAAGCCGCTGATGAGGGCCAGAGTCGGACCGCGGCGGCGTATGTGCCGCATGTTTCGCCTCCCGAGGTGAACGCATACTGTGACAAACCATCACGCTAGGTCGCGGTGTGTGGTGCGGCGCGGTCACTGGGCCGATCGGCCCTGTCCGCCGATTCCTTTTGCGTGAACTCTTGACCAATCCCCGCCCGTCGGTATGGTCTAGACCTAGTCGCTGAGGTCTAGACCTCTACTCCATCCACCCCAGCCTCGGTCAGGCCGTCGATCGGGCGAAGGTGCGGGACGCGTGCGGCGGCGTCCACGGCACGGTCGGCAGTGCCGCCCCCGCGGGCGGCACCGACGTACACCGAAGGAAAGGGATATGTCATGGGCACGAAAAGACGAGTGGCGGTCGCCGTCGGAGCGCTGGTCGCCCCTCTGTTCGCCGTCAGCCTCCCGGCGAGCCCGGCCTATGCCCACGGCTGGGTGACCGACCCCGGCAGCCGGCAGGACCAGTGCGCCGAGGGTGTCGTCGACTGCGGCCAGATCCAGTACGAACCGCAGAGCGTCGAGGGCCCGAAGGGCCTGCGCAGCTGCAGTGGCGGCAACGCCCAGTTCGCCGAGCTCGACGACGACAGCAAGGGCTGGCGCGTCACCTCGGTCGGCACGAGCCACACCTTCAACTGGCACCACACCGCCCGGCACGCCACCGACACCTGGCAGTACTTCATCGGCAACACGAAGATCGCCGAGTTCGACGGCAACGGCGCACAGCCGCCCGCGGACGTCGCCCACCAGGTGAACTTCGGCGGCTTCACCGGCCGTCAGAAGGTCCTCGCCGTCTGGAACGTGGCCGACACCGGCAACGCCTTCTACGCCTGCATCGACGTCAACATCGGCGGCAGTGGCGGTGGCGACGGCGGTGGCGACGGAGGCGGCGAACCGGGCGACTGCGCCGCGCCGGTCTGGAGCTCCTCGAACGTCTACAGCGGCGGGGACACCGTCTCCCACGACGGCCGCACCTGGCGCGCCAAGTGGTGGGTGACGGGCGAGGAGCCCGGCACCACCGGGGAGTGGGGCGTCTGGGAGGACCTCGGGGCCTGCTAGCCGTTCCCCGCTGAAGCGGACCGGTGCGGCGCGCGCCGCACCGGTCACCCGCCGAGGGCCGGCGCTCCCGGCGCCGGCCGCACCGCCGGGATCTGCTGGGCCGGCCCACCGGCCCACCGGGCCGCCCGCGTCAGGCGCCCAGTGAGCGGTGCCTGACCCGCTCCAGATGGCCGGTGAAGACCTCGCGGGCGTCGGGGGTGAGGGTGCGCAGGGCCACCAGCGCCGTGACGGCGACGTCGCACAGCTCCGACCGGACGTCGTCCCAGGTGTGCGTGGTGCCCTTGCGCGGGTTCTGGCCGGTCGCCCCGATCACCGCCTCGGCGACCTCGCCGACCTCCTCGGACAGTTTGATGATCCGCAGCAGCAGACCCTCCCGGCCGTCGGCCGGACGGTTCGCGTCCAGCCAGCCGCACAGGTCGTCGATGGAGTCCCAGAGATCGGAGGGCGGGGGAGGGGGCGGGGCCAGGTGGTCGCTCATGAGCGCTGAGCCTGGCACACGGCACTGACAGGCACCGGCGCCGAGTGCCGGCTTGTCCTCGCGTGCGCTCCAACTCCTAGCGTTCTCGGGCATGGAGAGAACACGGACACTGGGACGCAGCGGTATCGAGGTCAGCGCCGTCGGGTTCGGCTGCTGGGCGATCGGCGGTGAGTGGCAGGACGCCACCGGACAGCCCCTGGGGTGGGGCAAGGTCGACGACGAGGAGTCGACGCGGGCGATCCGGCGCGCACTCGACCTGGGCGTCACCTTCTTCGACACCGCCGACGTCTACGGAACGGGACACAGCGAGTACGTCCTCGGGCGGGCCCTCGGGCGGCGCCGGGACGAGGTCGTCGTCGCCACCAAGTGGGGCAACGTCTTCGACCCGGACTCCCGTACTCTCACCGGCGGCGACGACTCCCCGGAGCACCTCCGCCGCGCACTGACCGCTTCGTTGCGCCGTCTCGGCACCGACCGCATCGACCTGTACCAGCTCCACCTCGCCGACGCGGACTCCGAGCGGGCCGCCCGACTGCGGGATGCCTGCGAGGAACTGGTGGCGCGGGGACTGATCCGGGCCTACGCCTGGAGCACCGACGACCCGGCCCGCGCCGCCGTGTTCGCGAAGGGGCCGCACTGCACCGCCGTACAGCACGCGCTCAACGTACTCACGGACGCGCCCGAGATGCTGCGGCTGTGCGAGGAGGCGGACCTCGCCTCCGTCAACCGCAGTCCGCTCGCCATGGGCCTGCTCACCGGGAAGCACGCCGGGCGGCAGCCGCTTCAGGAAGGGGACATCCGCAGCCGCCCGCCCGCCTGGCTGCGGGGTTTCGGTGCCGGGTCCGGCGCCGACCCGGAGTGGCTCGCGCGCGTCGAAGCGCTCCGGGACGTACTCACCGGGGACGGCCGCACCCTCGCCCAGGGCGCCCTCGCCTGGCTGTGGGCCCGGAGCCCGCGCACGGTGCCGATCCCCGGTTTCCGGTCGGTCGCCCAGGTGGAGGAGAACGCGGGAGCGCTGGGGAAGGGGGCGCTGAACGGCGAGCAGATGGCCGAGGTCGAGCGGATCCTCGGCCGTTAGGGGAAGACTGCCGGCCGGTTTCACGCGGCAGCCGTTCCACCCACCGGCGCGCACCCGCGGTCCCGCGCGGGTCCACCCCCAACCCGGTGGCGTGGAACGGCTGCCGCCTCCCCCCTTGGAGATGGCCTGCGGAAGCTGTCCGCTCCAAGTGTGAAGCTTTGGTGTAGGGGAGTTGAGCATAAGTCCGTGACCGGTCGCAATGGTGCGGACCCGCAAATTCCGTTTGTGCAGGGTCCGCTGACCGATCGCCCTCAGCCCCGGCCCACGTACGGCATCGTCGTCGCCAGTACGGTCGCGAACTGCACGTTCGCCTCCAGCGGCAGCTCCGCCATGTGCCGCACCGTACGGGCCACGTCCCCGACGTCCATCACCGGTTCCGGGGCGGTCTCCCCGTTCGCCTGGAGCGCCCCGGTCTCCATGCGCTCCGTCATGTCGGTCGCCGCGTTGCCGATGTCGATCTGGCCCACCGCGATCCGGTACGGACGCCCGTCCAGCGACAGCGACTTGGTGAGGCCGGTCAGCGCGTGCTTGGTCGCGGTGTAGGCGACGGAGAGGGGGCGCGGCACGTGCGCGGAGATCGAGCCGTTGTTGATGATCCGGCCGCCCTGCGGGTCCTGCTCCTTCATCCGCCGGTACGCCGCCTGCGCGCACAGGAACGCCCCGTTGAGGTTGGTGTCCACCACGTGCCGCCAGGCCTCGTACGGCAGTTCCTCCACCGGCACCCCGCCGGGGCCGAACGTCCCCGCGTTGTTGAACAGCAGGTCCACCCGGCCGAAGCGTTCGACGGTGGCCGCGAACAGGGCGTTCACGTCCTGCGGGCGCGACACGTCCGTCCGTACGACCAGCGGCTCGCCGCCCGGCTCGCCGCCCGGCCCGCTCCCGGCGGCCTCCCGCGCCGCCAGCGCCGCAGTCTCCTCCAGCGCCCCCTCGCGGCGCCCCGCCAGCGCCACCGACCACCCCCCGCGCACCAACTCCACCGCCACCGCGCGCCCGATGCCGGAGCCCGCCCCGGTGACCACGGCGATCCTCGTCCGTCCGTCCCTCTGCTGCCTGGAAGTCATGAGGCCGGAGCGTAGGGGAGGGAGCCGGGGTCCGGGCGACCTGCCCGGACCCCGGCTGCCGGGGGTGTCGCTCAGCGGGTCTCGCCGGGGTAGCGGACGCCGACGCGGTCCCGGATCGTGTCGAGCGTCCGCATCACGGCGAGGGTGCCGTCGAGCGGGACCAGCGACGACTCGGTCTCGCCGGCCCGCAGGGCCCGCATCACCTCGGCGGCCTCGTGCTTGAGGCTGGCGCGGGGGCCGTCGGCCGGGTCGGCCGTGAACTCCTCGGGATCACGGCCGTCCCGGTGCAGTACGAAGCGTTCCGGGAAGAAGAAGCCGTACGGGACGTCGATGCGGCCCTGCGAACCGGTGATCGATGCGGAGGTGGCCGTACCGCCCACGATGGAGCAGTGCACCGAAGCGAGAGCGCCGCTCTCCCACGAGAGCAGTGCTCCCGTCTGGAGATCGACGCTCTCCTCCGAGAGCACCGCTCGCGCCGTGATGTCCGACGGCTCCCCGAGCAGCAGCTGAGTGAACGACACCGGGTACACCCCCAGGTCCAGCAGCGCGCCCCCGCCCAGCGCCGGGTCCCGCAGCCGGTGCGACGCCGGGAACGGCCCCGCCAGACCGAAGTCCGCCTGCACATGGCGCACCTCGCCGATCGCGCCGTCGTCGACCAGCGCCTTCAGCCGCCGCACCATGGGGTGGCAGTACATCCACATGGCCTCCATCAGGAAGCGCCCGCCGTCCCGCGCCAGCGCGACCAGCTCCTCCGCCTCCCGCACGTTCAGCGTGAACGGCTTCTCGCACAGCACGTTCCGCCCCGACTCCAGCATCAGCCCGGCCGCCGCGCGGTGCGCCGAGTGCGGAGTGGCGACGTAGACGACGTCGATCTCCTCGTCGTGCGCCAGCGACTCCCAGTCGCCGTACGCCCGCGGTATCCCGAACCGCTCGGCGAACGCCTTCGCCGGCTCCGCCGACCGCGACGCCACCGCCACGACCTCCGCGTCCGGCATGTCCACGAGATCCGCCGTGAACGTCGCGGCCATCCCCCCGGTCGCCAGAACGCCCCAGCGCACCTTCTGCTCTGCCATGTGTCCCACCCTGCTCGTGTCGTTCGTCACATAGTGAACGAATGTCGATGGAAGCGCTCCCATGACATCGCCGTTGACGCCGAGCACTCCGTACGAGCTGAGAGCATAGGGAGCCGATGGCATGGAAAGGGAGGGGCCACATGCCCGAGGGTGGGGCGTCCATATCGAACCCGGCAGCGAACCCGGCAGCGAACCCGACAGCGGACCCGGCAACGAACCCGACACCGGAATCGACACAGAACAGGGCACCGGACCCGGCCCGGGGGACCGCCGTCCCGGACCTGACGGCGGCCGAGGCGGCGCTCCGCGCGACCACGGCCGCGACCGCGGCCACCGGCCGCCGTACCAGCCTGCTGGTCACGCTCGTACTCGGCGGCCTGACCGCCACGCCACCCCTGGCGATGGACATGTACCTCCCCGCCCTGCCGGAGGTCACCCAGTCCCTGCACGCGCCCGCCGCCACCGTCCAGCTCACGCTCACCGCCTGCCTGGCCGGCATGGCGCTCGGGCAGCTCGTGGTCGGCCCGATGAGCGACCGGTGGGGCCGCCGCCGGCCGCTGCTCATCGGCCTCGCGGTCTACGTCGTCGCCACCGCGCTGTGCGCCTTCGCACCGACCGTCGAACTCCTCGTCGCCTTCCGGCTGGCGCAGGGCCTCGCGGGCGCGGCCGGCATCGTCATCGCGCGGGCGGTCGCCCGTGACCTGTACGACGGTGTGGCCATGGCCCGCTTCTTCTCGACCCTCATGCTGATCTCCGGGGTCGCGCCGATCGTGGCGCCGCTCATCGGCGGGCAGATCCTGCGGGTGACGGACTGGCGGGGCGTGTTCGTCGTCCTGACCGTCGTCGGGGCGCTGCTGACGGCCGTCGTCTGGGCGAAGCTGCCGGAGACGCTGGCCCCCGCCGACCGGCACGGCGGAGGCGTCGGCGAGACGTTCGGCTCGATGCGCCGGCTGCTCACCGACCGCGCGTTCACCGGCTACATGCTCACCGGCGGCTTCGCCTTCGCGTCCCTCTTCGCGTACGTCGCCGCCTCCCCGTTCGTCGTCCAGGAGATCTACGGCGCCTCCCCGCAGACGTTCAGCCTGCTGTTCGGGCTCAACTCGATCGGGCTGGTGATCATGGGACAGGTCAACGGCAAGATCCTGGTCGGCCGGGTCCGGCTGGACAAGGTGCTCGGCCTGGGGCTCGTCGTCGTGGTCGTCGCGGCGGTCGCGCTGCTGCTGATGTCGCTGGGCACGTTCGGCGAGGTCGGCCTTGTGCCCGTGGCCGCCGCGCTGTTCGTGCTGATGTCCGCGATGGGCATCGCCCTGCCGAGCACGCAGACGCTCGCCCTGATGCGCACCAAGCACGCCGCCGGCTCCGCGTCGGCGCTGCTCGGCACGACGTCCTTCCTCATCGGCGCGATCGCCTCCCCGCTGGTCGGGGTCGCCGGGGAGGACACCGCCGTCCCGATGGCCGTCGTCCAGCTGGTCGCCGCCCTCGTGGCGCTGGTCTGCTTCCTGGGGATGTGCCGTCCGCGCAGCGGGTGGGCCGGCGCGAAGGGCGGGGGCATCTGAGCGCGCCCAGACTGCGCCACGGCACACCGGAACGGGCCGGGCTCGACGCACCGGAACTCCGTCACCTGGTCCGGGAGATCCACGCCCGGACCAGCGGGGAGCGCCCCTGGGCGGCGGGCGCCGTCCTGGTCGTCGGACGCGGCCCGGTGCTCGCCCTGGAGGAGGCGGCGGGCTGGGCGGTGCGCTACGCGGCGTACGGCGAGGAGACGGACACCCCCGTCGAACTGCCGCCGGCCGAACGCGTCCCCATGACCGTGGACACCCCCTTCGACCTGGCGTCCCTGACCAAACTGTTCACCTCGGTGGCGGCGGTGCAGCAGATCGAGCGGCGCACGCTGGGCATCGACGCGCGCGTGGGCGCGTATCTGCCGGACTTCACGGCGGCGGCGCGCCACGGGATCACCGTCCGCCAGCTGCTCACCCACACCTCCGGGCTGCGCCCCGAACTCCCGCTGTACGACTGCGCCGACGACGCGGAGAGGCTGGCGCTGCTGCGCGCGGAGCGGCCCGTCGGGGTGCCCGGCACGTACTGCTACTCCGACCTCAACATGCTGCTGCTCCAGCACGTCCTGGAACGCGTCACCGGCCGCGCGCTCGACGTCCTCGTGCGTGATGGCATCACCCGGCCGCTGGGCATGACCGCGACCGGCTTCGGGCCGTGCCCGTCCGCGGCGGCGACGGAGGACCAGCGGCGGCCGTGGGCCAAGGCGGACCGGGGGATGCTGCGGGGCGAGGTACACGACGAGAACGCGTGGGCGCTGGGCGGGGTGGCGGGCCACGCGGGGCTGTTCTCCACGGCCGGGGACCTGGCGGTCTTCTGCCGCACGCTGCTGGCGGGCGGTTCGTACGGTCCCGCCCGCATCCTCGGTCCCGACTACGTGGATCTGCTGTTCACACCGCCCGGCCTGGGCTTCGCCCTGGACCAGCCGTGGTTCATGGGGGAGCTGGCGGGGCGGGGGGCCGCGGGCCACACGGGTTTCACGGGTACGTCCCTCGTCCTCGACCGTGTCACGGACACGTACGTGATTTTGCTGGCGAACACGGTCCACCCCCGGCGTCCGGTGCCGCCGGACAGCGGGCCGAGGGCGGAGGCGGGGACGCGGGTGGCTCGGGCGGTACGGGGGAGGTGAGGAGCCCCTCTTATTGGACGGGGTCCGGTGTTCGCGGGGCCCGGTGCTTGTGGGCCGGAGGGTGTCTGCGCAGCCCGGCGCTTACGGGGTGCCGTCGCGCCCACCCGTGCCGCCCCAGCGGCACGACTGCCCGCGGGAACGCGGGATGGCGGCGCGGCTGACCGCGGACCGCGGGGAGCCGCAGCGGCGCCGCAGGCATCCCCCCGCCGGAGCGAGCGCCGCGCCGCAGGCATGGGGCGCCCGCCCCCACCGGCCGGGCCGAGGTTCGAGTCGGGCGCCGTAGAATCTCCGGGTGAACGCCCCCGCCTCCTCCCTGCCCACCGCCGACACCCTGCGCACCGCCCTCGCCGGGCTGCTCGACGGGATTCCGGCGCGGCAGGCCGCGCAGGCCGTCGAGCGGCTGATCGCCAATTACCGGGGCGCGACCCCGACCGAGGCGCCGATCCTGCGGGACCGGGCCGATGTGGCCGCGTACGCCGCCTACCGGATGCCCGCGACGTTCGAGGCGGTGCGGTCCGCGCTGGAGGCGTTCGCGGACGCCGTGCCCGGGTGGGTGCCCGGCGACCACGTGGACGTCGGCGGCGGCACCGGCGCGGCGGCCTGGGCGGTGAGCGCGACCTGGGACGGGGAGCGCCCCGTGACCGTCCTCGACTGGGCCGAGCCCGCCCTCGCCCTCGGCCGGGAACTCGCCGCCGCCAACCCCGCCCTGCGCGCCACCCGCTGGCACCGCTCTCGTATCGGATCAGCGCTCACCATCGAGAGCACCGATCTCGTCACCGTCTCCTACGTCCTCAACGAGCTCACCGCCCCCGACCGCGCCGCCCTCGTCGACGCCGCCGCCACCGCCGCGCGGGCCGTCGTGATCGTCGAACCCGGCACCCCCGACGGCTACGCCCGCGTCATCGAGGCCCGCGACCGCCTGATCTCCGCCGGCTTCCACGTCGCCGCCCCCTGCCCGCACAGCGCCGCCTGCCCCATCGCCCCCGGCACGGACTGGTGCCACTTCTCCGCGCGGGTCAGCCGTTCCTCCCTGCACCGCCAGATCAAGGGCGGTTCCCTCGCCTACGAGGACGAGAAGTTCAGCTACGTCGCCGCCACCCGGCCCCCGGTCACGCCGGCCCCGGCCCCCGCCCGCGTCGTACGCAAGCCGCAGATCCGCAAGGGCCAGGTCCTCCTCGACCTGTGCGAGAAGGACCCGGCCCTGCGCCGCGCCACCGTCACCAAACGCCACGGCGACCTCTACCGGGCGGCCCGTGACACCGACTGGGGCGACTCCTGGCCGCCCGCCGACGGCTGATCCGGCGCCGCGCCGCCCCCTTCCTCCCGCTGCTCCTGCAGCCTGCGCAGCAGTTCCCGCTTCTGGGCCCGGGGGTCGACACCGCCCCCGATCCGGTCCCCGCGTCCGCCCCCGCGCAGGGCCTTGCGGCCCAGGTGCTGCCGGGTGCCGCCGACGCCCAGCATGTTTCCGGCTCCACCTCGGGTCATGACACTCTCCCCTCGTCGATACGAGACGTCTCGTCTCACCTTCGAACACCTCCACTGTCAGGCGAGACGCACCGTCTTGTCAACTGATAAATTCGACCCATGTCCGCGAACCAGTCCGTCCCTGACGTCACCCGCCGCAGCGAGCGCTCCCGGCGGGCCATCTACGACGCCGCCCTCGCCCTGGTGGCCGAGATCGGCTACCCGAAGACCACCATCGAGGGCATCGCCTCCCGGGCCGGCGTCGGCAAACAGACGATCTACCGATGGTGGTCGTCGAAGGCGGACGTACTCCTCGAAGCCTTCCTCGACCTGGGCGAGCAGGCCGCGGAGGCCGCCGGCCAGGCCCCGTACACCTTCCCGGACACGGGTGACCTCGCCGCCGACCTCAAGCAGGTCCTGCGCGCCACGGTCGACGAAATGCGCGACCCCGCCTTCGAGGCCCCCTCCCGCGCCCTCGCCGCCGAGGGCGTCGTCAACGAGGAACTCGGCCGCGAGTTCGTCGCCAAACTGCTGGAACCCCAGCTCCAGCTCTACGTCGACCGCCTGCGCTCCGCCCAGGACGCCGGAGACGTCCGCCCCGACGTCGACCCCCGCATCGCCCTGGAACTCTTCGTCTCCCCCCTCGCCCAGCGCTGGCTCCAGTACACGGCCCCGATCAGCTACGAGTACACCGACACCCTCGTCGACTACGCCCTCAACGGCATCGCCCCCCGCTGACCTCACCGCCCCAGCGCCGCGCTCACCCTCCCCGGCACCCGCGCCGGATGCCGGGCCAGCCGCCCCGGCGCGTCCGTGATGATGCCGTTGCAGCCCAGGGCCAGGGCGCGGTCGCGCTGGCTCGGGGTGACGACCGTGTGGGCCCACACCCGGGGGACGCCGGAACGCACCGCGCGCCGCAGATCGGCGTCCCGCGCCTTGACGTCGACGTCGAGCAGATCGACGTAGGAGCGCCATCGCCCGGGCCGGTCGGTGCGCATCTGGCGGGCCGAGCGCCACAGCTGGGTCAGCAGCCCCAGCCGGTGGACGCGGCGGGCGACCTCGGGGTCGTTGGTGTTCACGAACACCGAGCGGGTCAGCCCGCGGGCACGGATCAGCGCGGCCAGCCGGCCGAGCCCGCGCGGATCCTTCGCCTCCAGCATCAGCACGATCCGCCCGCCGAACCGGTCCAGCACCTCGGCGACCGTCGGCGGCCGCTCCGAGCGCCAGCTCCCCGGCAGCCGGTCGCGCGGACGCAGCCGCACGCCCCGCCACTCCCCGGCGTCGAGACCGCGCACCTCGCCGCCCAGGAAGGTCGTGCGGTTCAGGGTCGCGTCGTGGAAGACCACCGGCGTGCCGTCCCGCAGCACCCGCGTGTCGAAGTCCAGCACCTGCGCCGTACCGCGCCGGAACGCCGCCATCAGCCCCGACATGCTGTTCTCCGGCACCTCGCGCGCCCCGCCCCGATGGGCGACGTACGGGATGCGCGGCAGCGAGTCCACCGTCAGCGGCCCGCCGCCCCACTCCAGCGGCCCCGGAGGACCCGTGAGGGTCAGCGCGACCACGGAGGCCACGGCCGCCAGGCCCGTCGACGTGACACTTGTGACCATGACGACCACGGTAGGTCCGCGGATCACCGCAGACCGCCCGATGACACCCGGAAAGGTGCACGCGCCCGCGCCGCGCGTGCACCTTTCACCACCCCTCGTCCCCTCGGGGCCCCCTCGTCCCACCTGCGCCGATTGTGCGCTCCGGCCCCCCGGCGCGCACGATCGTGGGACCATGGGGCATGCTGTTGGGCACGACGGCGAGGCGAGGGGATAGATGAGCGCGGAGTTCGGTGGCCGGAACGGCCGGCAGGGCAGGCTCTCCCAGTGGCTGCGCGGACGCCGCCCGAAGCAGGCCGCCGACGAGGGCGGCCGTGAGGCCCTGCTGCTCGCCGCCGCCGGAGCGGGACTGCCGCTCGCGCCCGCCGCCCACCCCGCCGCCGGATACGGCTGCTCCTGCGACCGCGTGGGCTGTCCCACCCCCGCCCGGCACCCGGTGTCGTTCGCCTGGCAGACGCAGTCCACCACCGACCGCGCCCAGATCGAGCGCTGGGCCCGCCACCAGCCGCAGGCCAACTTCATCACCGCCACCGGCATGGTGCACGACGTCCTCGACGTCCCCCTCGACGCCGGCCGCGAGGCGCTCACCCGCCTCCTCGACGCCGGCATCGAGGTCGGCCCCGTCGCCGAGAGCACCGACGGCCGCCTGCTGTTCTTCACCCTCACCCGCGGCACCCCCGAGGACGAGGACGAGTGGTGGCCGTGCGAGCTGGACTGCCACCCGGAGACCATGGACGAGCACCCCGGCCTGCGCTGGCACTGCCGCGGCTCCTACGTCCTCGTCCCGCCCGCCCGCCTCCCCGGCGACGACGGCCGGTCGGTGCACTGGGTACGCGGCCCCGAGCATCCGCTCCCGGACCCGCTGAGCCTGCTGGAGGTCCTCACCGACTCCTGCGCCCGCCACGCCGTCGAACAGCCCGACCACGCGGCCACGGCCTGGCCCCTGCGCCACTGATCCGAGTCAGGGACCTACTCGCCCTTCGCCGACGTCAGCCCCTGGATCCGCCCCAGCACCTCCACCGCACCGTCGCCGGCCGGATCGAGCACCACCTCGTTGGAGACGAACTCCATCGTCAGCGACTGCCGTATCTCCCCGGTCGTCAGCGCCAGCACGTCCTTGTTCGGCGTCGGCACCGACGCCCCGGCCGCCGCGGTCTGCTTCTCGAAGTGGCGGGTGGTGAAGAACACCAGCGCCCCGCCGTCCTCCGTGCGCAGCGCCAGCGGCGCGTAGTCGCCGTTCGTCATCGGCTCGTCGATGTACTGCGTGGCCAGCCCCGGCCGCGACGACTTCTTCTCGCGCTGCGCCCGCCACTCGCTGGTGTGCGGCCCGTCGGCGAAGGAGTCCCCTCCGCCCTTCAGATACGTGACGTAGTCCTTGCTCAACTCGCCCGGCTGCACCGCGAGTTCCGTCGAGTTCGCGGGTACGGCCTCGGCCCACCCGTCCGTGTCGGTCTTGAACTCGGGTATGTCGTCCGGGGCGACCAGTGTCAGATACGCCGCTTCCCAGGTCTCGTCCAGCCCGTTCCGGGTGAACACCAGCAGCCAGCGCGACTCGCCGCCCTTGTTGCCGGCCGCGTCGGCGAGGAACCAGCGCGGCCAGCCGGCCTTCTTCGGGATGGTGAACTTCGCGTCCGTCAGCTCCAGCGGCGTGTGCGAGGCGTTGCCCTCCGGGCTGTTGGCCCGCCCGGCCTCCAGCCGCGCCCCGTCGATGTCGGCGAGGGCGCCGGTGGTGTGGTCGGCGTCCAGGGAACTGTCGTACGCCTTGTCGGCCTCGTTGTACGCGGCCGTGAACTCCTCGAGCGCCTCGGCGGCTTCGGCGCGGGTGGTGGCCGGGAGCACCTCGCGCTCACCGTGCACCACCACACAGCCGCTCGCCGTGACCGACAGGGCGACCACGAGCACGCACGTGTCGAGCCTGCGGAGCCCACGAGAGCCGAGATCCCTGCTCATCCGGTTCCCCTCACCTTCCCCTTCCCGGAGGCGAACCCTACCGGGGCGCGGAACGGCGCGAGCGCCGGGACCGGAACCAGCGGCCACACCGTGACCTGGAGGACGGCCGTCAGTGCCGGGCCGGGCCGGACGGCCGGCGGGGGAGCACCAGCACCGCCCCCGTCCGCGGATGCGGGAACACCTCGACGGGCTGCTCGTACACCTCCGACAGCAGCTGCTCCGTGAAGACCTCCGCGGGCGGCCCGTCGGCCGCGACCCGGCCGGCCCGCAGGACCGCCACCCGGTGCGCGTAGGCCGCCGCGAGCCCCAGGTCGTGCAGGACGACGACGACCGCGTCACCGGCCCGCGCCCGCGCCCGGCACAGCCGCAGCACCAGCTCCTGGTGCCGGAGGTCGAGCGCGGCGGTCGGTTCGTCGAGCAGGAGGAGGGGAGCGTGCTGGGCCAGCACCCGGGCGAGCGCGACCCGGGCCCGCTCCCCGCCGCTCAGCGCGGAGAAGGGGCGGGCGGCGAAGCCGGTCACCTCGGTGGCGGCCATCGCGCCGGCCACGGCCGCCTCGTCCTCGTCGGGCCGGGCGGCGGCGGTCCAGGGGGCCCGGCCCATCCGGACCACCTCCTCGACCGTGAACGGGAAGGAGAGGGACGCGGACTGCGGCAGCACGGCCCGGCGCAGCGCGAGTTCGGGCGCGGACCAGTCCGACGCCGGACGTCCGTGGATCCGTATGCTTCCGGCGGCCGGCGGGAGATCGGCGGCGAGGGCGCTCAACAGGGTCGACTTCCCGGCCCCGTTGGGGCCGACGAGGGCCAGCACCTCCCCGGCGCGGACCCGGACGCCGACGTCCGCGAGGACCTCGCGGGCGCCGAGCCGGACGGACAGCCCCTCGGCCTCGGCGAGCACCTCACCGGGCTCGGGAGCGGCCGGCGGGACGGGACGGCCGCGCAGGCGGATCGAGCCCAGAGGGCGGTTCGTGCCCGGGGGACGGTTCATGCCCAGCCTCCCTGCCTGCGCCGGGTGCGGCGCAGCAGCCAGAAGAAGAACGGGCTGCCGAGCAGCGCCGTGAGGACACCGAGGGGGAGTTCGGCGGGTTCGGCGACGGTACGGGCGGTCAGATCGGCGGCGAGCAGCACCAGCGCGCCCAGCAGGGTGCTGCCCGGGAGCAGGAACCGGTGCCCGGGACCGGCCGCCATCCGCAGCAGGTGCGGCACGACCAGCCCGACGAACCCGATGATCCCCGACACGCTGACGGCCGCCGCCGTCAGCAGCGCGATGACCAGCACCAGCACGATCCGCAGCCGCTCCACGTCCACGCCCAGGTGCCGGGCCGGACGTTCGCCGAGCGCCAGCAGGTCGAGCCGGCGGGCGTACAGGGGCGCGACGGTCAGTCCGAGCGCCGCGCACGGCAGGACGGCGAGCACCTTCGGCCAGGTGGCCTGGGAGAGGGAGCCGAGCTGCCAGAAGGCGATCTGGTTGACGGCGGCGGTGTCCGCGACGAACAGGAACAGTCCGATGAGGGCGCCCGCGAAGGCGTTCACCGCGATGCCGGTGAGGATCAGCGTCACCACTTCCGTACGGCCGCCCGAGCGGGACATCGCGTACACCAGCAGGACGGTGGCGAGCCCGGCGGCGAACGCGAGCACCGAAACCGTCCAGTTCCCGGCGAAGTCCAGCCCGAGCGCGATGGCCGCCACCGCGCCCACCGCCGCGCCGGAGGAGACCCCGATGACGCCCGGTTCGGCGAGCGGATTGCCGAACACGCCCTGCATCAGCGCGCCCGCGCACCCCAGCGAGGCCCCGACGAGCAGCGCGAGCACGATCCGCGGGAACCGCACGTTCCACAGCACCGACTCGGCGACCCGGTCCAGTCCGGTGCCGCCGAGCCCGAGCCGGTGCTGCACGGAGGCGAGCACGTCGCCGACGGGCACGGGGTAGGCGCCGGTGCCGGCGGCCACGGGGACGAGGACGAGGAGTCCGGCGACGAGTCCGGCGGTCAACAGCCGGGCGACGGTGTGCCGTCGCCCGGTGACAGGGGGCGCCGGCTCCCGCACGGTCTTCTCCAGGACGGTCACGCGTCACCGCCACTTCCGCCGTACAGCTGTGTGACGACCGACTCCAGCACCCGGTCCGTGCGCGGCCCGTAGTTCAGCAGCATCCCGTCCTCCACGGAGACGATCCGCCGGTCCGTCCCGGCCGGGGTCTGCGCGACGCCGGGGATCTCCACCAGCCCGTCCACGCCGCCCACCGACTCCAGTCCCTTCGACATCACGAGGATGGCGTCGGGCGCCGCCTTCACCAGGGCCTCGCCGGTGATGGCGGTGAAGTCCTTCTCCAGTCCGGACTCGGCCCCGGCGTCGACCGCGCCGGCCGCCTCGATCAGCGAGGTGGCTCCGGAGCCCTTGCCGCCGATGAGGTAGACGGAGGCGGAGCCGCGCAGATAGAGGAAGGCGACGCGCGGCCGGTCGCCGTCCTCCGGAACCCCCTCGCGCACGGCGGCGATCCGCTGCTCGGAACGGCGGGTCAGTTCCCCGCCGGCGGCCGGTACGCCGAGCGCGTCGGCGACGGCCCCGATGCGCGGGCCCACGTCGTCGAGTCCGGTGGCCGCTTCGACGACCAGCACCGGTATCCCGGCGGCGCGGATCTGGTCCATGGCCTCCGCCGGGCCGGTGGTGGCCTCGGCGAGCACCAGATCGGGCCGCAGCGACAGCACGCTCTCGGCGGAGACGTCGTGGCCCCGGGTGACGACGGGGAGGCCGGCGGCCTGCGCGAAGGTGGCGGTGACGTCGCGGGCGACGACGCGGTCGCCGAGGCCGAGGGTGAACACGATCTCGCTGAGGCTGCCGGAGAGCGGGACGAGCCGGTCGGCCCGCTCGACCGTGAGCCGCTCGCCGTCGGCGGAGCGGACGGTGACCGGGAGCGCGGGTTCCGGCGGGTCGGTGAGGGGTTCCACGCGGTCGGGCCGCGCGGACGTGCCCGTCCTCGCGGACGGCGTGTCCGTCTGCGGACCGCCTCCGCACGCGGTCGTGGTGAGGGTGAGGGCGAGCACGGACAGCAGTGCTCCCGCCAGTCGAGTGCGCAAGCGTCGCACGGTCCCGTCCGTTCCTTCCGTCCGTGGCGGATGTCGATGCGGTGGATGTTGCCCGAGATGCAGCTTAGGTTAGCCTTACCTTCGTTCGCTACCGGCTGTCGTCTCCGGAGGACCCGCCATGCCCACCCGTCCGCATGCCCTGGTGGCCGTGGTCTGCGCGGCCGTCCTGGGAGCACTCCTCCCGGCCGCCACGGCACACGCCGAGGCACGCACCGTCCAGGGCGGCCGGCTCGACTGGGGCATCAAGTCGTCCTTCCAGCGCTATGTCACCGGCCCCGTGGCGAAGGGGAGCCACTCCCTCACGGGCGGCGCCGCGACCGTCGGCGGCAGCGGCTTCCGCTTCCACTCGGCGACGGGGACGTACGACGGCGACACGGGCACCTTCCGCGCCGCCTTCTCCGGCGGGGTGCGCTTCACCGGCCACCGCACCGAGGCCGGGACGTACCAGCTCGACCTCACCCTCAGCCGCCCCACGGTGAGCATCGCGGGCTCCACGGGCACGCTGTACGTGGACGTCACCAGCAAGGCGAAGGACACCGGGACGGTCACGACGTCCCGCCAAGTGCCCTTCGCCTCCCTCTCCCTGGGCGGGATCGACATGCGCGGCGGCGGCACGTCCGTCGTCCTGAACGACCTGCCCGCGACGCTCACCACGCGGGGCGCGCGGTCGTTCGCCGGTTACTACACGGCCGGGACGGCACTCGACCCGGTCAGCCTCTCGGCGGACGTGCTGCGGGCGGAGAAGCGCGAGCGGCCGTCGAGCACGCCGAAGCCGACACCGACGAAGGCCCCGAAGCCCGAGGCGACGTCGGACGGCGAACTCGTGGACGCCGCCGTCGACTGGGGCGTGCGCCGCACGTTCCGGGAGTACGTCACCGGGGACATCGCGAAGGGGGAGTGGGCCCTGTCCTCCGGAGCCCTCGACGGGGGCGCGCTGTTCCGCTTCCCGGGCGGGAAGGGGACGTACAGGAGCGGCGACCTGACCGCCTCCTTCAAGGGCGCGGTCCGCTTCACCGGCGCCCACGGCCTCGACCTGAACCTGAGCGGCGTCCGCGTCACGGTGGAGGACGACGAGGGCACGCTGTACGCCGATGTGAGGTCGCCCGGCCACAGCGGCGAGGAGGTCCCGCTGGTCACCTTCACGGCGAAGGACCTGAAGCCGAAGAACGGCCTGGTGGCGGTGGTGGAGGCGCCCGCGAAACTCACGGCGGAGGGCGCGGAGGCGTTCGCCGGGATGTACCCCGAGGGCACCGGGATGGACCCGGTGACCCTGGCCGTGGCCCTCACCGAGGACGCCGAACTCCCCGCACTGCCGGACCTCGGCAGCACCCCGTCCCCGTCCCCGTCCCCGTCCTCGTCCGGGGCGTCCCCCGAGCCGGTGGCGAAGGCCGCCGCGAAGGCGGACACCGGCGACGGAACGGGGGCTCCCGTCCTCCCCCTCGCCCTCGCGGCCGGCTCCCTGTCGGCACTCGCCGCCGCGGCCGCGTTCACCGTCCGCCGGCGCCGCGCGCGCCGGGCGGACACCACCCCGAACCGAACTGATCCTTGAGGAGAAGCCGACCATGCCCGTCAGACGACGCAGTTCCCTCGTCCTGGCCGCCGCCGTGGCGACGGCGGCGGCCGCCTTCGCCGCCCCCGCCGCGTCGGCGGCGGAAGTCCCCCTCACCGGCTACGAGTTGACCTGGGGCATCAAGCAGTCGTACCGCTCCTACGTCACCGGCATGGCGCAGGGCACCTTCACGCCCGGCGACGGTGCCACCCAGGCGGAGGGCGACGGCGCGTTCACCTTCACGGAAGGCACGGGCGGCTACGACTCGACCGCGCACACGGTGAACCTGGCCTTCAAGGGCACCCTGGGCATCAAATCCGAAGCCCACCACTTCGAACTCGTGCTGGCCGACGTGAAGTTCGACAGCGCCGCCGCGGAGGTCACGGCGGACGTGACGGCGAACGGAGCGACGAAGGACGACGTCCCCCTCGCCACGGTCACGGTCACCCGCGAGATGAAGGACATGGCGACCACGCTGACCAAGGAGGCCGCGGAGGTCTTCGGCAGCGCGGGTTACGAAGGAGCGGCGGGCGACCCGCTGACGGTCGTGCAGAAGACGAAGCCGTCCCCGTCCCCGACCCCGACGACGACGCCACCCACGTCTCCGTCACCGAAGCCCACGGAGTCCCCCACCACCTCACCGACGACGAAGGCCCCGTCCCCGTCCGTGTCCACCACCAAGGGCCCGATAGCCGACGGCACGCTCGGCTGGGGCGTGAAGCAGTCCTTCCGTACCTACGTGGTCGGCCCGATGGCGAAGGGCGAGGTCACGGTGTCGGCCGGTGCGACGCAGGCCGCCGGCAACGGCGCCTTCACCTTCACCGGCGCGACCGGCACGTACGACACGGACGCCGGCACCCTGAAGGCCGCCTTCAGGGGCGCGGTCGACTTCAAGGGCCACGAGGCGAACGGCACCTACGGCCTCGACCTCACCCTGACCGACCTCAAGGCCACGCTCGACGACGGCACCGGCACGCTCTCCGCCGACGTCACCAGCCTCGGCAAGGGATCGCAGGACGTCGCCCTGGCCACCCTGAAGGCGAAGTCACCCGCCCTCACCGCGAAGGACGACGTCATCACGGTCGACGACGTGACCGCGACCCTCACCGAGGCCGGCGCGAAGGCCTTCGGCGGCTTCTACACGGCCGGGACCACCCTCGACCCGGTCGACCTCTCGGTCGCCCTGACCACCGGCGCGAACCTGCCCGACGACAACGGCACGGGCTCCACCGGCGGCGGCACCGACCCCGCCACGACGGACCCCACCGGCTCCACGACCGGCGGCACCGGCTCCACCACGGGCGGCACCACCCTGACCGGCAGCCTCGCCGACACCGGTTCGGACGTCCCGGCGGCCGCCCTCGGCACGGCGGCCGGGGCCGCGGTGGCGGCGGGCGCGGGGGTCGTCCTCGCCCTGCGCAGGCGCCGTACGACGATCGAGCGGACCGGGTGAGGAAGAGCGGGGGTGCCCCTGCCGAGCAGGGGCACCCCCGCCCACGGCCCACGCGCCTCTGCCAGACTGCCGGACATGGAGCTGATCGCACGGGGGCGGGACGCCGACGTGTACGCCCTGGACGAGTCCAGGGTGCTGCGGCGTTATCGGCGGGGTGGGCCGACGGAGCGGGAAGCGCGGTTGATGGCCCATCTGGCGGGCTGCGGATATCCCGTGCCGAAGGTGTACGAGGTCACCGATACCGACATGGTTCTGGAACGGGTGACCGGTCCGACGATGCTGGACGCGCTGGCCCGGAGTCCATGGCGGGTCGGCTCCCTCGGCCGGACCCTGGGCCGCCTCCACGACCGGCTGCACGCGTTGCCGGCGCCGCAGTGGCTGCCCCGGCGGTTCGCGACGGCGGGCGACGACCGGGTGCTGCACCTGGACCTGCATCCGGGCAACGTGCTGCTGACCGGGCGTGGCCCTGTGGTCATCGACTGGAGCAACGCGGGCGCCGGCGACCCCGCCGCGGACGTGGCGATGACCGTGGTGACCGTCGGCAGCGCGGATGTCCCCGGACTGACCGTCCGCTTCGGACGGAGCCTGCTCGTCCACAGCATCCGCAAGGGCTGCCGGACCGACCCCCGGCCACGCCTGCGGGACGCGGCCGAAGCCAAGCTGACCGACCCGAACCTCAGACCCGCGGAGGCGGCCTGGCTACGGCGTCACGTCGACGACCGGCCCCACGGCCTGGGACGACTCCGCCGCTCGCGCGGTGCTTGAATGCCTCCGTGACTGACTACGACGTGCTGCGCGTCTTCTGCGGACCTCGCGGCGGGTACGGCAATGAACTGGGTGTCGTGCGCGACGGTTCGGTGATGCCCGGGCGGGAGGACCGGCAGGCGTTCGCCGAGAAGCTCGGTTTCAGCGAGACCGTGTTCGTCGACGACCCCGAGCGCGGGGTGATCGACATCTACACCCCCACCCTGCGCCTGCCCTTCGCCGGCCACCCCTGCGTCGGCGCGGCCTGGCTGCTGGACGTACCCGAGCTGGTCGTCCCCGCCGGGGTGATGGGCGCCCGGCAGGACGGGGAGTTCTGCTGGATCGAGGCGCGGGCGGAGTGGGTGCCGCCGCGCACCCTGCGCCAGTACACGAGCGCCGCCGAGGTCGACGACCTGCCCGTGCCGCCGAAGGGGGAGTGGATCTACGCCTGGGCCTGGCTGGACGAGCCGGCCGGCCGCGTCCGGGCCCGCGCCTTCCCCGGCCGCGACGACGGCATCGACGAGGACGAGGCGACGGGCGCCGCGGCCCTCCTCCTCACCGACCGCCTGGGCCGGGCCCTGAACATCACCCAGGGCACGGGCTCCCAGATCCTCACCGCGCCCCAGCCGGAGGGCTGGACGGAGATCGGCGGCCGCGTCTACCTGGAACGCTGACGGCCAGGACCGGATCAGTCGGCCGTCATGGCGCGGCGCACGCTCTCGCGGAGCAGGGCGCGACGCCGCTCGTGCAGCTCGGAGGGCTCCTCGGCGGTCGCCGCGTAGACGTTGCTGACCGGTGACCAGGCCATGGACATGGCGATGACCACGGCCATCACGTCGAACGGGTCTCCCTGCCGCACCAGGCCCGCGGCCTGCGCGTCGGCGATGGCGCGCAGCTTGGCGTCGTGGTGGCGGTCGTGGTTCTCCACCAGATGGCCGGCCGGGCGGCGCTCCAGACGTGCCCAGGTGGCCAGCCGGATGAGGTCGGGGCGGCGCAGATACTCGTCGTAGAGGCGTACGGCCCAGTCCGCGAGGTCGGTCGCGTCGATCGGGGCGACGTCCACGATCCGGTCCAGGGAGCCGAGGAAGATGGCGTCGAAGAGCCCTTCCTTGTTACCGAAGTAGGCGTAGAGCTGCGCCTTGTTCGTGCGTGCGGCGGCCACGATCCGCTCGATGCGCGCCCCGGCGATCCCGTACTCGGCGAACTCCCGGGTCGCCACGTCGAGGATGCGCTGATACGTCGCCGCTCCGCGCGGGGTCAGGGGTTGGTCGGGCATGTCAGGCACGCTACCAAACAGAACTGTTGGTTTGCCTTCGGGCGGCGGATGTGCCTACTTTGAAATAGACGGAACAGTCTGTTTGAAGGAGGCGTACTGTGCGGACGACGACCGGCTGGCAGGTGGAGGGCCCGACGGTGCCACTGCGGCGCACATCGCTGGAGCGGCGCGACCTGCGTCCCGACGATCTCGCGGTCCGGGTCGACTACTGCGGCGTCTGCCACACCGATCTGCACGCCGTCCGCGGCCACGACGGTGCCGCGGGCCGTCCTCTGGTGCCGGGACACGAGTTCACGGGCGTGGTGACCGGGACCGGACCCGCGGTCACCCGTTTCTCCGTCGGCGACGCCGTGGCGGTCGGCAACATCGTCGACTCGTGCGGCGAGTGCCCCATGTGCCGGGCCGGTCAGGAGAACTTCTGCCACGCCTTCCCGACCCTGACCTACGGCGGTGCCGACCGCCACGACGGATCGACCACCCTGGGCGGCTACTCCCGCGAGTACGTCGTCCGCGAAGGGTTCGCCTACGCGCTTCCCGCCGGCCTGGATCCTGCCGCCGCCGCGCCTCTGCTCTGCGCCGGGGTCACGGTCTGGGAACCGCTCCACTCCCTGGGCGTGGGCCCGGGGACCCGCGTCGCCGTGGCGGGCCTGGGCGGCCTCGGGCATCTCGCGGTCAAGTTCGCCGTGGCGCTGGGGGCCGACACCTCGGTCATCAGCCGCTCACCCGACAAGGCCGACGACGCCCGCCGTCTCGGCGCCCGGGGCCTGGTCGTCTCCACGGACCCGCAACAACTGGCCGACGCCCGTGACCGGTTCGACGTCGTCATCGACACCATCTCCGTCCCGCACGACCTCGGCCCCTACCTGCGACTGGTCGCCATGGACGGCACGCTCAGCCTCGTCGGGTACCTCGGACCCGTCACCGTGGAGACCATGGACCTGCTCGTGGGCCGCAAGAAGCTCAGCTCCGCGGGCAGCGGCGGCAGGCCCGCGACCGCGGCCATGCTGGACTTCTGCGCCGAGCACGCCATCACCGCCGACATCGAACTGCTCGCCTCGGCACGGGTGGACGAGGCCCTCGACCGTCTCGGCCGCAACGACGTCCGCTACCGCTTCGTACTCGACATGTCCGACCTGGACATCGGCCCGGCCGTGCGATGAACGCACTCCGGGCGTCCCGGGTGAGGTCGCGGAAGCTCCGGGAGTCACGCCGACAACGGGAACTCCTCGCCCAGCGCCCGGAACACGTCCGTGTTCAGCGCGAACGCCCGCTTGCACTCCGCCACGATGCGCCGCTTCCCCAGGTCGTCGACCGGGACCGCGTCCAGCAGTTCGCGGTAACCCCGCTTGAAGGCCGCCGGGTTGGGGATCTCCTCGAAGACGTAGAAGCGGACGCCGTCGCCCTTCCTCGCGAAGCCCCACGTCTTCTCCGCCTTGTCGCGGATGATCTGGCCGCCGGAGAGGTCGCCGAGGTAGCGGGTGTAGTGGTGGGCGACGTAGCCGGACGGCCAGGTGCGGGCGCACTCGGTGACTCGGGCCGCGTAGGCGCGGGTGGCGGGGAGGGCGGTCAGGGTGGAGCGCCAGTCGGGGCCGCGCAGGTGGGCCAGGTCGCGTTCCAGGGAGGGCAGGCGGAACAGTTCCGGCCGGACGAACGGGCCCGCCACCGGGTCCGGGGTCAGCCGTCGCGCTTCGGACTCCAGGGCCTCGTACACGAACCACAGCTGCTCGGTGTAGCGCGCGTACGCGTCCACGCCCAGTCGGCCGCCGAGCAGATCGCTCATGAACGTCGACGTCTCCGCCTCCATGTGCTGCTCGTGGGAGGCGGTGCGGATGAGGGCCGAGAAGGAGTCCATGGGTCCAGATCTTCTATGGTTAGGCTTACCTAAGTCAATGGCTTGCCGACGGCTTGTCGGCAACTCCCACCCTGCCACGGCACGCGAAAGCCCGCCCTCCGGGAGGAGGGCGGGCCGGGAGAACGGGGAACCGCTACGGCAGCGTCAGGATGTCCGCGCCCGTGTCCGTCACCACCAGCGTGTGCTCGAACTGCGCCGTGCGCTTGCGGTCCTTCGTCACGACCGTCCAGCCGTCGTCCCACATGTCGTACTCGTGGGTCCCCAGCGTCAGCATCGGCTCGATGGTGAAGGTCATCCCCGGCTGGATCACCGTCGTCGCGTGCGGACTGTCGTAGTGCGGGACGATCAGGCCCGAGTGGAAGGACGAGTTGATGCCGTGGCCGGTGAAGTCGCGGACCACGCCGTAGCCGAACCGCTTCGCGTACGACTCGATCACCCGGCCGATGATGTTGATCTGCCGGCCCGGCTTGACCGCCTTGATCGCGCGGGCGAGGGACTCGCGGGTGCGCTCCACCAGCAGGCGGCTCTCCTCGTCCACCTCCCCGACCAGGTACGTCGCGTTGTTGTCGCCGTGCACCCCGCCGATGTACGCCGTCACGTCCAGATTGACGATGTCGCCGTCGCGCAGCACCGTCGAGTCCGGGATGCCGTGGCAGATCACCTCGTTGACCGACGTGCACAGCGACTTGGGGAAGCCGCGGTAGCCGAGCGTGGAGGGGTAGGCGCCGTGGTCGCACATGTACTCGTGCGCCACCCGGTCCAGTTCGTCCGTCGTCACGCCGGGCGCGATCAGCTTCGCGGCCTCCGCCATCGCCCGCGCGGCGATCCGGCCGGCGGTGCGCATCGCCTCGACCGTCTCGGGCGTCTGCACCTCCGGACCGGTGTACGGCGTCGGGGCGGGCTTGCCGACGTATTCGGGACGACGGATGTTCCCGGGCACGGAGCGGGTGGGGGACAGCTCCCCAGGGACGAGCAGCGACTGGCCAGACATGCCGGCGAGTCTAATTCAGCGGCGACGGGGGACCATCTTCCTGGTGAGATGGCGATGAGGGCGAGAGGAGAGCCGGTCATGCCCCTGTTCAAGAAGCGGACGGTCGGAAAGCCGGGCGAGTGGTACTACTGCCTGGAGCACAAGAAGGTCGAGGAGGGGCCCGACTGCCCCGGCAAGGACCGCTTCGGCCCGTACGCCAGCCGCACCGAGGCCGAGCACGCCATGGAGACGGCCCGCGAGCGCAACCTCCAGTGGGAGAACGACTCCAGGTGGCGCGACGCCCCCGCGGGCGAGCGGGGCGACGACTGACCGCACCGGCGCGAGCCGCGCTACCAGCGCGTCGGCGGCGGGGCCGTCAGCAGGTCGGCCAGCCGTGACAGGCGGTCCCGGAAGCGGCGGGGGCCCCGGCGGGCCGGCAGCGCGTTCTCGCCCGCCGCCGCGCTGACCAGGTGCTGCACGGTGTCCAGGTCCAGCTCGGAGCCGTCGGGGACGGGCAGGACCTCGTGGGCCATCGCCGGGAGCTCCCCCTCGCCGGGGCCCAGCGACAGCACCGTCGCCCCGGCCCGGCGGGCGTCACACACCCGCTCCAGGAGCGGGGCGGCCACCTTTCCGGCCGCTTCCCCGGCCGCTTCCCCGAGCGCCTCTCCGGCCGTCTCCCCGGGCGCCACCACCAGCAGCGTCTCACCCCGCCGCGCCGCCTCCAGGCGCCCCAGGCCCACCGACAGATGCGCGGGGTTCGAGGGGCGCGCGTCGTGCCGTACGAGCGTGGGGGCCAGCTCGGGGGTGCCCGACCAGGCGGCCTCGTCCGCCAGGTGCGCCGCCAGGTGCCACGGCTCGTACGCCGGTGTGCCCACGAGCAGCAGCCCGCCGCCGTGCGAGACCACCGACCCGCGCAGCGTCCCCGCGAAGTGGCGGGTGGCGCCCAGCCACTCCGTCCCGGCGAGCACTTCCCGCAGCAGCGCGACCCGTACCGCATCCATACGGCCGCATCCTGTCCCAACCGCGCGCCCGCGTCCCGGTGTTCGGCCCGGATTCGCCCGAACCGGGGACACGGCCCCGGACCGCGTGACAGGGCTCACGTACACCGGGCGCGGCACCGTCACGGACGTAGAGTCGGGCCATGACCTCCAGTGACAGTGACAGCACGCAGCGGCCCGCGAAGACCCCCGCCAAGGACCCCTGGGACCTGCCCGACGTCTCCGGGCTCGTCGTCGGCGTGCTCGGCGGCACCGGACCGCAGGGCAAGGGCCTGGCCTACCGCCTCGCCAAGGCCGGCCAGAAGGTGATCATCGGCTCCCGCGCCGCCGAGCGCGCCCGGGACGCCGCCGAGGAGCTCGGACACGGCGTCGAGGGCGCCGACAACGCCGAGACCGCCCGGCGCAGCGACATCGTGATCGTCGCCGTGCCGTGGGACGGCCACGGCAAGACGCTCGACTCCCTGCGCGAGGAGCTGGCCGGCAAGCTCGTCGTGGACTGCGTCAACCCGCTCGGCTTCGACAAGCAGGGCGCCTACGCGCTGAAGCCGGAGGAGGGCAGCGCCGCCCAGCAGGCCGCCGCGCTGCTGCCGGACTCCCGGGTCACCGCCGCCTTCCACCACCTGTCCGCCGTACTGCTCCAGGACCCGGAGATCGACGAGATCGACACCGATGTGATGGTGCTCGGCGAGGTCCGGGCCGACGTCGAGATCGTGCAGGCGCTCGCCGGGCGCATTCCGGGCATGCGGGGCGTCTTCGCCGGGCGGCTGCGCAACGCCCACCAGGTGGAGTCGCTGGTCGCCAACCTGATCTCCGTCAACCGCCGCTACAAGGCACACGCCGGGCTCCGCGTCACGGACGTATGAGGCGATGGGGGACACTGGACGCCGTAGCAGTGCCCCAGCAGCGCCGTAGCAGTGTCCCCCGACAGGAGCCCCCAGCCATGCCCCGCCTCGCCCTCTACGCCCTCGCCGTCTGCCTCCTCGCCGTCGCCGCGGCCGTCGTCTCCTTCGTGCGGGGCAGCGTGTTCATCGGCATCGTCTGGGTGCTGCTCGCGGGCCTGTCGTCCAACATGACCTGGTACTACGCGCGGCGCGGGCGGGCGGCGTCGCGGGACGGCGGGCCGGTCACGGGCTGACCGAGCAGTACCCGCTCGTCTCCCGCCAGAAGCGGAACAGGTCGTAGCCGCAGTACGTGTCGAGCTCGTCGATGCCCAGCGTCCCCAGCAGCGAGTCGATCACGTCGAAGAACGCGCCGTTCACCGACGGCACCCACAGCAGCGCGAACACGAACAGCAGACCGAACGGGGCGAACGGCTCCACCTGCCGCCGGACGTCGTACGACAGCCAGGGCTCGATCACGCCGTAGCCGTCCAGGCCCGGAACCGGCAGGAAGTTCAGGATCGCAGCCGTCACCTGGAGCAGCGCCAGGAACGCCAGCGCGAAGCGGAAGTCGGCCGGTACGCCGTCCAGCGCGCCCAGCCAGAACGGCGCCGTGCACACGATCGCGAACAGCACGTTCGTCAGCGGGCCCGCCGCCGAGATCAGGCTGTGCCGCCACCGCCCCCGGATCCGGCCGCGCTCGATGAACACGGCACCGCCCGGCAGACCGATCCCGCCCATGATGACGAAGACGACCGGGAGCACGATGCTCAGCAGGGCGTGCGTGTACTTCACCGGGTTCAGCGTGAGGTAGCCCTTCGCGCCGACCGATATGTCGCCGCTGTGCAGGGCCGTGCGCGCGTGCGCGTACTCGTGCAGGCACAGGGAGACGATCCAGGCGGCCGTCACGAACAGGAACACGGCGACCCCGGGCTGCTCGGCGAACCCGGTCCAGGTGGCCCACCCGGTGACCGCCGTCACGGCCAGGATGCCCAGGAAGACCGGGCTGATCCTCCGGTCGCTGTGACGGGTGGCGGCGGTGGTCATGGGGCTCCTCGGACGGTCGGGCGCGGACGGGGACCGCCCGACGGTACCGGGCGCACGGTGAAAACGTCTCGCGCCGGCCGCCGGTTCCGCGCAGGGTGGGAACGACCACACCGACCACGCCGACCGGGCCCCGTGCCCCCCGCCGGCACCACCGGAGACAATGGACCCCGTGCGCTACCGCATCCTCGGCACCACCCAGGCACTCCGCCCCGACGGCACCGTCGTCCCCGTCGGCGGGGCGCGGCTGCGTGCCCTGCTGACCGTGCTCGCCCTGCGGACCGGGCGCACCGTGCCCGTGGGCCTGCTGGTCGACGAGGTCTGGGGGGACGCCGATCCGCCGGCCGACGCCACCGGGGCGCTCCAGGCCCTGATAGGGCGGCTGCGCCGGACGCTCGGCGCGGACCAGATCGCCTCCGTCGACGGCGGCTACCGGCTGACCGCCGCGCCCGACGACATCGACCTGCACCGTTTCGAGCGGCTGGCCGGCGAAGGTCTGCGCGCCCTCGCCGACGGCGACCCGGCGAAAGCGGCCGCCGTCCTCGACGACGCCCTCGCCCTGTGGCGCGGCCCCGCCCTCACCGGCCTGCCCGACCGCACCGCGGAGGCGGCCCGCCTGGCGACCCGGCACCTGGACGTGCTGCGCGCCCGGCACACCGCCGCCCTCGCCCTCGGCGACGCCGAGCAGTCCCTGCCCGAGCTGACCGCGCTGTGCGAGGGCCACCCCCTCGACGAACCCCTCCAGGCGCTGCGGCTGCGCGCCCTGCGCGACGCGGGCCGCACCGCCGAGGCCCTGGCCGCCTACGAGGACGTACGACGCCTGCTCGCGGACCGCCTCGGCTCCGATCCCGGCGCCGAACTGCGCGCACTGCACGCCGAGTTGCTGGAACCCGGGCCGGCGCCCAAAAGCCGGGCCGGTGCGCCGCCCGGCAACCTGCGGGCCCGGCTGACCTCGTTCGTCGGCCGGGAGGCCGACATCGAGACCATCCGCGCCGACCTCACCGCCGCCCGCCTGGTGACCCTGCTCGGACCGGGCGGGGCCGGCAAGACCCGGCTGTCGCAGGAGGCCGCCGAGACCGTACGGCAGACCCTCCCCGACGGCGTGTGGCTCGCCGAACTCGCCCCGGTCGACGACCCCGACGCCGTCCCCGAGGCCGTCCTCACCGCCGTCGGCGCCCGCGAGACCGTGCTCTACGGCGCCGGCGCCGAGAGCATGCGGGCCGTCACCGACCGGCACGACGACCCGGTGGAGCGCCTCGCCGAACACTGCGGCCCGCGCCGCATGCTGCTGATCCTGGACAACTGCGAGCACGTCGTCGAGGCCGCCGCCCACCTCGTGGAGGCGCTGCTGGAACGCTGCCCCGAACTCACCGTCCTCGCCACCAGCCGCGAACCCCTCGGCGTGCGCGGGGAGTTGCTGCGGCCGGTGGAACCGCTGCCCGAGCCGGTCGCGCTGCGCCTGCTCGCCGACCGGGGGGCCGCCGCCCGCCCCGGCTTCCGCACCGACGCCGACGACGACACCGCGGCGGCCTGCGCGGAGATCTGCCGCCGCCTCGACGGACTGCCGCTGGCCATCGAACTCGCCGCCGCCCGGCTGCGGATGCTCACCCCGCGCCAGATCGCCGACCGGCTCGACGACCGCTTCCGGCTGCTCACCTCCGGCAGCCGCACCGTCCTCCCCAGACAGCAGACCCTGCGGGCCGTCGTCGACTGGTCCTGGGACCTGCTCGACGCGGACGAACGCGACGTGCTGGGCCGCCTGTCGGTCTTCGCGGGCGGCTGCGACCTCGCCGCCGCCGAGGCCGTCTGCGGACCGGCCGCGCTCGACGCGCTCGGCTCCCTCGTCGACAAGTCCCTGGTGGTGGCCGCCCCCTCGGGCGACGGCGAGATGCGCTACCGGCTCCTGGAGACCGTCGCCGAGTACGCCGGCGAACGCCTCGACGAGTCCGGCCGGCGCCCCGAGGCCGAGCGGGCGCACCTGACGTACTTCCGTGAAGTCGCCCGCACCACCGAGCCGATGCTGCGCGGCCCGAACCAGGTGGCCGCCATCGCACTGCTGGAGCGGGAGTACGAGAACGTGCGCACGGCCCTGCGCCACGCCCTCGCCCTGCGCGACGAGCAGGAGGCCCTCTGCATCTGCCTGTCGCTCGTCTGGTACTGGCAGATGCGCGACCTGCGCATCGAGGCCCGCAACTGGTGCTCCGAGGTCATGACCCTCGCCCCCGACCCGTTCACCGAACCGGTACGGCCCGCCGCCCCGCTGTGGCAGCGCTGCACCGACGCCCCGCCCCCGATGACCGGCGAACTCCTCGCCGAGGCCCGCCGCGGGGTGCACCTGGCCCATCTCGCCCACATGGACACCGAACTCGACGACTGGCAGACCCCGCGGGCACAGCACAAGCTGCGCCTCGTCGGCGCGACCTACGAGCCGGGCCTGCCGCAGGTCTGCCGGCCGCCCGGCCTGCTCTGGGTCTTCGCCGTGATGCTGACCGGCGACATGGAGCGGCTGCGCGAGGTGGTCGACGCGGCGATCCGCACCTGCCGGGAGAACCCCGGGTTCGAATGGGAGCTGGCCTCCAACCTCCAGTTGCGCGCCAACTTCCTGGCCAACCGCAGCGACTGGGCCGGCGACGCCCGCCGCGACGCCGACGAGGCCCTGGAGATCCACCGCAGGCTCGGCGACACCTGGGGCATCGCCGAGGCCCACTCCGCACGCGGCGAGGCCCGTGAACAAGCGGGCGCGTACGAGGACGCCGCCGCGGACTACGAGGCGGCGATCGAGCACGCCGAGCGTCTCGGCGCCCGTGCCCACACGGCCATCCTCACCGCCCGGCTGGGCAGCGCGCTGCTGGAGGCGGGCGAGGCGGAACGCGGTGAGCGGCTGCTGCGCGAGGTCATCGACGACACGCGCGGCCGGCACGTCGAGGCCCTGCCCGCCGCCCGGCTCTTCCTGACCGGCTGGCTCTGCATGACCGGCCGCACGGCGGAGGCCCGGGAGCATCTGCGGGCGCTGCGCGAGGAGTTCCGCATCGCGCACTACGTCGTCTTCGACGCGTTCATCCTCGGAGCCGAGAGCTGGCTGGAGGTGGCCGACGGCAACGACGAGCAGGCCCTGGTCATCATCCGCGAGGCGATCCGGAAGGCGGGCGACCCGCTGTCCGTCGCCATGGCGCCCTACATGCCCTCGGCGTACGTCACGACGGGCGCCGTCGCCCTCGCCGGAGTCGACGGCGGGCGGCGCGCCCGGGACGCGGCCCGCTGCCTCGGCGCGGCCGACTCCTGGCTGCCGCCCGAGCACCATGCCGGGCAGGTGGAACGCGAGGTGCGCGAACGCGCCGAGGCGCGCACCCGGGCGGTACTGGGCGACACGGCGTACGACACCGCGTACGCCGAGGGCGCCGGCCTCTCCCCGGAGGAGGCCGCCGCCCTGCTCGAACCGGCGTGATCAGCTCTTCGTACGGAACTTGTGGATCGCGACCGGCGCCATCACCGCCGTGATCCCCACCGACCAGGCCAGCGTCATCCACAGGTCGTGGGCGACCGGGCCGCCCACCATCAGCCCGCGCGCGGCGTCCGCCAGCGCGGACAGCGGGTTGACCTGGGTGAAGGACTCCAGCCAGCCCGGCATCGACTGGGTCGGCGCGAAGATCGACGAGCCGAACTGCAGCGGCATCAGCACCAGGAAGCCCATCGCCTGCACCGACTGCGCGTTCTTCATCACCACACCCAGCGTGAGGAAGATCCACATCAGCGCCGAGCCGAACACCGCGGACAGTCCCACGGCGGCGAACAGCCCCGGCCAGTTGTTGATGTCGAAGCCGACGAGCACACCGACGACCATCAGGATCGCGGTGGCGATCAGCATCCGCACCATCTCGACCGAGATCTTCGCGAACAGCACCGAGCCGCGCCCGATCGGCAGCGACCGGAAGCGGTCCATGACCCCGGTGTTGAAGTCCTGGTTGAACCCGGTGCCCACCCCCTGGGCCATGTTCATGCCCATCATGGCCATCAGGCCGGGCACGATGTACTGCACGTACGCCTCCTGTCCGCCGCCCAGCGACTGCCCGATGGAGCCGCCGAAGACGTACACGAACAGCAGAGTGAAGACGATCGGGAACAGCACGGCGTCGAACATCGACTCCGGGTCCTGCCGTATCCACAGCAGATTGCGGCGCACCAGCGCCCCGGTGTGCCGCAGATGGGCGCGCAACGGGATCCGCGCGTCCGCGCGGAGGTCGGTGGTGGCGGCGACGGCGGTGGTGGCACTCATACGGCGACGACCTCCTCGTGGGTCTCGGCGGGTACGGCGTCCTGCGGGGCACCGGCGCGGTGGCCGGTGAGGGACAGGAACACCTCGTCCAGGCTGGGCAGTTCGGTGGTGATGGAGCTGAGGGTGATGCCGCGCGCGGTGACCGCGCCGACCACGGCGGTCAGCTGCTCGTCACTGAGCACCGGGACGAGCACGGCACCCCGCTCGGTGTCCACGGTGGTCGTGGCGAGCCCGGTGATGCCCAGCGTGTCGAGGGCGTCCGCCAGCGGGCGCAACTGGAGCGGATCGGCCGGGCGGACCCGCAGCGTACGGCCGCCGACCTTGGCCTTCAGCTCCTCGATGCCGCCGCTCGCGATGACCTTGCCCCGGTCCACGACGGTCAGCTCGGAGGCGAGCTGCTCGGCCTCCTCCATGTACTGGGTGGTCAGCAGCACCGTCACCCCGTCCCCGACCAGCCGCTTGACCTCGTCCCACACCTCGTTGCGGGTACGGGGGTCCAGTCCCGTGGTCGGCTCGTCCAGGTACAGCACGGCCGGCCGGCCGATCATCGAGGCGGCCAGGTCGAGGCGCCGCCGCATACCGCCCGAGTAGGTGGCCGCCGGCCGGCGGGCCGCCTCGGTGAGCGAGAACCGCTCCAGCAGCTCGTCGGCGCGGGAGCGGGCCTCCTTGCGGGACAGGTCGAGCAGCCGCCCGATCAGATACAGGTTCTCCCAGCCCGGAAGCTTCTCGTCCACGGAGGCGTACTGCCCGGTCAGCCCGATCACCCGGCGCAGCTGCCTCGGCTGGCGCACCACGTCGTACCCCGCGACGGTGGCGTGCCCGGCGGTCGGCGTGAGAAGGGTGGACAGGATCCGTACGAGCGTGGTCTTCCCGGCCCCGTTCGGCCCGAGCACCCCCATCACGGTGCCCTCGCGCACATCCAGGTCGACCCCGTCCAGCGCCTTGGTCCCCCCGTAGTGCTTGACCAGCCCCCGCACGGTGACGGCGCTCCCCGCGCCCCCCAGGTCCTTGTCGTTTCGCGTCATGCCAAGGACTGTCCCAACCCCCACCGACAAACCCCCGACATCCCACCGACACGACCACTCCCGCGGGCAGCCGTGCCGCAGGGCGGCACGGGTGGGCGGTGGGGGAGGCACCCCGCAAGCGCCGGGCAGCGCGAACACCCCCGCCCAGCCCGGACATGCGTCGGCCCCGCCGACGGGGGAAGATCGACGGGGCCGACAGGTGGTGCGGCAATGGCTCAGCGGCAGCAGAGCTGCTCAGTGCACGGAGTGCGCCTCCGTCGGGAACGTCCCGCCCACCACATCCTCGGCGAACGCCTTCGCCGCCCCGCTCATGACCTCACGCAGATCGGCGTACTGCTTGACGAACTTGGGCACACGCCCACCCGTCAGCCCCAGCATGTCGGTCCACACCAACACCTGCGCGTCCGTGTCCGGCCCGGCCCCGATCCCGACGGTCGGAACGTGCAGCACCCGAGTCACCTCGGCCGCCAGCTCCGCCGGCACCAGCTCCAGCACCACCGCGAACGCCCCCGCGTCCTGCACGGCCTTCGCGTCCCGCAGCAACTGCTGCGCCGCCTCCTCGCCCCGCCCCTGCACCCGGTACCCCATCGCGTTCACCGACTGCGGCGTCAGCCCGATATGGGCCATCACCGGGATCCCGGACTCCACCAGCAGCTCGATCTGCCGGTGCGACCGCTCGCCGCCCTCCAGCTTCACGGCGCCGACACCGGCCTCCTTCACCAGCCGGGTCGCCGAGCGCAGCGCCTGCACCGGACCCTCCTGATAGGAGCCGAAGGGCAGGTCGCCCACGATCAGCGCGCGCGAGGTCCCGCGCACGACCGCCGCCGACAGCATGGTCATCTCGTCGAGGGTCACGGGCACGGTGGTCTCGTACCCGAGGTGGCAGTTGCCGGCCGAGTCGCCGACGAGCATGACCGGGATGCCGGCCTCGTCGAACACGGACGCGGTCATCGCGTCGTACGCGGTGAGCATGGGCCACTTCTCGCCGCGCTCCTTGGCGGCGGCGATGTCGCGGACAGTGATACGGCGCGTGCCCTTGCCCCCGTACAGCGTCTTGCCGTCGGAGGGGGAACCGGACGTCGTCCCGGTCTGGGCAGCCGAAAGCTGCGTCATTGAACCGTCTCCCAACACGTCATCTCGAGGCGCCCTGACGGCGTCCCCGGACCACGTCCATGGTGGCACCTCGCCCCGACGAGGGCCAGAGGTCCCCCTGTGAGTTCCGCCGTGCAATGTCCCGGCAAGTTCTGGGCAAAACGTTTACGATACGAGACGGTTCCGTATCGTAATTGGCTACTGTGGGTCGCATGACTTCTCCTGCCGCCCCTGCCCGCCGCCGGGTCCCGGAAGCCGTGCACCGGCGCCGTTGGGTGATCCTCGGCGTGCTGATGCTGAGCCTGCTGATCGTCGTACTCGACAACTCGATCCTGAACGTCGCCATCAAGACGATCTCCACCCCCGCCCCCACCGGCCTGGGCGCCACCCAGAGCGAGCTGGAGTGGGCGATCAACTCCTACACGCTCGTCTTCGCCGGCCTGCTCTTCAGCGCGGGACTCCTCGGCGACCGGCTCGGCCGCAAGAAGGTGCTGATCGGCGGTCTCGTCGTGTTCGGCGCCGGCTCGGCGCTCGCCGCGTTCTCCGGCTCACCGGCCGAGCTGATCGGCTTCCGCGCGGTGATGGGGTCGGGCGCCGCGTTCGTCATGCCGGCCACCCTGGCCGTCCTGATGAACGTCTTCGAACGCGACGAGCAGCCCAAGGCCATCGGCATCTGGGCGGGCGGTGTGGGCCTCGCCATCGCCATCGGCCCGATCACCGGCGGATTCCTCCTGGACCACTTCTGGTGGGGCTCGGTCTTCCTCGTCAACGTGCCCATCGTCGTCCTCGCCGTCGCCCTGATGCTGTGGCTGGTCCCCGACTCCCGCGACCCGAACCCGGGCCGGATCGACCCCGTCGGCGTCGTCCTGTCCGTGGCCGGACTGGTCCTGCTGGTCTACGGCATCATCAAGGGCGGCCAGCTCGCCGACTTCACCGACGTCACGGTGGTGTCGACGATCGGCGCAGGTCTCGCCGTGCTCGCCGCGTTCGTGGTGTTCGAGAAGCGCAGCGACCACCCGTCCATCGACGTCACCTACTTCAAGAACAAGGTGTTCTCCGCCTCGGTCGTCGCGATCGCGCTGGTCTTCTTCGCCCTGATGGGCGTGACGTTCTTCGCGGTGTTCTACACCCAGAGCGTGCGCGGCTACTCGCCGCTGGAGACGGGCCTGCTGATGCTGCCGCTGGCCGCCACACAGATGATCTTCGCGCCGCGGGCCCGCCTCATGGTGGACCGCTTCGGCAACAAGGTCACCACGACCGCCGGACTGCTGGTGCTCGCCGCGACGCTGGCCGCGTTCGCCACCCTGGACGGGGACACGCCGATCTGGATCCTGGAGGTCGTCTTCTTCCTCATGGGCGCCGGCATGGCGCACGTCATGACACCGGTCAGCGTCGTCATCATGCAGGCCCTGCCCCGCGAGAAGGCCGGCTCCGCCTCCGCCCTCAGCAACGTCTTCCGCCAGGTCGGCGGCGCCCTCGGCATCGCCGTCCTCGGCTCGGTGCTGTCCGCCGCCTACCGCAACGGCATCGAGGACGACCTCGGCCCGCTGCCGCCCGGCGTCCGGCACGCCGCCGGCGAGTCCATCGAGGCCACCCTGGCCGTGGCGGACCGGCTGGGCGCGCGCGGCGAGCCCCTGATCGGCGCGGCCGACGACGCGTTCCTGCACGCCATGCACGTCACCGCGCTGTGGGGAGCGGGCGTCGCGGTGCTGGGCGCGGTCGTCGTCGCCGTGTTCCTGCCCGGCCGTACGCCGACGTCCGAAGGGGACGAGGAGAAGCGGGAATTGATGCCGGCGGCGGACCGGTGACCCCCGGGCGGTGGACCGCCGCCACCGCCCACCGGGGAGAATCGTCCCAGCCCGCCTCCGACGTAAGGACCCGACGACGTGACCCCGGCCGACACCGACCCCCGGCAGGGCGGCCCCGCACGGGGCCGCCCCCGCAGCGAGGCGGTCGAACGCGCCATCATCGAGGGAGTGATGAAGCTCCTGGAGGACGGCGTGCCCCTCGCGGAGCTCTCCATCGAGCGCATCGCCCGCACCGCCGGCGTCGGCAAGGCCACCATCTACCGTCGCTGGAGCGGCAAGGAGCAGCTCCTCGTCGACGTCCTGCGCGCCGCCGAGCCCCCGGACCCCGAACTCCCCGGCACCTCCATGCGCGACGACCTCGTCGTCCTGCTGGAGTCCCTGCGCCTGCGCGGCCTGGCCGGGCGGACCTCGGCGATCCTGCACAACGTGCGCGCCCAGATGAAGAGCAGCCCCAACCTCTGGGCCGCCTACCACGACACCGTCATCCTGCCGCGCCGCCGGCTCGGCCTGGAGGTGCTGCGCCGGGGCCGGGAGAACGGCGAACTGCGCGCCGACGTCGACATGGAGATCCTCAACGACATCGTCGTGGGCCCCATCCTCGTCCGCACCGTCCTGCGCCCCGACGCCGACCTCCCGGACGACCTCGCCGAACAAGTCGTCGACACGCTCCTCCAGGGTCTACGCCCCGTCACCGACTAGCCGCGATGTGCGCGTTTCGTCACAGAGGACGCTTTCCCCGCCCCCGCCCGGAACTCCCCGAGCGCCCCGGCACGTCCTCGCCCCCGTACGGCCGTCGAGAGGCGGCAGGAAAGGAACCGATCATCCCCTAGGGTCGTACGGACACGGGGGGCGACGGTGTGCACGGCAGGTTGTGAGGCGACGGTATGGCGCGGCAGGCGTACATGACGGAGACGGACAACGGCGGTTCGGGGTCCGAGCCGCAGCCGACCCGGCTCCGACGCCTGCGCGAGCGCCTCACCAGAGGCTGGCGCGGCGACCGCCGCATCTGGCGCCGCGGCCTCGTCCTGGCCGCCTGCTCGGTCCTGACGGCCCTGGTCATGCTGGCCCACGGCCACATCCCGAACGCGATCGGCAACCTGGGCAGCCTGGTGGACACCTTCCTCCCCTGGGTGGGCCTGCTGATCCCCCTGCTGCTCGTCCTCGGGCTGATCCGCAGGTCGGCGACGGCGCTGATCGCGACGATCCTGCCGGCGGCCGTCTGGCTGAACCTCTTCGGCGGCCTGCTCACCGACAAGACCGCCACGGGCGGCGACCTCACGGTGGCCACGCACAACGTCAACGCCGACAACCCGGACCCGTCCGCCACCGCCCGCGGCGTGGCCGCCTCGGGCGCGGACGTGCTGGCCCTGGAGGAACTGAAGGCGTCGGAGGTCCCGACGTACGAGCGGGCGCTGGAGTCGACGTACGAGTACCACGAGGTGGTCGGCACCGTCGGGCTGTGGAGCAAGTACCCCCTGAGTGACGTGAAGGCGGTCGACATCCGCCTCGGCTGGAAGCGCGCGATGCGGGCCACGGTGGCCGCCCCCGCCGGCCGGGTCGCCGTCTACGTCGCTCACCTCCCCTCGGTCCGCGTGAAGCTGGAGGCCGGTTTCACGGCCCGTCAGAGGGACAAGAGCGCCGACGCCCTGGGCGAGGCCATCGCCGACGAACCGCTGCCGAACGTCGTGCTGCTCGGTGACCTGAACGGCACGATGAACGACCGCGCCCTGAACGCCGTCACCTCCCAGATGCGCTCCACCCAGGGCGCCGTGGGCAGCGGCTTCGGCTTCAGCTGGCCGGCGTCGTTCCCGATGGCACGGATCGACCAGATCCTGGTCAAGGGAGCCGAACCGGAGAGTTCCTGGACCCTCCCGGCCACGGCGAGCGACCACCTCCCCATAGCGGCCCGTGTGAGGGTCACCACACAGGACGACTGAGAACCGCAGGTCAGCCGCCCTTTCTTCATCCCCTGGCCACTCAACGGAATACCGGACCTGCGAGACTTTGTTCCGCACGTGAACATATCTCGTCCTCCGAAAGGTCCGCACGTCATGCCCCTGGCCCTGCTCGCCCTCGCCGTGGGTGCCTTCGGCCTCGGTACCACCGAGTTCGTGATGATGGGGCTGCTCCCCGATGTCGCGGACGACCTGGGCGTCTCCATCCCCGGCGCGGGCCACCTGGTCTCGGCCTACGCCCTGGGCGTGGTCGTCGGTGCCCCGCTGCTGGCCGCCGCGACCGCGCGGATGGCCCGCCGCACGGTCCTGATCGCCCTCATGGCCCTCTTCGTGGCGGGCAACGCGCTCTCCGCGCTCGCCCCCGACCACGACTGGCTGCTGGCCGCCCGCTTCCTCAGCGGCCTCCCGCACGGCGCCTTCTTCGGCGTGGGAGCGGTGGTCGCCACGACGATGGTGGCCCCGGAACGCAAGGCCCGCTCGGTCTCCCTGATGTTCCTCGGCCTGACCATGGCCAACGTGGCGGGCGTCCCCGTGGCCACGCTCATGGGCCAGAACGTCGGCTGGCGGGCCACCTTCCTCGGGGTCAGCGCCATCGGCCTGGCGGCGATGGCGTCCCTGGCCCTCCTGATCCCCCGCGACGCCGCTGCCGCCCCGCGGTCCGCGCTGCGCGGCGAACTGGCGGCGCTGCGCTCCCTGCCGGTCTGGCTGGCCCTGGGGACGACGGTCGCGGGCTTCGGGGCGCTCTTCGCGGCGTACAGCTACATCACACCGATGCTGACCGGTACCGCGGGGTACGCCGAGACGAGCGTGACGCTGCTGCTGGCCCTGTTCGGCGTGGGCGCCACGGCCGGCAACCTGCTGGGCGGCCGGCTGGCCGACCACTCCCTGCGCGGGACGCTGTTCGGCGGTCTGGCCTCGCTGACGGCGATCCTGGTGCTGTTCCCGCTGCTGATGCGGACGGAGGTGAGCGCGGCGATCGCGGTGACCGCGCTCGGTACGGCGGCGTTCGTGACCGGGTCGCCGTTGCAGCTGATGGTGATGGAGAAGGCGTCCGCGGCGCCGTCGCTGGCCTCGTCGGCCAACCAGGCGGCGTTCAATCTGGCGAACGCCGGTGGGGCGTGGATCGGGGGCCTGGCCCTGGCGGCCGGCTTCGGGACGACGTCGCCGGCGCTTGCGGGGGCTTTGCTGTCCGCCTTCGGCGTCGGTGTGGCGGCGGTGGCGTACGCGGTGGACCGCAGGGTGGCGCCGGGGGTGGCCGTCGGGCGTGAGCGGGTGGTCGCGGGGGGCGTGCCGCAGCGGTCGGAGGTGAGCGGGGTCTGAGCCGCGGCGCCGACGCGGGCCGGCGCTTTGCGGGTGCCCCGGCGTTGGTGTGGGCCGGGGGGTGTTCGCGCGGCCCGGCGCTTACGGGGTGCCGTCGCGCCCACCCGTGCCGCCCTGCGGCACGACTGCCCGCGGAGGGCGGCGCGCAGGGCACGGAATGCGGGGCGCAGACGCGTATGGTCCGGGGCGCGTGCCACGGTGGGCGCACCGCAGTCGCCCGCGGCGGGGAGGGGACGGGGCGGGGGTGGCCGCCCGCAGTGGCTGGCGCGTCCGCACCCCGCACCCCCTCCAAGGAACGCAGTCGCGCCAGTCCGAGGACGGACACCCCCGACGCGGCCCCGACCCACCCACCCACCGCAGGCGCTACACACGCCCCCACCGAACCGAAAGAGGCGCCGCAGGCATAAAACCCAAGCCCCCACCGAACCGAAAGAGGCGCCGCAGGCATAAAACCCAAGCCCCCACCGGACCGAAAGCCGCGCCGCAGGCGGTAAAGGCGTCAGCCCTCGCGCCAGCCGTTGGTGATCGGCAGGCGGCGGTCCTTGCCGAAGCCCTTCGGGGAGATCTTCGTACCCGGCGGGTACTGCCGCCGCTTGTACTCCGCCCGGTCCACCATCCGCAGCGTCTTCGTCACCAGCTCCGCCTCGAACCCGGCCGCGACGATCTCGTCCGCCCCCCGGTCCCGGTCCACGTACAGCGCCAGGATCGCGTCCAGCACCGGATAGTCCGGCAGCGAGTCCGTGTCCACCTGCCCCGGCCGCAGCTCCGCGCTCGGCGGCTTGGAGATCGAGTTCTCCGGGATCGGCGGCGTCTGCCCCCGCTCCACCGCGGCCCGGTTGCGCCACTGGGCCAGCCGGAACACCGACGTCTTGTACACGTCCTTGATCGGCCCGTACGCCCCGACCGAGTCCCCGTACAGCGTCGAGTACCCCACCGCCAGCTCCGACTTGTTCCCCGGCGCCAGCACGATGTGCCCCTCCTGATTGGAGATCGCCATCAGCAGCGTCCCCCGCAGCCGCGACTGCAGGTTCTCCTCCGCCAGCCCCGTCAGCCCCAACGCCCCCATGTACGCGTCGAACATCGGCTCGATCGCCACCGTCCGGTAGTTCAGCCCCGTCCGCCGGGCCAGCTCCGCCGCATCGTCCTTGGAGTGCTCGGACGAGTACTTCGACGGCATCGACACGCCGTACACGTTCTCCGCCCCCACCGCGTCACAGGCGAGAGCGGCGACCAGCGCCGAGTCGATCCCCCCGGACAGCCCGATCAGCACCGACCGGAACCCGTTCTTCTCGACGTACGCCCGCAGCCCCACGACCAGCGCGGAGTACACCTCCTCGTCATCGTCGAGCCGCGAGGCGTACCCCCCGGCCGACGAGGCGTCGTACGCGGGCACGGGGTCCTCCGACAGCACGACCCGGTCGATCCGCAGCCCGTCGTCGACGACCCCCGTCGGCGCGTCCGTCTCCGCCGCCGGCAGCTCCAGATCGACCACGACGCACGCCTCGGCGAACTGCGGCGCACGCGTCACGACGCCGCCGTCACGGTCCACGACGATCGAGTCCCCGTCGAAGACCAGCTCGTCCTGCCCGCCCATCATCGCGAGGTACGCGGTCGTGCACCCGGCCTCCTGCGCCCGCTTGCGCACCAGCTCCAGCCGGGTGTCGTCCTTGTCCCGCTCGTACGGCGAGGCGTTGATCGACAGCAGCAGCCCGGCCCGGGCCGACCGCGCCGCCGGCACCCGCCCCCCGTCCTGCCACAGGTCCTCACAGATGGCGAGGGCGACATCGACCCCGCGCACCCGCACCACCGGCATGGTGTCGCCGGGCACGAAGTAACGGAACTCGTCGAAGACGCCGTAGTTCGGCAGGTGGTGCTTGGCGTAGCTCAGCACCACCTCACCCCCGTACAGCACGGCGCCCGCGTTCTGCGGCGCACCGGCCGGCTGCCCGTACTTCGGCTGGGCGGCGGCGCTGCGGTCGAGGTACCCGACGATCACCGGAAGCTCCCCGAACCCCTCTTCGGCGAGCCGCGCGGCCAGCGAGCGCAGCGCGGCCCGCGAGGCCTCCACGAAGGACGACCGCAGGGCGAGGTCCTCGACGGGATACCCGGTCAGCGCCATTTCGGGGAACGCCACGAGGTGCGCTCCCTGCTCGGCGGAGTGCCGGGTCCAGCGGACAATCGTTTCGGCGTTGCCGGCGAGGTCGCCGACGCTCGAGTCGATCTGATTCAGGGCGAGACGTAGTTGAGGCACGGGCCCAGTGTAATCGTCAAAGCGACGCGATGTCCCGGAGCCCCGTCCGCTACGGCCGGGCAGCCGCCCCCCGCGCCTTCAGCATCCCCGCCATCAGCGCGATCTCGGACTCCTGCCCCTCCACCATCCCCCGGGCGAGCCGCTTCTCGACCCCCACCTCGCAGGCACGGACGCACGCCTGAGCCATGTGCACCCCGCCCTTGTGGTGGTCCGTCATGAGCTGCAGGTAGAAGACCTCCGCCCGCTCCCCGCTCAGTGACCCCAGCTGCTCCATCTCGGCGTTGGTCGCCATCCCCGGCATCAGCGCGCCGTCCTTGCCGGAGGCGCTGTCGCCCATCCCCATCCAGGTCATGGGCGGATCCATGGACACCTTGGGCAGCCCCCACAGGTCGAGCCACCCCAGCAGCATGCCCCGCTGGTTGGCCTGCGTCTGGGCGATGTCGTAGGCGAGCCGCCGGACCTCCTCGTCGTCCGTGCGGTCCCGTACGACGTACGACATCTCGACGGCCTGCTGATGGTGCACGGCCATGTCCCGGGCGAACCCGGCGTCCGCGGACTCCGCCGTCGGGACCGTGTCCGAGGACCCCTCGTCGCCGGCCACCGCGTAGGTGATCGCCCCGGCCGCGACCAGCGCCAGGGCCGCGGCCCCCGCGATCAGCCCGATCTGCCTCACTTGGACAGCCCGTTGGTGCAGGCGGCCCCCGGCTCGGGCGTCTGCTCCCCCTGGACGAACTTCTCGAGGAACTTGTCCAGGTTCGGATCGTCCGCACCGGTCACCGTGCGCTGGTGCCCCCAGGCGGACAGCATGATCGGGTCCTTCTGGCCGTCCACCGGACTCATCAGCGTGTACGGCGTCTTCTTCACCTTCGCCGCGAGCGCGTCGACGGCGGCCTTGTCGGCCGAGGAGTTGTACGTCACCCACACGGCGCCGTGCTCCAGCGAGTGCACGGCGTTGGTGTTGTTGATCTCGTCGGTGTAGACGTCCCCGTTGCAGTTCATCCACACCGGGTTGTGGTCACCGCCCACCGGGGGAGAGGCGGGGTAGTCCACGGCCTTGGTCACGTGGTTGCGCCCCAGCTCGCCCTCCCACTTCCGCACACCGTCCGCGCCGGTGACGAACTTGCCCGAGTCCTTCGAGCCGGAGGCCGCGCTGCCGCCGTCGTCGTCCGACTGCGACTGGACGAGCACCACACCGCCGGCGACGAGCCCGACGACGACCACCACACTGGCGGCGATGGTGAGGATGCGGGCGCGACGCTCGCGGGCCTTCTCGGCACGCCGCATCTCCTCTATGCGCGCCGAACGTGCCGAGCTGCTCTTCTTGGCGGAGCCCATGGGAGTGTCCTTCGGGGGAGTGGGACGATCGGGTCAGCTGATCGTAATAGGGGAGAGGGGGCGAGCCGTAGGGTTCACGGCCATCGGAACCGGACCGCACCCGGCGGACCCCACCCCCCGGAAAACTTGAACCCCAGATGCGTATTACCTACGCTCTCTGCCATGCGGCTCCTCCGCTCCACAGACCTGGCCCTCCGCGTCCTCATGCGCCTCGCCGTGGCCGGCGACTCCAACCCGACGACGCGCGACGTCTCGGAAGCCATGGACGTGCCCTACACGCACGCCGCGAAGGTGGTCGCCGAGCTCCAGCACATGGGCCTGCTGACGGCCCGCCGCGGCCGGGGCGGCGGTCTGGGCCTCACGGAGGAGGGCCGTACCGCCTCGGTGGGCGCGGTGGTCCGGGCCTTCGAGGGCGAGGGGGACGTCGTCGACTGCGAGGGCACCGCCACCTCGTCCCCCTGCCCGCTGAACTCGGCCTGCCGGCTGCGCGGCGCCCTGCGCGGGGCCCAGGAGGCGTTCTTCGCCTCGCTGGACCCGGTCACGGTGGCGGACATCGTCTCGGCCCCCACCGGCCCCCTCCTGCTGGGCATCTCCCCGAGGCCGTGAACCGCCCGCCACGCCCGTTACGGATGTCGGCCCGAGCGGGCAAGATGGGTCCCGGAGCGGTACACCTGTCGTGTGCGAGACGTTCGAGCCACGGCAGGCCGACCGACCGGGCCGACCGACCGGGCCGACCGACCGGGCCGACCGACCGGGCCGACCGACCGGGCCGACCGGCCAGGCCGTCCGATCAAGGTCGGCAACGCGTATGAAACGCTGGTGTGGTGGGATGCTCGCAATGCCCGGCCGTCTCCCCGGGGCGTGGGAGCGGACAGGCGGCCTGACCGGCAAGGATGGGGAAGCGGAAGATGGACAAGCAGCAGGAGTTCGTGCTCCGGACGTTGGAGGAGCGCGACATCCGGTTCGTGCGCCTGTGGTTCACCGACGTCCTGGGCTTCCTCAAGTCCGTGGCGGTCGCCCCCGCCGAACTCGAGCAGGCCTTCGACGAGGGGATCGGCTTCGACGGCTCCGCCATCGAGGGCTTCGCCCGGGTGTACGAGTCCGACATGATCGCCAAGCCGGACCCGTCGACGTTCCAGATCCTCCCCTGGCGCGCCGAGGCCCCCGGCACGGCCCGCATGTTCTGCGACATCCTCATGCCGGACGGCTCCCCGTCCTTCGCCGACCCGCGCTACGTCCTCAAGCGCGCCCTCGCCCGCACCTCCGACCTGGGCTTCACCTTCTACACCCACCCGGAGATCGAGTTCTTCCTGCTGAAGGACAAGCCGCTGGACGGCAGCCGCCCGACCCCCGCGGACAACTCCGGCTACTTCGACCATACCCCGCAGAACGTCGGCATGGACTTCCGCCGCCAGGCGATCACCATGCTGGAGTCGATGGGCATCTCGGTGGAGTTCTCCCACCACGAGGGCGCCCCCGGCCAGCAGGAGATCGACCTCCGTTACGCGGACGCGCTCTCCACGGCGGACAACATCATGACGTTCCGCCTGGTCATGAAGCAGGTGGCCCTCGAACAGGGTGTCCAGGCGACCTTCATGCCGAAGCCCTTCTCCGAGCACCCCGGCTCCGGCATGCACACCCACCTCTCCCTCTTCGAGGGCGACCGCAACGCGTTCTACGAGTCCGGCGCGGAGTACCAGCTCTCCAAGGTGGGCCGTTCCTTCATCGCGGGCCTGCTGCGGCACGCGGCGGAGGTGTCCGCGGTCACCAACCAGTGGGTCAACTCCTACAAGCGCATCTGGGGCGGCACGGAGCGCACGGCGGGCGCCGGCGGCGAGGCCCCGTCGTACATCTGCTGGGGCCACAACAACCGCTCGGCGCTGGTGCGCGTGCCCATGTACAAGCCCGGCAAGACCGGCTCGGCGCGCGTGGAGGTCCGCTCCATCGACTCCGGCGCCAACCCGTACCTGACCTACGCCGTCCTGCTGGCCGCCGGCCTGAAGGGCATCGAGGAGGGCTACGAGCTCCCGCCGGGCGCCGAGGACGACGTGTGGGCCCTGTCCGACGCGGAACGCCGCGCGCTGGGCATCGAGCCCCTGCCGCAGAACCTGGGCGAGGCCCTGACCCTGATGGAGCGCAGCGACCTGGTCGCCGAGACCCTCGGTGAGCACGTCTTCGACTTCTTCCTGCGCAACAAGAAGCAGGAGTGGGAGGAGTACCGCTCGGAGGTCACGGCCTTCGAACTGCGCAAGAACCTGCCGGTGCTCTGAGCCCCGCACGCGGCGTTCCAGGGGGCCGACGGTCACGCACCGTCGGCCCCCGACTGCTGTGCGCGCCCTTCCGCGACTAAACCGGAACCTAACCGGAATCCACCTCTCCGTAACTGCGCAGAACCTTGCCAGCCCCTCGAACGTGGCCCTACTGTCGCGACGAACAGAAAGAAAGCGCTTTCTCGCCGATGGGTCGGCTCACCCCGCCTCCCCTCATCGGTTGTACTGACATGCCCATGACATAAGGCAGCTCGGTGCGGAACGCCCGGCACATGAGAGCGAAAGGCGAGACGAGAATGAGACGATCAGTCGCAGTGCGACTCTCCGCGGTCCTGGCCACGGGAGCCCTGGCGGCGGCGACCGGTGTGGCCCTGTCCACCTCCACGGCATCCGCCGCGACCGGCGGTGTCACCGGCTACGCGACCCAGAACGGCGGGACCACCGGCGGCGCGGGCGGCCAGACGGTCCGCGCCACCACCGGCACCGCGATCCACCAGGCCCTCTGCAACCGGGCCAGCAGCTCCACCCCGATCGTCATCCAGGTCGAGGGCACCATCAACCACGGCAACACCACCAAGGTGTCCGGCGACAGCTGCAGCACCGCGGAAGACAAGATCGAGCTCAAGCAGATCAGCAACGTCACGATCGTCGGGGTCGGCAACGGCGCCGTCTTCGACCAGCTGGGCATCCACATCCGGGAGTCCAGCAACATCATCATCCAGAACGTGACGATCCGGAACGTCAAGAAGTCCGGCTCGCCCACGTCGAACGGCGGCGACGCCATCGGCATGGAAAGCGATGTCCGCAACGTCTGGGTCGACCACACCACGCTGGAGGCGTCCGGCGGCGAGTCGGAGGGCTACGACGGCCTCTTCGACATGAAGGACAACACCCAGTACGTGACGCTGTCCTACAGCACCCTGCGCAACTCCGGCCGCGGCGGCCTGATCGGCTCCAGCGAGAGCGACACCTCGAACGGGTACGTCACGTTCCACCACAACCTGTACGAGAACATCGACTCCCGTGCGCCCCTGCTGCGCGGCGGCATCGCGCACATCTACAACAACCACTACAAGAACCTGAACGAGTCCGGCATCAACTCCCGGGCCGGCGCCCGCGCCAAGGTGGACAACAACTACTTCGAGGACTCCAAGGACGTCCTCGGCACCTTCTACACCGACGCGGCCGGCTACTGGCAGGTCAGCGGCAACATCTTCGACAACGTGACCTGGTCCGAGCGCAGCGGCGACAACAACCCCGCGGGCCCGAACCCGACGTCGAACACCTCGGTCGGCATCCCGTACGCGTACACCCTCGACGCGGCCAACTGCGTGCCGGGCGTGGTGAGCCAGACGGCGGGCGCCAACAAGGGCCTGAAGGTCTCCGACGGCAGCTGCACCCCGCAGAACCCGGACCCGACCGACCCCGACCCGACGGACCCGGACCCGACCGACCCGGACCCCACTGACCCGCCCGCCGGCACCAACCTCAGCATCGGCGCGGGCTCCGACGGCTCCTCCAAGGCCGACGGCACGAGCTACGGCAACGTCCGCGACGGCGACATGAGCACGTACTGGTCGCCGTCCGGCTCGACCGGCTCCGTCTCGATCAAGTGGGGCTCGGCCACCACCGTCTCCAAGATCAACATCAGGCAGGCGTCGGGCTCGGGCACCATCGGCTCCTACCGCGTCCTCAACCACGACACGGGCGCCGTCCTGGCCTCCGGCAGCGGAGCGGGCGTCATCGGCTTCTCCGCGACCTCCCTGAACAAGATCACCTTCGAGATCACCAGCGCCTCGGGCACCCCGAGGATCGCCGAATTCGAAACGTACGCGAGCTGACCGCGCCGGGGGCCGCCCTCGGGGCGGCCCCCGGCCTCCGGCCCCCGGCCCCCGGCCTCCGGCCCCCGGCCCCCGGCCTCCGGCCCCCGGCCCCCGGCCTCCGGCCCCCGGCCTCCGGCCCCCGGCCCCCGGCCTCCGGCCTCCGGCCCCCGTCGTCCCCGGCGCGGACCGCCGGAGTCACCGGCCGCCCACCACGGCGGGAGGAAGCCCTGTCCACGGCCCGTCCGGGCCGTCGACAGGGCTTCCTCCGTCCGCCGCGCCCGGTCTCAGGCCGGGCCGGAGCGGCGGCCGGTCTCGTCCTTGAGGCTGCGGCCGGATTCCTTGGCCTGGTCGGTGACCTGGCCGGCCCGGTCGCGGGCCTCGTCCTGGGTGGTACGGGCCGCCTGTTGCGCGGTGTCCTTCACCTCCGTGGCCGCGCTCTGCGTGACCTCCTTGGCGCCTTCCTTCAGATGCTGCGCGGACTCGGTGGCGGCCTGCTTCACCGGCTCCAGCGCCTCGGCGCCGCGCTCCATCAGCTCGGACGCCTTCCGCTGTTCCTTCTCGGAGGCGGGCACCATCGAGGCGGCCAGCAGGCCGACGCCGAAGGCGACCAGGCCGGCGGCCAGCGGGTTGCCCTGCGTCTGGCGGCGGGCCATCTCGGGCGTCTGCTGGACGGCCTGTCCCGCCTGACCGGCGGCCTCGCGGGCCGAGTCGGCCGCCCGCCCGGTGCCCTCCTGCACCGAACCGGCCGCCGAGCCCGCCGCCGACTGCACCGAACCGGCCGCCGACCGGGCGGTGCCGGCCATGCCGTGCGCCGTGTACGAGGCGGTGCCCATGACGCGGTCACGGACGCCCGACACCGTGCGGCGCATCCTCGCCCTGCGGCGGCGGGCCATGCGGCGCGGGCTGGCCCGGTCGGCGAGCCGGTCCACGTCCGCGGACAGCTGGTTGCGGGTGGCCGCGATCTCGGCCCTCATTTGGTCGGGTGACGTGCCCATTCCGCGTCCTCCTTCAGGGTCTGGACGGTGTGCTCGGGCTTCGGCGAGACGGTGCGCATCTTCGCGCGGCCCTTCTGGTACAGCACGGCCGCGGCGGCGGCCCACAGCGCGGCGACGATCAGCGCGGCCCAGCCGCCGTCCATCACGTTGGCCAGGCCGAACATGGCCGCCAGCGACAGGAACAGCAGGACCATGTAGCCGGCGAACCCGGCACCGCCGTACATCCCGGCGGCCTTGCCCGCCTTGGTGCCCTCCTCCTTGATCTCGGCCTTGGCCAGCTCCACCTCCTGGCGGAAGAGGACCTGGATGTCGGAGGTCACCCGGGACAGCAGCTCGCCCGTGGACCGCTCCCCTTCGTACGGCTCGGCCGAGCGGGCCCGGGACAGCGGGGACATCGTGGCCATCTCACGCCTCCGGGAACGGGCGGCCCGGCGTGCCGAGGCTCGGCGGAGTGGACGGCGCGGGCGGTGCGGTCCCCGGCGGGGGAGCGACCGGCAGGGCCTCGGGAGCCGGGGCCGCGGTGACCCGCCGCTGTTGTCCGTCCCCGTCGGCCCGGGAGGCCGTCTGCGTCACCTTCGCCAGGCGTCCGACGGCCAGTCCGGCCAGCAGGGCGCCGCCGAGGAAGGCGCCGGGGCGGCGGCGGGCGAAGCCCTGGAGGTCGGCGGCGATGCCTTCGACCCCCTGCCGCTCCAGATAGTCGGCAGCCCGCCGGCCCCTGTCGCCGGCCCGTGCCGCCAGGCCCCGGGCGGGCGAGTCGTGCTCGGCGCGTGCGGCCAGGTCGGAGAAGTCGTCCGCCCACTGCCGCAGCGTGCCGGCCGCCCGCCTGGTCTGCCCGTCCGCCTCGTCGATCGCGCGGCCGCGCAGGTCCTCGATGACCGTACCGGCCTGCTGCCGCGCCTCACCCACGACGGTCCGGGCCTGTTCCGCCGCGGTCCCCGCCACCTGGCCGGCGGCCTGCCTGGCCTGGCCGGCCGTCGCGGAGGTCTCTGCCTTGACCTTGTCTCCGGTACTCCCGGATCCGGTTCGTACGGACTCACTCATCGGCGACTTCCCCTCATCGGATGTGCTGGGTGCGGCTCCTGCTCCCAAGGGCCGGCCGACACACGCCGGAGGCCTGCGCCGGCCGGAACACGAAGCCGCCCGTAACGCGACGGGTCGCCATTTGTCCTGGATTGACACGTGATGACGGGATCGGATATCGGGAGTGGCAGGTGGCGGACAGCACCCGTCCGCCACCCGCAGGGGAGTGCGGGAGACGGAGATGATCCGCGAGGGCGTCCACCGGATCGCCTTGGCGCACCGCGTCCGGGTGGCGCTACAGGTCGTCGGGCAGGAGCCGGAACGACCTGTGTCCGGTCAGCGGTCGGATCATGCGGAAGTGCAGGTCCGAGGTGAACATGACGTCGGTGTGGTAGGCCGCGGCCAGGGCGACGTTCATCGCGTCCGTGAGTCCGACGCCCTTGCCTCCGTCCGCGTCCTTGTACCCCTCCGCGACGGCGATGGCGGAGCTCAGGTGGACGCTCAGGGACGGTACTTCGAACCGGCGGGTGGCCACGTTGCGTTCCACGAACCGGGCGGCCACGACAGCCTTCTCGGCGCCGGCCCTGGTGGCGATGAGGTAGTCCAGTTCGGCCAGGACCATGGGGGAGATGACGAGATGGCTGATGGAGGCCAGGGCGTTCCTGTGTGCCTCGTGGCCGGACAGCTTGGGGTCCAGCAAGCGGTACAGCGCGTTCGTGTCGGCGATGGCGATGAGACTCAAGTTCCCATCCCCTTGAGCGTCTCCTCGATCTCGTCGTCGTCGAGGTCGGGCAGTCCCAGGTCGGGAAGGTCGAGATCCCCCATGGGGTCCGTGGGGTAGGCGGGGACGTCTTCCTCCGAGATCGGTATTACACGGGCGACGGCGACGCCGTTCTTGGTGACCGTGACGGTCTCTCCGCGTGCAGCCGCAGCGAGGATCTGGGAAGACCTCTGATTGAATTCGCGGGCCGTAGTCTCCATGTAGTACATGTTACTACGTGGGCGTCCTACGCCCCGGCGAGATCCCCCAGCACCTTGTGCAGCGGCTCCGTCGCCCGTCGCCGGTACTCCTGTACCGCCCAGCCGTTGCCGTCCGGGTCCGTGAAGTACATGAAGGTCGCGCCGTCGGCCGGGGCGTACTCGACCGGGTCGGAGACGTCCAGGCCCCGGGCGGTCAGTTCCGCGTGGGCCGCCTTGATGTCGGCGACGCAGAGCTGGAGCCCCCGGTAGGAGCCGGGGGCCGGGGTGGGGCCCGGGGTCATCTCCCAGATGCTGTCGCCCAGGGCGATCGAGCAGCCGGAGCCGGGCGGGGTGAGCTGGACGATGCGCATGCCCGGCATGACCTCCTGGTCGATGTCGACGTGGAAGCCGACCTTGTCCCGGTAGAAGTCCCTGGCGCGGTCGATGTCGCTCACCGGGAGCGGGATCACTTCGAGGGTCATGTCCATGGAACAACGACTCCTTCGTCGGCGTATCGGCTGACCGCCACCCGGCCCGGCCGGACGGCTGTCCCCACCGAATCCGAAAACCGTCCGCCGCGCCACCGAAATGCCGACAGAGGCATGTCTCGCCACGCCCCGGGCCAGGGCCCCGTACTCCGGATAGGCTCATGGCCGTACGACCCTGATCCGAGGCATGTGCGGCGGGCACAGGCACGAGGCACGAGGGAGGCCGGGGATGACGTCGGCGCCGGGGCGCAGGAGCAGTACCTTCACGCGGCTGCTGCGGCACGGTTTCACCGATCCGTCCGCAGCCGAGCGGCTGCTCGACAGCGCCGGACTCGCGCTGGTGCGCAACGACCCCGTACTGCTGGACGCCCTCGGCGCCACCGCCGACCCCGATCTCGCGCTGCGGGGCCTGGTGCGGCTGCTGGAGGCGCAGGACGGGCCCACCGCACGCCAGGAGCTGCTGGACACGCTGATCGCCGCCAAGCCGCTGCGGGACCGGCTGCTCGGGGTGCTCGGCGCGTCCGAGGCGCTCGCCGACCACCTGGCCCGGCACCCGAGCGACTGGCAGGCCCTCGTCACCTACGAGCCGCGCGACCTGCACCCGGGCGTCGAGGAGTTCGAGCGGGGCCTCGCCGGGGCCGGCGACCCGGTCTCGCTGCGCGTCGCCTACCGGCGCTGTCTGCTGTCCATCGCCGCCCGTGACGTCTGCGGCACCATCGAGGTCGCCCAGACCGCCGCCGAGCTCGCCGACCTCGCCACCGCCACCCTGCGCGCCGCCCTCGCCCTCGCCGGGGCCGCCGCGCCCGGGGACGCCGCGCTGTGCCGGCTCGCGGTGATCGCGCTGGGCAAGTGCGGGGGACACGAGCTGAACTACGTCTCCGACGTCGACGTCGTCTTCGTCGGCGAGGCGGTGGACGGGGCCGACGAGGACAAGGCGCTGCGCGCCGCGACCCGGCTCGCCGCGCACATGATGCGGATCTGCTCCGAGACCACCGTCGAGGGCTCCATCTGGCCCGTCGACGCCAACCTCCGCCCCGAGGGCCGCAACGGGCCGCTGGTGCGCACCCTCGCCTCCCACCTCGCCTACTACCAGCGCTGGGCCAAGACCTGGGAGTTCCAGGCGCTGCTCAAGGCCCGCCCGGTCGCCGGCGACCTCGCGCTCGGCGAGGAGTACGTCGCCGCGCTCCAGCCGCTGGTGTGGGGGGCCGCCGAGCGGGAGAACTTCGTCGCCGACGTGCAGAAGATGCGCCGCCGGGTGGTGGCGAACATCCCCGCCGCCGAGATCGACCGCCAGCTCAAGCTGGGCCCGGGGGGCCTGCGGGACGTCGAGTTCGCGGTGCAGCTGCTGCAACTGGTGCACGGCCGCTCCGACGCCTCGCTGCGCAGCGGCACCACCCTCGACGCGCTGAAGGCCCTCGCCGCCGGCGGCTACGTCGGCCGCGCGGACGCCGCCCAGCTCGACGACGCCTACCGCTTCCTGCGCTCCATGGAGCACCGCATCCAGCTCCACCGGCTGCGCCGCACCCACCTCGTCCCCGAGGACGAGGCGGACCTGCGCCGCCTGGGCCGCTCCCTCGACCTGCGCACCGACCCGGTCGCCACCCTGACCCGGGAGTGGAAGCGGCACGCCTCCGTCGTGCGGCGGCTGCACGAGAAGCTGTTCTACCGGCCGCTGCTGGACGCCGTCGCCGCGCTCGCCCCCGGCGAGGCCCGGCTCAGCGCCGAGGCCGCGCGGGAGCGGCTGATCGCGCTCGGGTACGCCGATCCGGCCGCCGCGCTGCGCCACCTGGAGGCGCTGGCGTCCGGGGTCACCCGCAAGGCCGCCATCCAGCGCACCCTGCTGCCGGTGCTGCTCGGCTGGTTCGCGGACTCCGCCGACCCGGACGCCGGTCTGCTCACCTTCCGCAAGGTCTCCGACGCGCTCGGCAAGACGCCCTGGTACCTGCGGCTGCTGCGCGACGAGGGCGCCGCCGCCGAGAACCTGGCCCGCGTGCTGTCCGCCGGGCGGCTCGCCCCCGACCTGCTGATGCGCGCCCCCGAGGCGGTGGCGCTGCTCGGCGACGGGGGCGGCGGGCTCGAACCGCGGCCCCGCGCCCATCTGGAGCAGGAGATCCTCGCCGCCGTCCGCCGCGCCGACAACGCCGTCCAGGGCGTCACGGCCGCCCGCGGGGTGCGCCGCCGCGAACTGTTCCGTACGTCCGCCGCCGACATCGTCGGCTCCTACGGCACCGAGTCGCAGCCCGCCGAGGCCGACCAGGGCGCCCTGGTGGACCTGGTGGGCGGCGCGGTGTCCGACCTGACGGCCGCCACCCTCGCCGGCACGCTCCGCGCGGTGGTCCGCGAGGGCTGGGGCGACACCCTCCCCACCCGGTTCGCGATCATCGGCATGGGCCGCTTCGGCGGGCACGAGCTGGGCTACGGCTCCGACGCGGACGTCCTGTTCGTGCACGAACCGCGCGACGGCGTGGACGAGCGGGAGGCCGCCGAGGCCGCGGGCAAGGTGGTCGCCGAGATGCGCCGCCTGCTGCAGATACCGAGCGCCGACCCGCCCCTGATCGTCGACGCCGACCTGCGCCCGGAGGGCAAGTCCGGCCCGCTGGTGCGCACGCTCAAGTCGTACGAGGCGTACTACCGCCGCTGGTCGCTGGTGTGGGAGCGGCACGCGCTGCTGCGCGCCGAGCACGTCGCCGGGGACGAGGACCTGGGCCGCCGCTTCACCGGGCTGATCGACCCGCTGCGCTATCCGGCCGCCGGGCTCGACGAGGAGGCCGTCCGCGAGATCCGGCGGCTGAAGGCCCGTATGGAGTCCGAGCGGCTGCCGCGCGGCGCCGACCCCAAGCTGCACGCCAAGCTCGGGCCGGGCGGGCTGTCCGACGTGGAGTGGACCGTGCAGCTCTTCCAGCTGCGGCACGGCGCCGAGGTGCCGGGCCTGCGCACGACCCGCACGCGGCAGGCGCTGGCCGCCGCCCGCGCGGCCGGGCTGATCTCCGAGGACGACGCCTCCACCCTCGACGAGGCCTGGGTGCTCGCCACCCGCGTGCGCAACGCGGTGATGCTGGTCCGGGGCCGGGCCGGGGACACCTTCCCCACCGTCCCCCGCGAACTGGGCGCCGTCGGCCGCTACCTGGGCTACGGCCCCGGCCACGCCGGCGACATGCTCGACGCGTACCGGCGTACGGCGCGGCGGGCGCGGGGCGTGGTGGAGGAGCTGTTCTACGGGGGGCTGTGACCCCTCCGACGGGGCCCGGCCCCCCTGAGGCCGCCCCGGCCCGTCGTGTCGTACGGGGCGGCGTTGCCCCGTCTCCCCGACAAGGGCGGCGGTTCGGCCGTCGCCCGGGGCAGGAGCCCAGGCCCTCGAGGGGTGCCGCCCGGTCCCACCGGGTTAGCCCTGTTTCGGCACCGGGATCCGGTCCGGCTCCCGTTTCCGCTGTCCGGGCACCCGCCTCGGCAGGGCGTACGGCTGACGGCCGTACCAGAGCAGTGCGATGCCGTAGCCGAAGGCCAGGCAGAGGACGCCGCCCACCGCGTCCAGCCAGAAGTGGTTGGCGGTGGCGACGATGACCACCAGCGTGGCCGCCGGGTACACCAGGCCCAGCACCCGCACCCAGGGGACGGTGGCCAGCGCGAAGATCGTCAGCCCGCACCACACCGACCAGCCGATGTGCATCGACGGCATCGCGGCGTACTGGTTCGACATGTTCTTCAGATCGCCGGAGGCCATCGACCCCCACGTCTGGTGGACCATGACGGTGTCGACGAAGTCCTGGCCGTTCATCAGCCGGGGCGGGGCGAGCGGATACAGGTAGTAGCCGACGAGGGCGATGCCGGTGGTGGTGAAGAGGACCAGGCGGGTCGCCGCGTACCGGCCGGGATGACCACGGTAGAGCCACACCAGGACACCCAGCGTCACCACGAAGTGCAGGGTGGCGTAGTAATAGTTCATGCCGACGATGAGCCAAGTCACCGAGTTCACGGCGTGGTTGACGGACTCCTCGACGGCGAGGCCCAGTTGCTGTTCGAGCCGCCAGATCCAGTCGGCGTTGCGCAGCGCCTCGGCCCGCTGTTCCGGCACGGCGTTGCGGACGAGCGAGTACGTCCAGTAACTCACCGCGATCAGCAGGATCTCGAACCACAGCCGGGGCCGGCGGGGGGTGCGCAGACGGCGCAGGCGGCCCGGCCCCGTCTCTTCCGCGACGGGGTGCGCTGCGGCCTCTTGCCGGCCTTCCAGCGTTGTCACCGTCGTGTCACCCATGGGCCAGAGTCTGCCAGAAAAGACCCTCCCCCAGATCATCCCCCGGTCGGGCTCTGCCCGCATGCCCTCGTAGGGGATGTGCCCGCGTTCTCCTACCAGGGGACTAGGCCGGTCCGGCGCACCGTCGGGGTCCGGTCCGGACGGCAGGTCCTACGGGACGGGCGCGGACGTGAGGCCGGCCTGGAGGAGGCGGAGGCAGGCGTCGGTCGCGGAGGCCTGTCGGTCGGCCGGGTGCTCGCTGATGGCCTGGAACAGTCCGCACCGCGGTTTCAGCAGGTTCTCGCCGGTGAGGGCGGGGGCCGGGCTTCGGCGGTGCCCGCCCGGACGGCCTGCGGGACGAGGAGGGATACGCGGCCCGGCCCGCCGAGGAGCTGCGGGCCGTCGACGGACCGGTCGACGTCGTCGGCCACGACCGGGGCGCCCACCTGGCGATACGGGTCGTCTCCGCCCACGACGTCCCGGTACGCAGCCGGGTGTGCGACGTCGCGTACGGCTGGCACCCCGACTACCGGTGGCACGAGGCGGCCGCCCTGTGGCAGAAGAGCCCCGAGGGGGAGCGGTCGCTGGCCGCGGCCCGCGAAGCGTCTTTCCGCAGTGGCCTGACCTTCGGCGACCACCTCATGTCCCAAGGGATGAACCCCGGCATGGCGAAGGAGATCGACGACGCCCACGACGCGGAGACGAGCGAGGCCGCCCTGCTGCTCTACCGCTCGGCCACGCCCGATCTCCACGCCGACCGGGGACAGGACCTCGACCGCCCCACCAAGGCACCGGGACTGGTCCTGGTGCCGACCGGCGATCCCATGACGCGGCTCACGGCCGACCAGGACATGGCGCGCCGACTCGGCGCCGGGCTGACGGAACTCGACGGCCTCACCCACGGGTGGATGCTCCAGGACCCCGACCGCGTCGCGGGGGTGCTGCGCCGTTTCTGGTCCTCACTCCCCACCGGGCCGGACGGGTCCGCGTGAGGCGGGCCGCGACCGTCAGCCGGGACGGTTCCGGTCGCCGGGGGCCGAAGCGGTCGAACCGCGCACCACCAGTTCCGGCATGAACACGAACTCGCTGTGCGGCGCGGGCGTTCCGCCGATCTCCTCCAGCAGCGTGCGCACCGCGGCCTGGCCCATCGCCGGGACCGGCTTGCGGACCGTGGTCAGCGGCGGGTCGGTGAAGGCGATCAGCGGGGAGTCGTCGAAGCCGACCACCGAGATGTCCTTCGGCACGTCCAGACCGCGCTGCCGGGCCGCCCGTATCGCGCCCAGCGCCATCATGTCGCTCGCGCACACCACCGCCGTGCAGTCGCGGTCCATCAGCGCGGTGGCGGCGGCCTGGCCGCCCTCCAGCGTGTACAGCGAGTGCTGGACCAGCTCGGTCTCGACCGTCTCGGCGCTCAGGCCGAGCTGCTCCTGCACGGCGCGCACGAAACCCTCGATCTTGCGCTGCACCGGCACGAACCGCTTCGGCCCGAGCGCCAGCCCGATCCGGGTGTGGCCGAGGGAGGCGAGGTGGGTGACGGCGAGCGCCATCGCGGCCCGGTCGTCGGGGGAGATGAACGGCGCCTGCACCTTCGGCGAGAAACCGTCCACGAGCACGAACGGCACGCCCTGCGCCCGCAGCCGCTCGTAGCGCTGGGTGTCGGCGGTGGTGTCCGCGTGCAGTCCGGAGACGTAGATGATGCCGGCCACCCCGCGGTCCACGAGCATCTCGGTGAGCTCGTCCTCCGTCGACCCGCCCGGGGTCTGGGTGGCGAGCACCGGCGTGTAGCCCTGCCGGGTCAGCGCCTGCCCGATGACCTGGGCCAGCGCCGGGAAGATCGGGTTCTCCAGCTCCGGGGTGATCAGACCGACCAGGCCCTCGCTGCGCTGCCGCAGCCGCACCGGGCGCTCGTAGCCGAGGACGTCGAGGGCGGCGAGCACGGACTGGCGGGTGGTGGCGGCGACGCCCGGCTTGCCGTTGAGGACGCGGCTGACGGTCGCCTCGCTCACCCCCGCCTGAGCAGCGATATCGGCAAGGCGTGTGGTCACAGGACTGGACTGTAGCTGCCGGTTCTCCCCTTGCACACCGATCGGACGCCTGGTGCGCGCCGTCGAACGGCCCGCTGTGGGCTGCTGGGTCATCGCGGTCCCTCAAGTCGTGGTCGGCGTCCGGTCCGCAACGGATGATTCCCCCGGCGGCAACGGATGGCAAGTGCTTGCAGAGTCTTGCACAACAGTCCGAACCCCTGTCGTACGGGCGGAAACCCGGGTTGCCGGGCGGTCGAGAACAGGTCACGGCGGCATAACTCTCAGCGGCTCTTGCAAAACTTTTCTGCAAGGTCTTTCGAAAAGGTTCCAGCGCTGTTACGTTCACGTCGCCCGGCGGCGGCAACGGCGCCCTCGGCAAGTCAGCAGGACGGCAGACGGGGCCGACCCTGCACCACACGGGCTTTCACCCTCAAGGAGAACCTCATGCGGCGTGGCATAGCGGCCACCGCGCTGGTGGCGTCCCTCGCCCTCGCGGCGACGGCCTGCGGCGGCGACAGCGACAGCGGCGACTCGGCCGGCGGCCCGGTCACCATCACCTGGTGGGACACCTCCAACGCGACCAACGAGGCGCCGACGTACAAGGCCCTGGTCAAGGAGTTCGAGGCCGCCAACAAGGACATCAAGGTCGAGTACGTCAACGTCCCCTTCGACCAGGCGCAGAACAAGTTCGACACCGCCGCCGGCGCGTCGGGCGCCCCCGACGTGCTGCGCGCCGAGGTCGGCTGGACCCCCGCCTTCGCCAAGAAGAGCTTCCTGCTGCCGCTGGACGGCACCGAGGCCCTCGCCGAGCAGGACAAGTTCAAGCCCAACCTGATCGAGCAGGCCAAGTACGAGGGCAAGACCTACGGCGTCCCGCTGGTCACCGACACCCTCGCCTTCGTGTACAACAAGGCCCTGTTCGAGAAGGCCGGCGTCGAGGCCCCCAAGACCTGGGACGACCTGAAGAAGGCCGCCGCCACCATCAAGGACAAGACCGGCGTCGACGGCTACTGGGGTTCCACCGCCGGCTACTACGCCCAGCCGTTCCTGTACGGCGAGGGCACCGACACCGTCGACGTCGACGCCAAGAAGGTCACCGTCAAGTCGCCCGCCGCCGAGAAGGCGTACGGCACCTGGCTGGACCTCTTCGACGGCAAGGGCCTGCACAAGGCCGACGTCACCGCCGACGCCTACGCGCACATCCAGGACGCGTTCATCAACGGCAAGGTCGCCTCGATCATCCAGGGCCCGTGGGAGATCACCAACTTCTACAAGGGCTCCGCGTTCAAGGACAAGAACAACCTCGGCATCGTCACCGTCCCGGCCGGCTCCACCGGCAAGGCGGGCGCCCCGACCGGCGGCCACAACCTCTCCGTCTACGCCGGCTCCAGCAAGGACAAGCAGGCCGCCGCGCTGAAGTTCGTCAACTTCATGACCTCGGCCAAGGCGCAGGAGACCGTCGCGCTGAAGAACTCCACGCTGCCCACCCGCGACGACGCCTACACCGACGCGGTCAAGGCCGACCCGGGCATCGCCGGCTACCAGACGGTCCTCTCCGCCGCCCAGCCGCGCCCGGCCCTGCCCGAGTACAGCTCCCTGTGGGGCCCCCTGGACGACGAGCTGCCGCAGATCGCGAGCGGCAAGGAGTCCCTGGACAAGGGCCTCGGTGACGCGGAGACCGCGATCGCCAAGCTGGTGCCGGACTTCAGCAAGTAACGCCCGTGTGGCCGCCGGACCCGTTTCCAGGAGGGGAGGGTCCGGCGGTCGCCGGCCTGTGTGCCGTACCCCTTGACCATCCAGAAGGTGCCGAACCATGACAGTCGCCATCGACCGCGCGACCGGCAAGCGCCGCGGTGACCGCGCGCCCCGCCCCGGGCCGGTCAGCCGTCTCAAGCGCGGATACCAGAAGCACTGGTACGCCTACGCCATGATCGCGCCGGTGGCGCTCGTGCTCGGCGTCATCGTGCTGTACCCCCTGGCATACGGGCTCTACCTCACCCTCACCGACGCCGACAGCCTGAACTCGGCCCGCACCATCGGCGTCAACGAGATCGAGGCCACCTACAAGTTCATCGGCATCGACAACTACGCCGACATCCTGTGGGGCGAGACGGCCTACGACCGCTTCTGGTCCAAGTTCATCTGGACGATCGTGTGGACGGCCGCCTGCGTCGCCCTGCACTACGGCATCGGCCTGGGCCTGGCCCTGCTGCTCAACCAGAAGCTGCGCGGCCGCACCCTCTACCGGCTGGTCCTCATCCTGCCGTGGGCCGTGCCGACCTTCGTCACCGTCTTCGGCTGGCGCTTCATGCTCGCCGACTCCGGCATCATCAACGACGGCCTGAGCGCCCTCGGCCTGCCCACCCCGGCGTGGCTGGAGGACACCTTCTGGCAGCGGTTCGCCGCCATCATGGTCAACACCTGGTGCGGTGTGCCGTTCATGATGATCTCCCTGCTCGGCGGCCTGCAGTCCATCGACGCCAGCCTGTACGAGGCGGCCGAGATGGACGGCGCCAACGCCTGGCAGCGCTTCCGCCACGTCACCCTGCCCGGCCTGCGCTCGGTCAGCTCCACCGTGGTCCTGCTCGGCGTCATCTGGACCTTCAACCAGTTCGCCGTCATCTTCCTGCTGTTCGGCAACACCGCCCCGGAGGCACAGATCCTCGTGACCTGGGCCTACCAGCTCGGCTTCGGACAGCAGCCGCGCGAGTTCGCCGAGTCCGCGGCCTACGGCATGCTCCTGCTGGCCATCCTCGTCGTCTTCACCTCCTTCTACCGCCGCTGGCTGAACCGCAATGAGCAGCAGCTCGCGATCTGAGGCAGGAGTCCCCATGAGCACATCCACCGTCACCACCACTGCTCCGGCGGACCGGCCTGCCGACGAGAAGCCCGCGCCCCGCCCGTCCCGCCGGCGCGGCGAGAGCGGCCTCCTGGCCCGCCTCACCACGCACGGCGTGCTGACCGTGGCCAGCCTGATCGCGCTGTTCCCGGTCGCCTGGCTGGTCTTCCTGTCCCTCGGCCCCGACAAGGACGACTATCTGCGCCCCGGCGGCATCTGGGGCAAGATGACGCTGGACAACTACACGTTCGTCCTGCAGAACACGAACTTCTTCGACTGGCTGAAGAGCTCGCTGATCGTCTCGCTCGGCACCACGTTCATCGGTGTCCTGGTCGCCGCCACCACCGGCTACGCGGTCTCCCGCATGCGGTTCCCGGGCTACAGGAAGTTCATGTGGGTGCTTCTGCTCACCCAGATGTTCCCCGTGGCCGTCCTGATGGTCCCGATGTACCAGATCCTCTCGGACCTGCAGCTCGTCGACAGTTACCTTGGACTCATCCTCGTCTACTGCTCGACGGCGGTGCCGTACTGCGCCTGGCTGATGAAGGGCTACTTCGACACCATCCCGTTCGAGATCGACGAGGCGGGACGCGTCGACGGGCTGACCCCCTTCGGCACGTTCGCGCGGCTGATCCTGCCGCTCGCCAAGCCCGGGCTGGCGGTCGCCGCGTTCTACAGCTTCATCACCGCGTTCGGCGAGGTCGCCTTCGCCACGACGTTCATGCTCGACGACGAGAAGTACACGCTCGCCGTCGGTCTGCAGAGCTTCGTCAGCGAGCACGACGCACAGCGCAACCTCATGGCCGCCACCGCGGTCCTGATCGCGATACCGGTCTCCGCGTTCTTCTACCTCGTGCAGAAGAACCTGGTCACCGGCCTCACCGCCGGCGGCACGAAGGGCTGACCCCCTTCGGCCGACGACTCCCGCGCGCCTGACTCGCGCGGGTAGGCGGCCGCGGTGTCCATCCGACCCCGCCGTCACCGCGGCCGCCTCGTCTCCAGCCGCGCACCCCCACTCGTCTCCCGACCGCACTCGTATCAAGGACGACATGAGCCAGCAGCACTCCGCCGCCCCGGCCCCGACCCCCACCACCGACGCGGCCGTCGCCACCGTCACCCGGCGCCGCGACTGGTGGCGGGACGCGGTGATCTACCAGGTGTACCCGCGCAGCTTCGCCGACAGCAACGGCGACGGCATGGGCGACCTGGAAGGCATCCGCTCCCGCCTGCCGTACCTGCGCGACCTCGGCGTGGACGCCGTGTGGCTCAGCCCCTTCTACGCCTCCCCGCAGGCCGACGCCGGCTACGACGTCGCCGACTACCGCGCCGTCGACCCCATGTTCGGCACCCTGCTCGACGCGGACGCCCTGATCCGGGACGCCCACGGTCTCGGCCTCAGGATCATCGTCGACCTGGTCCCGAACCACTCCTCCGACCAGCACGAATGGTTCAAGCGCGCCCTCGCCGAGGGCCCCGGCTCGCCCTCCCGCGACCGCTACCACTTCCGCCCCGGCAAGGGCGCCGACGGCGAGCTGCCGCCCAACGACTGGGAGTCGATCTTCGGCGGCCCCGCCTGGACCCGCGTCACCGAGCCCGACGGCACCCCCGGCGAGTGGTACCTGCACCTGTTCGCCCCCGAGCAGCCCGACTTCAACTGGGAGCACCCGGCCGTCGGCGACGAGTTCCGCTCCATCCTCCGCTTCTGGCTGGACATGGGCGTGGACGGCTTCCGCATCGACGTCGCCCACGGCATGGTGAAGGCGGAAGGGCTTCCCGACCTTGGATCCCATGAGCAACTGAAGCTGCTGGGCAACGATGTCATGCCGTTCTTCGACCAGGACGGCGTCCACGACATCTACCGCCAGTGGCGGCTCATCCTCGACGAGTACAGCGGAGAGCGCATCTTCGTCGCCGAGGCGTGGACCCCGACCGTCGAGCGCACCGCCAACTACGTCCGCCCCGACGAACTGCACCAGGCGTTCAACTTCCAGTACCTGGGCACCCACTGGGACGCCGGGGAACTGCGCACGGTCATCGACCGCACCCTGGACGCCATGCGCCCGGTCGGCGCCCCCGCCACCTGGGTCCTCTCCAACCACGACGTCACCCGCCACGCCACCCGCTTCGCCAACCCGGCGGGCCTCGGCACCCAGATCCGCCTGGCCGGCGACCGCGAGCTGGGCCTGCGCCGCGCCCGCGCCGCCACCCTGCTGATGCTGGCGCTGCCCGGTTCGGCCTACGTCTACCAGGGCGAGGAGCTGGGCCTGCCGGACGTCGTCGACCTCCCCGACGAGGTGCGCCAGGACCCGGCGTACTTCCGGGGCGCCGGCCAGGACGGCTTCCGCGACGGCTGCCGCGTCCCGATCCCGTGGACCCGCGAGGGCTCCTCGTACGGCTTCGGCGACGGCGGAAGCTGGCTGCCGCAGCCGGCGGGCTGGGGCGAGCTGAGCGTCGAGGCGCAGACCGGCACGCCCGACTCGACCCTGGAGCTGTACCGCTCCGCGCTCGCCGTCCGCCGGGACCAGGCCGACCTGGGCGCCGGCGACGCGGTGGAGTGGCTGCGCGCCCCCGAGGGCGTCCTCGCCTTCCGGCGCGGAGAGTTCGTGTGCGTCGCCAACACCACGGGCGAGTCGGTGACGACCCCGTCGTACGGCCGTGTCCTGCTCGCCAGCGGTGAGGTGGAGGAGACGGCCGGCGAGGCGAAGCTGCCGGCCGACACGACCGTGTGGTGGACCACGGCCTGACGCCGAAGTCCCGCCCAGGGCCCGCCGCTCCGACCGGAGCGGCGGGCCCTCGCGCCCTCCGTCGTCCATGTCGCGCAGATCCGACAGCCGTGTCCCGGTGGCGACCTGCCCGGGGTCGGCGCCGTGCGGCAGGGCGATCCGTTCGGCGCTGACGTTCTCGCCGCGGAAGAAGGCGAGGTGGGTGTAGGGCTCCTGCTCGCGCCAGGAGCGGGCGATCCGGGCGAGGCCCTCCAGCGGGTCGCGTCCGCACGGCCGCGCCGCCTGCCCGTCGTCCGTGCCGCTGGCGCGGAACCGGCGTCCCCGGACGGGGTCGATCCGGTCCGTCGACTCCGCCTGCCCGGTGACGAGGCCGGCGGCCGGCCCCTCGCCCGGGGAGTGCGCCGCGAGGTGCTCGGCGAGATGACGGACGGCGTCCTCGGCGGCGGAGTACAGCACCTCGTCGAGGTCCCGGGTCGCGAAGACCTCGTGGCAGGGACCGTCGTAGCCGTGCGCGGTGCCGATGGGCGGCGGCACGGCGCCGTCGAGCAGGTCGGAACCGGCGGCCGTCCGGTGCCGGGCCAGTCTGATGGTCTCCTCCGTGATCCGCATGGGGGCCAGTAGGGAGCCGGGCACCGACACCGGCCGACGACGCCGTGCAAGTTCTTACCGTTACTTTCAGAACCCTTGCTGTAAAGCTTTCAACGGCGATACGGTCACGCCGACGCTCCGGTGACGTGGCCGAGACAGGCCGTGCCGCGGCGTATGGGGTCGGACCCGAAATGAGCCGTAAGCGCAAGGAGTTCTCGCCTTGATACCCAGATGGCCCGCGCCCCCGGGGCGCCGCACCGCGCGCGGCAGACGCGTCGCCGCCGTCACCGTGGCCGCGCTCGCCGCCGCCCTGGTGCAGCCGGTCGCCGCCAGCGCCGCGACCCCGCCCGCGCCGCCCTCGGACGCGAAGCTCGCCAAGTCGCCCGCGCGGCACGATCTGACCCGCGAGCAGTTCTACTTCGTCCTGCCGGACCGTTTCGCCAACGGCGACGCGAAGAACGACCGCGGCGGACTGACCGGCTCCCGCCTCACCACCGGGTACGACCCCACCGACAAGGGCTTCTACCAGGGCGGTGACCTCAAGGGCCTGACGAAGAGGCTCGACTACATCAAGGGGCTCGGCACCACCGCCATCTGGATGGCGCCCATCTTCAAGAACCAGCCCGTGCAGGGCACCGGCAAGGACGCCTCCGCCGGTTACCACGGTTACTGGATCACCGACTTCACCCAGGTCGACCCGCACTTCGGCACCAACGAGGACCTCGAGACCCTCATCGACAAGGCCCACGCCAAGGGCATGAAGGTCTTCTTCGACGTCATCACCAACCACACCGCCGACGTCGTCGACTACGAGGAGAAGTCCTACGGCTACCTCTCCAAGGGCGCCTTCCCGTACCTGACGAAGGACGGCGAGCCCTTCGACGACGCCGACTACGCCGACGGCTTCCGGAAGTTCCCGCGCGTGGACGGCGGTTCCTTCCCGCGCACCCCGGTCGTGCCCGGGGCGAAGGAGGACCTCAAGGTCCCGTCCTGGCTCAACGACCCGGAGATGTACCACAACCGGGGCGACTCCACCTTCGCCGGCGAGTCCGCCGAGTACGGCGACTTCTCCGGGCTCGACGACCTGTGGACCGAGCGTCCCGAGGTCGTCGACGGCATGGAGAAGATCTACCAGCGGTGGGTCAGGGACTTCGACATCGACGGCTTCCGGATCGACACCGTGAAGCACGTCAACATGGAGTTCTGGACCCAGTGGGCCACCGCCCTGGACGCCTACGCGGCCAAGAAGGGCCGGGACGACTTCTTCATGTTCGGCGAGGTGTACTCCGCCGACACGGACATCACCGCCCCGTACGTCACCCGGGGCCGCCTGGACGCCACGCTCGACTTCCCGTTCCAGGAGGCGGCGCGGCAGTACGCCTCGCAGGGCGGCAGCGCGAAGAAGCTCGCATCGGTCTTCGGCGACGACTACAAGTACGCCACCGACAAGGCCAACGCCTACGAGCAGGTCACCTTCCTCGGCAACCACGACATGGGCCGCTTCGGGACGTTCCTGACGCAGGACAACCCGCAGGCGTCCGAGGCGGAGCTGCTGAAGAAGGACATGCTCGCCAACGAGCTGATGTTCCTCAGCCGCGGCAACCCGGTCGTCTACTACGGCGACGAGCAGGGCTTCACCGGCGCCGGCGGCGACAAGGACGCCCGCCAGACCCTGTTCGCCTCGCGTACGGCTGACTACCTCGACGACAACCTGATCGGCAGCGACCGCACCCACGCCGAGGACACCTACGACACGCGAGCACCGCTCTACCGGCAGATCAGTGCTCTCGCCAAGCTCCGCAAGACCCACCCGGCCCTCACCGACGGCATCCAGCAGGAGCGGTACGCGGCCGACGGCGCGGGCGTCTACGCCTTCTCCCGCACCGCCACGGGCAAGGACACCACCGAGTACGTCGTCGCCTTCAACAACTCCGGTGAGGCGAAGCAGGCCACCTTCGCGACCGGCTCCGCCAAGATGACGTACAAGGGCCTCTACGGCACCGACGCCACCGTCACCAGCGACGCCGACAAGAAGATCACCGTCACCGTCCCGGCCGGCTCGGCGATCGTCCTCAAGGCGTCCGGCCCGCTCGCCGGGCCGGCCGCGAAGCCCACGGTCACCCTCAAGGCCCCCGAGGCGGGCGCCACCGGCACCGTCGAGGTCACCGCCGACGTCGAGGGCGGACAGCTCAACCGGGTCGTCTTCGCCGCCCAGACCGGCGACGGCACGTGGCGGACCCTCGGCTCCGCAGACCACGCCCCCTACAAGGTCACCCACACCATCGGCGAGGACGTCCCCGCCGGCACCGCCCTGCGCTACAAGGCGGTCGTGATCGACTCGGCCGGCCGCACCGCGAGCGCCCTGGCCGCCTCCACCACGGGCACCCCGCCCCTCGAGGAGCCGCCCACCGCCGCCTCCCGCGACTACGCGATCGTCCACTACAAGCGCGCGGACGGCGACTACGACGACTGGGGCCTGTACGCCTGGGGCGACCTGGCGGACGGCGAGGCCACCGAGTGGCCGAACAGCCACCCCTTCACCGGCCGCGACGCCTACGGCGCCTTCGCCTACGTCAAGCTCAAGCCGGGCGCGTCCGACCTCGGCTTCCTCGTCATCGACAAGGAAGGCAACAAGGACGTCTCCACCGACCGCACGATCGACCTCACCAGGACCGGCGAGATCTGGATCGAGCAGGGCAAGGAGACCGTCACCACCGAACGGCCCGAATACCCCGCGCAGGACGAGACCAAGGCGGTGCTCCACTACCACCGCGCCGACGGGAACTACGACGGCTGGGGCCTGCACACCTGGACCGGTGCCGCGAACCCCACCGACTGGTCGAACCCCCTGGAGCCGGTGAAGACTGATGCCTATGGCGCTGTCTTCGAGGTGCCGCTCGCCGAGGGTGCCACCAGCCTCAGCTACATCCTCCACAAGGGCGACGAGAAGGACCTGCCCACCGACCAGTCGCTGGACCTCAAGGCCAACGGCCACGAGGTGTGGCTGTTGAACGGCCAGGAGAAGTACCTGCTGCCGCAGCCGGCCGGCTCGGCGGCGGCGCTCGACCCGACCACCTCCAAGGCGGTCTGGATCGACCGGGACACCGTCGTCTGGGACGGCTCCGAGGCCGCCGCCTCCACCCAGCTCCTCGCCTCCCGCACCGGCTCCATCAAGGTGCAGGACGGTGCGCTGGCCGGCGAGGACGCGCGCTGGATCCGGCTGACGAGCGCGACGCTCACCGACGCCCAGAAGGCGAGGTTCCCGCACCTGAAGGACGGCACCGCCTGGTCCGTCGACCCGCGTGACCGGGACCGGGTGCGCGAGGCCCTGCGCGGTCAGGTCGTCGCCACCCAGCGCGCCGCCAACGGTGCCGTGCTCGCGGCGACCGGCGTGCAGATCGCGGGCGTGCTCGACGACCTCTACGCGGACGGTGCGACGAAGGCGGAGCTCGGCCCGGTGTTCCGCCACGGCCGCCCCACCCTCTCCGTGTGGGCGCCGACCGCGCAGGACGTCTCCCTGGAGATCGGCGGCCGCACCGTCCGGATGCGCCGCGACGACGCCACCGGCGTCTGGTCCGTCACCGGCCCCCGCTCCTGGAAGGGCGAGGAGTACCGGTACAAGGTGAAGGTGTGGGCGCCCAGCACCCGCGAGATCGTCACCAACGAGGTCACCGACCCCTACTCGGTGGCCCTGACCACCGACTCCGAGCGCAGCCTCGTCGTCGACCTCGGCGACCGGTCCCTGAAGCCGCGGGAGTGGTCGACGTACGACAAGCCGAAGGCCGTGCCGCTGAAGGACGCGCAGATCCAGGAGCTGCACATCCGGGACTTCTCCGTGGCGGACCGCACGGCGGACCACCGGGGCACCTACCTGGCCTTCACCGACGAGGACAGCGACGGCAGCGAGCACCTGCGCGAGCTGGCGGAGGCCGGCACCTCGTACGTGCACCTGCTGCCCGCGTTCGACATCGCCACCATCCCCGAGAGGAAGTCCGACCAGCAGACCGTCGACTGCGACCTCGCCTCCTACCCGGCCGACTCCGACAAGCAGCAGGAGTGCGTGGCGAAGGCCGCCGCGAAGGACGCCTACAACTGGGGCTACGACCCCTACCACTACACCGTCCCCGAGGGCTCCTACGCCA
>NZ_JBVJKE010000010.1:294368-358323 GCF_055585405.1 Streptomyces sp. NPDC053426 | reverse complement strand
TCCTTCGTACTCACCCTCGCGGGCTTTCCTCCGGGCGCTTCCCTTCGGTCTTGCGTTTCCGACTCTATCAGATCTTTCCGACCCGATTTCCTCGGCGCTTTCCAGGTTCCCGCTTTCGCGTTTCCCTTTCCAGCGGTTCCGACTTTATCAGAGATTCTGAGTCGGATTTCCCCTCCCCTGCCGGGCGACGATTCCGACGCACGAGGTGGTCGGGTGCCCGATCGGGAGGAGTTGCAAACGTACTGGAGCGGGGGGCCCCGATGCAAATCGAGGCGCCCCGCTCCCGGTTCGCTCGTCCGTGCGGTCCGGCGGACCGTCAGACCTCCACCACCACGGGCAGGATCATCGGCCGACGCCGGTAGGTGTCGGAGACCCACTTGCCCAGCGTGCGGCGGATGAGCTGCTGCATCTGGTGGGGTTCGACGACGCCGTCCTGGGCCGAGCGCTCCAGGGTCTCCGTGATCTTCGGGATCACCTCGCCGAAGGCGGAGTCCTCGATGCCGGAGCCGCGGGCCTGGACGTGGGGGCCACCCGTGATCTTGCCGGTGGACGAGTCCATGACCACGAAGACCGAGATGATGCCCTCGTCACCGAGGATCTTGCGGTCCTTGAGCGCAGGCTCGCCGACGTCACCGACGGAGAGGCCGTCGACGTAGACGTATCCCGCCTGGACCTTGCCGGAGATCTTGGCCTTGCCCTCGACGAGGTCGACGGCGACGCCGTCCTCGGCGATGACGATGCGGTCGTGCGGGACGCCGGTCAGGGCGCCCAGTTCGGCGTTGGCGCGCAGGTGGCGCCATTCGCCGTGGACCGGCATCAGGTTCTTCGGACGGCAGATGTTGTAGAAGTACAGCAGCTCGCCGGCCGAGGCGTGGCCCGAGACGTGGACCTTGGCGTTGCCCTTGTGGACGACGTTGGCGCCCCAGCGGGTCAGGCCGTTGATCACGCGGTAGACCGCGTTCTCGTTGCCGGGGATGAGCGACGACGCCAGGATCACCGTGTCGCCGTCGACGATGCGGATCTGGTGGTCGCGGTTGGCCATGCGGGACAGGGCGGCCATCGGTTCGCCCTGGGAGCCCGTGCAGACCAGGACGACTTCGCTGTCCGGCAGGTCGTCCAGTGTCTTGACGTCCACGACCAGGCCCGGCGGGACCTTGAGGTAGCCGAGGTCGCGGGCGATGCCCATGTTGCGGACCATGGAGCGGCCGACGAAGGCGACCCGGCGGCCGTACTCGTGCGCCGCGTCCAGGATCTGCTGGATGCGGTGGACGTGGCTGGCGAAGCTGGCCACGATGATCCGCTTGCGGGCACCGGCGAAGACCTGGCGCAGGACGTTGGAGATGTCGCGCTCGGGCGGGACGAAGCCCGGAACCTCGGCGTTCGTGGAGTCGGCGAGCAGAAGGTCGATGCCTTCCTCGCTGAGCCTGGCGAACGCGTGTAGATCCGTGAGGCGGTTGTCCAGCGGGAGCTGGTCCATCTTGAAGTCGCCGGTGTGGACCGCCATGCCGGCGGGCGTGCGGATGGCCACGGCGAGCGCGTCGGGGATGGAGTGGTTGACGGCGATGAACTCGCAGTCGAAGGGGCCGATGCGCTCGCGCTGTCCTTCCGCCACCTGGAGGGTGTACGGGCGGATGCGGTGTTCCTGGAGCTTCGCCTCGATGAGGGCGAGGGTGAGCTTGGAGCCGATCAGCGGGATGTCCGGCTTCTCGCGCAGGAGGAAGGGGACGCCGCCGATGTGGTCCTCGTGGCCGTGCGTGAGGACGATGCCCTCGATGTCGTCGAGGCGGTCCCGGACGGACGAGAAGTCCGGCAGGATCAGGTCGATTCCGGGCTGCTCCTCCTCGGGGAAGAGGACTCCGCAGTCGACGATCAGCAGGCGGCCTCCGTACTCGAAGACCGTCATGTTCCGGCCGATCTCGCCGAGACCGCCGAGCGGGGTGACGCGCAGGCCGCCTTCGGGGAGCTGCGGGGGCGGGCCGAGTTCAGGATGCGGATGACTCAAAAGACTCTCCTCAAACACGCGCGCCACGTACCGGTGGGGCACGTGGCGCGCATGACGTTCGTGCAGAAGCAGTTGTCGTGTGGGGTGCGGGCACCGGTGGCCCGCTTATTCAGTTGTGAAGTCCGTCTGCGCGAGCGGTCGCGCGAAGTCTGGTTACTGGAGTTGTACCCCGCCGGCGGCAAGATCGATCTTGAGCTGCTCGATCTCTTCCGGAGTGCACTCGGCCATGGGGGCGCGCAGGGGTCCGGCGGGGAGGCCCTTGAGGGCGAGCGCCGCCTTGGTGGTCATCACGCCCTGGGTGCGGAACATGCCCGTGTAGACGGGGAGCAGCTTCTGGTGGATCTCGGTGGCCTTCTGGACGTCTCCGGAGGTGTACGCCTCGACCAGGGCGCGCAGCTCGGGGGTGACGAGGTGGCCGACGACCGAGACGAAGCCGACCGCTCCGATGGAGAGCAGGGGCAGGTTCAGCATGTCGTCGCCGGAGTACCAGGCGAGGCCGGAGCGGGCGATGGCCCAGCCGGCGCGGCCGAGGTCGCCCTTGGCGTCCTTGTTGGCGACGATGCGCGGGTGCTCGGCGAGGCGGACGATCGTCTCCGTGCCGATCGGGACGCCGCTGCGGCCGGGGATGTCGTAGAGCATGACCGGCAGCCCGGTGGCGTCGGCGACGGCCGTGAAGTGCCGGTAGAGGCCCTCCTGCGGGGGCTTGTTGTAGTACGGGGTGACCACCAGGAGGCCGTGCGCGCCGGCGCGTTCCGCGGCGCGGGCCAGTTCGATGCTGTGGTGGGTGTCGTTGGTGCCGACTCCGGCCACGACCTGGGCGCGGTCGCCGACCGCCGCCACGACGGCCCGTACGAGATCCGATTTCTCCGCGTCGCTGGTGGTGGGGGACTCGCCGGTGGTGCCGTTGACGATCAGGCCGTCGTTGCCTGCGTCCACCAGGTGGGTGGCGAGCCGCTGTGCGCCGTCGAGGTCGAGTGCGCCGTCCGCCGTGAAGGGCGTGACCATGGCGGTGAGGACCCGCCCGAAGGGGGTCTGCGGAGTGGAGGTCGGAGCCATGGGTTACACGCTACTCGTTGCTCAGGTCGGGGTCTTCCCGCGGGGGAGGCGACAAGGTGGGACAAAGGGGGGACCCGGCACTGCCTGCTCGGGGGTTCAGGCAGTACCGGGCCCGTTTGATCAGGCTAGATGAACTTCACGAAATGCCGCAATACGGACACTTCGCGAGGTTGAACCGTACATGTGTGCTCGCGGGCGTGAGCTGCGGTTCTACGGGGCCACGCGCCCGTTGGCGTTGAAGGCGGCGTACGTGAGCGGCATGAGACGGGCCCATTCGGCCTCCATCTTCTCGCCGACCATCTCGATCTCGCGCTGCGGGAAGGACGGGACCTTCGCCAGCTCGTGCTGGGTGCGCAGGCCGAGGAAGTGCATCAGCGAGCGGGCGTTGCAGGTGGCGTACATCGAGGAGTACAGGCCGACGGGGAGCACCGCGCGGGCGACCTCGCGGGCGACGCCGGCGGCGAGCATCTCCTGGTACGCCTCGTACGCCTGCCGGTAGGAGTCCTCCATGGCGCGGCCGACGAGCTCCTGCTGGGCCGGGGTGCCCTCGACGAAGCGGTACTTGCCGGGACGGCCCTCCTGGATCAGCTTGCGGGACTCGTCCGGGACGTAGAAGACCGGCTGGAGCTCCCGGTAGCGGCCCGATTCCTCGTTGTACGACCAGCCCACGCGGTGCCGCATGAACTCGCGGAAGACGAAGATCGGGGCGCTGATGAAGAAGGTCATCGAGTTGTGCTCGAAGGGGCTGCCGTGCCGGTCCCGCATCAGGTAGTTGATCAGGCCCTTGGAGCGCTCGGGGTCCTTGTCCAGCTCGGCCAGGGACTGCTCGCCGATGGTCGAGACGCGGGCGGCGAACAGCACGTCGGCGTCGGACGCGGTGTGCTTGACCAGCTCGACGGTCACATCGCTGCGGAAGTCGGGCTTGAGGTCGTCGGCGGGGGTGTCGGTCACGGCGCGGGGGATCCTTCCATCACGTCTCTCGGGCGGCGCCCACTCTACGGCGCGGCACCGACGACGGGGGCTTCGGCGCCGACAGGCGACATACGGCGGTGAACGGCGGCGAACTTCTGCGAATTCGGTGAAAGTGGGCACCTCTCGGGTCCGTCGTTCGTCTGTACCGGTGACAGTGATTCGTTCGATCCGGAAGGAGACGTACCCCTGATGTTCGGTCGGCGCGAACCCGTACCGTTCGCCTTTGTCGCCGAGGCCGACAGGTTCCGCAGCAACGTCACCCCGCCGCCCCGTGAGCGTGCCTCCGTCGGCCAGCTGGCCGGGCGCTGGCTGCTGGGGCTCACCCTCGTGGCCGGGCTGGTGGGCTCCCTGGTCATAGGGATGCCGGCGATGTCCTCCGATCCCTCGGGGTCGGGGACACAGCAGTCACAGGCGTCCGAAGGGCGCTGAGCCGCCCTGGCCGTGGCCACCGGCTCCGTCCGGACCCCCGAGGGTGGTGACCGGCGGCACGGATCGATAGCCTCACCGGGCACTGCTGACGCATGGATCGAGTGAGGACCCGTCGTGCCCCTGCCCTTCCTGACGGCCGACCGCGCTTTCGACACGGCGAACGATGTCGCCCTGCCGTACGACGACCGGGACCGCTGGCGACGCCCGTACCGTCCCGGGCCGTGGCGGGTGGGGGCGGCGGCGCTCCTGCTGCTGCTCGCGTCGTTCGTGCTGTTCGCGGCGATGATCATCGCGGCGACGGCGACACCGGCCTCCGCCGCGACGGTCTTCGCCATCGCACTGGTCGGCATCGCCGGCGCGCTGCGGCTGCTGCGCATGGGCGTGTGGGTGAGCTCCCGGGGGCTGCGCCACGTGGCCTTCGTGAGCACGCGTACGACGCCCTGGGAGCAGGTCGTCTCCGTGCGCACGGTGCAGCAGCCGGTGCGCTGGCTGGGGCTGCCCCGGACGGTGCAGGGGCAGGCGCTGATCCTCGCCCGGCGGGGACGTTCGGCGGAGTCGCCGGCGCCGCTGCTGACCTCGCACAACGCGGACTTCCTGGGGCGGGACCAGCTGGCCTTCGACCGGGCGGCCGACACCGTGGAGGCGTGGGCCGCCGAGTACCGGCGCGGCTGAGCGGCCCCGGGGCCTGAGGCCCGGGGCCCGCGCGCTCAGTGAGAGGTCTTGTGCAGGGCGATCGCCCGCTGCATCGCCTTGCGGGCGCGGGGGGTGTCCCGGGCGTCGTGGTAGGCGACGGCGAGCCGGAACCAGCTGCGCCAGTCGTCGGGGGCGTCCTCCGTCTCGGCCTTGCGGCGGGCGAAGACCTCGTCGGCCGAGTCGCGGTCGACCCGACCGCTGGGCAGCCGCTTCAGCTCGTCGACGGGCAGGCCGCCCTCGGCGTCGAGCAGGGCGGCGAGCCGGTTGGCGTCGCGGACGAACTCGGTGTTCTTCCACAGGAACCAGACACCGATGACCGGCAGGATCAGCACCGCCACGCCGAAGGTGACGGTGAGGGGCGTGCCGGCCTTGATGAGCAGCACGCCGCGGCTGCCGACCAGGACGAAGTAGACGACCAGGACGGCGGCCGTGATGGCGTAGGAGATCTTCGCGCGCATGGGGTCGGCTCGGGCTCAGTTCAGGTCGAGGAAGTGTTCCAGGCCGAAGGTCAGGCCGGAAGTGGTCACCACGCGGCGGGCGCCGAGCAGGATGCCGGGCATGAAGCTGCTGTGGTGCAGGGAGTCGTGGCGGACGGTGAGGGTCTCGCCCTCGCCGCCGAGCAGGACCTCCTGGTGGGCGAGGAGTCCGCGCAGCCGGACCGCGTGCACCGGGACGCCGTCGACGTCCGCGCCGCGGGCGCCGTCGAGGGCGGTGGTGGTGGCGTCCGGGGCGGGCGCGCTGCCCGCCCTGCGGCGGGCCTCGGCGATGAGCTGGGCGGTGCGCGTGGCGGTGCCGCTGGGGGCGTCCACCTTGTTCGGGTGGTGCAGCTCGACGACCTCGACGGACTCGAAGTAAGGGGCGGCGATCTGCGCGAACTTCATGGTGAGGACGGCGCCGATGGAGAAGTTCGGCGCGATGAGCACGCCCGTCTCCGGGGACTGCTCCAGCCAGCCCCTGAGCTGTGCGAGGCGGTCGTCGGTCCAGCCGGTGGTGCCGACGACGGCGTGGATGCCGTGGCGCACGCAGAAGTCGAGGTTGCCCATGACCGAGGCGGGGGTGGTCAGCTCCACGGCGACCTGGGCGCCGTTCTCGGCGAGGGTCTCCAGCTTGTCGTCCCGGCCGAGGGCGGCCACCAGCTCCATGTCGTCGGCGGCCTCGACGGCCCGTACCGCCTCGGAACCGATCCGGCCCTTGGCACCGAGGACCGCCACGCGCAGCTTGCTCATGTCTGTTGCTTCCTTACGGGGTGGGTCAGGCGACGGCGTCGTGCAGGCGGGACGCCTGCTTGTCCTTGAGCGGGCCGATGACCGACAGGGAGGGCCGCCGTCCCAGGACGTCGCGGGCGACCGAGCGGACGTCGTCCGGGGTCACCGAGGCTATCCGGGCCAGCATGTCGTCGACCGACATCTGCTCGCCCCAGCACAGTTCGCTCTTGCCGATACGGTTCATCAGCGCGCCGGTGTCCTCGAGGCCGAGGACGGTGGAGCCCCGGAGCTGGCCGATGGCACGCTCGATCTCGTCGTCGGGGAGTCCGTGTTCGGCGACGTGGTCGAGTTCGTCGCGGCAGATCTTCAGCACGTCGTGCACCTGGGAGGGCCTGCAGCCCGCGTACACGCCGAACAGGCCGCAGTCGGCGAAGCCGGAGGTGTACGAGTACACGCTGTAGGCCAGTCCGCGCTTCTCCCGGACCTCCTGGAAGAGGCGGGACGACATGCCGCCGCCGAGGGCGGTGTTCAGCACTCCCAGGGCCCAGCGTCGCTCGTCGGTGCGGGACAGGCCCGGCATGCCGAGGACGATGTGCGCCTGTTCCGTCTTGCGGCCGATGAGCTCGACCCGGCCGGCGGTGCGCAGCGCGCGCGAGCCGCCGCGCGGGGCGATCGGGTCGGCGCCGGGGTTCTTGAGGGCGCCGGCCTTCTCGAAGGCGGCTCGGACCTGGCGTACGACCTTGTTGTGGTCGATGTTGCCGGCGCAGGCGACCACGAGGTGGGTCGGGTCGTAGTGCTTCTTGTAGAAGCGGCGGATGCGGTCGGCGGTGAGGGCGTTGACCGTGTCGACCGTGCCGAGGACGGGGCGGCCGAGGGGGTTGTCGCCGAACATGGTGTGCGCGAACAGGTCGTGCACGCAGTCGCCCGGGTCGTCCTCGGTCATCGCGATCTCTTCGAGGATGGCGCCGCGTTCGACGTCGACGTCCTCCTCCTGGATCAGCGAACCGGTCAGCATGTCGCACACCACGTCGATGGCGAGCGGCAGGTCGGTGTCGAGCACGCGCGCGTAGTAGCACGTGTACTCCTTGGCCGTGAACGCGTTCATCTCGCCGCCGACGGCGTCGATGGCGGAGGAGATGTCCAGGGCGGACCGGCGGGAGGTGCCCTTGAAGAGCAGGTGCTCCAGGTAGTGGGTGGCGCCGTTCAGGGCCGGGGTCTCGTCGCGGGAGCCGACGTGGGCCCAGATGCCGAAGGTCGCCGAGCGGACCGAGGGCAGCGTCTCGGTGACGATGCGCAGGCCGCCGGGGAGGGTGGTCCTGCGGACCGTACCGATGCCGTTCTCGCCCTTGATCAGGGTTTGGGTACGGGCGACGGCCCGCGCCTCCGAGGAGGTGCGGGCCGTCGCCTTGGCGCTACGGGACGTCACTTGTCGGCGTCGTCCTTCTTGTCGTTGTCGGAGGCGCCCTCTTCGCCCTCGATCACGGGGATCAGGGAGAGCTTGCCGCGGGAGTCGATCTCGGCGATCTCGACCTGGACCTTCTGGCCCACACCGAGGACGTCCTCGACGTTCTCCACGCGCTTGCCGCCGGCCAGCTTGCGGATCTGCGAGATGTGCAGCAGGCCGTCCTTGCCGGGGAGCAGGGAGACGAAGGCGCCGAACGTCGTCGTCTTCACGACCGTACCCAGATAGCGCTCGCCGACCTCGGGCATCGTCGGGTTGGCGATGCCGTTGATGGTCGTGCGGGCGGCCTCGGCGGAGGGGCCGTCGGCGGCGCCGATGTAGATGGTGCCGTCGTCCTCGATGGTGATCTCGGCGCCGGTGTCCTCCTGGATCTGGTTGATCATCTTGCCCTTGGGGCCGATGACCTCGCCGATCTTGTCGACGGGGATCTTCACGGTGATGATCCGCGGCGCGTTCGGGGACATCTCGTCCGGCGTGTCGATCGCTTCCATCATCACGTCGAGGATGTGGAGGCGGGCGTCACGGGCCTGCTTGAGGGCGGCGGCCAGGACGGAGGCCGGGATGCCGTCCAGCTTGGTGTCGAGCTGGAGGGCGGTGACGAACTCCTTGGTGCCGGCGACCTTGAAGTCCATGTCGCCGAAGGCGTCCTCCGCACCGAGGATGTCGGTGAGGGTGACGTAGTGCGTCTCGCCCTCGATCTCCTGGGAGATCAGGCCCATGGCGATACCGGCGACCGGGGCCTTCAGCGGCACACCGGCGTTCAGCAGCGACATGGTGGAGGCGCAGACCGAGCCCATGGACGTCGAACCGTTGGAGCCGAGGGCCTCGGACACCTGGCGGATCGCGTAGGGGAACTCCTCGCGCGTCGGCAGGACCGGGACCAGGGCGCGCTCGGCGAGGGCGCCGTGGCCGATCTCGCGGCGCTTGGGGGAGCCGACGCGGCCGGTCTCACCGGTGGAGTACGGCGGGAAGTTGTAGTTGTGCATGTAGCGCTTGCGGGTCACCGGGGAGAGGGTGTCCAGCTGCTGCTCCATACGGAGCATGTTGAGGGTGGTGACGCCCAGGATCTGGGTCTCGCCACGCTCGAACAGCGCCGAGCCGTGCACGCGCGGGATGGCCTCGACCTCGGCGGCCAGGGTGCGGATGTCGGTGACACCGCGGCCGTCGATGCGCTTCTTCTCCTTGATGACGCGCTCACGGACCAGGGACTTGGTCAGCGAGCGGTACGCGGCGGAGATCTCCTTCTCGCGGCCCTCGAACTCCGGCAGGAGCTTCTCGGCGGCGAGCGCCTTGACGCGGTCCAGCTCGGCCTCGCGCTCCTGCTTGCCGGCGATGGTCAGCGCGGAGGCCAGCTCCGGCTTGACGGCGCCGGTCAGCGCCTCGAGGACGTCGTCCTGGTAGTCCAGGAAGATCGGGAACTCACCGGTCGGCTTGGCGGCCTTGGCGGCGAGGTCGGCCTGGGCCCGGCAGAGCACCTTGATGAAGGGCTTCGCGGCCTCCAGACCGGCGGCGACGACCTCCTCGGTCGGCGCCTCGGCGCCGCCCTCGACCAGCTTGATGGTCTTCTCGGTGGCCTCGGCCTCGACCATCATGATCGCGACGTCGCCGTCCTCCAGGGTGCGGCCCGCGACGACCATGTCGAAGACGGCGTCCTCGAGCTCGGAGTGCGTCGGGAACGCCACCCACTGGCCGTTGATCAGCGCGACGCGGACGCCGCCGATCGGGCCGGAGAAGGGCAGGCCGGCCAGCTGCGTGGACGCGGAGGCGGCGTTGATCGCCACGACGTCGTACAGGTGGTCGGGGTTGAGCGCCATGATCGTGGCGACGACCTGGATCTCGTTGCGCAGGCCCTTCTTGAAGGACGGGCGCAGCGGGCGGTCGATGAGGCGGCAGGTGAGGATGGCGTCCTCGGAGGGCCGGCCCTCGCGGCGGAAGAAGGAACCGGGGATCCGGCCCGCCGCGTACATCCGCTCCTCGACGTCCACCGTGAGGGGGAAGAAGTCGAGCTGGTCCTTGGGGTTCTTGGAGGCGGTGGTGGCCGACAGCACCATGGTGTCGTCGTCCAGGTAGGCCACGGCGGAGCCGGCGGCCTGGCGGGCCAGGCGGCCCGTCTCGAAGCGGATGGTGCGGGTGCCGAAGGAGCCGTTGTCGATGACGGCCTCGGCGTAGTGGGTCTCGTTCTCCACTAGCGTTTTCTCCGTTACTTTGTCGTCTTTACGTCCCGCCTCGCCCGTGTGGCGGGGGGACGGGGGCGGAGAAGCGCTCCGCTGGTGCGGGCCGGTCTTCGATCGAAGCTCCCGGGGTTCACTCTCCCGGGGGCCACTACCGAGGACCGGCGGCGGCGAGGTGCGCTTCTCCTCGTGCGTCGTTCGTACCTATTGCGTTGTGCTACCACACTACAAAGGTGCGGTGACAGTCCGCACGTACAGCAAAGGGAGCGGTCCCCTTTTCCCGGGAACCGCTCCCTTCACGGCGTCTTACTTGGCGCCCGCCGCACCGCGGCGGATGCCCAGGCGGTCGACCAGCGCGCGGAAGCGCTGGATGTCCTTCTTGGCGAGGTACTGCAGCAGCCGGCGGCGCTGACCGACCAGGATGAGCAGACCACGGCGGGAGTGGTGGTCGTGCTTGTGGGTCTTGAGGTGCTCCGTCAGGTCGGAGATCCGACGGGAGAGCAGAGCGACCTGGACCTCGGGGGAGCCGGTGTCACCCTCCTTGGTACCGAACTCGGAGATGATCTGCTTCTTCACTGCGGCGTCGAGCGACACGCGTACTCCTCATAGTCTGTGAGTGGCCACCGAGCGCCCCCGGTCTTCGTCTCGGGGGGTCTTCCATGACTCGGAAGGCGGGGATCCGCTGGGCGCGGCCTCCAGGGCGAGATCGCTCCGGGGGTGCGTACACAAACGGCCGTCACTCAGCGTACCAGGCTGTAGCGGGGGCCTTCCCCCCGGTCCGCCGAACCCGCCGGACGGGACGTCGCAGGCCACTAGGGTGAGCGCTCGGACAGTTCGTACGTCGGGAAGGGGTCGCTGCGGCATGGCGGAGACGGCTGAGGAGATCAAGGCACGCAAGGAGCGGGAGAAGGACGAGCTCTACGCCCTCGACATCTCCGGCGTCGAGTGGCACGGCGCGCCGGGCACCGAGGAGCACGAGGAGCGGGTCGAGATCGCGTACCTGCCCGGCGGTGCCGTGGCCATGCGGTCCTCGCTCGACCCGGACACGGTGCTGCGGTACACGGAGGCGGAGTGGCGGGCCTTCGTGCTGGGGGCGCGGGACGGGGAGTTCGACCTGGAGCCGGCACCGGGCGACTGAGGGCTTGCCGCGGCCTCCGAGTGATGTGGAGATATGGCAACGGGCGGTACGCGTGCGTGCCGCCCGTTGGTCTGTGCGCCAACGGGCGGCTGTCCAGGGCGGGTTGATGGCGTCACACATGTGGTGGACTGGGCGGCCCGTCTGTTGACCGTTGCATGGAGGTTGAGCGAGTTTGCCCGCTTAAGCAGCGAAATTCGTACGCCTCTTGACCGCGACGCATGAGGCGGAACGGCCCGTGCCGAGGGGTGGGCGGGGCTGACGGGGTGGGGCTACTGGTGATTAGGCTGGTACCCGGCGCGACGCCAGAACCCGTGAACCGGGCCCCGGCGTCCTACGGGGAGGGCACATGGTCGCCCCCAGCACGCACGAGGGTGCTCGACCACACCAGGAGGAACTGTGAGCAGCGACCGGGACGGGACGCGCGGGGGCTGGGCGACACCCGGCGATGACCAGCCCGACGCGGAGTCCGCCATCGAGACGACGGGCGAGTTCACCATCGACTACGCGCCGCCGGCCTGGTACACGCAGAACGCTTCGGGGAGTTCGGAGTCGGGGGCGTCGTCCGCTTCGTCGCCCTCCGGTCCCTCTCCCTCCTCGCCCGCTTCGGCTCCTTCCTCCCATGGGCCCGTTCCGCCGCTGCCGGGGCTGACTCCGCCGCCGCACGCGGTGGGGGCCGCGGGGCCGTCGTCCCTTCCGGCGCAGCCGCCCGCGCCCGCGCCGGGGGCGCCCTTCGCTCCGCCCGCGCCCGCTCCTGCGCCGGGCGCCCCGTTCACGCCTCCGGCGCCCGCACCCGCCGCGCCGTTCACGCCGCCCGTGCCGCCGTCCGGGGGGCCGGTGGCCGTGCCGAGGCTTCCGGTGGGGAGCGGGTTCGAGCCGCAGCGGTCGGAAGCGGAGAAGGAGCCCGAGGAATCGGGTGCGGCTTCCCCTTCGGCCGTGCCGGACATCCCGGTCGGCGGGTTCCAGGCCGACAACGGTGACCTGGAGAGCGGTGCGACGATCCGCTTCTCCGCCGCCGCGCTGAAGCGGGAGATCGCGGAGCGCGAGGCGGAGGCGGAAGCCGAGGCGGGCGCGGAGGACGAGGCCGGAGCTGAGGCCGAGGCCGAGGCGGAGGTGCGGCTGGAGCCGTCCGACGGTGAGGACGGGACCGACGACGACGCCGAGGGCACCGCGGAGGTGTCCGACGCCGCGGTGGAGCCGTCGGACGCCGAGGAGGCGTCCGGTACGTCCGGCGAGCACGAAGTCGGCGAGGTCTCCGGCTCGGAGGACGTCACACCTGAGGACGCCGAGTCCTCGGTGACCGACGTGGAGGACGACGCCGCGCCGACGGAGCCGGAGGCCGAGACCGAGGACGCGGTGCCCTTTGAGGACGCACCGGTGACGGACGAGCCGACGGCTGCCGAGCCGGAGGACGCCGAGCCGGTGAACGACGCGGTGCCCGCCGACGCGGCTCCCGCGGAAACCCTCGAGGACAGCACGCCCCAGGATGCCGTCCCGGCCGCGCCCGACGCCCCGCCCGCCTGGACTCCCCCGGCGCCGCAGGACGTGCCCCCGGTGCCGTCGGCGTACCCCGCAGCCCCGGCGCCGGCCGGCCAGTGGCCCGCGCAGCCGCAGCAGGCGCCGCAGGCGCCCGCCCAGCCGGCGGACACGGGCGCGCGGCCTCAGCCCGCGGCAGCGCAGGACCAGCCGGCCGTCCCCGCCCAGCAGCCGCCGTTCCAGCCCCAGGCGCCGCAGCCCGCGCCCGCCGCCTGGAACCCGCCGCCCGCCCCACAGGCCGGTTACGGCTTCCCTCAGCCGGGCGCCGCGCCGACTCCCCCGGCCCAGCCCGCCGGTGCCCCCGGCGCGGTGAACCCGCAGGCCGGTTACGGCTTCCCGCAGCCCCCGGCGCAGCAGCCCGAGGGTGCTCCCGCTCCCGACGCGCACGCCGGCTACGGCTTCCCCCAGCCGGGTGCCGCGCCGACTCCCCCGGCCCAGCCCGCCGGTTACGGCTTCCCGCCCGCCGGTACCCCCGGCGCGGCGAATCCGCAGCCCGGCGCGGCAGCCCCCCAGCCCCCCACACAGCAGCCCGAGACCCCGGCACCCAGCGCCCCCGCCGGATACGGCTTCCCCCAGCAGCAGCCGGGTGCCACCCCAGCCCCTCCGGCCCAGCCCGCCGGTTACGGCTTCCCGCCCGCCGGTACTCCCGGCGCGGCGGCTCCCCAGCCCCCGGCGCAGCAGCCCGAGGGTGCTCCGGCTCCCGACGCGCACGCCGGGTACGGGCTTCCCCAGCCCGGCGCGGCGGTTCCGCAGCAGCAGCCCTTCGGGCAGCCCCAGCCCGGCCCGCAGGCCGGTTACGGCTTCCCGCAGCAGCAGCCGGGTGTGCCGCCGCAGCCCGTCGATCCGCGTACCGGGGCTGCCTGGCCGCAGCCCGTTCAGCACGACCAGCGGCAGCCGACCAACCCCGGTGCGGCGCCCCTCGGTTACACCGCCGCCGTGGAGTTGTCCTCGGATCGGCTGCTCAACAGCAAGAAGCAGAAGGCGAAGAGCAGCCGCCCCGCGGCCGGCGGTTCGCGTTTCAAGCTGGGCGGGAAGAAGGAGGAGGCCGAGCGGCAGCGGAAGCTGGAGCTGATCCGTACGCCGGTGCTGTCCTGCTACCGCATCGCCGTCATCAGCCTCAAGGGCGGCGTCGGCAAGACGACCACGACCACCGCCCTCGGCGCCACCCTCGCCACCGAGCGGCAGGACAAGATCCTCGCGATCGACGCCAACCCGGACGCCGGTACGCTCGGCCGCCGCGTGCGGCGCGAGACCGGGGCCACCATCCGTGACCTCGTCCAGGCGATCCCGTACCTCAACTCGTACATGGACATCCGGCGGTTCACCTCCCAGGCGCCGTCCGGTCTGGAGATCATCGCCAACGACGTCGACCCGGCCGTGTCCACGACGTTCAACGACGAGGACTACCGGCGCGCGATCGACGTGCTCGGCAAGCAGTACCCGGTCATCCTCACCGACTCCGGTACGGGTCTGCTCTACAGCGCCATGCGCGGCGTGCTGGACCTCGCCGACCAGCTCATCATCATCTCCACGCCGTCCGTGGACGGCGCGAGCAGTGCCAGTACGACGCTGGACTGGCTGTCCGCGCACGGGTACGCGGACCTCGTCTCGCGCTCCCTCACCGTGATCTCCGGGGTGCGCGAGACCGGCAAGATGATCAAGGTCGACGACATCGTGGCGCACTTCCGGACCCGGTGCCGGGGTGTGCTCGTCGTGCCGTTCGACGAGCATCTGGCCGCCGGTGCGGAGGTCGACCTCGACATGATGCGGCCGAAGGTGCGGGAGGCGTACTTCAACCTCGCGGCGCTGGTCGCCGAGGACTTCGTACGGCATCAGCAGTCGCACGGTCTGTGGACCTCCGACGGCAACCCGCCGCCGGTCGCCGCCCCGCCGCTGCCGGGTCAGCCCTTCCCCGGCCAGCCCGTTCCGGGTCAGCCCATGCCCGGTGGTCAGCCCATGCCCGGACAGCCCATGCCCGGTCAGGCCGCCCCCGGTCAGGCCGCCCCCGGTCAGGCGGTCCCCGGTCAGGCAGTCCCCGGTCAGCCGGGTCCGTACCCCCAGCAGCCGCAGCCCGGGCAGCCCCCGGCCCAGCCCGGTCACCCGTACCCGCAGGCCCCGGGCCAGCCCTATCCTCCTCACCCCGGCCGGCAGTAAGGCACCGCGACCGAGCGGCCCCTTTCGAGGGGCCGCTCTCGCGTGCGGGGCCGGAATCCGCCGTCAGGCCCTGGCCAGCAACGCGTCAGTGATCTGGACCATTGGACGCGCCATGTGCGCCAACTCGTTGTTTTCGCAGGCCACATGGGGTGCTCGCGCCGTTGACGCCCGCAGTGGTCGCTGATAGACACACTCATCACTCATCTGATCAACCCGCCCTTCCCGTGCGAGCGATGACGCGAGGTCAGCGACCATGGAAACGAACGATCAGTACGGCGGTCACCACCGCACCCCGGGCCGCACCCGGCTCGTCATGGCGGCCGGCGCCGCCGCGCTCACCCTCAGCGCCGGGCTCGCCACCCCGCTCAACCCGGCCCCGGAGCAGGCGCGGGCGGCCGACGACGGCACCAAGGTGCTGACCGTCGCGGTGGCGCAGAGCGTCGACTCGCTCAGCCCGTTCCTGGCGGTACGGCTGCTCAGTACGAGCATCCACCGGCTCACCTACGAGTACCTGACGAACTACGACCCCGAGGACAACCACGTCATCCCCGGCCTGGCCACCAAGTGGGAGTCGTCGCCGGACAAGCTGACCTGGACGTACACCATCCGCTCGGACTCCGCGTGGTCGGACGGCGAGCAGGCCACCGCCGAGGACGCGGCCTGGACGTTCAACACGATGATGACGGACCCCGGCGCGGCCACCGCGAACGGCAGCTACGTCGCCAACTTCGAGAAGGTGACCGCGCCGAGCCCCACCAAGCTGGTCATCGAGCTGAAGAAGCCGCAGGCCACGATGACGGCACTGGACGTGCCGATCGTGCCCAAGCACGTGTGGGAGAAGGTCGACGACTACACGAAGTTCAACAACGACAAGGACTTCCCCGTCGTCGGCAACGGGCCGTTCGTCCTCACCGACTACAAGGCGGACAGCTATGTGCGGCTGAAGGCCAACAAGGACTTCTGGCGCGGGTCGCCCAAGTTCGACGAGCTGGTCTTCCGCTACTACAAGGACCAGGACGCCGCGGTGTCGGCGCTGCGCAAGGGCGAGGTGTCGTTCGTCGCCGGGTCGCCGTCCCTGACGCCCGCCCAGACGGAGGCGCTGAAGAAGGAGAAGGACATCCGGGTCAACGACGCGCCCGGGCGCCGCTTCTACGCGCTGGCCACCAACCCGGGCGCCAGGGCGAAGAACGGCGAGAAGATGGGCGACGGACACCCCTCGCTGCTCGACCAGCGGGTGCGCAACGCGCTGTTCATGGCGGTGGACCGGAAGACCATCATCGACAAGGTGTTCCAGGGGCACGCCGTGGAGGGCGCCGGCTACATCCCGCCGCGCTTCTCGCAGTACTTCTGGGAGCCGTCGGCCGACCAGAAGCTGGCGTACGACCCGGCGGAGGCGGCCCGGCTGCTCGACCAGGCCGGCTACGAGAAGAACGGCGACGGCAAACGGGTCGGCGAGGACGGCAAGCCGATCGACTACCGCGTGCTGTGCCATGCCACCGACCCGAACGACAAGGCGATCGGCCAGTACCTCGAGGAGTGGTGGGGCGACCTCGGTATCGGGGTGACGCTCAACTGCCTGGACAACGTGACCGATCCCTGGCTCGCCGGTGAGTACGACCTCGCCTTCGACGGCTGGTCGGTCAACCCGGACCCCGACTTCGTGCTGTCCATCCACACCTGTGCGGCGCTCCCGGCGACCCCGGAGGTGACCGGCGCGACCGACAACTTCATCTGCGACAAGACGTACGACGAGCTGTACGCACGGCAGCTCGCCGAGTACGACGCCGGCAAGCGGGCGGACATCGTCAAGCAGATGCAGTCGCGGCTGTACGACCTCGGGTACATGAACATCATGGCGTACCCGAACGCGGTCGAGGCGTACCGCACGGACCAGATCGAGTCGATCACCACCATGCCGTCGAAGGCGGGCAACATCTACGGCCAGGACGGTTACTGGAGCTGGTGGTCGGCGGTACCGGCGGACTCCGGCGACGGGGGCGGTGACTCGTCGTCGACGGGTGTGGTCATCGGGATCGTCGCGGGTGTCGTCGTCCTCGCGGGCCTCGGGGTCTTCGCGGCCATGCGGCGACGGGCCACGGCCGAGGATCGCGAGTAGGCGGCGAACGGACACTCATGACCGCTGACGCGACATCCGCATCGGCAGGGGGCACGGGGGCCTCCGGTCCGCCGAGGAAGGACGGACCGGAGGCCGCCCACCGGCCACGCGGGCCACGCGGGCCACGCGGGCCACGCGGGCCACGCGACGGCCGTATCACCACCGCGTATCCGCGCTATGTGGCGGGCAAGCTCGCCGGCGCGGCCGTGTCCCTCCTCGCCGTCCTCGTCACCAGCTTCTTCCTCTTCCGGCTGATCCCCGGCGACCCGGTGAAGTTCATGACCGGCGGCCGTCAGGTGTCGGCCGAGCAACTGGCCGCGTACCGGGAGCAGTTCGGGCTGGACCTGCCGTTGTGGCAGCAGTTCACCGACTACTGCGGCAAGGCGCTCACCGGTGATCTGGGGACGTCGTACCAGTTCAACGCGCCGGTGGTCGACAAGATCACGGAGGCGCTGCCGAACACGCTGCTGCTCACCGGCACCGCCTTCGTCCTCTACACGGCGCTCGGAATCGTCCTGGGCACCCGGTCGGCGTGGCGGCACGGGCGGCTCGGCGACAAGCTCAACACCGGCCTGGCGCTGACGCTTTACTCCCTCCCCTCCTTCTGGCTGGGCCTGCTGCTGATCGTCACGCTGTCGGTGGGGATCGGGCCGCTGCCGGGGCTGTTCCCGACCGGTGGCATGGAGTTGGGCGGGGAGGAGGGCTTCGCGTACGTCGTGGACGTGGCGCACCATCTGGTGCTGCCGGTGGTGACGCTGGTGGCCGTGGATTACGGGCAGACGCTGCTGGTGACGCGGTCGGCGCTGCTGGACGAGATGGGCAGCGACTACCTGACCACCGCGCGGGCCAAGGGGCTGCGCGACGACCTCGTACGGCGCCGGCACGCGGTGCCCAACGCGCTGCTGCCGACCGTGACGCTGATCTTCATCAACCTCGGGCGGACGGTGGCCGGTGTGATCCTGGTGGAGACGGTCTTCTCCTGGCCGGGTCTGGGAGGGCTGTTCTACCAGGCACTGAGCGTGCCCGACCTGCCGTTGGTGCAGGGGCTGTTCTTCGTGTTCGCCGCGGCGGTGGTCGTGATGAACACGCTCGCCGATCTGATCTATCCGCTGTTCGATCCCCGGGTGGGCCGATGACGACCGAGAAGATGCCGACCGCGCGCCCCCGCGCCCTGGCGTGGCAGCGGCGCCGGGCCTCGGCCGCGCGGTTCTGGCGGCAGTACCGTACCCACCGGGCCGGTCTCTTCGGCCTCGCCACGCTCGCGCTGTTCGCACTGCTCGCCCTGGCCGCTCCGCTGATCGTCGGATCCGACGTGGCCGACGTGACCGGCGCGCCGGGCAGCCCGTTGGAGCGCCCGAGCGCGGAATTCCCCTTCGGGGCCGACCGGTTCGGGCGGAACCTGCTCGGTCTGGTGATCTGGGGCGCGCGGGTGTCGCTGCTGGTGGGGCTGCTGGCGGCCGTGCTGTCGGTGGCGATCGGCACGGTGATCGGGGTGACGGCGGGGCACTTCCGGGGCTGGTACGCGACGGTGGTGATGCGGATCACCGACTGGTTCCTGGTGATGCCGACGCTGGTGCTGGCGATCGCGCTGGCCACGGTGATGTCCCGCTCACTGCTGACGATCGTCGTGGCGATCGGGGTGACGACCTGGCCGACGACGGCCCGGCTGGTGCGGGCGCAGACGCTGGCGGTGGAGACCCGGCCGTACATCGAGCGGGCGCGGGCGCTCGGCGGCGGGCACTGGCACATCATGTCCCGGCATGTGCTGCCCAATGTGATGCCGCTGGTGCTGGCGCAGACGACGCTGATCATCTCCTCGGCGATCCTGGCGGAGGCGACACTGGCCTTCCTGGGACTGGGTGATCCGACGGTGGTGTCGTGGGGCGGGCTGCTGCAGGACGCCCGGGAGGCGGGTGCGGTCAGCGCCGGGCACTGGTGGTACCTGGTGCCGCCGGGCATCGCCATCGCCGCGGTGGCGCTGGCGTTCACACTGTGCGGACGGGCCGTGGAGTCCGTCCTCAACCCCAGGCTGGGGGTGTCCCGTTGAGTCTGCTCGACGTCAGAGGACTGACGGTCACGTACGCGGGCGGGGCGGCCGCCGTGCGCGGGGTGGATCTACGGCTGGACGCGGGCCGCAAGCTGGGGATCGCCGGGGAGTCGGGCTGCGGCAAGTCCACCCTGGCGCTGGCGCTGCTGCGGCTGCTCCCGGCCGGGACGCGGGTCGGCGGGGAGATCCTGCTGGACGGCGAGGACGTACTGGCCATGAAGTGGGGCCGGGTACGGGCGGTCCGCTGGGCCGGGGCGTCCATCGTGTTCCAGGGTGCGATGCACTCCCTCAACCCCGTGCGGCGCATCGGCGACCAGATCGCCGAGCCGATCCTGCTGCACCGGAAGGCCACCCCGGCCGGGGCGCGGAAGAAGACCGGGGAGCTGCTGGAGCACGTCGGTCTTCCGGCCGCCCGTGCGTCGGCGTACCCGCACGAGCTGTCCGGCGGTCAGCGGCAGCGCGTCATGATCGCCATGGCGCTGGCCTGCGACCCGCGGCTGATCATCGCCGACGAGCCGACGACCGCGCTGGACGTGATGATCCAGGCGCAGATCCTGCGGCTGATCGAACAGCTGGTCGCGGACCAGGACGTGGGGCTGATCATGATCAGCCATGACCTCGCGGTCCTCGCCGGCACCTGTGACCGGCTCGCGGTGATGTACGCGGGCCGGGTGGTCGAGGAGGGCCCGGCGGGAGGGGTGTACGAGGCCGCCCGCCACCCCTACGCCCAGGCGCTGTCGGCCGCGTTCCCGCGCATCGGCGACCCGGCGTCGCGCTTCGCGCCGCGTGGCCTGCCGGGCGATCCGCCGGACCCGGCGGCGCTGCCGTCCGGCTGCGCGTTCCATCCACGGTGCCCGGTGGCACTGGACTCCTGCGCCACGGAGGACCAGCCGCTGCGGAACGCGGGCCCGGACCGGCGGGCGGCGTGCGTACGGGTCACCACGGCGGCCGAACCGGCCGACGAACCGGATTCCCCGCGGGGCGCTCCGGCCGGCGGCTCGGGTGCGCGGCAGGACGCGGCGGACGGTGATCCGGACGCCCACCGGGACACGGCGGACGACACCCCGGATCCCCGGCCGGGCAAGGCAGCCCACGGCCCGGCCCCCCGGCCGGGCGAGACGACCGACGACTCCGGCACCCGGCACGGCACGACGACCGACGGACCCGACCCCCGGCACGGCACGACGACCGACGGACCCGGCCCCCGGCCGAACACCACAGCCGACGCATCGGACGCCCGGCGGAACGCGGCAGACGGTGATCCGGGGTCCCTGGAGGAAGCGAGGCCCTGTACCCCATGACCACTTCCACCACTCCCCTCCTCAGCGCCAAGGGTGTGCGCATCGCCTTCCCGGGGCGGCACGGGGCCCCGGACGCCCGGGCCGTGGACGGTGTCGACCTGGACGTCCGGCCCGGTGAGATCGTCGCCCTGGTCGGCGAGTCGGGCTGTGGCAAGACGACGCTGGCCCGCGCCCTGCTGGGTCTGGTCGAGCCGACCGCGGGCCGGGTCACCTTCGACGGGCGGCCGCTGGAGTACTCCGGCCGCTCCCTGAAGGCGTACCGCAGGCGCGTACAGCTGGTGCTGCAGGACCCGAGCGGCTCGCTCAACCCCCGGCACACGGTGTACGACGCGGTGGCCGAGGGGCTGCGCATCCACGGCCACGGCGGTGACGAGCGGGCCGCGGTCGCCGACGCCCTGTCCCGGGCCGGGCTGCGCCCGCCGGAGCGCTTCTTCCTGCGCTATCCGCACGAGCTGTCCGGCGGTCAGCGGCAGCGCGTGGTGATCGCGGGCGCGCTGGTACTGGAACCCGAACTCCTCGTCGCCGACGAACCGGTGGCCTCCCTCGACGCGTCGGTACGCGGGGAGGTCCTCGCCCTGCTGCTGCGGCTGCGCGCCGAACTGGGCCTGTCCGCGCTGGTGGTCACCCACGATCTGGGGCTGGCGTGGAACATCGCCGACCGGGTCGCGGTGATGTACCTGGGCCGGATCGTGGAGACCGGGGCGGTGGAGCGGGTCCTGACGGCCCCCCGGCATCCGTACACCCAAGCCCTGCTGTCGGTCCTCCCCGAGGCACCGGGCGAGCCGGTGGTCCTCACGGGCGAGCCCCCGGACCCGTCCCGCGTCCCGTCCGGCTGCCGGTTCCACGCCCGTTGCCAGATCCTGGCGGGCGGCGAGGCGGACCGGGCGGGGGTGGCGGAGGCGTGCCGGGGCCTGGATCCGGAGATCCTCGACGGGGGCGGCACGGCCCAGGTGGCGTGCCACTGGGCGCACGCCCGAAAGAGCTGACCGGACGGGCCCTACGGCTTCTCGGCCGCGGCCACGAGGGTCTTGCAGCGCTCGACGTCCTCGGCCATCTGCTCCAGCAGCGCCTCCAGCGTGTCGAACTTCGCCTGGCCGCGCACGAAGGCCAGGAAGTCGACGGCGACGTGGAGGCCGTACAGGTCGAGGCCGACGCGGTCGATGGCGTACGCCTCGACCGTGCGCTCGGTGCCGTCGAACTGGGGGTTGGTGCCGACGGAGATCGCGGCCGGCATGGCCTCGCCCTGGGCGTGCAGCCAGCCGGCGTAGACGCCGTCGGCGGGGATCGCGGTGTGCGGGAGGGTCTCGACGTTGGCCGTGGGGAAGCCCAGGTCGCGGCCGCGCTGGGCGCCCCGGACGACGACGCCCTCCACCCGGTGCGGGCGGCCCAGGATCTCGGCGGCGCCCTCGACCTCGCCCTCGGCGACCAGGCGGCGGGTGAGCGTGGAGGAGAACGGCTCGCCGCCGCCCGCCTCACCGCTGACGTACAGGTCGACGACCTCGACGTCGAAGTCGTAGACCCGGCCCTGTTCGGCGAGGAACTCCACGTTGCCCGCGGCCCTGTGGCCGAAGCGGAAGTTGGGGCCCTCGACGACCGCCTTGGCGTGCAGCTTGTCGACCAGCACCTTGACGACGAAGTCGGCGGCGGACAGCTTCGAGAACTCGGTGGTGAAGGGGAGGATCAGGACCGCGTCGACACCGAGGCCGGCCATGAGTTCGGCGCGCCGGTGGTGCGGGGCGAGCAGCGGGGGGTGGCTGCCGGGGCGGACGACCTCGCTGGGGTGCGGGTCGAAGGTGACGACGACGGCGGGGACGCCGAGCTCCCGGGCGCGGTCCACGGCATGCCGGATGATCAACTGGTGCCCACGGTGGACTCCGTCGTAGGAGCCGATGGTGACGACGCTGCGCCCCCAGTCCTGGGGGATGTCCTCCAAGCCACGCCAGCGCTGCACTGTGCCTGCTCCTTGTCGAAACCTTGTCGAACGAACCCGAGTCCGTGGACTTCTCTGCGCAGCTCTAAGGGTGCCATGCCGCGTGCCGGGGGCCCGCATCGGCATGGGGGCTGTGTGACGGGGTGCACGTGCCGGCCGGGCGGGGTCAGGCGGGGACGACCGCTCCGGCCAGGTTCTCGATGGTCCGGCGGGTGGCGGGCCCGATCAGCGCGGACCACTCGCGCGGGGCGTCCGTCAGCCAGCCGGCCACGGCGGCGGCGAAGCCCGGCACATGGCCGCCCAGGTCGGCCAGGCAGTGGTCGAAGCGGGCGGCGCCCTCCGTGGTGCGCGCGAGGAGCAGCCCGGTGCGGTGGACGAGGACGCGCGGCTCGGGGCCGGTGTTCCGGGCCGCGGCGCGCAGCACCGCCTCCAGGACGGCGGGGTCGGACTCGCGGGCGAGCAGGGTGTCCAGCAGTTCGCGGCGCAGCGGGCGGGAGGCCGGTGTGCCGGGGCCGGCGAGGATGCCGGCGAGGGCCACCCGCAGCGGTTGCGGGCCGCCGTCGAGCAGGCCGGTGAGCAGGGCCCTCAGTACGGCACGGGCGGCGGGGCCGCGCTCCAGCCGCCCGTCGGCGTACGCGGCCACCTGTCCCGTCAGCTCCGGCCGCCGCTCCACCGTCTCCCGTACGAGTGCGGCGACCCGGCGGGCCAGGGCGGGCGGGGCGGCGTCGGCGAGGGCGCGGAACGTCTCGCCCGCGCCGGTCCCGCCGAGCCTGGTGCGGAAGGCGTCGAGGACGGGCTCCGGGTGGGTGGCGAGGGCGGGGGTGAGCGCGCTCGGCGGGAGGTGGGGGTCGCCGGCCGCGAAGCGCTCCAGGGCCCGCGGGAGGTGGCGGTCCCTGCTGTTCGGGTCGCGGACGAGGAGGGCGAGGGCGCCGCCGTGCAGCTCGCGGTCGGCGGTGCGGACGAGGACGGCGAGCGCCGCGTACCTCAGCAGGGTGCGGTCGGTGTCGTCGCGCGCGTACGGCGCGACGAGCAGGCCGTAGGCGATGGCCGTGGCCCGGCGTGCGGGTCGTTCGTCCTTCGCCCACCGGTCGACGGCCCTGCACATCGCGGCGGGTTCCTCCTCCGTCAGCACGGTGAGCAGTTGGTCGGCCCGCCGGTGCGCGCTGTCGGCGAGCGCCTCCGTCAGCGCGTCCGGGGCCGCGTGCCGGTGGGTGTGCAGCAGCGCCTGCGCGGCGGTCGCCACGGTCGCGTGCGGAGTGGCGGGCAGCGGCCGCTCGTCCTCGAACCAGCGGATGAGGTACGGCAGTACGGCGACGGGGTCGGCGGCGAGCAGCCGGGCGGCGGCGTCGAGGAAGCGGGGCCCGTTCTCGCACGGGGGGCCGTCGGCGTGCACGAGCCGGCGCAGCAGTGCGCACCGCGTCTCCGGCGGCAGCCGGAGAGCGGCCCAGAAGGCGGGCCCCAGCTCCGGCGGCACGCTCCGCCGCTGCTCCCGCCAGGCCACGAGACGGTCGGCCAGCAGCCGCAGCACGTCCGTGTACGGCGTCGCGTCGGCCACGCGCGCGAGGGTCCCGCCGAGCAGCCGGGCGGCCCACCAGGAGCCGGGGTCGGCGTCGAGGGCGTGCACCAGATCCGTGAGCCGCGTGGAGAGCCGCCTGCTGCCGTGCCGCCGCGCGAGGAACAGCAGGGCCTCGACGACGACACCGACGCGGTGGTGCGGGACGGGGGTGCCGGCCGGAAGGACGGCTTCGCCGCCGGGGGCGGCCGGGAGGAGGTCGACGGTGGGCGGCACCGGGCGTCCGACTGCCACGCCGGCCCCACCGCCGTCGGCCGTCGCACCGCTGTGGTGGAAGAGGCAATCGTCAGCGGGCCGGTAGTCGGTGTCGGCGACGGCCCAGGGGTCGGGGCCGACAACGGTCCAGGGGTCGAAGGCGACAGCGGGCAGACCACGACGGCCACCGGCCGAACCGGCCCGGCGGCCGGACGGCGGGAGAGACCCCTCAGCGGCGTCCCGGCCTCCGGAAGCGGCGGCGGCCGGCCACGAGGTGCGCCCGTCAGGAGCGACCGGAGCGGCGGGAGCGGCGGGAGCAGTACGGTGCCCGTCCGCCGCACCGGGCCCACGGCCGGACGACGGAAGGGACCCCTCGGCGGCATCCCGGCCGCCGGGCGGCGGGACGTCGTCCTCGGCGGCGGCCGGCCACGGGGCGCGCTCGACAGGAGCGGTGCGGCACCCGTCCGCCACGCCAGTCCCAAGGCCGGACGACGGAAGGGGCTCCTCGGCGGCAGCAGGCCGCGGGGCGCGCCCGTCGGGGGCGACCGGAGTGGCGGGGGCGGTGTGGACCAGGGCGCGCAGGGCGTCGTCCACGTCGAGGTGGGTGCCGTGGAGCCAGTCGGCCAATTCCTCGTCCGCGAACCGGTAGCCGGTCGCCCCGGCCGGGACGAAGAGTTCCTCGGCGAGCACGGCCGAGGCCCAGCCGGTGCCGCCGCCGAGCCGGTCGGGGGCGGGCCCCCGGGGGAACACCACGTCGAACGTCTCCCGGTCCAGTCCGCCCGCGCCGAGGCTGCGCCGGGCGGCCTCGTGCACCTGTCCGGCGACCTTGGCGGCGAGCCGGCGTACGGCGGTGCCGCGGATCCCGTTCCCGTCGGCGAGGCGGACGGCGATCCGCAGGCACATCAGGTCCAGGTGGGCCGAGAAGACGTCGTCGCGGTCGACGGGGGCGTCGGGGGCGGTGTCGGCGAGGGCGGACCGGATGTCCGCGAGCATCCGCAGGGTCAGGGGGTGGCGGGCGTCGGCGTCGGCCACCGCGCCCTCGGGGACTCCGTGGCGGGCGCGCGCCCGGCGGGCCTCCTCGGCGGTGAGGTCACCGAGGACCACACAGGCGGGGAGCCCGTCGGGGCGGGGCGCACCGGCGTGCAGCAGCTCTTGCGGGAACCCCGCCTCCTCCCAGTACTCCGCGCGGCACGCGACCACCAGCCGGGCCCCCGTCGCCCGCAGCCACCGGACGGTCCCGGCGGTCCACTCGGCCGGCCTGTCGAGCAGGGTCTCCTCGGGGCCGTCGAGGAGGAGCAGCAGGGGGTGGCCGGCCGTGCGGGCGAGTCCGGCCAGGTGCTCCGGGCTCACATCACCGAGGGCGTCCGGAGGGGCCGGGAACGGGGCGCGGGAGGCCGCGACGACGACGGCGGCCCGGTCCAGTGCCCGGCGGGCGGCGTCCGCGACCGAGCCGTCGCCCGCGTCCAGGTCTGCACCACGCAGCCGGAGCGTGGGCCGGCCCGCGCGGTACCGGCGGGCGGCGAGCGCCGCGAGCTGCGTCGTACGACCGCTGCCGGGCGGCCCGACCAGCCCCAGCACGGCGGCCTCCCCCCGCTCGAACGCGGCGAACTCCGCGAGCACGGCGGACCGGTCGACGGGTCCCACGTCACCGCCAGACCCGCCCCACCCGCCCGAGGAAACCCCCGCACCCACAGCACCAGCCGACCCGTGCCGCTCGAACGCGGCGAACCCCGCGAGCACGGCGGACCGGTCGACGGGTCCCACGTCACCGCCGGACCCGCCCCGCCCGGCCAAGGAAACCCCCGCACCCACAACAGACCGGCCGACAGACCCCACGCCGCCAGCCGACCCGCCCCGCCCGCCCGAGCCGGCCGTGAGCTGCACCACCCCGGCAAGGTTGAGGTCGGCCCCGTGGGCCGGGACCGTCGCCGCGTTCTCGGCGAGCAGTGCGGCGAGCGGGCCCTCGGCGAGGGCCGGGGGAGGCAGCCGTACGGCGAAGCCCTCGGCGCGGTCGTCCGAGTGGAGCGCGGTGCCGAGGACACCGAGGACGGTGCCGGTGGTGGCGTCGAGGACCGGGCCGCCGGCGGCGCCGCCGCCGAGTCGCAGTGCGTCCCGGCCCGCGGTGCCGACCGCCAGTTCCAGGGCGTCGCCCAGTGCGTGCGCGCGGTCGGTGGCGGTGTAGGTCACGGGGCCCGTCCCCAGCACGCGCGCCTCCCGCCAGCCCGCGGCGGGGATCCGCACGTAGGTGCCGGGCCGGACGGCGCGTCGCGTGGTGACCGGCAGCGGTGCGACGCCGAGCCCCTCGCTGCGGACGAGGGCCAGGCCGAGCGCGGGCAGCGGGGTCACCGCGTCCGCGGTCACCACGCACCGGCGGCCGGCCGCCGCGTGCAGCACGAGCCGGGGCAGACCGTCGACCGCCTCGTGACCGGTGATCACCGTGCCGTGGTGGTCGGCCACGAAGCCGGTGCCGCGCGGCCGGCCGGCGAGGTCGTGCAGGCGGACCAGGACGTCGCACGGGTCCGGAGCGTCGTCCGGGGTCTCCCGTTCGTGACGGGGTTCGTACGCGTAGGGGGACGGCATCGTCGAACCTCCCGTCGCTCATCCGTGCCCTCGGCTGCGACAGTAGGGCCGGGATGATCAGCGGGACAGATCGCCCGGTGAACGCGCCCCCTTCCGCTCCCCCGGTTCACTCCGAGCGCCCGCGCTTACGGGTGAACAGACGGGGGTGGATGGATACACCCTAGGGGTGGGGGAACCGAGGGGGACCGTGGAGCGGCGGCATGTCCATCCCCGTGACGCCGCTCCACGGACGGATCCCCGGAAGGGCGTCAGCCGAAGACGGCCAGGCTCTTCGCCTTGCCCCGCTGCTCCTCGACGAGGGCCAGGAACCGGCGCTCGGGACCGAACACGGCCACCGCTCCGGAGCCGGCGTACTCCTCGGGCATCTCCAGGCGCACCCCGTTGGTGAGCAGCCTGGCCCGCCGGTCGTCGACGTCCCAGCGCGGGAACGCGGCCGTGGCGGCCTCGGCGATCGGCATCACCGTCAGCTCCTGCTGGAGCTGGTCCAGCGTCCTCGCGGAGTCCAGCTTGTACGGGCCGACGCGGGTGCGGCGCAGCGCGGTGAGGTGCCCGCCGACGCCCAGTCCCGCGCCCAGGTCGCGGGCGAGGGCGCGGATGTAGGTGCCGGAGGAGCAGACGACCGACACCACCAGGTCCAGCACGGGGGTGCCGTCCTCGGCGACCGCCTCCCGGACGTCGTACACGGAGAACGAGGAGACGGTGACCGGCCGGGCGGGGATGTCGAACTCCTCGCCCTCCCGGGCCCGCTTGTAGGAGCGCACCCCGTTGATCTTGATGGCGCTGACCCTGGACGGCACCTGCATGATGTCGCCGGTCAGCCCGGCGACGCCGGCGTCGATGCCCTCGCGGGTGACCGCGGAGGCGTCGGTGGAGGAGGTGATCTCCCCCTCCGCGTCGTCGGTGAGCGTGTTCTGCCCGAGCCGGATCGTGCCGAGGTACTCCTTCTCGGTCAGCGCGAGGTGGCCGAGGAGCTTGGTCGCCCGCTCGACGCCGAGGACGAGGACTCCCGTCGCCATCGGGTCGAGGGTGCCGGCGTGGCCGACGCGCCGGGTGCGCGCGATGCCGCGCATCTTGGCGACCACGTCGTGCGAAGTGAAGCCCGACGGCTTGTCGACGATGACAAGGCCGTCGGGCGTGGTGGGCTTCCGGTTCATTCGGCGGTGTCGTCCGTCTCGTCGTCTTCCGGCTTGCGGTACGGGTCGGCCTCGCCGGCGTACGTGGCGCCCGCGGACGCCTCGCGCACCTTCGCGTCGGACTGGCGCGCCCGGTCGAGGAGGTCCTCGATGTTGCGTGCCGTGTCCGGGAGCGCGTCCATGACGAAGGCCAGGGTCGGCGTGAACTTCACGCCGGCCGCCCGGCCCACCTCGGAGCGCAGGACGCCCTTGGCGCTCTCCAGGCCCGCCGCGGCGGCCTTGCGCTCCTCGTCGTCCCCGTACACCGTGTAGAAGACGGTCGCCTCCCTGAGGTCACCCGTGACCCGGGTGTCCGTGATGGTGACGTGCGAGCCGAGCCGCGGGTCCTTGATCCCGCGCTGCAGCTTCTGGGCCACCACCTCTCGGATGAGGTCCGCCAGCCTTTTCGCCCGCGCGTTGTCGGCCACTGGTCCGTCTCCCGTTCTTTCCTGTCTGCGTATCTCTGGGCTGTGATCGTCAGTCGTCTTCACCGTGGAAGCGCCGCCTGACGGACAGCAGTTCCACCTCCGGGCGCCCGGCGACCAGCCGCTCGCAGCGGTCCAGTACGTCGGTCAGGTGCCCCGCGTCGCCGGACACCATGGCCAGGCCGATGACCGCCCGGCGATGGAGGTTCGTGTGATCCACCTCGGCCGCGCTCACCGCGTACTTGCGCTGGAGCTCGGCGACGATCGGGCGGACGACGGAGCGCTTCTCCTTCAGCGAATGCACGTCGCCGAGGAGGAGGTCGAAGGACAGCGTCCCCACATACATGTGTGCAACCGGTTCACCCGCCGGTACGGGATCGATGGCCCCGCCATCCGTGGTGGGCAGGGACATCAGAACCGTACATCGAAGGGGGCGCGGCGATCGACGGATATTGCGCTCCGCCGGCCGCGCCGCGGTGCGTCCGCACACACGCGCCGGCCGGCGGGACCCGGGTGGGTCCCGCCGGCCGGTACACACCGTGGGGTGTTACACCCGCGGCTTCTCGCGCATCTCGTACGTCGCGATGACGTCGTCGACCTTGATGTCGTTGAAGTTTCCGAGGTTGATACCGCCCTCGTAGCCTTCGCGGATCTCGGTGACGTCGTCCTTGAAGCGACGCAGACCCTCGATGTTGAGGTTCTCCGCGATGACCTTGCCATCGCGCAGCAGGCGCGCCTTGGTGTTGCGCCTGACCTCGCCGGAGCGGATGAGCACACCCGCGATGTTGCCCAGCTTGGACGAGCGGAAGACCTCGCGGATCTCCGCCGTGCCGAGCTCGACCTCTTCGTACTCCGGCTTGAGCATGCCCTTGAGGGCCGCCTCGATCTCCTCGATCGCCTGGTAGATGACCGAGTAGTACCGGACGTCCACACCCTCGCGCTCGGCCATCTGCTGTGCCCGCCCGGCGGCGCGCACGTTGAAGCCGATCACGATGGCGTCGGAGCCCATCGCCAGGTCGATGTCGGACTCCGTGACCGCACCGACGCCGCGGTGCAGGACGCGGATGTCGACCTCTTCGCCGACGTCCAGCTGGAGCAGCGAGGACTCGAGCGCCTCGACGGAACCGGAAGCGTCACCCTTGATGATCAGGTTCAGCTGCTGGACCTCGCCGGCCTTGAGCACCTTGTCCAGGTCCTCCAGGGAGACGCGGCGCGTGCGCTTGGCGAACGCGGCGTTGCGCTCACGGGCGGCGCGCTTCTCGGCGATCTGACGGGCCGTACGGTCCTCGTCCACGACGATGAAGTTGTCGCCCGCACCCGGGACGTTGGTCAGACCCAGGACCTGGACCGGCGTCGACGGGCCCGCCTCGGCGACGTTGTTGCCGTTGTCGTCGAGCATGGCGCGCACGCGGCCGTAGGCGTCGCCCACCACCATCGTGTCGCCGACCCGCAGCGTGCCTCGCTGGACGAGGACGGTCGCCACGGCACCGCGGCCGCGGTCGAGCCGGGACTCGATCGAGATGCCCTGCGCGTCCTGCTCGGGGTTGGCCCGCAGGTCGAGCGAGGCGTCCGCGGTGAGGACGACGGCCTCGAGGAGGCTGTCGATGTGCAGACCCTGCTTGGCGGAGATGTCGACGAACATGGTGTCGCCGCCGTACTCCTCGGCCACCAGGCCGTACTCGGTCAGCTGACCGCGCACCTTGGTCGGGTCCGCGCCCTCGACGTCGATCTTGTTGACCGCGACGACGATCGGGACGTCGGCCGCCTTGGCGTGGTTGAGCGCCTCGACCGTCTGCGGCATGACGCCGTCGTTGGCCGCGACGACCAGGATCGCGATGTCGGTCGACTTCGCACCGCGGGCACGCATGGCGGTGAACGCCTCGTGACCCGGGGTGTCGATGAAGGTGATCTTGCGATCCTCTTCGTTGACCTCGGTCGTGACCTGGTAGGCACCGATGTGCTGGGTGATGCCGCCGGCCTCGCCCGCGATGACGTTCGTCTTGCGGATGGCGTCGAGGAGGCGGGTCTTTCCGTGGTCGACGTGACCCATGACGGTGACGACCGGCGGGCGGACCACCAGGTCCTCCTCGCCGCCCTCGTCCTCGCCGAACTCCAGGTCGAAGGACTCGAGCAGCTCGCGGTCCTCCTCCTCCGGGCTGACGATCTGAACGGTGTAGTTCATCTCGCCGGCGAGGAGCTGGAGCGTCTCGTCGGAGACGGACTGGGTCGCGGTGACCATCTCGCCGAGGTTCATCATGACCGCGACGAGCGACGCCGGGTTGGCGTTGATCTTCTCCGCGAAGTCGGTGAGCGAGGCACCGCGCGACAGGCGAATGGTCTCGCCGTTGCCGCGGGGCAGCATCACGCCGCCGACCGACGGGGCCTGCATGGCCTCGTACTCCTGGCGCCTCTGCCGCTTCGACTTGCGGCCACGACGCGCGGGACCGCCGGGACGGCCGAAGGCGCCCTGCGTGCCACCACGGCCACCGGGACCGCCGGGACGGCCACCGAAGCCGGGACGGCCACCGCCGCCGGCGAAGCCGCCACCGCCACCGGGACGACCGGCGAAGCCGCCGCCGCCACCGGGACGACCGGCACCGCCGCCGCCCGGACGGCCGGCGAAGCCGCCGCCACCGGGACGACCGCCGCCGCCGCCGGGACGACCCGCACCGCCCGGACCGCGGCCGCCGGGGCCGGGACGCGGGCCGGCAGCGGGACGCTGCGGCATCATGCCGGGGTTCGGACGCGGACCGCCGGGTCCGCCGCCGGGACGGGGACCGCCCTGCGGACGCGGCATCGAGCCCGGGGTCGGGCGCTGCCCGCCCGGAGCCTGCGGACGCGGACCGCCGCCCTGGCCACCGGGGGCCTGCGGACGGGGACCGGCACCGCCGGCACCGCCGGGACCGCCCGGGCCGGGACGCGCGCCCTGCGGGCGCGGAGCCTGCGGACGGGCCATGCCGGTGGAGCCACCGGAGGTGAAGGGGTTGTTACCGGGACGCGGACCGGCCGGGCGACCGCCCGGACGCGGTGCGCCGCCACCGGGACGCTGACCCTGACCGGCCGGACGGCCCTGGCCACCCTGGCCGCCCTGACCCGGACCACCCTGACCGGCGGGACGACCGCCGGGCTTGGGGGCACCGGGACGCGCGCCACCGGGCTTCGGACCGGACGGAGCCGGAGCCGGGGCCGCCGCCGCGGGCGGGGCCTGGAACTCCGGGGCCGCCGGAGCCGGACGCGGCGCGGGGCGCGGGCCCGGCGTCGGACGCGGACCGGGGGCGGCCGGCGCGGGCGCCGACGGGGCCGCCGGCGGCTGGGCCGCGGCGGGCTTGGGCGCGGCCGGCGGCTTCGGGGCGGCCGGACCCGGACGGGCCGCCTGCGCCGGGGACGGCGCGGCGGGCCTGGGGGCCGCCTTGCGGGGCGCGCCGGGCTTCGCGGCGGACTTGCCGTTGCCCCCGCCCTGCTGGAAGGCGTCGGTCAGCTTGCGTACTACGGGCGCTTCGATGGTCGAAGACGCCGAACGGACGAATTCACCGAGTTCCTGGAGCTTGGCCATGACGACCTTGCTCTCCACACCGAACTCCTTGGCGAGTTCGTAGACCCGGACCTTAGCCACTTCGCTCCTTTGAGGTCCGGGTTGCGTCCGGACCGTCGCTAGTTCATGGGCGTACTCATCGCGTACTCATCGAGTGCTCATCGCAATCTCGACCTGCTTTCGACTCGCGAGGTACCAGACCGCACGGGGGCTTCCGCGCGGCATGTTCTTGCGTGTTGCCTGTCCAGTCGGCGGTCAGCCGCTGCTCAGCAACCTTGTGCCTGCTCGACGTAGAGGCGCAACGCCTTTACGTCGAGCGGTCCCGGGACGCGGAGCGCCCGCGGGAACGCCCTGCGGCGCACCGCCTGGTCGAGACAGACCGGGACGGGATGCACATACGCACCCCGGCCGGGCAGCGTACCGCGAGGATCGGGGACGCACGCGTCCTCGATCACCACGATGCGCAGCAGCTCACTCTTGACCGCTCGCTCCCGGCACCCCACGCAGGTGCGCTCGGGGCATACGCCAGCACGTGTCCGGCCAGACACTCCTTAGTCTACCTCCCCGCGCCGACCTCACCCCTTTGGGGCAAGAATCGAACACTTGCCGCGCGCAAAGCTGTCGTGATCTCAGCGACCTGCGGCTTGGATCTATTCCCCGGCCCGTTCCTCGGCCCGTTCCCCGGTCTGTTCCGTGTCCGGCCGGATGTCGATCCGCCAGCCGGTCAGCCGGGCGGCGAGGCGGGCGTTCTGCCCCTCCTTGCCGATCGCCAGGGAGAGCTGGTAGTCCGGCACGATGACCCGGGCGGACCGGGCGGCCATGTCGACGATCTCCACCTTGGAGACCCGGGCCGGCGACAGCGCGTTCGCCACCATCTCGGCCGGGTCGTCGGACCAGTCGACGATGTCGATCTTCTCGCCGTTCAGCTCGCCCATGACGTTGCGCACCCGGCCGCCCATGGGGCCGATGCAGGCGCCCTTGGCGTTCAGGCCCGAGCGGGTGGAACGGACGGCGATCTTGGTGCGGTGGCCGGCCTCGCGGGCGATCGCGGAGATCTCGACGGACCCGTCGGCGATCTCCGGCACCTCCAGGGCGAAGAGCTTCTTCACCAGGTTGGGGTGGGTGCGCGACAGGGTGACGGACGGGCCGCGCACCCCCTTGGCCACCCGGACGACGTAGCTGCGCAGCCGCATGCCGTGCGGGTAGGTCTCGCCGGGCACCTGCTCCTGCACCGGCAGGATGGCCTCCAGCTTGCCGATGTCGACCAGCACGTTCTTCGGGTCGCGGCCCTGCTGGACCACACCGGTGACGATGTCGCCCTCGCGGCCGGCGTACTCGCCGAGCGTCGCGTCGTCCTCGGCGTCGCGCAGGCGCTGCAGGATGACCTGCTTGGCCGTGGTGGCGGCGATACGGCCGAAGCCGGACGGGGTGTCGTCGAACTCGCGGGCCTCCTGGCCCTCCTCGAGGTCCTCGGGGTCCTCCTTCGCCCACACGGTCACATGTCCGGTCTCCCGGTTGAGCTCCACGCGCGCGTGCCGGCGGCTTCCCTCGGTGCGGTGGTAGGCGATGAGGAGGGCCGATTCGATCGCTTCGACCAGCAGGCCGAGGGAGATCTCCTTCTCCCTCACCAAGAGCCGAAGTGCACTCATGTCGATGTCCACGATTACGCCTCCTCTTCCTTCTCGTTGTCCTTGCGGTTGAACTCGACCTGGACGCGCGCCCTGGTGATGTCGTCGAAGGCGAGTCTGCGCGTGGTGGCCTTGCGGCCCTTCACTCCGGGCACCTCGAGGTCGAGACCCTCGTCGTCGGCCTCGAGGATCCTGGCGACCAGTTCGCCGCCCTCGGCGAGCTGGAACCGGACCAGGCGGCCGGTGGCGCGCACGTAGTGCCGGTGCTCGGTGAGAGGGCGCTCCGCGCCCGGGGTGCCGACCTCGAGGGTGTACTCCGCACTGCCCATCGCGTCCGTCTCGTCGAGCTTCGCCGAGAGCGCGCGGCTCACATCGGCGATCCGGTCGAGGTCCGCTCCGGTGTCGGAGTCGACGACGACGCGCAGCACACGCTTGCGGCCGACCGCGTCCACGGCGATCTCTTCGAGATCCAGGCCCTGGGAGCTGACGAGCGGTTCCAGAAGTTCTCGAAGCCTCTCGCTCTGGGTGGTGCTCATCCGGGTGACTCCTCGGCCGCGTGTGCTGTTGTGGGACGGTGCGCGTGTCTGGTCAAAGGGTATCCGGTCGCGGAGGGTGTTGCTGTCCACCCGGTCACGGAGGGTGCCGCTGGGCGCTCCCGCGCGGGCGCACGGGTACGGTGATCACGGGCTCCGGCCCGCCCTTTTCCGTCGCCCCGTCCGTACGAGCTCCCGAGGACGTCTGCCGTGTCGTTCCCCCTGTCTCCGCGCGCCCGTTCGGGGCCGCGCAGAAGGAGTCTGCTCGCCGTCGCCCCGGCGGCCCTGCTGGTGGCGGGCTGCTCCGCCGGGTCCGAGGACCCCGGCGCCTCCGGCGGCAGCCGTCCCTCGGCCGCCGACCGGGCACGCGCGCGTGCGGCCCGGGACAGCAGGGAACTGGCCGAGCGGTACGACGCGGTCGTGGCCGCGCATCCGAAGCTGGCGGAGCGGCTGCGTCCGCTGCGCGCGGAGGTCGTACGGCACGCGGAGGCGTTCGAGGAGACGGCGGAGCCCTCGCCGTCCCCGTCGCCGTCGCTGTCGCCGTCGTCGTCCGGACCGGGCTCGCCCTCGGTCTCCGCGTCGGCCACCGTGCCCGCCGTGCCCGCGAAGGAGAAGGACGCCCTCGCCGAACTCGCCGCCGCCGAGCGGGAGCTCGCCGACCGGCGCGCGAAGGCGCTGCTCGACGCGCCGGGCGAGCCGGCCCGGCTGCTGGCCTCGGTGGCGGCGGCCGGGGCGGCGCATGTGTACCTGCTGACGGAGGGACGAGGGTGAGCGAGTCGCGCGAGGCGAAGGACCGGGAACTGCGGGCTCTCCAGGCCGCGCTGGCGGCGGAGCACGCGGCGGTGTACGGCTACGGGGTCGTCGGCGGGCGCATCGGCGAGGACCGGCGCACCGAGGCACGGACGGCGTACGACGCGCACCGGGCGCGCAGGGACGCGCTGGTGCGCGCGGTGAAGGACGCGGGGGGCGCGCCCGTCGCCGCCGCCGCGGGGTACGCGCTGCCGTTCCCGGTGCCGGACGCGGCGGCGGCGCTGCGGCTGGCGGCGGAGCTGGAGGACCGGGTGGCCGGGGTGTACGCCGATCTGGTGCGCGCGAGCGGCGGCGAGCGGCGGCGGGGGGCCGCCGAGGCGATGCGGGAGGCGGCGGTGCGGTCGGTGCGCTGGAGCGGCGAGAGCGTAGCCTTCCCTGGGCTCACCGAGCGGGGCGGTACGGCTTCGGGGTCCCCGGCGCCGACGGCGTGACGGGGCGGCGGGCCCCGCGTACAGCAGGAAGGGAACGACTCGCGCATGGTTTTCGAACCGCCGAAGCGTCTGGTGAGGGCGCTCGGTGAGACGGCGCCCGAGGGTGACGACTGGCTGGAGAGGCTGCCGGAGACGGCGCGCGAGGCCGTCGCACAGCGTGAGTTGACCGTGGAGCGGGTGCAGGTGCCGGGCGGGCGCAGCAGCCTGGTCGTGCTGGTGCGGACGGCCGACGGGACGCCCGCCGTGCTGAAGCTGGCGCCGCGCCGGGCGCGCCCGGAGAGCGAGCGGGCCGCGCTGGCCCACTGGGGCGGTCTGGGGGCGGTCCGGCTGCTGGAGCCGGCCGCGGGCGTGACCGAGGGGGTGCTGCTGCTGGAGCGGCTGCACCCGGATGTGTCGGTGCGGTCGTTGCCGGAGGCGAAGGCGTTGCTGGAGGCGGCGGGGACGCTGCGCCGGCTCTGGGTCGACCCGCCGGAGGAGCACGGCTTCGAGACGGTGGCCGAGCGCACGGAGCGGCAGGCGCGGGCGATGCGGGCGAGCGCGGCGGCCGACCCGGAGGTGGCTCCGCTGGTGGAGGCGGCGCTGACGGCCCGCGAGGAGCTGCTGGCGGCGCCGCCCGAGCACCGGCTGCTGCACGGGACGTTCCGGCAGAGCAAGGTGCTGTCCGGGGAGCGCACGCCGTGGCTGGCGGTGGGGCCGGACCCGGTGGTCGGCGAGCACGCGTTCGACCTGGCCCGGCTGGTCCGCGACCGCGTGGAGGACCTCATCGCCCAGACCTCCGGCGCCACGACGACCCGCCGCCGGGTGAAGCGCCTCGCGGAGTCCCTGGAGGTCGACCGCGAACGCCTGAGCGGCTGGACCCTGTTCCGCGCGGTGGAATCGGGCGTACGGGCCCGCCGCGTGGGCCGCGAACAGGACGCGGAACTCCTCCTGGAGTTCGCGAGCTGGCTCTGAGGGTCGCCGTCCGGACCTCGCCGAGGCCACGGGCCCCGGCCACCGCTCCCCCGCGCCCGGCTCCGCTCGAGCGGGGGCCTCACGCACGGGAGGGCCCCCGCCGCCGCGTTGTCGTCGACCGGCAAGGCTCCGCCCTGACGCCCTCCTCCGCATCGGGGCACTCCCCCGACTGTCCGAAGGGCGCGGGGAGGTGCCCCGCCACCGGACCCCGCTCGGCTCGGCGGCAGGGCACCGCTCGCCGGAGCCGACCTGGTCCGCACCACACCCCCCGGACCGGTTCTCGTTCTCGGTCCGGAGCCTCCGTCACACTTTTCCGTCGCGATCCGTCAGGTCGGTGTCAGCGAACAAGACAGTCCCAAGGAGACGGAAATGGAAACGCGTTCGATCACGGCGGAGATCCCGATGGCCCCGCGGATGACCGAGGACCCCGCGGAGCTCGTTCCCGAGCTGGCGGAGGTGTCGGCGGCGCTGTTCAAGGTCACCGGCAACGGGTCGGTGCCGCGCTCCACGATCAGCCTGGTCCAGCTGCGCGCCGGGCAGATCGCCGGCAGCACCTACCTGACCGTCCTGCACACGGGCTTCCTGCGGAAGGCCGGGCAGTCGGAGGAGCGGATCGCCTCGGTGGCGTCCTGGTGGGACTCGCCGTACTTCACCGGTGCCGAGCGCGCCGCGCTGGCCCTCGTGGAAGCCGTGCTCCAGCCGTCCGCGGACGGCGAGCGGGTCTCCGACGCGCTGTACGCCGAGGTGGCCGGGCACTACGAGCCGAAGGCGCTCGCCACCCTGGTGTTCGCGATCGGCCAGGTCAACTTCTTCACGGCCGTCGCGCTCGTCGCCAAGCCGGTGCCCGGCCGGTCGTTCACCGACCCGTGGAAGTGAGACGGGCCGGGTGAGATCCGGGGCCCGTGCGGCGGATGGCCGGCACGGGCCCCGTCACGCCGTCACGCCGTGAGGCGGGCGACGGCCTCGTCGACGGTGAGCTCCTCGCGTTCGCCCGTGCGGCGGTCCTTGAGCTCGACGACGCCTTCCGCCGCGCGGCGGCCGGCGACCAGGATCTGCGGGACGCCGATCAGCTCCGAGTCGGTGAACTTCACGCCCGGGGAGACGCCGGGGCGGTCGTCGACCAGGACGCGGAGGCCGGCGGCGGACAGCTTCTCGGAGACGTCGAGGGCCAGCTCGGTCTGGAGGGCCTTGCCGGCGGCGACCACGTGGACGTCGGCCGGGGCGACCTCGGCGGGCCAGCACAGACCCTTGTCGTCGGCGGTCTGCTCGGCGAGGGCCGCCACCGCGCGGGAGACGCCGATGCCGTAGGAGCCCATGGTGACGCGGACCGGCTTGCCGTTCTGGCCGAGGACGTCGAGCTTGAGGGCATCGGCGTACTTGCGGCCCAGCTGGAAGATGTGGCCGATCTCGATGGCGCGGTCCAGCCGCAGGCCCGTGCCGCACTTGGGGCAGGGGTCGCCCTCCTGGACCACCACGACGTCCACGTACGCGTCGACCTCGAAGTCGCGGCCCGCGACCACGTTCTTCGCGTGCGTGTCGGCCTTGTTGGCGCCCGTGATCCAGGCGGTGCCCGGGGCCACGCGCGGGTCGGCGATGTACGTCACCTTGCCCAGGCCCTGCGGACCGACGTAGCCGCGCACCAGGTCGGGGCGGGCGATGAAGTCGGCCTCGGTGACCATCTCCACCGCGGCCGGGGCGAAGTGCGCCTCGACCTTGTCCATGTCGACCTCGCGGTCACCGGGCACGCCCACGGCGACGATCTCACCGTCCACCTTGACCAGCAGGTTCTTCAGCGTGGCCGAGGCCTCGACGCCGAGCTGGGCGGCGAGGGTCTCGATGGTCGGGGTGTCGGGCGTGGGGATGTCCTCGGCGGCCGGGACACCGGCGGCGTCGACCGGCTTCAGCTCGTAGGCGATCGCCTCGGTGTTGGCGGCGAAGTCGCAGTTCGGGCAGTCCGCGAAGGTGTCCTCGCCGGCCTCGGCGGGGGCGAGGAACTCCTCGGACTTGGAGCCGCCCATGGCGCCGGCGGTGGCCGCGACGATGCGGTAGTCGAGGCCCAGGCGCTCGTAGACCTTCTGGTACGCCTGGCGGTGCAGGGCGTACGACTTCGCCAGGCCCTCGTCCTCCAGGTCGAAGGAGTACGAGTCCTTCATCAGGAACTCGCGGCCGCGCAGGATGCCGGCGCGGGGGCGGGCCTCGTCGCGGAACTTGGACTGGATCTGGTAGAGGATGACCGGCAGGTCCTTGTAGGAGGACGCCTGGTCCTTCACCATCAGCGTGAAGATCTCCTCGTGGGTGGGGCCGAGGAGGTAGTCGCCGCCCTTGCGGTCCTGGAGGCGGAACAGCTCGGGGCCGTACTCGTCCCAGCGGCCGGTCGCCTCGTAGGGCTCACGCGGCAGCAGCGCGGGGAGCAGCACCTCCTGGGCGCCGATGGCGTCCATCTCCTCGCGGACGATCCGCTCGACGTTGGCGAGGACCTTCTTGCCGAGGGGCAGCCAGGTCCAGATGCCGGCGGCGGTGCGGCGCACATAGCCGGCCCGGACGAGAAGCTTGTGGCTGAGGACCTCGGCGTCCGCCGGGTCGTCGCGCAGCGTCTTCGCCATCAACTGGGACATGCGCTGGACCGGTGCGTTCGCCATGGTTTCCGTACTCCTGCTGCGTCTGGGTGATGACAGGAGGTTAGCCGGGCGGGACGGGACGGCGGAAATCCATTGTCCCTATCGGCGGAGGAGGGGCAGCGGGGCGCCCATGACGGCGTACGGCTTGGGGGCGCCGGGGAAGAGGACCTGGCGGGCGAGGTCCTGGTAGCCGAGCGAGCGGTACAGCCGGCGGGCGGGGCTCTCGACGTCGATCGCGGAGAGGATCGAGCGGGGCTGCTCGGCGCCGTCGGTGATCGTGGTGATCAGGGCGCGGCCGATGCCGTGCTTCTGGTGCCGGGGGTGGACGTGCAGCTCGGTGATGACGAAGGAGTCGTCGAGCCAGTCGTCGTGGCCACGGGCGCGCAGATAGGGCTCGACGACGGTGGACCACCAGTGGGCGCGGTCGTTGGGCATGCCGTAGACGAAGCCGGCCAGCCGGCCCTTGACGGTGGCGCCGAAGGCCCGGGCGCCCGGGAGGGTCATGTGCCGCAGCACGATCTGCCGGCGTACGGCCACCTCGTCGGGGCCGAGCCCGAACGCCACCGCCTGCACCGCCAGCGCCTCGTCGACGTGGCCGGGGAGGTCGAGGGGACCGATCACGATGTCGTCGGGGTGGGGGCGGCCGTGACCGGGAAAGCGCACCATGCCGGGGAGACTACAGGGCGTGCCCGCTCAGAACAGCACGCTCATGAAGGCGCCGACCTCCTGGAAGCCCACCCTCTCGTACGTCCTGCGGGCGGGCGTGTTGAAGTCGTTGACGTAGAGGCTCGCCACGGGCGCTATCTCCGTCAGGGCGTAGCGCAGGACGGCCGCCATGCCGGGCGCGGCGACGCCCTTGCCCCGGTGTTCGGGGGCCACCCAGACGCCCTGGATCTGGCAGGCGCGGTCGGTCGCGGCGCCGATCTCGGCCTTGAAGACGACCTTGCCGTCGGTGCCGAAGCGGGCGAAGGCGCGGCCGGCGCCGACGAGCTCGGCGACCCGGGCCTGGTAGAGCAGGCCGCCGTCGCCGGCCAGCGGGGAGACGCCGACCTCCTCGGTGAACATCGCCACGCACGCCGGCATGACCGTCTCGAGTTCGTCCTTGCGGACGCGGCGGACGTAGGGGTCGGGGGCTATGAGGTCGGACAGGCGGTCGGTGACCATGAGGGGCTGGTGGGTGCGGACCTCGCGGGCGGGGCCCCACTGGGGTTCGAGCAGCCGCCAGAGCGCGGCGGTGGGCTCGGCCGGGCCGACGATCGAGGAGCAGCGGCGGCCGGCCCGCCGGGCACGGTCGGCGAAGGCGCGGACGGCCCGGGGGGTGGCGCAGATGGGCACCAGGTTGGCGCCCGCGTAGCACAGGGACGTCAGGACGCCCCCCTCGTACCAGCCCCACATCTCGCCGCCGAGCCGCCACGGGTCCAGGCCCGCGATCTGGACGCGGGCCGTCACGAAGGCGTTCGCGACCGGCTCGCGGTCGAGTACGGCGAGTGCGGCGGCCAGGTCACTCGGTTCGAGGACCCGGGATGTGGTCTGCGTCAACACGTGCGGGGCCTCACACACTGGGGTCTGCTGATTTCTCCGCACTGTACCTTCGCGAGCTGGGGACCGCCGCCCCCAGATCCCCGCTCCGGCCCGGAAAGGGCCTCGTCCTCACGTGCCGGACGGGCCGGATCACGCCGCCCGGCACGGGTGAGGACCCGTCAGCCCGCCACCGAGATCTGCGGTTCGCCCGAGGCCACGCCGTCCTTCTCCATCTCCTCGGCGATCTTCATCGCCTCCTCGATCAGCGTCTCCACGATCTTCGACTCGGGGACGGTCTTGATGACCTCGCCCTTCACGAAGATCTGCCCCTTGCCGTTGCCGGAGGCGACGCCGAGGTCGGCCTCGCGGGCCTCGCCGGGACCGTTGACGACACAGCCCATGACGGCCACCCGCAGCGGCACCTCCATGCCCTCCAGCCCGGCCGTGACCTCCTCGGCGAGCTTGTACACGTCGACCTGGGCGCGTCCGCAGGAGGGGCAGGAGACGATCTCCAGGCCGCGCTGGCGCAGGTTGAGCGACTCCAGGATCTGGATGCCGACCTTGATCTCCTCGACCGGCGGGGCCGACAGGGAGACGCGGATGGTGTCGCCGATGCCCTGGGAGAGCAGCGCGCCGAAGGCGACGGCCGACTTGATGGTGCCCTGGAAGGCGGGCCCGGCCTCGGTGACGCCGAGGTGGAGGGGGTAGTCGCACTGGGCGGCGAGCTGGCGGTAGGCCTCGACCATGACGACCGGGTCGTTGTGCTTGACGGAGATCTTGATGTCGCGGAAGTCGTGCTCCTCGAAGAGGGACGCCTCCCACAGGGCGGACTCGGCCAGCGCCTCGGGGGTCGCCTTGCCGTACTTCTGGAGCAGGCGCCGGTCCAGCGACCCGGCGTTCACGCCGATGCGGATCGGGGTGCCGTGGTCCTTCGCCGCCCTGGCGATCTCCTTGACCTTGTCGTCGAACTGCTTGATGTTGCCGGGGTTCACCCGGACCGCCGCGCAGCCGGCCTCGATGGCGGCGAAGACGTACTTGGGCTGGAAGTGGATGTCGGCGATCACCGGGATCTGCGACTTCTTCGCGATCACGGCCAGCGCGTCGGCGTCGTCCTGCGTGGGGCAGGCGACCCGGACGATCTGGCAGCCGGAGGCGGTGAGCTCGGCGATCTGCTGGAGGGTGGCGCCGATGTCGGACGTGCGCGTGGTCGTCATCGACTGCACGGACACGGGGGCGTCCCCGCCCACCGCCACGGATCCGACCTGGATCTGCCGGCTCTTCCGGCGCTCGGCGAGCTTGGTCGGAACGGACGGCATGCCGAGAGAAATCGCAGTCATCTGCTGTGCAACCCCAAGTCGTGGATCTAGGTCCGGCTCCCCGTGAGCAGCGGGCTCCGGGCTCCGAGATTACGGCAATGGCCAACGCCCGAGCACATCCCGCCCCTAAACCCACTCAAAGGGCGACGGCCCGGAACCAAAGGGTCCCAGGCCGTCGTGAACGGCGGGTGTCGCCTCCCGGGAGTTATGAGATGCGTACCGGATTCACCACGTCCGCGATCAGGACGAGGATGGTGAAGCAGACGAAGACCCCTGCCACCACGTACGCCACCGGCATCAGTTTCGCCACGTCGAACGGGCCCGGGTCGGGGCGGCGCAGCACCCTGGCGATGTTGCGGCGCAGCGACTCCCACAGGGCGCCCGCGATGTGCCCGCCGTCGAGCGGCAGCAGCGGGAGCATGTTGAACAGGAACAGGGAGAGGTTGAACATCCCGAGCATCATCACGAACATGGCCACCTGCTGCGAGGCCGGGATGTCGAGGGTGGCGATCTCACCGCCGACCCGGGCCGCGCCGACGACGCCCATCGGGGAGTCGGGTTCGCGGGGGCCGTCGCCGAAGGCCGCGTCCCACAGGGCGGGGATCTTGGACGGCAGGGCGGCGAGGGAGTCGACGGCGTCGCCGACCCGGTCGGTCATCCAGACCACGGAGTCGCCGAAGTCCTGTTTGACGACTCCGGTGGCCGCGCTGAAGCCGAGGAAGCCGGCCTTGACGTACTCACCCTCGACGTAGGCGCCGTTGGCGTCCTTCTTGGCGACCATGTTGGTCGCGATCTTCGCCTGGAGGGTGACCTCCCGGCCGTCGCGTTCGACGACGATCGGCACGCTCTTGCCGGCGCTGTCGCGGATGAGGTCGGAGAGGACGCCCCAGTCGTCGGTCCTGACCCCGGCGAAGGCGACGATCCTGTCGTCGGCCTTCATCCCCGCGGCGGCGGCCGGGGACTGGGGGTCGGACTTCTTGCAGTCGTCGCGGTTCTCGGTCTGCGCGATCACGCACTGCGAGACCGAGCTGACGGTGGTGGTCTGCTGCTGGATGCCGAAGCCCATCAGCACGGTGAGGAACAGCGCCACCGCGAGGATCAGGTTCATGAACGGGCCCGCGAACATCACGATGACCCGTTTCCACGGCTTGCGCGTGTAGAACAGGCGCTTCTCGTCGCCGGGCTCGAGCTCCTCGAAGGCTGCCGAGCGGGCGTCCTCGATCATGCCGCGCCACGGCGAGGTGGAACGGGCCTCGATGCGGCCGTCGGGGCCGGGCGGGAACATGCCGATCATGCGGATGTAGCCGCCGAACGGGATCGCCTTGACGCCGTACTCGGTCTCGCCCTTGTTCCGCGACCAGAGGGTCGGGCCGAAGCCGACCATGTACTGGGGCACGCGGATGCCGAACATCTTGGCCGTGGACAGATGGCCCAGCTCGTGCCACGCGATCGAGAACAGCAGGCCGGCCGCGAAGACGACTATGCCGAGGATGAACATCAGGGTCGTCATGCACGCGCCTCCGCGCTCGCCGTCCGGACTGTCAGTTCCCGGGCTCTCGTCCGCGCCCAGGTCTCAGCTTCGAGGACGTCCGACACGGTCAGTGAAGTTCCCGACGCGGGGGTGCCGTGTTCCTCGACCACCCGGGTGACGGTCTCCATGATCCCGTTGAAGGGCAGCGTGCCGGCGCGGAACGCCTCCACGCACTCCTCGTTCGCGGCATTGAACACCGCCGGGGCGGTTCCCGCGAGCTCGCCGACGCGCCGGGCGAGGTTCACCGAGGGGAACGCCTCGTCGTCGAGGGGGAAGAACTCCCAGGTGGACGCCTTGCTCCAGTCGAAGACCGGGGCGGCGTCGGGGACCCGTTCGGGCCAGCCGAGGCCGATGGCGATCGGCCCCCGCATGTCGGGGGGCGTCGCCTGGGCCAGTGTCGATCCGTCCGTGAACTCGACCATCGAGTGGACATACGACTGCGGGTGCACGACGACCTCAATGCGGTCGAAGGGAATGTCGTACAGCAGGTGCGCCTCGATGACCTCCAGGCCCTTGTTGACGAGGGTCGCGGAGTTGATCGTGATGACCGGCCCCATGGCCCAGGTGGGGTGCGCGAGGGCGTCCTCGACGGTGACGTCGGCGAGCTGCTCCTTGGTGCGGCCGCGGAAGGGGCCGCCGGAGGCGGTGACGACGAGCCTGCGGACGTCCGCGCGGGTGCCGGCGGCCAGCGCCTGGAAGAGGGCGGCGTGCTCGGAGTCGACCGGGATGATCTGACCGGGCTCGGCGAGGGCCTTGACCAGCGGGCCGCCGACGATGAGCGACTCCTTGTTGGCGAGCGCGAGGGTGCGGCCCGCCTCCAGGGCGGCGAGGGTCGGGGCGAGACCGATGGAGCCGGTGATGCCGTTGAGGACGGTGTGGCAGTCGGAGGCGGCGAGGTGGGTGGCCGCGTCCTTCCCGGCCAGGATCTCGGGCAGCGGCTCCCCCGCCCCGTACCGCGCGGACAGCGCCTCGCGCAGCGCCGGTACGACGTCCTCGCGGGCGACACCGACGGTACGCACCCGCAGCCGGTGGGCCTGCTCGGCGAGGAGGGCGACCCGGCCGCCGTTGGCGGACAGGCCGGTGACCCGGAAGCGGTCGGGGTTGCGCAGCACGAGGTCGATGGCCTGGGTGCCGATCGACCCGGTGGAGCCGAGGATCACCACGTCCTTCGGTCCGTCTCCCGCCACGGGGTCGTAGACGAGGTGCGGGTCGGCGAGGGGGGCTGGAGCGTCGGTCATGGACCCCATTGTGTCGGGTCACGCGCACGGTCCGGGCCCCGCCCCGGCGGGTCGGTCATATGTCCTTCCGCGCGGAGGGACCGGCCGGATTCCCCGGCCGGTCCCTCCCCGCGCCCCGGCGGGGCGGCTGACGTCCCGTGCACGGCCGGCGGACGAACCGCCGCTCGGCCGACGGCCGGATCCGCGGGCGGGACGTCGAAGGCTTGTGCGATCAGCAGGCCGTGGAAACGCGCGTCCGGGGCTCCACGCTCGATCTGCCCGATCCTCCGGGCGCCGCGCCCGGTCGTCCCGCCCGGTTCCTCCCGGCCGGGTTCCCGGGACTCCCGCACCTCGCGGATACGGCCGGCCGGTCGGGCGGGGGATCGGATCGCATGGGCTCCGTCCTGTCCGGTGGACACCTCCGGGGTGGCGTGCGGACCGCGGGCGAGAGGAACCGCGGGTCTCCCCCGTGTCAGCGGATCGGCCGATGGGCGTTCTCCCGTTCGGAGGGGCCCGGGGAGGCGTCGGCGATCCAGGGGCCGTCGTCCGAGGGGTCGATGATGCCCTGCTCCAGCCACTCGTACGTGCCGGAGAGGACGCCCTTGACGACCTTGCGGTCGATGTCGTCGGTGTTGGTCCACAGGCGGTCGAAGAGTTCCTCGACGCGGATGCGGGCCTGGCGGCAGAAGGCGTCGGCGAGCTGATAGGCCTCGCGGCCGTTCTCGCCCCGGCCGCGCAGGAGTTCCGCGCGGACGCAGGCGGCGCTCATGGCGAACAGTTCGGCGCCGATGTCGACGATCCGGCCCAGGAAGCCCTGCTTGGTCTCCATCCTCCCCTGCCAGCGGGACATGGCGTAGAAGGTGGAGCGGGCGAGCTTGCGGGAGGTGCGCTCGACGTAGCGCAGGTGCCCGGAGAGGTCGACGCCGTGCTTGAACCCGCCGTACGTGCCGGGGAGCTGTCCGGGTCCGGCGACGAGCTTCGGCAGCCACTTGGCGTAGAAGAGGCCCGCGCCCGCGCCCGCCTTCGCCTTGTCGCCGAGGGACTTCTCGGGGTCGATCAGGTCGCCGGCGACCGAGAGGTGGGCGTCGACGGCCTCGCGGGCGATCAGCAGGTGCATGATCTCCGTGGAGCCCTCGAAGATGCGGTTGATCCGCAGGTCGCGCAGCATCTGCTCGGCCGGGACCGCCCGCTCGCCGCGCGCCCGCAGGGACTCGGCGGTCTCGAAGCCGCGTCCGCCGCGGATCTGGACCAGTTCGTCGGCCATCAGCCAGGCCATCTCCGAGCCGTACAGCTTGGCGAGGGCGGCCTCGATGCGGATGTCGTTGCGGTCCTCGTCGGCCATCTGCGAGGAGAGGTCGACCACGGCCTCCAGGGCGAAGGTGGTCGCCGCGATGAACGCGATCTTGGAGCCGACGGCCTCGTGCAGCGCCACCGGCTTGCCCCACTGCTCCCGGGCCGCCGACCACTCGCGGGCGATCTTCAGACACCACTTCCCGGAGCCGACGCACATCGCGGGCAGGGACAGCCGGCCGGTGTTGAGCGTGGTCAGGGCGATCTTCAGGCCCTGGCCCTCCTCGCCGATGCGGTGGGCGGCGGGGACGCGGACCCGGTGGAAGCGGGTGACGCCGTTCTCCAGTCCGCGCAGGCCCATGAAGGCGTTGCGGTTCTCCACGGTGACGCCCTCGGAGGCCGCCTCCACCACGAACGCGGTGATGCCGCCCCGGTGGCCCTCGGACTTCGGCACCCGCGCCATGACCACGAGGAGGTCGGCGACCACGCCGTTGGTGGTCCACAGCTTCACTCCGTCGAGGACGTACTCGTCGCCCTCGGGTACGGCGGTGGTGGCCAGGCGTGCCGGGTCCGAGCCGACGTCGGGCTCGGTGAGCAGGAAGGCCGAGATGTCGGTGCGGGCGCAGCGCGGCAGGAACGTCTCCTTCTGCTCCCGCGTGCCGAAGATCTTCAGCGGCTGCGGTACGCCGATCGACTGGTGCGCGGAGAGCAGCGCGCCGATCGCCGGGTTGGCGGAGCCGACCAGGGCGAGGGCCTTGTTGTAGTAGACCTGGGTGAGGCCGAGGCCGCCGTACTTGGTGTCGATCTTCATGCCGAAGGCGCCGAGCTCCTTGAGCCCGGTGATCACGTCGTCGGGGATCAGGGCGTCGCGCTCGATCCGGGCGCCGTCGATCTTCGTCTCGCAGAAGTCGCGGAGCTTGGCGAGGAACTCCTCGCCGCGCTGGACGTGCTCGTCGGCGGGCAGGGGGTGGGGGTGGATCAGGTCGAGCCGGAAGCGGCCGAGGAACAGTTCCTTGGCGAAGCTGGGCTTGCGCCAGTCCTGTTCCCGGGCGGCCTCCGCCACCTGGCGGGCCTCACGTTCGGTGACGGTGGGTCGGGACGGGGACCGGGGTGTCTCGGGTGCTGCGGACATGAGGCTCACCTCGCCGCGAATGGGATGGTGTCATTACATTACTGACTGGTGCTACCCGATCGTATGTACCCGATTCGTAGCCGCCCCGCCACCCTTCGTGCGGCCGTACGGCCGACGCGCCCGCCCCCGGAGGGCGGGCGGGAGTGAGGGACAATTCCTCCGGCGCCCCCTTCGGTCCGGCCCGGCTCCCGAGGAACGGTCCGGCCCGGCTCCGGAGAAAGCTGTCGAAGCGCTTCGACAGCCTATGGACACCCGTCATCCTGTGAGGCTACTGTCGGATCACCCTCACCCACCCCCTGTACATCGAGCGCACTGTCGAAGCGCTTCACAAGCTTGGAGACTGGATGGTCACCCTCGCCGAGGTCGCCCAGCACGCCGGAGTCTCCGCGAGCACGGTGAGCTATGTCCTCAGCGGCAAGCGGTCCATCTCCGTGAACACCCGGCAGCGGGTCGAGCGGAGCATCCGCGAACTCGGGTACCACCCGAACGCCGGGGCCCGCGCCCTGGCCAGCAGCAGGTCCAACATCATCGCGCTGATGATCCCGCTGCGTACGGACATGTACGTGCCGGTGATGATGGAGATCGCCATCGCGGTGGCCACCACGGCCCGCACCCACGGGTACGACGTGCTGCTGCTCACCGGTGAGGAGGGCCCGGACGCGGTGCGCCGGGTCGCGGGCAGCGGACTCGCCGACGGCATGATCCTGATGGACGTCGAACTCGACGACGAGCGCCTCCCGCTGCTGCGGGAGACCGACCGGCCGGCGGTGCTGATCGGTCTCCCCGCCGACACCACCGGCCTGACCTGCGTCGACCTCGACTTCAAGGCCACCGGCGCGCTGTGCGTGGAGCACCTCGCCAAGCGGGGGCACCACGACATCGCCGTCATCGGCGAGGCACCGGCGGTCTACGAACGGCACACCGGCTTCGCCGAGCGCACCCTGGACGGGCTGCGCGGCCGGGCGCGGGAGCTGGGACTGCGGCTGCTGCACCGGCCCTGCGAGGGCGGGTACGACGCGATGGCCGTGACGCTCGCCCGGATCCTCGACGAACGCCCCGGCACCACGGGCTTCGTCGTGCAGAACGAGTCGGCGGTGGAACCGCTGCTCGCCCTGCTGCGGCAGCAGGGCCGGGCCGTGCCCGAGGACGTCTCGGTGGTCGCGATCTGCCCGGAGCAGGTCGCCGTGCAGGCCTCGGTGCGGCTGACGTCGGTCGCCGTCCCCGCGCAGGAGATGGGCCGGCTCGCCGTGGAACAGCTGGTCGCCAAGCTCGACGGGCGGGGCGGCGACGAGGTCGTGCTGATCGCGCCCGAACTGACCGTCCGCGCCAGCTCGGGCCCGGCACCCGCCCAGTAGCTCACCCGCCCGCTGTCACTCGCGGCGCCACAGCGCCGGAACGTTGGGCGGCTCCCAGCCGGCCATCGAGGTGTGGGCCTGCAGACAGCGGTACCCGGCGCCCCCGTAGGTGACCCGGTCGCCCGCCGCGTACGGGCGGCCGGGAGCCCAGCTTCCGCCCGGCGGGTCGGTGGGCGGGTCCGTCGGCGGATCCGTCGGGTCGCCCTCGACGTCGAGCACGAAGTCGAAGGTGGCTTCCTTGCCGCCGCCGACGTCGCGGACGTTCATCAGCAGCGCCGGGTCGTAGATCGTGTCCGTGTTGTTGCGGGGCTCGCCGGGGAAGTACAGCTGGGTGGTCAGGACGGGCTCACCGGGCGCCTGGGCCTTGACGTGGATGTGGCGGGTACGGCCCGGATAGAGACCGGGCACGATCGTCCGCAGGCTGAAGGCGCCGGAGGCGTCGGTGAACTGGTGCCCGCGGAAGGTGTACCCGACGTTGTCGTAAGCGCCCGCGTTGTCGGCCTGCCAGAAGTCGAGCAGGACCCCGCTCAGCGGGACACAGTTGCGGCCGAAGACGTAACCGCTGACGGTGAGCGGGGTGCCCGGGGTGCCCGGGGTCACGAGGTTGCCGCGCAACGGGGAGTTCGGCTTGAAGTAGGGACCCTCCATCTGGGGGATCGTGGGATCGTCGCCGTCGTCGCAGAACGGTGTCGGCGCGAGGTCCCGTCCCTGGGTGCCGGCGTCCCTGGCGAGCGCCACCGTGCCCGTCGCGAGCAACGGGACGGCGGCACCGGCGGCGACGGCCGCCCTGAGCAGGTTCTTGCGGCTGATCGGGCGGTCGGCGCCGGTACCGGGTTCATCGGGGGCGGATGGTGTCATGGCGGATTCCTCGGTCTCCTCGGTGGGGGCGGAAGGACGGGGCGTGCCTGACCTGGAGCGCGCCCGCGAACGCGGGGCGGGCGAACTGTGTCTCGCGGACGCGCTCCACTGTGATCGCCGAAAACGTAGTCGCGCCGGTCACCGCGCCGGAACTCCCGCTCCGGCCCCTGCACGGCGTTATGGCGGCCGGGCGTCGCCGGGAAGCACGAGGCCGCCCGCACCGTGCACCGGTGCGGGCGGCACAAAGACGCGGTGACTAGCCGCCCGACACCGTCAGGTTGTTGGTGCGGAAGTCCAGCCCGCCGGACGACGAGGTGATCTCGTAGCCGAACTGCACGTCACCGATGGTCTCGTTGCCCATCCAGCCCTTGGTGTCCTTGATCCACTTCAGGATCGGGAGGATGTTCACGGTGCCGGAGTTCGAGTCCGAGGTGCGCAGGAACGAGAAGACCTCGTTGTGTCCGTTGCTGCCCTTGTGGACGTTCCAGGTGTGGCCGCCGAGGCTCACGGTGCCCTGCGGGCTGCCGAGCGGGCCCACGGCGCCGTTGTGGTTGACCCAGAGCATGATCTCGTAGTCGTAGTCCGTGTCCCAGATGTCGTACGAGGTGTTGTACGCGCCCGAGGACGGGACGGTGACGTTGTAGCTGCTGGTGAGCGAGGAGAGGGAGGTGATCGACTTGTTGATCACCTTCTTGGCGTTCGGGTAGGACTTGATGCCGCCGGTGTCGGGGTGGTTCGCCCACACGCCCCAGTCGGTGCCGGAGTTGGCCCAGACGCACTGGGCGCCGGCGCCGGAACCCCAGATGTTGTTGTAGAGCGTGTAGCCGTTGAGGCCGGTGTTGCCCCACTGGTCGCAGGAGCTCCAGACGGCGGCGTGCGCGGGGGCGGAGGCGAGTCCGACCGTCGCGCCGAGCGCGAGGGCGGGCGCCAGCAGGACCTTGGTGATCCTGCTCAGGGTGCTTGTTGCCATGGCGTTCCTTCCATGGGTGGGGGGAATTGCGGGGGTCACCGCGTCTTCGGGGTGAGGACGCGGTCTTCTCCGGCGACGAGGTCGAGCGGTTCGACGCCGGCGGAAGTCCACAGGTCGATGCGGTGGGTACGGGTCGGCCGGACGACGGCGGTGACGGCGTCCGGGGACCAGGTGAGGTCGAGTTCGGCACCGAAGCGGGTGCGGATGCCGCGCAGTTCGCCGCTCGGGTACGCCGGGAGGGGTGCCGGCAGCAGGACCAGCCGGTCGGGGGTGGACTGGACGAGCGCCTCGATCAGCACGGCGGGCAGGGTGTGGGCGGCGTCGGCGTTGTAGACGTGGCGGTGCGGGTAGTGCGCGCTCATCAGGGAGGCGTGGAAGAAGTCGCCGTCGAGGACCTGGCCGAGCGCGTGGGTGACCCGCTCGCCGTCCCGGAGGCGGGCCGCGATCAGCGCGTGGTGCAGATGGCCGTGCGCGGAGTCGTTCTCGGCGCCCCGCAGTTCCAGGGCGCGGTGGGCGGCGGCGGCCAGGTCGGGGGTGTCGTAGGGGGTGATCTCGTCCAGTGGCCAGACGCCGTAGAGGTGGCTGAGGTGGCGGTGGTCGTAGGAGTCCTCCAGGCCGGGCCACGCCCATTCGGCGAGCGCCCCGTCGGCGTTGATCCGGTGCGGGGGCAGCCGGTCGGCGAGCGCCCGCCAGCGGTCGGCGTGCTCCGGGTGGTACGCGGCGGCGGTGCGCAGGGCGTGCCGGGCCGCGGAGAGGTCCATGGCCGCGTTGACGGTGCCCCAGCTCGCGTTGGCGGGCCGGTTCTCCGGCGAGTAGGAGGGAACGACGACCAGCCGCCCCTCGCTGTCGGTGCGGGTGAGGAAGTCCTCGTAGAACAGGGCGACCTCGGCGAGCGCGGCGGCGGTGTCCGGGTCGCGTTCGCCGCGGGTGTCGTCGTGGTCGACGAGGGGCTTGAGCAGCCAGTCGGCGCCGGCGGTCCACAGGTGCAGCGGGTACTCGCGGCTGAAGTGGTACGAGTGCCCCGACTCGCCGTCGCTGTGGGCGGGCGCGACGACGCCCCGGGTGCCGAAGACCGCGCGGGCGTTGTCCCGCCAGTCGGGCAACTGCCGCCGGATCAGGGCGGCCAGTGCCTCGGTGACCTCGGGGAGGGCCGCGGCGGCGGCGGAGGCGGTCTGGAGGTTGAGGTTGGCGTCGTTGGTGAAGGCGCCGGACCAGGCGGTGTCCCAGTCACCGGTCCACAGTCCGGTGAGGCGGGGCGGGAACAGGCCGCTGGAGGACAGCAGGTGGTAGCGGCCGGCCGCGAAGAGCCGTTCGAGCAGGGCGGCGCTGCGCGGCCGGGTGAGCAACTCCGAGCCCGGCAGGGCGCGTTCGTCCGGGCCGGCGGCCAGGTCCAGGGTGACGCGTTCGTAGGCGGTGCGGTGCGGGGGGAGGTGACGGGCGAGGAGGCCGTCGTACGAGGTCCCGGTGGCGTCGTCGAGCAGCTCGCGCAGGGCGCGGCCCTCGGCGACCACGTCGAGTTCCCCGGTGTGCCGCCGCACCCGGGTGAGCAGCAGCACCGACCGCGCGCCCTCGGTGCGCAGGCCCGGCGGGGCGAGCGCCGTCCGGCCGCCGGTGACGGCGACCAGGGTGACGCCGGTGCAGGCGAGGCCGCTGCCCGGGTAGCGGGCGCGCAGGCTGAGCAGGGCGCCCTCGGGGGTGAGGACGGCGCCGTGGCCGACGCCCAGGCCGGTGGGGGCGCTCGGGAGCCGGTGGTCCAGGGAGACGTCGAGGGTGAGTCCGGGGCCGGTGACGTGCTGGACGATCACGTCGTCGGCGCGGGAGACGAAGACCCGGCTGGTCCAGTCGGCACGGGTCGCCTCGACGACGCCGGTGGCGAAGTCGACCGTACGGCGGTATCCGTCCCGGCCTTGGTCCTGGTGGCCGTCCGGGCGGCGCAGGCGGACCTGGAAGGCCGGGTGGAAGGGCTGCACCCATTGGAGCCGGCGGCCGTCGGTGAAGCCCTCGGCGGCGGTCGGGTCGCCGGCGAGCAGCCGGTCCTGGAGGCCGGACAGTCCGTCGGCGAGCCGGGGCGGCAGCCGGTTCCGGTCGGCGTCCTCGCCCGGACGGACGAGGGTGTGATGGGTGACGACGGTCCGGTCGTCGTTCGGATCGCCGAACACGAGGGCGCCGTGATGGCCGTTGCCGCTCAGGAAGGCGTCCTCCCAGCGGGCGGCCGGGCGCGGCTCCCAGGTTCCGTGGACGGGCGTGGCGCTCATGGCTTCAGCACCGCCACGCCGTGGCGGCCGAGGGTGATCCGGTCGGTCACGGTGGTCTCCGTCAGCAGGTCGTGGTGGGTTCCCGGGACGTCCACGGTGACCGGCTCGCGGTCGTGGTTGAGCAGGAACAGCAGCTCACCGCGGCGGACCGCCTCGACTCCGTCCGGGAGCCCGTCGAGCACCGGCCGGACGCCCGCGCCGGTGGCGACGCGGGTCAGCAGGGCGCGCAGCGCCTCCGGTTCGGGGAGCGTCGAGACGTACCAGGCGCGGCCCTTGCGCAGCACGGCGGGCAGTCCGTCGAGTTCCCCGCCCTTGTAGGGGACGGTCTCGTCGGCGGTGCCGTCGGGCTCCAGTTCCTCGGACCACAGGGTGCCGCGCAGGCCGCCCTCGCAGTCGGCGGTCTCCCCCGCGTCCAGCGGCCACCACTCGTGCAGGGTGCGGATGCCGAACAGCTCGCGCAGCCGGGCGTCCATGGCGCCGGGCCGGACCCGGTCGTCCTGGTCGGCGACGCCGGTCAGGAAGCCGCAGACGAGGGTGCCGCCGCCGCGTACGTAGGCGAGGAGGTTGTCGACGGCCGCGTCCGTGAGGAGGTAGAGCTGCGGGACGACGACGAGCCGGTAGCCGGTCAGGTCGTGTTCGGGGTGGGCGAAGTCGGTGGCCAGGTGGGCCGCCCAGAGGGCGCGGTGCCAGGCGCTCAGGACCTGCGGGTAGTCGACCTCGTGGGAGGGACGGGCCTCCTGGTCGCCGGCCCACCAGGAGTGCCAGTCGTGCAGCACGGCGACGTCGGCGGTGACCTGGCCGCCGGTGGCGTGCGGGGCGATCCGGGCGAGGTCCGCGCCGAGCTGCTTGACCTCCTGGTACGTACGTCCCCGCTCGCCCGCGTGGCCGACCATCCCGGAGTGGAACTTCTCCGCGCCCTGCCGGGACTGGCGCCACTGGAAGTAGCAGACGGCGTCGGCGCCCCGGGCGACGGCCTGGAGGGACCACAGACGGTTGAGGCCGCGCGGCTTGGGGCGGTTCACCCGGCGCCAGTTGACCGCTCCGGCCGCCTGTTCCATGAGCATCCAGGGGCCGCGGGCCTGGGAGCGGGTCATGTCCTGCACCAGGGCGCCGCTCTGCGCGCCGAGGGGGTCGCGCGGGTCGGGGTAGAGGTCGACGGAGACGACGTCCTCCTCCTCCGCCCAGCGCCAGGCGTCCTGGCCGGCCCACAGCGGCATGAAGTTGGTGGTGACCGGGAGGTGCGGGGTGTGCCGGCGGACGATGTCGCGTTCGGCGGTGTAACACTCCAGGAGCATGTCGGACGTGAAGCGCTTGAAGTCCAGCACCTGGGTGGGGTTCTTCAGGTAGTGCGCGTGGCGGGGCGGCAGCACCTCGGCCCAGTCGCCGTAGCCCTGGCTCCAGAAGGCGGTGCCCCAGGCGGTGTTGAGGGCGTCGAGGGAGCCGTGGCGGTGGCGCAGCCAGTCGCGGAAGCGGGCGGCGGCCTCGTCGCCCCAGTCGTAGGTGCAGTACTCGTTGTTGATGTGCCACAGGGTGAGGGCCGGGTGGGTGGCGTAGCGGGCGGCCAGGTCCTCGGTGACGGCGGCGGCGTACCGGCGGTAGGTGGCGCTGGAGTGCGAGAAGTGCTGGCGTCCGCCCCACCACTCGGTCCGGCCCTCCGCGTCACGGGGCAGGGTGTCCGGGTGGAGGTGCCCCATCCAGGGCGGCGGGGAGGCGGTCGGGGTGGCGAGGACGACACCGATGCCGTTGTCGTGCATCAGGTCCATCAGCCGGTCCAGCCAGCCGAAGTCCCGCTCCCCGGGGCGGGGTTCGAGTTTCGACCAGGAGAAGACGCCGAGGGTGACGGAGTTGACGCCGGCCTCCTTCATCAGGCGGACGTCCTCGTGCCAGACCTCCTCGGGCCACTGCTCGGGGTTGTAGTCGCCGCCGTAGAGGAGGCGGCCGCGGGTGACGTCGCTCAGGTTCGGCATCAGACGGGCTCCCCGTACTGGATGCCGCGCCCGTTGGTGGCGAGGTAGACCCGGCCGTACACGCGCGGGTCGCCGGTGATGGTCTCGCCGGTCCAGCCCCACTGGTGGTCGTCGTCGTTGATCCGCGTCCAGGTCTTCGCCCCGTCGTCGGAGCGGTAGACGGCGGTGATCGCCTCGGTCGAGCCGACCTGGTAGACCGCCGGGTAGTCGGCGCCGTCGGCGGCCTTGCCGAAGCCGAGGGTGTAGGAGGCCCAGCAGCTCGCCACCTTGGCGAAGCTCTCGCCCCCGTCGATCGATCGGTACAACCCGTTCCACTTGGTGCTCAGCCACAGGTCGCCGGTGCGGCCGGGCGCCGCGACCAGCTTGAACTGGCTGTCCCCCGAGGGCAGCCCGGTCGCACGGGCGGTGAAGGAACGGCCCCCGTCGGTGCTGGCGAGCAGCGTTCCCGTGTCGGTGTCGTATGCGTAGAAGAGCGCCGGGTCGGCCGGGTCGGCGACCGGCGTGGCGCCCTTCGGGAAGGAGGGGATCTCGGACCAGGTGGTGCCGTCGTCCGCCGAGCGGTGGGCCGGGTACTTGGTGCCGTCCCAGTGCACGAAGGACCACAGGAGCACGCCGCCGTCGGCGTTGACCGCGATCGGTCCCGGTGCGTCCTTGGCGATGGGGGGCTGGGCCGCGAAGGGCGCCCAGGTCCGCCCGCCGTCGTGGGAGTACGCGCCGTTGCCGTGGTCGCCCCAGCCGGTCCGTACGACGTACTGCGGCCTGCGCGCGGCCTGCGCGAGGCCGGTCGCGGTGCCGAAGACGGGGTCGGTGGCCATGCCGCGCGACGGGGACGCCGTGAGCCGGTCGTGGTACAGCACGCCGATGTCGCCGCAGCCGCTGATCAGGTGCGCCTTCCCGGCCGGGGGCGAGATCAGCTGGCGGGCGGACGTCTCCTCCAGGCCGCGGATCTGCGGGGCCCAGTGCTTCAGGTCGCGGGTGCCGTAGAGGGTCGCGCCGGTGCCGTGGACGAGGTGCCGCGAGTCGTACGGGTCGAGGGCGAGCGCCTGGATCCACCAGCCGAACTTGGGCTTGTCCTCACCCCAGTTCAAATACGGCGTCTCGGACACGTCGAGGACGGCGGTGTCCTTCAGCGAGCGCCAGTTGCGACCGCCGTCGGTGGACCGGTACAGGGTGTCGACCGCCGCCCAGCGGTTGTTGGTGGAGACGACGACGGTGCCGGGACGGCGGGCGTCGATCGCGACCCCGCCGTAGCCGAAGGTGTCGGCGGAGCCGTCCTCAGTTGTTCCGCCCGGCTTCACCGGGGTGACCTCGCTCCACTCGCCACCGACGGTGCGCAGCTTGTGCACGCTGCCGTCGGACTGGCCGTTGGGGCCGGGCGCGTCGGCGTACGTCACGTACAGCTCGCGGGTGTGCCGGTCGTACGCGGCGCGGATCGGTACGCGTGCGGCGGTGCCGGACGGCTGTCCGGGGACCGCCTCCCAGGTGGTGCCGTCGGCCGTGCGGAAGAGGTTCGCACCGCCGCCGTCGCCCCAGCCGGCGTAGACGGTGCGCCCGGCGGCGACCAGGAGGGTGACGCCCTGGCCGGTGGCGGACGGGACGGCCGGGAATCCGCTCACCGGCGCCCAGGTGGCGCCCCGGTCGGTGGACTTGAGCAGCCCGTCGTGCCGGGTGCCGAGCCACAGGGTGTCGCTGTCGCGCGGGTCCACGAGGAGCCGCTCCCCCGCGCCCCGGCCGTCCTCGTTGGCGCCGAGCTTCACGGTGAGGTCGGTGCGCCGCCAGGTGGCGCCGCGGTCGTCCGAACGCAGTACGGCACCGTTGCTCCCCCACGACTGGGCGTAGGTGCCGCAGGCGAGGTACAGCCGGTCCGGGTGGGCGGGGTCGACCGCCATCGCCTCGACACCGAGCAGGTTCCAGTCGTCCCACCCGATGTGATCGAGGAGGGGGACCCAGCGGTCACGCCGGTCGTCCCAGCGGTAGGCACCCCCGATGTCGGTCCGGGCGTAGGCGAGCCCGCGCACACGAGGATGGAACAGCACACCGGTGATGAACCCGGTCCCGCCGATGACGACGTTGCGCCAGCGGTAGGAGGAGGACCCGGCGGCCTTCGCCTGGCCGGCGAGAACGGGAACACCGGCGACGGCGGCGACGGCCGCCGCTCCGGCAAGAACGGCACGCCGGCTCAAGGAGGACGCGAACATGACAGAACCTCGCCTATGAGGGGGGTGAGTGGAGAAACCTGAAGGGGCGCGGGGAACTGCGCGATCAACCACACGAAACCCGCGGCCGAACGACCACGCAGGTTCCCCCACTGCACAGGGCGCTAGCCCTTGACGGCACCGGTGAGCATGCCCTTCTTGAAGTGCTTCTGGACGAACGGCGACAACACGGCCACCGGCAACAACGCCATCACCATGACGGCCATCTGCACCGCAAGACCGGACAGCTCACCGGTCTTGATCGCCTGGCCGAGCCCGACCGGCGCCTCCTGCTTCTGCACGAGCTGGATCATGACGTTCTGCAGCGGCAGCATGTCCTGGTCGTTGAGGTACAGCGAGGCGTTGAACCAGGCACTCCAGTACCCGACGGCGTAGAACAGCGTGATCACCGCGACGACCGCGCGGGACAGCGGCAGCACGATCTGCCACAGGATGCGCAGGTCCCCGGCGCCGTCGATACGGGCGCTGTCGATCAGCTCCTGCGAGATGCCCATGAAGAAGCCGCGCAGCACCAGGACGTTGAAGACGCTGATCGCGCTGGGCAGGATCAGCGCGAGATAGCTGTCCGTCAGGCCCAGGGACTGCACCAGCAGATAGGTGGGGATGAGGCCGGCGCTGAAGAACATCGTGGCCAGCAGCACCATGAGGATCCAGCGGTGGCCGACGGAGCCGCTGCGGGACAGCCCGTAGGCGCACAGCACGGACACCGCCATCGAGAAGAGGGTGCCGACGAGGGTGACGCCGATGCTGACGATCGTGGCGCGGGTGACCTGGCCGCCGCTGAGCAGTTCCTGGTAGGCGATGAAGGTGATGTCCTTCGGGATCATCACCAGTCCGCCGGCCTCGTCGATGGTCTTCCGTGAGGACAGACTGGTGACGACGACGATCCACAGCGGGAACAGGATGGCCAGGCAGGCGAAGAGCAGGACCAGCCCCTTGCCGGCGAGTCCGGCCCGGCTGGGCGCTTCCTCCCACACCGGCCGGGGCGGAGCCGCCCACCGGCCGGGAGTCCGCGCGGGCTTGTCGATCACTGCGGTCACTTCTTGTACACCCCCTGCTCGCCCATGAGGTGGGCCACCTTGTTCGCTGCCAGGACCAGGCCGAGACTGATGACGCCCTTGACGAGACCGGCGGCGGCCGCGTAGCCGAAGTCCTGGTTGCGCACACCGTTCCACCACACGAAGGTGTCCAGGACCTCCGCGGCGCCCGGTCCCACGGCGCCTCGTTGCAGGAGGATCTGTTCGAACCCGACGGTCAGGGCGTCACCGACGCGCAGCACCAGCAGCAGGGCGATCACCGGCCGCAGCGCGGGCAGGGTGACGTGCCACATGCGGCGCCAGCGGTTGGCGCCGTCCATCGCGGCCGCCTCGTACAGGTCGGGGCTGACCGAGGCCAGCGCGGCGAGGAAGACGATGATCCCCCAGCCGGCGTCCTTCCACACGCTCTGCGCGGTGATCAGGAACTTGAAGGTCTCCGGGTCGGTCATGATGTCGAGCCCGTCGTACCCGTGCTGCCTCAGCAGCTGGGAGAGGAGCCCCGCACCGCCGAGCAGCTGCTGGAAGACGGCGACGACCAGCACCCACGAGAAGAAGTGCGGCAGGTAGAGGATGGCCTGCGAGATCGCCCGCACCCGGGGCCTGACCACGCTGTTGATGAGCAGCGCGAGCAGGATGGGGATCGGGAAGTACAGCACCAGCTGGAGGAAGAACAGCACCAGTGTGTTCTGGACCGAGTTCCAGAAGGCGGAGTCCTCGAAGATCCGCTGGAAGTTCTCCAGGCCCACCCAGGGGCTGTGCAGGATGGAGACGACCCCGTTGTCGCTGATGTAGGGGTCGTACTCCTGGAACGCGACGACGTTGCCGAGGATCGGCACATAGTTGAAGAGCAGTACCAGCAGGATGGCCGGCAGTGTCATCAGCAGCAGGACGCGGTCGCGTCTGAGCCTCACCCGGAGGCTGAGCTTCCCGGCGGCTGGCTTCTTCGTGGCCCCGGTGGCGCCGCCGTGCGCCACCGGGGGGTTCTCCTTCGCTTCGGCCTCGGTGTCGGTCCGAGGCACCGTGCTGTGGGACACGGCGGTTCTCCTTGCCTCGGTACCTGGTCAGCCGGCCGCCGAGCCGTTCTCGTCGAGGATCTTCCGGTACCAGTCGCGGAGCTTGTCCCCGCCCTTGCTCTTCCAGTCGGAGACGGCCTGCTGCACGTCGCTGATCTTCTTGCGGCCGCGGACGACGTCGTCCTCCAGCTGCTCGAAGTCGTTGGAGAGGTTGGTCCAGCGGGCGGGCTCGGTGATCTGCATGCCGTAGAAGGACGACTTCTTGGTGAAGGCGCCCATCCGCTGCTGCCACTCCACCTGGCCCTTGGCGACCTCGGGGAAGTCGGGGTGGGCGATGGTCGCGGCGGGGCTCGCGACCATCACGTAGGCGTTCATCACGTCGATGTTGCCCTGGTCGGTCTTGGTGGGCACGCCGTCCTTGACGGTGTAGTGGGTGCCCTCCACGCCGTAGTTGGTGGCCATGTACTCCTTGGTGCCGTACGGCGCGGCGGTGACGTTGGCGACGGCCAGCACGTCACGGATCACGGCCTCGGACGCCTTCTTGTTGACGAAGGCGAAGATGCCGGCCGGGTTCTGCGCCCACAGCGTGGGGTCGCCGCCGTCGTGGCCGAAGATGTCCATGCCCCAGATCTTGAACTCGGGGTTCTGGACGGCCTGTTCGGCGGTGCGGCTCCACCACTGCGAGGAGTCCTGGTTGTAGACGAGGAACTCACCGGCGGCGAACTTGGGCCCGGGGTCGGCGGCGTTGCTCTTGCCCAGCCTGGCGTCGGGGTGCACCACGTCGGCGGCGAACAGCTTGCGCGTCCACTCCAGGGCCTCGAGGTACTCCTCGGTCTCGATGCGGTAGATCAGCTTGCCGTCGACCTCGTTCCAGCCGAGCGACTTCTCGTTGCCGGAGAGCACGCCGAAGGCGTTGAAGGCGGTCCACTTCATGTCCAGGCAGGCCCAGCGCTTGGCCTTGGCGTTGGTGGCGTCCTTGGCCAGTGCCATGAACTCGTCGCACGAGCGGGGGACTTCGTAGCCCTCCTTCTCGAAGATGTCCTGGCGGTAGAGCGGGACGATGCCGGTGACGTACGAGGACGGCATGGGCAGGCCGCGCAGCTTGCCGCCGAAGATGGCACGCTGCCAGGCGTCGGTGGGGATCGCCGCGAGGTTCGGGTACTCCTTGACGGCGTCGCCGGACAGGTACGGGCCGAGGTCGGCGAACTTGCCGATGATGGCGCTGGGGATCTTGCCCGTCATGTTCCAGCCGGGCACGACCACCACGTCGGGCACCTCGCTGGAGGCGAGGACCGCGCCGAGCTTCTGGTCGTAGGTGTTGCCGTCCTGGTTCTGCCAGACCACGTCGACGCCGATGAGGTCGTTCATCGACGTGTAGTAGGCGTTGCCGTCCTTGGGCGGGGAGCCCCAGAACGGCGACATGATGGTGACCTTGCCGCCCTTGCCGAGCTTCTTCGGCACCGACGTCTTCAGGCCCGCGAGGTCGAGCTTGCTGGTGAAGCCGACCGCGGAACCGTTCTTGCTGGGGATGTCGGGCGTGACCACATTGCTCGCCACGTACGCCGGGAGGATCTTCTTGGCGTCCTTGCTCGACGTGGTGCCGTCCCGCGAACCTCCGTCGGACCCACCGCACGCGGCGAGCAGCGGCATTCCTCCCGCCACCGCTGCGGTGGCGACCGCCGTGGAGGCGAGGAAGCTTCTCCGGCTCGGTCCGGAGGAGCTGGGGGCGGCGTTCGGCGTCATTGCGTCAACCCTTCATGGCGCACCAGGACACCCGGCGGTGGCCGTCGGCTGCGGTGTCTTCAGTGGAACTGGCTGAGCCGAAGCGGTGGTTCGGCGGAAGGTGCGCCGGAGTGGCGGGCCTCACAGTCGAAGCGCTTCGATGTTGCTGCGAGGTTAAGTGAACACCCAGGGGCACACAAGAGTCGCATCGAAGATTCCTCGGATGTATGCGCGATTGCGATAGAGGCATACTGCCCATGGATCATCCACGAGGCGTCCGATCCGTGCCCTCGGATCCCTTGACACCCACCCCCACCTCGAATGAGCATCGAAGCGCTTCGAAAGCGCCTCGCCGCTCCATCCCGAGGGGAACTCCACGTGACCGCACAAACGCCGCCTACGCCGCCTTTCCGCGATACGGCTCTGCCGTTCGCGAAGCGCATCGACGACCTTCTGTCGCGGCTCACCCTCGACGAGAAGATCGGATTTCTGCACCAGTTCGCGCCGGCCGTCGAGCGCCTGGACGTCGCCGCCTTCCGCACCGGCCAGGAGGCCCTGCACGGTGTCGCCTGGATGGGCCCGGCGACCGTGTTCCCCCAGGCCGTCGGCCTCGGCGCCACCTGGAACCAGGAACTGGTGCGCCGGGTGGGCGAGGCGGTGTCCCGCGAGACCCGCGCGATGCGCGCCCGTGACGAGCGCGTCGGCCTCAACGTCTGGGCCCCGACCGTCAATCTGCTGCGCCACCCGCTGTGGGGCCGCAACGAGGAGGGCTACTCGGAGGACCCGAAGCTCACCTCGGCGATCGCCACCGCCTACACCCACGGCCTGCGCGGCGACCACCCGGTCCACTGGCGCACGGCCCCCGTCCTCAAGCACTGGCTGGCGCACAACAACGAGACGGAGCGCGACACCACGTCCAGCTCCGTCCGCCCGCGCGTGCTGCACGAGTACGACCTGCGCGCCTTCCGCGACGCCGTCGAGGCGGGCGCGGTGGCGGGCGTGATGCCGGCGTACAACCTGGTCAACGGCCGCCCGAACCACGTCTCCCCGTATCTGCGCGAGCAGTTGCGCGCCTGGACCGAAGAGGACCTGCTGGTCTGCTCGGACGCCGGTGCGCCGTCCAACCTGGTCGACTCCGAGCACTACTTCGACACCCACGAGGAGGCCACCGCGGCGGCCCTGCGGGCCGGTGTCGACAGCTTCACCGACCACGGCACCGACGGCTCGAAGATCATCGGACGTGTCCGGGGCGCGCTGGAGCGGGGCCTGCTGACGGAGGCCGACATCGACACGGCCGTACGCCGCCAGCTCTCGGTGCGGTTCCGGCTCGGCGAGTTCGACCCGGGCGCGGACCCGTACGCCGGGGAGCAGCCCTTCGACACCCCGGAGCACCGGGCGCTCGCCCGGGAGGCCGCCGAGCAGGCGATCGTCCTGCTGAAGAACGACGGCCCGCTGCCGCTCGCCCCGGACACCCGGATCGCGGTCGTCGGGCTGCTCGCCGACGAGTGCAAGCTCGACTGGTACAGCGGCAGCCTCATCCACCGCTCCACCCCGCTGGAGGGCCTCTACGAGCGCTTCGGCGCCGAGCGCGTGGAGTTCGCCGAGGGCATGGACCGGGTGCTGCTGAAGACCTCCGCCGGTACGTTTCTGCACGTTCCGCCGGCCCCCGAGGCGCCCGAGACGGCGCGCGGCGCCGAGGGCGCCCTGGACCCGGCGCTGCTCGCGGGCCGCACCGACCTGCCGCCGCTGACCGCCGGGGCGGACGGCACCGAACTCGCCCTGGCCGACTGGGGCGAGGGCGTGCTCACCCTGCGGGCGCCCGACGGCCGCTATCTCTCGGTCGCCGAGGACGGGTACGTGCGCGCCTCCGCCGACCAGCCGGGCGGCTGGATCGTGCAGGAGACGTTCCGGCTGGAACCGCACGGTGACGGTCACCTCCTCAGGCATGTGGGGACAGGGCGCCATGTGCAGGTCGCCGCCGACGGCGTGAAGGTTGCCGAGGAGGATCCCGAGGTCTTCGAGCTGGTCGTCGTCGAGCGCGGGCAGGACGCGGTCACGCGCGCCGCGGCCGGCGCCGACGTGGTCGTGGTGGTCGCCGGCAACGATCCGCACATCAACGGGCGCGAGACCGAGGACCGTACGACGCTGCGGCTGCCCGCCCAGCAGGAGCGGCTGCTGCGGGCGGCCCGCGCCGCCAACCCGAACACGGTACTGGTGCTGACCTCCGCCTATCCGTACGCGGTGGACGCGGCGGACCTCCCGGCGCTGCTGTGGACCGCGCACGGCGGTCAGGCCGCGGGCACCGCGCTGGCCCGGGTGCTCGCCGGTGACGTCTCCCCCGCCGGCCGGCTGCCGCAGACCTGGTACGCCGACGACGCCGACCTGCCGGACCTCCTCGACTACGACGTGATCGGCGGCCGGCAGACCTATCTGTACTTCGAGGGCACGCCGCTGTTCCCCTTCGGGCACGGCCTGTCGTACGCGGACTTCTCCTACGGGGAGCCGACGGCGGACGTCGACGGGTCGGCGGTGCGGGTCTCCTTCACCGTCACCAACACCGGTGAGGTCACCGCCGACGAGGTGCCCCAGCTCTACACCCGTGCCGTGGACCCCTCGGTGCCGCGTCCGCGCCGTGAGCTGCTGGCGCACCGGAGGGTGACGCTGGCGCCCGGGGAGACGGCCGAGCTGTCCTTCGTGCTGCCGCTGTCCGCCTTCGCGTTCTGGGACGTGGCGGTGGGCCGGTGGCGGGTGGAGCCGGGGGCGTACGAACTGCTGGCCGGTGCGTCCAGCGAGGACGTGCGGGCACGGACCACGGTCACCCTGGACGGCGAGCCGGCCGTCCCGCGTCCCGTCCTCGAACACGGCCTGGACGCGGCCGACTTCGACGAGCAGAGCGGTATCGAGATCGTCGACCGCACGAAGGCGGCGGGCGACGCGGTCACCCCCGTGGCCGGGAAGGAGGGCGAACTCCTCTTCCGGCGCTGCGACTTCGGCGGCGGGGTGACGGAGCTGACCGTGGAGGTGTCCGGCGAGGGCACGGCCGAGGTCTCGCTCGACGGCGGGCCGGTGCTCGCCGGGCTGTCGCCGGAGGCGGCCACGTCCGGCCCGTACGACTACACCACGCTCCGCGCGTCCTTCGCCGTCGCCGACGGCGTGCACGACGTGCGGCTCCGGCTGCGCGGCCCGCTGCGGCTCGCGCGGGTCGGCTTCTCCGGTTGAGGGTCCGGACGCGGCCGACACGATGAAGGGGCCCGGCACCGAGGGCATCGGTGCCGGGCCCCGGTGCTTCGTTTCCGGAGGGCCGCTTCCGGAGGGCCGCTCCGGGAGCGCGGTCCCGAGCCGGGAATCCCCCCTTCGGGGAGGAGGGAAGTCAATATGATGCCGGGGTCGGTTTTAACGGAGGGGAGATCTTTTTCATGTCCGGCAGCAACCCCGTACCCGGTGGGTTCGGGCCGCCGTCACAGCCCCCGCAGCAGCCGGGTCCCGGTTACGGCTATCCGCAGTCCGGCCCGTCCTACGGTTACCCCTCGGGTCCCGCTCCGCAGGGCATGCCCCCCGCGCCCTATCCGCAGGCGCCCGGCTACATGATGCCCATGCAGCCGAGCAACGGCATGGGGACCACCGGGCTGGTGCTGGGCATCATCGGCCTGGTCTGCAGCCTCACCTTCTTCCTGTGGTTCTTCGGTGTGATCCTGGGCATCCTGGCGATCGTCTTCGGCGCCGTCGGCCGGGGGAAGGCGAACCGCGGCGAGGCCACCAACAAGGGCTCGGCGACCGCCGGACTCATCTGCGGCATCGTGGCCACGGTGATCCTGCCGCTGCTCGGCATCCTGCTCTTCGCCAGCGTCATGGGAGGCATCGGCGCGGCGTCCTGAACGCCTGCCCTGGCGGAGGGCCC
>NZ_JBVJKE010000010.1:0-294271 GCF_055585405.1 Streptomyces sp. NPDC053426 | reverse complement strand
CCCCCTTTCAGCCGGTACGCAGCCGTCGCCGAGCCTCCATCAACGCGAACCCCAGCAGATTCGGGCCCCGCCAGCGCTCCGGATCCACCGCCCCCTCACCGCCGTCCGCAAGACCGACCCCCATGGGCGAAGGCCCCCCTTTCAGCCGGTACGCAGCCGTCGCCGAGCCTCCATCAACGCGAACCCCAGCAGATTCGGGCCCCGCCAGCGCTCCGGATCCACCGCCCCCTCGCCGCCGTCCGCAAGACCGGCTCCCATGGGCGAAGGCCCCCCCCTTCAGCCGGTACGCAGCCGTCGCCGAGCCTCCATCAACGCGAACCCCAGCAGATTCGGGCCCCGCCAGCGCTCCGGGTCGTTCGCCCCCTCGTCGCCGGCCGCGAGGCCGATGCCCCACACCCGGTCCACCGGGCTCGCCTCGACCAGGACGCGCTCGCCCGTGTTCAGCAGGAACGCCCGCAGGTCGTCGTGGGCCGCGAACTTGTGCACGCTGCCCTCGACGACGATGTCGAGCCGCTCCCGGCGCCATGTCTCCTCGTCGAAGCCGCGCACCAGCCGTCCGGCCTTCTTCGCCTGAGAGGGATGCTCCGCGGCCAGCACCCGCCGCTCCCCCTCCGGGTCTCCGAACAGCCGGGCCTTGGCCGCCATCATCCAGTGCTCGGCGGTCGCGTACTCCACGCCGTCCACCGTGAACGGCGACGGCCACCACTGGCTCAGACAGCTCGGCCCGATCCGGCCGTCGGGCAGCGGCCGGTGCCCCCAGAAGTGCAGGTACTTGACCCTCGTCCCGGCGCGGACCGCCTCGATCAACTTCTCCCGTGAGTCCATCGCCGCCTCCGTGCAGTGTGATTCGCCCCCGCCGCCCCTTCCCGTCCCGAACCTGGGGCTCCGCCCCAGACCCCGCTCCTCAAACGCCGGAGGGGCTGAATGTCAGCCCCTCCGGCGTTTGAGGAGCGGGGGTCCGGGGGCAGCGCCCCCGGGACGGGACGGGACGGGACGGGTAAGGGCGGCGGGGGCGGCTTCCGGCCTGTCCGGCAGGAGTCTCGCAGTAACCACCGACACTCCGTCCTGCCTTTTCCGTGACCACTCGACACCTGGTCGACAGATTCCGTCGCGTAACCAAAAGGAAACAACGGAATCACTTGTTGGGGTCCACTCGCTCTGTCAGGATCGGCACTCAAATCGAGCTGGAGCCACGCCGCCCCCCTCGGGGACACGGAGGAGAGCGACATGCACAACCCGGGCAGCACCACCCCGGAACGGTTTCCCGCCCAGGACCGGTTCGCGGACGGCGCGCAGTTCATCGCGGGCCGCCCGGCGAAGGGCACCTCGGGCCGTACCCACACGGTCGTCGACCCGGCCACCGGCGCGGAGGTGTACACGTACGAACTCGCCGGCCCCGACGACGTCGACGCGGCCGTCGCGGCCGCGCGGGAGGCGTTTCCGGCGTGGGCCGGTGCCACTCCCGGTGAACGGTCCGACGCCCTGCACCGGTTCGCCGCCGTCGTCGCCGACCGCGCGGAGGACTTCGCCCGCGCGGAGTCACTGCAGTGCGGCAAACCCCTGAAGCTGAGCCGCGGGTTCGACGTACCGGGCACGATCGACAACATCGCCTTCTTCGCCGGTGCCGCCCGTCACCTCCAGGGCCAATCGGCCGGCGAGTACTCCGGCGACCACACCTCCTACGTCCGCCGCGAGCCGATCGGTGTCGTGGGCTCCGTCGCCCCCTGGAACTATCCGCTCCAGATGGCCGCCTGGAAGATCCTCCCGGCGATCGCCGCGGGCAACACCATCGTCCTCAAGCCCGCCGAGCTCACCCCGCTGACCTCGCTCCTCTTCGCGCGGGCCGCCACCGACGCCGGAATCCCGGACGGTGTGATCAACATCGTCACCGGCACCGGCGGGGAGGCGGGCGAGCACCTGGTCGGCCACCCCGACGTGGCCATGACCTCCTTCACCGGCTCCACCGCCGTCGGCAAGCGGGTCGCCGAGATCGCCACCGCCACCGTCAAGCGCCTCCACCTGGAGCTGGGCGGCAAGGCCCCCTTCGTCGTCTTCGACGACGCCGACCTCGACGCCGCCGTCAACGGCGCGGTCGCGGGCGCGCTGATCAACACCGGCCAGGACTGCACGGCCGCCACGCGCGCGTACGTGCAGCGCCCGCTCTACGAGGCGTTCGTCGAGCGCACCGCCGCCCTGATGGAGACCGTCCGGCTCGGCGACCCGTTCGCCCCCGGCACCGACCTCGGCCCGATGGTCTCGCACGTCCAGCGCGACCGGGTGGCCGGCTTCGTCGACCGGGCGCGTGCCTACGCGCGCGTGGTGACCGGCGGCGAGGCACCCCTGGGCGAGCTGAAGGACGGCGCGTACTATCGCCCCACCCTCATCGCCGGCGCACCGCAGGACAGCGAGGTCGTGCAGTCCGAGATCTTCGGTCCGGTGCTGGTCGTCCTGCCCTTCGACACCGACGACGAGGGCATCGCGCTGGCCAACGACACCCCGTACGGACTCGCCGCCTCCGCCTGGAGCCGGGACGTGTACCGCACGGGCCGCGCCACCCGCGAGATCAAGGCCGGGTGCGTGTGGATCAACGACCACATCCCGATCATCAGCGAGATGCCGCACGGCGGGCACAAGGCGTCCGGCTTCGGCAAGGACATGTCCGCCTACTCGTTCGAGGAGTACACGCAGGTCAAGCACGTCATGTTCGACAACACCGCGGTGGTCCGCAAGGACTGGCACCGCACCGTCTTCGGGGACCGATAGCAGCCAGGCCGCCCGACCCGCGGCCACACTCTCCCGAAAGGGCACCACGCGCATGGAGCAGTACGAGCCCGACCGCCTCTCACCGGCCCAGGTGGCCGCCATGCGGCGCAGCTTCCGCACCGGCAGGGCGGCCCTGTCCCGCCGTTCCCTGCTGCGCGCCTCCGCGGGCGGCGCGCTCGCGGCCGGCGGACTCGGCGCGCTGAGCGGCTGCGGCATCCCCGCGGCCGGCAACACCCAGGGCGGCGTCTCGGCGGAGGACCACTCGAAGGAGGAGAAGTCCGTCAACTTCTCCAACTGGACCGAGTACATGGACGTCGACGACAGCGGGCGCGCGCACCCCACGCTGGACGCGTTCACGGAACGTACCGGCATCAAGGTCAAGTACACCGAGGACATCAACGACAACACCGAGTTCTTCGGCAAGATCAAGCCGCAGCTCGCCGCGGGCCAGGACACCGGACGCGACATCATCGTCCTCACCGACTGGCTGGCCGCCCGCCTGATCCGCCTCGGCTGGGTGCAGAAGCTGGACCCCGCCAACCTCCCGCACGCCTTCGCCAACCTGTCGCCCCAGTTCCGCAGCCCCGACTGGGACCCGGGCCGCGCCTACTCCTACCCCTGGCAGGGCATCGCGACCGTCATCGCCTACAACAAGAAGGCCCTCGACGGCGTCGAGGTGAGGACCCTCTCCGACCTGCTGGACAACCCGAAGCTCAAGGGCCGCGTCGGGCTGCTCACCGAGATGCGCGACACCATGGGCCTGACCCTGCTCGACATGGGCAAGGACCCGGAGAAGTTCACCGGGGACGACTACGACGCGGCGCTCGCCCGGCTCCAGAAGGCCGTCGACAAGGGTCAGATCCGCCGCTTCACCGGCAACGACTACACCGCGGACATCGCCAAGGGCGACTTCGCCGCCTGTGTCGCCTGGGCCGGGGACGTCGTCCAGCTCAAGGCGGACAACCCGGACATCGACTTCCTGATCCCCGACAGCGGCTACATGATGTCCAGCGACAACCTGCTGGTCCCCAACAAGGCCCGTCACAAGGCCAACGCCGAGCGGCTGATCGACTACTACTTCGAGCCGAAGGCGGCCGCGGAACTCGCCGCCTACATCAACTTCGTCTGCCCGGTCGAGGGAGTGAAGGACGAGCTCGCGAAGATCGACGAGGACGCGGCGAACAACCCGCTGATCCTCCCCGACCAGGCCATGCAGGCCAAGTCCCGTGCCTTCCGCTCCCTGAGCTCCAAGGAAGAGACGGAATTCGAAGAGAAGTTCGCGAAGCTCACTGGGGCGTGACGAGATGAAGACGACCAAAGACACCACCACGGCCGGCACCGCGGGCGGGGACGTCCGCCTCACCGGCATCGGCAAGACGTACGGCTCCTTCACCGCCGTACACCCGCTCGACCTGACCGTGCCGCAGGGCTCCTTCTTCGCCCTGCTCGGCGCGTCCGGCTGCGGCAAGACCACCACCCTGCGGATGATCGCCGGCCTGGAGGAGCCCACGAGCGGCACCGTCCACCTCGGCGACCAGGACGTCACCGCGCTCCCGCCGTACAAGCGGCCGGTGAACACGGTCTTCCAGTCCTACGCCCTCTTCCCGCACCTCGACATCTTCGAGAACGTCGCCTTCGGTCTGCGCCGGCGCGGCATCAAGAGCGTGAAGAAGCAGGTCGAGGAGATGCTGGAGCTGGTCCAGCTCGGCGAGCAGGCCCGCAAGAAGCCGCACCAGCTCTCCGGCGGCCAGCAGCAGCGCGTCGCGGTGGCCCGCGCGCTGATCAACCACCCCAAGGTGCTGCTGCTCGACGAGCCGCTCGGCGCCCTCGACCTGAAGCTGCGCCGTCAGATGCAGCTCGAGCTCAAGCGCATCCAGACCGAGGTCGGCATCACCTTCGTGCACGTCACGCACGACCAGGAGGAGGCCATGACCATGGCCGACACGGTCGCCGTGATGAACGCCGGCCGCGTCGAGCAGCTCGGCTCGCCCACCGACCTGTACGAGAACCCGCGCACCACGTTCGTCGCCAACTTCCTCGGCACCTCCAACTTCATCGAGGCCGAGGTCGACACCAGGTCCGGCGACGAGGTCGTCCTCAAGGCGGGCGGCGGCAAGCTGGTCCTGCCCGGGGCCCGCAACAGCGCGCCCGCGACGGCCGGCGGCAAAGTGCTGGTCGGGGTGCGCCCGGAGAAGATCTCCCTCACCCACGCCGACGACGCCGGCCGGATACCCGAGGGCCGCAACCGGATCACCGGCCGGATCGCCGCCTCCAGCTTCATCGGCGTCTCCACGCAGTTCGTCGTCGACAGCCCGGTCTGCTCCGACTTCGAGGTCTACGTCCAGAACATCGACCGCGACGCCCGGCTGGTGCCCGGCGCCGAGGTGGTCCTGCACTGGAACCCGGCGCACACCTTCGGCCTGGACGCCGCCCAGTCCCTGCTTGCCGGGACAGAGGGCTCCGCGGGCGTCGAGACCGGCGAGGAAGAGGTCGCCTGATGACCACGGTCACCCAGGCGCCGCCCCTGGCGCCCGCCCCGGAGACGAAACCACCGCGCGCACCACGCAGAAGGGGCCGCTGGACGCCGTATCTGCTCCTGCTGCCCGGTCTGCTGTGGCTGTTCGTGTTCTTCGCGCTGCCGGTGGTCTACCAGGCCTCCACGTCCGTGCAGACGGGCTCCCTGGAGGAGGGTTACAAGGTCACCTGGCACTTCGCCACCTACTGGGACGCGCTGTCCGACTACTGGCCGCAGTTCGTCCGCTCGGTGCTCTACGCGGCCTCCGCGACCGTGCTGTGCCTGCTGCTCGGCTATCCGCTGGCGTATCTGATCGCCTTCCGCGCGGGACGCTGGCGGAACCTGATCATGATCCTGGTGATCGCGCCGTTCTTCACCAGCTTCCTGATCCGCACGCTCGCCTGGAAGACGATCCTCGCCGACGGCGGCCCGGTGGTCGACGCCCTGAACACCCTGCACGTCCTGGACGTCACGGCGTGGCTCGGCTGGACCGCCGGCGACCGGGTGCTCGCCACGCCGCTCGCGGTGGTGTGCGGTCTGACGTACAACTTCCTGCCGTTCATGATCCTGCCGCTCTACACCTCCCTGGAGCGCATCGACCCCCGGCTGCACGAGGCGGCGAACGACCTGTACGCCAGGCCGTCGACCACCTTCCGCAGGGTCACCTTCCCGCTGTCGATGCCGGGCGTGGTCTCCGGCACGCTGCTGACCTTCATCCCGGCGTCCGGCGACTACATCAACTCGGATCTGCTCGGCTCGACCGACACCCGCATGGTCGGCAATGTCATCCAGTCGCAATTCCTGCGGATTCTCGACTATCCGACGGCCGCGGCGCTCTCGTTCATCCTGATGGCCGCGATCCTCGTCATCGTCACGCTCTACATCCGCAAGTCCGGCACGGAGGATCTGGTTTAAATGGCCTTCGTCAATTGGTTCAAGCGCCGCCTCGTCGTCATCGCGGGACTGCTGACTCTCGCGTATCTCCTCCTGCCGAACGTCGTCGTCACCGTGTTCTCCTTCAACAATCCGAAGGGGCGCTTCAATTACACGTGGCAGGAGTTCTCCACGGAGGCGTGGAAGGATCCCTGCGGTGTCTCCGGACTGTGCGCCTCGCTGTCGCTCAGCCTCCAGATCGCCCTGTGGGCGATGCTCGGCGCCACCGTGCTCGGCACGATGATCGCCTTCGCGCTGGTCCGCTACCGCTTCCGCGCCCGCGGTGCCGTGAACTCGCTGATCTTCCTGCCGATGGCGATGCCCGAGGTGGTCATGGCCGCCTCGCTGCTCACCCTGTTCCTCAACATGGGCGCCCAGCTGGGCTTCTGGACGATCCTGATCGCCCACGTCATGTTCTGCCTCAGCTTCGTCGTGGTCGCCGTGAAGGCGCGCGTGATGTCGATGGACCCGAGGCTGGAGCAGGCCGCGCAGGACCTGTACGCCGGCCCGTTCCAGACGTTCGTCCGGGTCACGCTGCCGATCGCCGCCCCCGGCATCGCGGCGGGCGCGCTGCTCGCCTTCGCGCTCTCCTTCGACGATTTCATCATCACCAATTTCAACGCCGGCTCGACCGTCACCTTCCCCATGTTCGTCTGGGGATCGGCACAGCGCGGAACCCCCGTGCAGATCAACGTGATCGGTACGGCCATGTTCGTCATCGCCGTCCTGCTGGTACTGGTCTCCATGGTCATCGGAAATCGCCGCAACCGGCAGAAGGCATAAAAAAGCACCGTAGGGAGTTGAAATCATGGCCCCTGGCGCCATGAGCCGTTGGACGAGATCCCTTTCCGAAGCCCGGCCGGCTTCCTACTGGCTGGACGACCCCGGCAGGCCCGACCCCGAACCCGCCCTCACCGGCGCCGAGACCTGCGACCTGCTGGTCGTCGGCGGCGGCTACAGCGGACTGTGGACCGCGCTGATCGCCAAGGAGCGCGACCCCGCACGGGACGTCGTGCTGGTGGAGGGCCGCGAGGTGGGCTGGGCCGCCTCCGGCCGCAACGGCGGATTCTGCGCCGCCTCCCTCACCCACGGCCTGCCCAACGGACTGACCCGCTGGCCGGACGAGATCCACAAGCTGGAGGAACTGGGCGCCCGCAACCTCGACGCCATCGAGGAGACGGTCGCCCGCCACTCGATCGACTGCGACTTCGAACGCTCCGGCGAGATCGACGTCGCCACCGAGCCCTACCAGGCGTGGGAGCTCAAGGACTGGTACGAGGAGATCCGCGCCAAGGGCCTCGCCGACGGCATCGAGTACCTGGACGCCGACGCCGTACGGGAACAGGTGAACTCCCCGACCTTCCAGGCCGGCCTGTACGACCGCCGGGGCGTGGCCATGCTCCACCCGGCCAGACTGGCCTGGGGACTGAAGCGGGCCTGTCTCGGCCTCGGCGTCCGCGTGTACGAGCACACCCCCGCCCTCACCCTGAAGCCGTACGGCACCGGCATGGCCGTACGCACCCCGTACGGGCGGATCCGCGCCCGCGCGGTGGCACTCGGCACCAACGTCTTCCCCAGCCTGGTCCGGCGGGTCCGCTCCTACACCGTTCCGGTCTACGACTACGCCCTGATGACCGAGCCGCTCACCGCCGACCAACTGGCGTCCATCGGCTGGAAGAACCGGCAGGGTCTCGGGGACAGCGCCAACCAGTTCCACTACTTCCGGCTCTCCGCCGACAACCGGATCCTGTGGGGCGGCTACGACGCGGTCTATCCGTACGGCGGCCGGGTGCGCGCCGAGTACGACGACCGGCCGGAGACCTACGCCAAGCTCGCCGGGCACTTCTTCACCTGCTTCCCGCAACTGGAGGGCGTGCGCTTCACCCACGCCTGGGGCGGCGCGATCGACACCTGCTCCCGCTTCTCGGCGTTCTTCGGCACGGCGTACACGGGGAAGGTGGCGTACGCGGCGGGCTACACCGGCCTCGGCGTCGGCGCCACGCGCTTCGGGGCCGAGGTGATGCTGGACCTGCTGGCGGGGGAACGGACGGAACTCACGGAGCTGGAGATGGTGCGCAGGAAGCCGCTGCCGTTCCCGCCGGAGCCGTTCGCCTGGACCGGCATCGCCCTCACCAAGTGGTCGCTGGCCAGGGCGGACGCGCGGGGTGGGCGGCGCAATCTGTGGCTGCGGACGATGGACCGATTGGGTCTCGGCTTCGACAGCTGAGCCGCGCGGGGGCTTGACAACCGAATTGGTCTGGACCAAATTGAGCGCGCTCCACCCTCCAATTCCCCCCTGCCCGGAGGCCCTTGTGGACCGCTCCAGACCTCTCGCGCGCCGGCCCCTCGTGGCGCTGCTCACCGCCACCGCCCTCGCCGCCACCGGCATGACCGCACTGTCGTCGGCCGCCCGCGCGGCCGACGCGGACCTCGCCAGGAACGGCGGCTTCGAGTCCGGCCTCGACGGCTGGAGCTGCACGGCCGGTACGACCGTGAACTCGCCGGTGCACAGCGGTAGTTCGGCGCTGAAGGCAACTCCGGCGGGCGCCGACAACGCCCGCTGCGCACAGACCGTCACCGTGAAACCGGACTCCCAGTACACGCTCTCCGGTCACGTCCAGGGCAGCTACGTCTACCTGGGCGCGAGCGGCACCGGCACCACCGACGTCTCCACCTGGGCCCAGTCGGCCCCCGGCTGGCAGCAGCTCACCACCACCTTCCGCACCGGCCCCTCCACCACCCGCGTCACCGTCTACACCCACGGCTGGTACGGCACCGGCGCCTACCACGCCGACGACATCACCCTGGTCGGCCCCGGCGGCGAGACCGGCCGGCCGCCCGCCCCGCCCACCGGCCTCAGGACGGGCACCGTCACCTCGACCAGCGTGGCCCTGTCCTGGTCACCGGTCGCCGACGCCACCGGCTACGCGGTCTACCGCGACGGCACCAAGGTCCAGAACGTCAGCGGCACTTCGGCCACCGTGTCCGGACTGTCGCCCTCGACGGCGTACGCCTTCCAGGTCGCCGCCGTGAACGACGCGGGCGAGTCGGCCCGTTCGGCCACCGTGACCGCGACGACGGGCGCCCCCGACTCCGGCGGCGGCCCCTCCGACCTCCCGGCCCACGCCCTGGTCGGCTACCTCCACGCCAGCTTCGCCAACGGCTCGGGCTACACGCGCCTGGCCGACGTGCCCGAGAGCTGGGACGTCATCGACCTGGCCTTCGGCGAGCCCACCTCGGCCACCTCCGGTGACATCCGCTTCGACCGGTGCCCGGCCTCCGAGTGCCCCGGCGTGGAGAGCGACGCCGAGTTCAAGGCGGCGATCAAGGCCAAGCAGGCGGGCGGGAAGAAGGTGCTGATCTCCATCGGCGGCGCCAACGGCCAGGTGCAGCTCACCACCACGGCCGCCCGGGACACCTTCGTCTCCTCCGTGTCGAAGATCATCGACGAGTACGGGCTCGACGGCCTGGACATCGACTTCGAGGGCCACTCCCTCTCCCTGAACGCCGACGACACGGACTTCAGGAACCCGAAGACCCCGGTGATCGTCAACCTGATCTCCGCCCTGAAGACCCTCAAGGCCAAGTACGGCGACGACTTCGTGCTGACCATGGCCCCGGAGACCTTCTTCGTCCAGCTCGGCTACCAGTACTACGGCACCGGCAAGTGGGGCGGCCAGGACCCGCGGGCGGGCGCGTACCTCCCGGTGATCCACGCCATGCGCGACGACCTGACCCTGCTGCACGTCCAGGACTACAACTCCGGTCCGATCATGGGCCTGGACAACCAGTACCACTCCATGGGCAGCGCGGACTTCCACATCGCCATGACCGACATGCTGCTCACCGGCTTCCCGGTGGCGGGTGACGCGAACAACGTCTTCCCGCCGCTGCGCGCCGACCAGGTCGCCATCGGCATGCCGGCCACCACCAACGCGGGCAACGGGCACGTGTCCCCGGCCGAGGTCACCAAGACCCTCGACTGTCTGACGAAGCGCACGAACTGCGGCGGTTACGCGACCCACGGGACGTGGCCCGGACTGCGCGGGCTGATGACCTGGTCGATCAACTGGGACCGGTTCGGAGGCTGGGAGTTCCAGCGGACGTTCGACGGCTACTTCGGCTGAGCGACAGCCGGAGGCAGATCAGCAGCACCGCGCCGAGGCACCAACTGGCCGCCACGTCCAGCGGCCAGTGGTAGCCCCGGCGCACCAGCCCGTACGAGGCGCCGGCGACCAGGACGGCGCAGGCCGCGACGAGCGCGCGACGCACCGCCGGTGACCGCAGCAGCGGCAGGAGCAGCAGCGTCGCCGCGCCGTACGCCACCACGGCGGTGGCCGTGTGCCCGGAGGGGTAGTAGCCGACCGCCGGGGGCACGGCCGGGGTGCCGGGGCGGTCGGTCCACTCCTTCAGGGGCGCGACCAGCGCCGGCACCAGCACCATCGCCAGGGCCCCGGCGGCGGGCGGCAGCCACCAGCGGTCCCCGCCTGTGGCACGTCCGTGCCAGGCGACGTACGCCAGGGCGACCGTCAGGACGGGGAGGGCGACCTGGACGTTGCCGAGGTCGGCGAGCAGTTCGGAGGCCTGGTCCGGGTGGACCAGCTCCCGGCTCAGCCGCTCGTCGAGGCCCACCAGCGGGCCGTCGGCGACGACCTGCCAGGTGATCAGCGCGAAGAGGAGAACGGGCGGTCCCAGCAGCAGCATGGTGCACAGCTTCGCAGGTGGGGCCCGGCGTACGCCGAAGGGCCAGTGCAAAGGGGGGGGTATGCACTGGCCCTTCTGGGAACGGCTTGCCGTATCAGGTGCCCGGATGGCCGTCCGGACCGGAACGTCGCGCGCCCCGGGGGGTTTGGGGCGGGCGACCGTCCGATCATGAGGAGATCCGAAGCCCTCAGGCCCCGGTTGTGTGCGCGAGGGCACGACCAGGTCGAAGCTGGGGAGGCCCCGTCCTGGAACCACCCACAGTTCCCTGTGGGCGGGGTGTATCTCTCATCCGCGTAGAAACCTACGGCAGGGGGTGGCCCCGCGACAGGGCCGACGGGCTCCTGTCATCCACCCCGCACACGTTCTTCACACGCTCTGCCGCTCGTCGGCCCCGGCGGTCCGGGGCAGGCGGCTCACCTGCCCCGATGCCGGCTCAGATGCGCGCGAACGCCTGCTCGATGATGTCGAGGCCCTCGTTCAGCAGGTCCTCGCCGATGACCAGCGGGGGCAGGAAGCGCAGCACGTTGCCGTAGGTGCCACAGGTCAGGACCAGCAGGCCCTCCTGGTGGCAGGCCTTGGCCAGCGCGGCCGTCGCCTCGGGGTTCGGCTCCTTGGTGTCGCGGTCCTTGACCAGCTCGATGGCGATCATCGCGCCCCGGCCGCGGACGTCGCCGATGACGTCGAACTTCTCGGCCATGGCGGTGAGGCGGGCCTTCATGACCGACTCGATGTTCTTCGCCCTGGCGTTGAGGTCGAGCTCCTTCATCGTCTCGATCGCGCCGAGCGCGCCCGCGCAGGCGACCGGGTTGCCGCCGTAGGTGCCGCCCAGGCCGCCGGAGTGGGCGGCGTCCATGATCTCGGCGCGGCCGGTGACGGCGGCGAGCGGCAGGCCGCCCGCGATGCCCTTCGCGGTGGTGATCAGGTCCGGGACGATGCCCTCGTCCTCACAGGCGAACCACTGGCCGGTGCGGCAGAAACCGGACTGGATCTCGTCGGCGACGAAGACGATGCCGTTGTCCTCGGCGAACCGGCTGATCGCGGGCAGGAAGCCCTTGGCCGGCTCGATGAAGCCGCCCTCGCCGAGCACCGGCTCGATGATGATCGCGGCCACGTTCTCGGCGCCGACCTGCTTGGAGATCTGGTCGATGGCCTGCGCGGCGGCCTCCGGGCCCGCGTTCTCCGGGCCGGTCGGCCAGCGGTAGCCGTAGGCGACCGGGACGCGGTACACCTCGGGCGCGAACGGGCCGAAGCCGTGCTTGTACGGCATGTTCTTCGCGGTCAGCGCCATGGTGAGGTTGGTGCGGCCGTGGTAGCCGTGGTCGAAGACGACGACCGCCTGGCGCTTGGTGTACGCACGCGCGATCTTGACGGCGTTCTCGACGGCCTCGGCGCCGCTGTTGAACAGCGCGGACTTCTTGGCGTGGTCGCCCGGGGTCAGCTCGGCGAGCGCCTCGGCGACGGCCACGTAGCCCTCGTACGGCGTGACCATGAAGCAGGTGTGGGTGAAGTCGGCGAGCTGGGCGGAGGCGCGGCGGACGACGGCCTCGGCGGAGGCGCCGACGGAGGTCACGGCGATGCCGGAACCGAAGTCGATCAGCTGGTTGCCGTCGACGTCCTCGATGATGCCGCCGCCCGCGCGGGTGGTGAACACGGGCAGCACGGAGCCCACGCCCTGCGCGACCGCGGCGGTACGGCGGGCCTGCAGCTCCTGCGACTTCGGTCCGGGGATGGCGGTGACGACGCGGCGCTCCTGCGGAAGTGCGGTCATGCGGGGCTCCTGGGGGGTGTTTCGGACGCTTGCGTTCTTTTCTCGCAGGCTAGGGCGGGGAGCGGGGGGTGGGCATGCTCCATGTGGGCGTTGTGCGGGGGGCGGGGTTGTCCGTGGTGGACATACCCCAGCCGCGGGCAGTCGTGCCGCTGGGGCGATGGGGGTACCTCCCGCTCGAGCGAAGCCGAGAGCGGGGGAGGGTGGGCGCGGCGGCACCCGCGAACGCGGGCGAGTGAAACCCGCCCCCGCCCGGCCCCGGCCGCGTAAGCAGTGAACTCGACCTGTCAGGGCGTTAGATTGACTCGCTGATGGTGGATGGAGCGGCAGCTCAGGGGGCAAGGGCGATGAACAGCGACGGTACCCAGGACGCACGGGGCGCGCATGCCGACCCCGTCCCGCGCCCGGCGGGCCCACCGGACGTACCGAGGACGCCACCGCGCCCGAGCCGGGCGCCGGGTGTACCGCCCGTACCCGAACAGGCTCCCCGGTCCGCGTCCACCGTCGCCGCATGGCTCGACGCGGAGCGGCCGGCCGCCCGGCCGGGGATCTGGCGGTACGGCTACCGCCCGAAGCAGATCCCGGAACGAATCGCTCCGGTGACGGTCGCCGGCATGCTGATCCCGGTCGCCCTGGCGATCGGGGCATGGTCGCTCTGGCGGCGCGGCTACTTCCCGTTCAAGGGCGCCGTCCTGCGGCTCTTCACACCGAACGACTGGTGGTGGGCCGGTTCGGTGGTGACTCCCAAGCCGGTCGAGGGACGCGTGGAGCCGCTCCCGGGGATGCTCTTCCTGCATGTCGCCGACGCCGTCTTCTTCGCCGCGCTCGTGCTCGCGGTGGGTGTGCTCGGCAGCTGGCGGGCCATCGTCCGCCACTACGTGAGCCGCGTGTCCCAGCCGGGACAGGCCCTGATCGCCGCCGGTCTGGCCGTCCTCGTCCTCAGTTTCGTCTTCCCCGACGCCTTCCCGGGGCTCGGCTGGGCGGAGGCGCCGGTCGTCTATCCGCTGCTGTCCCTCACCGTGCTGATCACGGACAGCTACGACCTGATGGCCTCCACCCTCTACACGTACACGCTGTACACGGTCGTCACGCTGCTCGTGCTGTGGCCGTTCGCCCGCCTCGGCGACTGGTGGCCGTACGCGAGGAAACTGCTCGCCCCCCGTCGACCGGCCACCGTCGCCCCCGACGTACCCGACCGGCCCCGCTCCCAGTGGCCCGCGCTCCGCGACGCCGGCCAGCACGAGGCCGCGGACCTGCTCACCGCCGAGGTCACCGGCGGCCGGATGAACGACGTCGACTGCGCCCGCGTCGAGCACGCCTTCGCCACCGCCCGGCGCACCGCCACTCTGGGCGCCTTCCGCGACACCGTCCTGAGCCGGGGCGGCGCGGCGTGGACGCATCCCTCCGGCGCCCGGGACGTGCCGCGCCGGACCGCCCGCCACGACCTGCTCGCCGGTCAGGTGCGCATCGGCCGCTGGGTGGAGCACGAGCACGCCCCGCAGCCGTACCACGGCGCGGGAGCGGCCCTCGGCCCGGACGTGCTCGGCACCTCGCTGCTCGCCGTCGGCCCCTCCGGGTCCGGCAAGACCCGCACCCTCGTCGAGCCGGTGACCGAGGCGCTCGCCGTGCAGGCGCTCACCGGGAGCTGTGCCGTCGTGGCCGTCTCCGCCGCCGGGAGCCCGCTCGGCGGAGACGGCCTCTTCGACGTGATCGTGCGGATCGGTGACGCGTCCTCGGCGCACGACCTCGACCCGTACGCCGAGTCCGACGATCCGGACGAGGCGGCCGCGATGCTCGCCGAGGCGCTGGTGGGCGACCTCGACACGGGCGGCGCGCAGGGTGCCGCCACCGCCCTGGCACAGCTGCTCGGCCCCTTCCGGGCGGTGCACGGGCGCTTCCCCGCCCTGCCGGAGCTGCGCGAGCTGCTGGAGGGCGAGGAAAGGGCGCTGACCCCGTTGCGGCAGGCGCTCGCCGAGAGCGGGAACGACATCATGGGCCGCGAGCTCGACGCGCGCGTCCGGCAGACGGGTACGCCGGGCGACGCGGGCCGGCCCCTGGCCGACCGGCTGGCGCTGCTGGACCGGCCGGTGTTCACGGGCTTCTTCGGCAGGGGCGGACCGGGCCGGCTCTTCTCCCTGCGCGCGATCGCCCACCACCCCCTGCGGGTGCGGATCGACCTGCCCGAGCACGGCCACGAGGAGGCCGGCCGGCTGATCACACGGCTGGTGCTCGCACAGTTCCACGCCGCCGTCCGGGTCGGCCGGCGCACGCACTTCGCCGCTCTGGTCCTGGACGACGCGACCGGCACGGTCACCGCGGAGTCGGTCCGGCGCGTCCAGCGGCTGCGTTCACAGAACGCGGGCGTGCTGCTCACCCTGCGCACCGTCGGTGACGTCCCCGAGCCGCTGCACGGCCCGCTCTACGGAGCGGTGGGCTGCCGTATGGCCTTCTGCGGTGTCACCACCTGGGACGGCAGCCGGTTCGCGCAGACCTGGGGCACCGAGTGGGTGGAGACGACGGAGATCGCCAAGCACACCGTCTTCGCCGACCAGCCGATGACGCGGTTCCTCCACGCGGTGCGCAAGCGGCTGACGGGCGAGGACGTGACGACGGAAGCGGTCACCGTGCGCCAGGTCGAGCGGGAGCGGTGGTCGGCGTCGCAACTGGCGCACGCGGTGCCGCCCGGGCACGCGGTGCTGTCACTGACGACCGTCGAGGGCGAGCACGCGCCGCCGCTGCTGGTGGACCTGCGGGGGTGAGCCGTCCGGTCCGGGCGGCCGGGGACCGTACAGTGAGGCAGAATCGACACGGGCCGTTCATACGCAGCGGCCAAAAGATCACCGCGTTCTCACACACCCGCCGCAGACCCGAAGGCTCAAGGCACTCATGCCCCCGACGCTCGCCTCGCTCGTCCACCACTCCGCGCTCAAGCTGACCGTGCGCGCGGGCGAGGACCGCCTCGACGTGCCGGTCCGCTGGGCGCACGCCAGTGAGCTCGCCGACCCCGTGCCGTACATGGAGGGCGGGGAGCTCCTGCTGATCACCGCGCTGAAACTCGACGCGGAGGACCGGGAGGCGATGCGCCGCTACGTGAGGCGGCTGGTGGGGGCGGGAGTCGTGGGCCTCGGGTTCGCCGTCGGCGTCCACTACGAGGACATCCCCGACGCCCTGGTCGACGCGGCCCGCACGGAGGGCCTGCCGCTCCTCGAGGTGCCGCGCCGCACCCCCTTCCTCGCGATCAGCAAGGCCGTGTCCGCCGCCATCGCCGCCGACCAGTACCGCGCGGTGACCGCGGGCTTCGCGGCCCAGCGGGAACTGACCAAACAGGCCCTGACCGAAGGCCCGGAGGGGCTGCTGGCCGCGCTCGCCGCGCAGGTCGACGGGTGGGCCGCGCTGTACGACGCCTCGGGCGCCGTCGTGGCCACGGCACCGGAGTGGGCGGGCCGGCGCGCCGCGCGGCTCACCCCGGACGTGACCCGGCTGCGGGAGCGGTCCGCGCCCGCCTCCTCGGTCGTGGCCGGCCCGGAGAACGAGGACCGGGTCGAACTGCACTCCCTCGGCACCGGCCGGCGCCCCCGCGCGGCGCTCGCCGTCGGCACCGCCGCCGCCCTCGGCACCGCCGAGCGGTACGCCGTCCACTCCGCCATCGCCCTGCTCACCCTGACCACGGAACGCTCCCGCTCGCTGCACGCCGCCGAGCAGCGCATCGGCGCCGCCGTGCTGCGCATGCTGCTCGCCGGGGAGCCGGACCACGCCCGCGCGGTGGCCGGGGACCTGTACGGCGGTCTTCTCGACGCGCCCTTCCGGATCATCGTGGCCGCCGGGGGCGAGGGGAACGGGGACGCCCTCGGAGCCCTCGCCGAGGTCGCGGAGTCCGCCGCCGCCCGCTCCGGGGAGGTGGTCCTGGCCGTGCCGGAGGGGAACCGGCTGGTGATACTGGCCTGCGACGGCGGCGCCGCCGTGGCCGCCTGCTGCGACCACGCCGCCGCGCGGGAGGCGGCCCGCAAGGCCGACGACGACGAACTGGTCGTCGGACTGTCCGCACCGGCCGGCCCGATCGCCGCGTCCACCGCCTACAAACAGGCTGAACAGGCTCTCTCGGTGGCGCGGCGGCGTGGACGGGTGCTGGTGGAACACGAACACATGGCCGCGGGCTCAGTGCTGCCGCTGCTCGCCGACGACGCGGTCAGGGCGTTCGCCGACGGGCTGCTGCGCGCCCTGCGCGAACACGACGCGACGGGCCGCGGCGACCTCGTCGCCTCTCTCCGCGCCTGGCTCTCCCGCCACGGCCAGTGGGACGCGGCGGCGGCCGACCTGGGCGTCCACCGCCACACCCTCCGCTACCGCATGCGCCGGGTCGAGGAAATCCTCGGCCGCTCCCTGGACGATCCGGACACCCGCATGGAGCTGTGGCTCTCCCTGAAGGCGACGACGACGGATTGACGTCCTCACCCGCCCGGGGGCGGGTGATTCCGGCCCGTACCGCTCCGCAGCACCACCACGGGTCCGGCCCCTGTCCCACGGGCCTCTGCCGACCGGTGAGGGCCGGCCTCACGCGGCCTCCGCAGACCTGACTTCCCGCCCGTCCGGCGACGGGCCGGGCAACCCCGTCGCCCGGCCCGTCGATCTCAGCCCTCCCCCTGCGGACCTTCAGGTCACCACGGCCCCCTCCCAGCCCCCCCGTCCCCCTCCCCCAGCCCGCCCGGCGCCCCCCTTCCTTCCCAGCCCGTCCATCCCTCTCCCCCAGCCCGCCCGTCCCTTCCCCCCAGCCCGCCCGGCGGCCCCCTTCCTTCCCAGCCCGCCCAGCCCTCTTCCTCCCAGCCCGCCCGGCGTTTGAGGGCAAGGGGGTCTGGGGCGCAGCCCCAGGGACGGGACGGGAAGGGGCGGCGGGGGCGAAAACCCAAAGACCCGCACCCCCACCCCACCCCACCCCGCCAAACCGTAGAACCCCCACACCCCCACCACTACGACTCGGCCAAACTCCACCCCCCGCCCTCCGCCCTACCGTGGATCCAGCAACCCACCCACCCACACCCCCAACCGCGGAAGGGCCGGAACCCGCACATGACTTCCACCACCGCCTTCTGGCTCGCCGGCCGCCAGGCCACCGGCGAGACCACCTTCGACGTCACCTCCCCCTGGGACGGCCACACCGTCGGCACCGTGAGCGTCCCCACCGACGCCCAGGTCGAAGAGGCCGTCTCCGCCGCCCACGCCGTCCGCGAGGACTTCGCCGCCACCCCCGCCCACACCCGCGCCGCCGCCCTCGACCACGTCAGCCGCCGCCTCGTCGAGCGCACCGAGGAGATCGCCCGCCTGATCTCCGCCGAGAACGGCAAGCCGGTCAAGTGGGCCCGCGGAGAGGTCGGCCGCGCCGTCTCCGTCTTCCGCTTCGCCGCCGAGGAGGCCCGCCGCTTCAACGGCGGCGAGGCCCAGCGCCTGGACACCGACGCCGGCGGTCAGGGCCGGCTCGCCTTCACCCGCCGCTTCCCCAAGGGCGTCGTCCTCGGCATCGCGCCGTTCAACTTCCCGCTGAACCTGTGCGCCCACAAGATCGCCCCCGCGATCGCCGCGGGCGCGCCGATCATCCTCAAGCCGGCCCCCGCCACGCCCCTCTCCGGCCTGATCCTCGGTGAGCTGCTCGCCGAGACCGAGCTGCCCGCCGGCTCCTGGAGCATCCTCCCGGTCCCCAACGACCGCATGCCCGCCTTGGTCCAGGACGAGCGCCTCCCGGTCATCTCCTTCACCGGCTCCGAGACCGTCGGTTACGCGATCATGGACTCGGTGCCGCGCAAGCACTGCACCCTGGAGCTGGGCGGCAACGGCGCGGCCGTCGTCCTCGCCGACTTCGCGAGCGACGAGGACCTGGACCGGGCCGCGCAGCGCATCGCGACCTTCTCCAACTACCAGGGCGGCCAGTCCTGCATCTCCGTGCAGCGCGTGATCGCCGACGCCTCCGTGTACGACCGGCTGCTGCCGCGCATCGTCGCCGCCGTCGAGGCGCAGGTCACCGGCGACCCGAACGACGACGCCACGGACGTCGGCCCGCTGGTGAGCGAGGCCGCCGCGCAGCGCGTGGAGTCCTGGGTCGACGAGGCCACCGCCGCGGGTGCCAAGCTCCTCACCGGCGGCAAGCGCGACGGCGCCTCCTACGCGCCGACCGTGCTCACCGACGTACCGGCCGACGCGACGATCGCCCGCGAGGAGGTCTTCGGACCGGTGCTGACCGTGCAGAAGGTGGACGGCGAGGCGGCGGCCTTCGCGGCCGTCAACGACTCCAAGTACGGCCTCCAGGCGGGCGTGTTCACGCACGACCTGCAGACCGCCTTCCGGGCCCACCGCGCCCTGGAGGTGGGCGGCGTCGTCATCGGCGACGTGCCGTCCTACCGCGCCGACCAGATGCCGTACGGCGGCGCCAAGCAGTCCGGTGTGGGCCGCGAGGGCGTGAAGTTCGCGATGGACGACTACACCTACGAGCGGGTGATGGTCCTGACGGGCCTCGCGCTCTGACCCACCCGCGAAAGGCCGACGGCCCGAGCCCACTGTGCGGGGGCTCGGGCCGTCGGTCCTTGTCGACCGGTGTGGTCAGCGGAAGGCGGGAGCGGTGACGGCCGGGCGGTGGGCGCCGTAGTAGTCCTCGTCCTCCCAGCTGTCCTCCTCGCTGTTGATGGCGGCCACGACGCCGATGGCTATCAGGACGATCACGGCGATGCCGAGGACGAGTCCGATGATGCCCGTGATCAGGCCGGTCTGGGCCTGTCCGTGGTTGTCGGCCAGGCCCTGCTCGGCCTTCTGGCGGCCCTTGATGCCGAAGACGATGGCGAGGATGCCGAGGACGACGGAGACCACGCCGTACAGGCAGAACAGGCAGCAGGCCAGGATGCCGAGCACCATGGCCGCGACGCCCATGCCGTTCTGCCGCTGCATCGGCATGCCGGGCCAGCCGTAGCCCGGCGGGTAGCCGGGGTATCCGTAGCCGCCGGGTGCGCCGGGGCCGGTGGGCGCGACGGGCGGCGGGGGCAGCGCGGAGCCCGGGGCGTCGAACGGCGTGGCACCGCCCGGGGGCATGCCTCCGGCGGGCGGGACGAAGCCGGCGCCCGGCATCCCGGCGATGGTGGGCTGGCTGTGCACGGACGGCGGCTGCGGCGCGGACAGCCCGTCGGCGACGGTCGGCGTGGCCGGTGACTGCGGCGGCCGGCCGGCGCCGGACGTGCGGTCCTTGTCCAGCGAGGGCCTGTCCTCCGGGGCCGCCCAGGGGTCGTCGGCGCCCGTGTCCCCGCCCGGCTGCGTCGCGTCCGTCATCTGGAGTTCCCCCTCGGCCCTCGATCGTCCGGCCATGCTACGGCTCCGCCGCCCCGTGCCGCCCCGCGCCCCCTCCCCGACCGCCTACGATGACCCCGAGTCACCGATCAGCCGATCATCCGCGTCCCGCCGCTCGCGCGGTCGAAGGGGCGCCGTTCCGGGGAGGAACCCTTGACCGACCGTCTCGTCGAGCCGCGCGTCCCACACGATCTGCGGGCCTTCATCGCCGGGCTGCCGAAGGCCGAACTGCACGTGCACCACGTCGGGTCCGCCTCCCCCCGCATCGTCTCGGAGCTGGCCGCCCGCCACCCCGACTCCAAGGTCCCCACCGACCCCGAGGCCCTGGCCGACTACTTCACCTTCACGGACTTCGCCCACTTCATCGAGGTGTACCTGTCCGTCGTCGACCTCGTCCGCACCCCCGAGGACGTACGGCTGCTGACCTACGAGGTGGGCCGTGAACTGGCCCGGCAGCAGGTGCGGTACGCCGAGCTGACCATCACCCCGTTCTCCTCCACCCGGCGCGGCATCGACGAGCGTGCCTTCATGGACGCGATCGAGGACGCCCGCAAGGCGGCCGAGGCCGAGTTCGGGACGGTGCTGCGCTGGTGCTTCGACATTCCCGGCGAGGCCGGTCTCGAGTCCGCCGAGGAGACCGTGCGGCTCGCCACCGACGACCGGCTGCGCCCGGAGGGCCTGGTCTCCTTCGGTCTCGGCGGACCCGAGATCGGCGTGCCCCGGCCGCAGTTCAAGCCGTACTTCGACCGCGCGATCGCCGCCGGGCTGCACTCCGTACCGCATGCCGGCGAGACCACGGGACCGGAGACGGTGTGGGACGCGCTGAACGAGCTGGGCGCCGAGCGCATCGGGCACGGCACCAGTTCCGCCCGCGACCCCAAGCTGCTCCAGCACCTGGCCGAGCGGCGCATCCCGCTGGAGGTGTGCCCCACCTCCAACATCGCCACCCGCGCGGTGACCGACCTCGACGAGCACCCCGTCAAGGAGTTCGCCCGCGCCGGCGTCCTGGTCACCGTCAACTCCGACGACCCGCCGATGTTCGGCACCGACCTCAACAACGAGTACGCGGTCGCCGCGCGGCTGCTGGAGCTCGACGAGCGGGGACTGGCCGGGCTGGCGAAGAACGCGGTCGAGGCGTCGTTCATGGACCCGGCCGGCAAGGCGCGGCTGGCCGCCGAGATCGACGCCTACACCGCGTCCTGGCTCGCCTCCTGACCACCCGCGAAGGGCCGCCATGCAGAACGTGACCGCCGTGGCCCACCGCGGCGACCCCTACCGCGTCCGCGAGAACACCCTCGCCTCGCTGCGGTCCGCGCTCCACCGGGGCGCGGACGCGGTGGAGATCGACGTACGCCTCACCCGGGACGGTGTCCCGGTGCTGCTGCACGACGGCACGCTGAAGCGGCTCTGGGAGCACGACCGTCCGCTGCTGTCGCTGTCGTGGGAGGAGGTGCGCGCGGTCACGGACGACGGGGTGCCCACGCTCTCCGACGCGCTGGCGGCGACGGACGGCGGCCGGGTGATGATCGACCTGCCCGGCACGCCGGACGTCCGCGCGGTACGCCGGATCGTGGACGCCGTGCGCGAGCGGGACGCCCAGGACCGCGTGTACTACTGCGCGGGCGCCCCCGCCATGCTCGCCGTGCGCGCGGCGGACCCGTCCGCCGAGATCGCGCTCACCCGTACGACGCTGGCACCGGCCCGCGCCGGTCTGCTGGAGGCGATCCGTCCGCGCTGGCTGAACTACCGCTTCGGCCTGGTGGACCGCGCTCTCGCGGACCGTGTCCACCAGGCCGGCTATCTGCTCTCCGTCTGGACCCCGGACACCCGCCGCTCCATGCGCCGCCTGCTGGCCCTGGGCGTCGACTCGATCACCACCAACCGCATCGACGTGCTGTGCGCGCTGCGTGCGGCCGGGGGCCGGTCGGGGCGGCAGGCACCTTAGGGGCAACCCCTGACAACTCCCTTGCGCATTCAGGGGAGTTGGTCGGGGGCGTGCCAGGGCGGGCGCCCTACCTGACGACGATCCGGAGGCGGCCCGCGCGGCCGGAGGATGATCACGTCCTTCCGCCGGACCCCCCGAGGAGCAGCCGATGCACGCCCGCCGCCGTACCACCCTGCTCGCCGCCTCCCTCGTCCTCGCCCTGGGCGCGGGCCCGCTCGCCGCGCCCGCGTTCGCCTCGCCCGCGCCGCGGGCACCCGTGTGCAGTACCGCACCGTCCCACCAGGCGTTGTGCGAGGCGATCGGGGGGCTGCCCGACGCGACCACGACCGCCGCACTGGTCCGGCTGGGCGGTACCGAGGGTTCCTGGCAGGGCAGTTCGGGGGTGCGGGACCTGGTGAGCGGCCGGGCGGCCGACCCGGACGCGCGGTTCAGGGCCGGTTCGACGACCAAGGTGGTGACGGCCGCCGCCGTCCTCCGGCTCGCGGCGCAGGGCGAGGTCGACCTCGACGCGTCGATCGAGCGCTACCTCCCCGGCCTGCTCGGTCCCGAGTTCGAGGAGCCCGTCACCGTACGGAACCTGCTGAACCACACCAGCGGCATCCAGCCGGGCGCCAGTTGGGGGAACACCTTCGAGGAGCAGTACGCGCACCGCTACGACACGCTCACCCCGCGGCGGGTCGTGGAGTCGGCGGTCGCGAAGGGACCGGCGTTCGACGCCGGTGATGAGCAGCAGTACCTCAACATCAACTACACGATCCTCGGCCTGCTGATCGAGAAGGTGACCGGGCGGTCGTACGCCTCCGAGGTGGCCCGGCTCGTGCTGCGCCCCGCCGGGATGCGGCACACGTACTTCCCCGGCACCGACCCCCGCGTCCGCGGACCGCACCACCACGGCTACCAGGCGGTCGAGCGACCGGACGGGACGACCCGGCTCGTCGACGTCACCGAGTGGAACGTGGCCGACCGCTGGGCGGCCGGGGACATGATCTCGACCACCGCCGACCTGGAACGGCTCGTCACGGCCCTCTTCGGCGGACGGATCGTGCCCGAACCGCAGTTGCGGGAGATGTTCACGGTCCCGGCGGACATCGAGGGCGCCGCCTACAGCGCGGGCCTGACCCGTCTGGAGCTCCGGGGCACGGTCTACTGGGGCAAGAGCGGTGCCCGCCCCGGCTACAGCACGATGATCGCCGCGACCGAGGACCTGAGCTTCACCCTCGTGTACTCGCTCTCCGACACCGACGCGAAGGACACGACGTCGAACCCGGTCGCCGAGCGCATCAAGGCGGCCGCTCTCACGTAGCGAGGACCGGCGCCGGGTTCGGCGTGAGCGCCTCCAACCGCTTGATCTTCCGGCGTACGGCGTACAGCGGGATCACGCCGAACACGCCGAACGCCATGTCGATGACGCTCCACCAGAAGGGGATGCCCCGGATCGGGCCGCAGACGAGGGCGAGCGGGACGATGCCGGCGCAGGCGATCATGCCGAACTCGATGACCCAGATGTTGCGGACGGGGTCGCGGTAGGGGCCGTAGAAGGCGACCGCGATCACGAGGTGCGCGAAGGCGAGCCAGTCGGTGCCGTAGAGGAGGAAGGGGTACTCGGCGTCGGCGGTGTCGAGCCCCTGGCGTACGCGCTCGATCCAGTCCATGAGGCCGGGGAGGTGCTCGGGCGCCGACAGGGACCGGAGCAGGTCCTCGGTCCAGCGCAGTTCGTGCACCAGCGGGAAGGCCGTGGCGCCGCTGAGCACCAGGCAGACGACGAAGAAGACCAGCCAGGCGCGAATGCCCTTGAGCAGGGCGGCTCTGTCGCTCATGGCAGCAGCGTACGCCCAGAGTTGAACATGTTCAAAAACAAGGTTCGGTTCCTGGAGACACGTCGGCCCCGGACGGTGGTGCACCGTCCGGGGCCGACGCTTCGACGCCTATCCGTCCAGGGACGTCATCACGTGCTTGACGCGCGTGTAGTCGTCGAAGCCGTACGCCGAGAGGTCCTTGCCGTAGCCGGACTTCTTGAAGCCTCCGTGCGGCATCTCCGCGACCAGCGGGATGTGGGTGTTGATCCACACGCAGCCGAAGTCGAGCTTCTTGGACATGCGCATCGCGCGGGAGTGGTCCTTGGTCCACACCGAGGAGGCCAGCGCGTACTCGACGCCGTTGGCGTACTCGACGGCCTGGTCCTCGTCGGCGAAGCGCTGGACGGTGATGACCGGGCCGAAGACCTCCTTCTGGACGATCTCGTCGTCCTGGTTGAGGCCGGAGACGACGGTCGGGGCGTAGAAGAAGCCCTTGTCGCCGACGCGCTTGCCGCCGGCGACCACGCGCGCGTGCGCCGGCAGCCGCTCGATGAAGCCCTCGACCTGCTTGAGCTGGTTGGGGTTGTTGAGCGGGCCGAAGAGGACGTCCTCGTCGTCCGGCATGCCGGTCTTGGTGTCGGCTGCGGCCTTGGCGAGCGCGGAGACGAACTCGTCGTGGATCGACTCGTGCACGAGCACGCGCGTGGCGGCCGTGCAGTCCTGGCCGGCGTTGAAGAAGCCCGCGACGGAGATGTCCTCGACGGCCTTGGCGATGTCGGTGTCCTCGAAGACGACGACCGGGGCCTTGCCGCCCAGCTCCAGGTGGACCCGCTTGAGGTCCTTGGACGCGGACTCGGCGACGGACATGCCCGCGCGCACCGAACCGGTGATGGACGCCATCGCCGGGGTGGGGTGCTCGACCATGAGGCGGCCGGTGTCGCGGTCGCCGCAGACGACGTTGAAGACGCCCTTGGGCAGGATCGAGCCGAGGATCTCGGCGAGCAGGACCGTGGAGGCCGGGGTGGTGTCCGAGGGCTTCAGGACGACCGTGTTGCCCGCGGCGATCGCCGGGGCGAACTTCCACACGGCCATCATCATCGGGTAGTTCCAGGGGGCGACCTGGGCGCACACGCCGATCGGCTCACGGCGCACGAAGGAGGTCAGCCCCTCCATGTACTCGCCGGCGCCCTTGCCCTCCAGCATCCGCGCCGCGCCCGCGAAGAAGCGGATCTGGTCCACCATCGGCGGGATCTCCTCGGTGCGGGTCAGCCCGGTGGGCTTGCCCGTGTTCTCCACCTCGGCCGCGATGAGTTCCTCGGCGCGCTCCTCGAAGGCGTCCGCGATCTTCAGCAGGGCCTTCTGGCGCTCGGCCGGAGTGGTGTCGCGCCAGCCGGGGAACGCCTCGGCGGCGGCGGCCATCGCGGCGTCCACGTCCGCCTGCCCGGACAGCGGAGCGGTCGCGTACGCCTCGCCCGTGGCGGGGTTGACCACCTCGGTGGTCCGTCCGTCGGCGGCGTCCCGGAACTCCCCGCCGATGTAGTTGCGCAGACGACGCAGCTCGGTGCTCACTGCAGGCCCTCCTGGTGTTCCTTGTGGGTGTCCGAGGTGTCTGAGATGTCAAGAAATGACCATTGTCCAACCTCTGAGACACCCACCCTAGACCGACGGCAGACGTTTTCAACACCCCTACCCAAGCCACTCCTGCGAAATCCGCAAGCTGAGACGTCCCAGACAACGAAATTCATCGATCGAGCCTTGCGAAACTGTCGATACGTCGTGCACAGTGGCACCGTGGCCAGTCGAAGCGCAGACCCGAAGGACTCCCGCGAGTCCAAGAACGGCGGCGGTCCCCAGTTGGACGCCGTCTCCCTCGCCATCATCGAGCAGCTCCAGGAGGACGGCCGCCGGCCGTACGCCGCCATCGGCAAGGCCGTCGGCCTGTCGGAGGCGGCCGTGCGCCAGCGCGTCCAGAAGCTGCTCGATCAGGGCGTGATGCAGATCGTCGCCGTCACGGACCCGCTCACCGTGGGCTTCCGCCGCCAGGCGATGGTCGGGGTCAACGTCGAGGGCGACGTGGAGTCCGTGGCCGACGCGCTGACCGCCATGGACGAGTGCGAGTACGTGGTGATGACCGCGGGCTCCTTCGACCTCATGGTCGAGATCGTCTGTGAGGACGACGACCACCTTCTGGAGGTCATCAACCGACGCATCCGGGCCGTTCCCGGAGTGCGCTCCACCGAGAGTTTCGTCTACCTCAAGCTCAAGAAGCAGACCTACATGTGGGGAACCCGATAATCGTGAGCACCGACCGCCCCCAGGACCTCAGCAAGTCCGCGTACGACCACCTGTGGATGCACTTCACCCGCATGTCCTCGTACGAGAACTCCCCCGTCCCCACCATCGTCCGGGGCGAGGGCACCCACATCTACGACGACCGGGGCAAGCGCTACCTCGACGGCCTCGCCGGCCTGTTCGTGGTGCAGGCGGGCCACGGCCGTCAGGAACTCGCGGAGACCGCCTCCAAGCAGGCCCAGGAGCTGGCCTTCTTCCCCGTGTGGTCCTACGCCCACCCCAAGGCCGTCGAGCTGGCGGAGCGGCTCGCGCACGAGGCGCCGGGCGACCTCAACAAGGTCTTCTTCACCACCGGCGGCGGCGAGGCGGTGGAGACCGCCTGGAAGCTCGCCAAGCAGTACTTCAAGCTCGTCGGCAAGCCGACCAAGTACAAGGTCATATCCCGCGCGGTGGCCTACCACGGCACCCCGCAGGGCGCCCTGTCCATCACCGGACTGCCGGGCCTGAAGGCCCCGTTCGAGCCGCTCGTCCCGGGCGCGCACAAGGTGCCCAACACCAACATCTACCGGGCGCCGATCCACGGCGGTGACCCGGAGGCGTTCGGCCGCTGGGCCGCCGACCAGATCGAGCAGCAGATCCTCTTCGAGGGCCCCGACACGGTCGCGGCCGTCTTCCTGGAGCCCGTGCAGAACGCCGGCGGCTGCTTCCCGCCCCCGCCCGGCTACTTCCAGCGGGTGCGCGAGATCTGCGACCAGTACGACGTGCTGCTCGTCTCCGACGAGGTCATCTGCGCCTTCGGCCGGCTGGGCACGACGTTCGCCTGCGACAAGTTCGGCTACGTGCCGGACATGATCACCTGCGCCAAGGGCATGACCTCGGGCTACTCCCCCATCGGCGCGTGCATCGTCTCCGACCGGCTCGCCGAGCCGTTCTACAAGGGCGAGAACACCTTCCTGCACGGCTACACCTTCGGCGGCCACCCGGTCTCCGCCGCGGTCGGCATCGCCAATCTCGACCTGTTCGAGCGCGAGGGCCTCAACCAGCACGTGCTCGACAACGAGGGCGCCTTCCGCGCGACCCTGGAGAAGCTGCACGACCTGCCGATCGTCGGCGACGTCCGCGGCAACGGCTTCTTCTACGGCATCGAGCTGGTCAAGGACAAGAACACCAAGGAGTCCTTCGACGCCGACGAGACCGAGCGCGTGCTCTACGGCTTCCTGTCGAAGAAGCTCTTCGAGAACGGCCTGTACTGCCGGGCCGACGACCGCGGCGACCCGGTCGTCCAGCTCGCCCCGCCGCTGATCTCCGACCAGGAGACCTTCGACGAGATCGAGCAGATCCTGCGCGCGACCCTCTCGGAGGCCTGGACCAAGCTGTAGGCCGAACGAGGTTCCGATCTTCCCTTTGGATGATCAACACCGGCCCCGGTGCCGCCCGTTCGAGTGAGAAACGGACGCCCGGGGCCGTGTGCTGTCCGGCCTCCCGCCGCGGCCTGCCTAGCGTTCCAGTGACCGATCGGCCCTGCCTTCGTTCCCCCGGACGGGGGATTTACCCGAAGAGCGCACGACATTTCCGATCCGAACCGAGGTGTACGCCATGGTGGCCCCACCGGACAACGACGTGCTCTGGGCGCGAGCCCTGCACTACCGGTACGACGACGGCTCACCCGGACTGAGCGGGGTCTCGCTCGGCGTCCGGGAGGGCGAGATCCTCGCCGTCGGCGGCCCGCGCGGCAGCGGCAAGACGACCCTGCTGCGCTGTCTGTCCGGCCTGCTGCCCGCGAAGGACGGCGAGGTCTGGTTCAACAGCGTGCCCGTGCACACCATGAGCCCCGTCGCCCGCGAGCGGCTGCGCCGGGACCGCTTCGGCTGGATCGACCCGGAACCGGTGCTGGTGCCCGAGCTGAACGTCTGGGAGAACGCCGCCCTGCCGCTGATGCTGCGCGGCACCGACCGGCGCCGCGCCAGGACGGCGGCCCTGGAGTGGCTGGAGCGCCTCGACATCGGCGACAAGGCCCGCAGGCACCACGGGGAGCTGACGCAGGCGGAGCGGCAGCGGGTGTGCATCGCCCGCGCCCTCGCCCCGGCGCCCTCGGTGCTGTTCGCCGACGAGCCGACCGCCCCGCTGTACCGCGTCGACCGCGGCCACGTGCTGCGCACGCTCACCACGGCTGCCCGCTCGCACGGCATCACCGTGGTCCTCGCGACCCACGACGCGCAGACCGCGGCCCTCGCCGACCGCACCGTGTCGCTGCTCGACGGGCGGCGGGTGCGCACCGTACATCTGCCGCCGGTCGCCGGGGCGGCCGAGACGGAAGGCCGGGCGGCGTGCTCGCTCTCCGTCTGACCCGAAGCGCCCACACCGCCGTCCAGCTGCGCCGGCTCCTGGTCGCGGCCGCGTCCGCGGGCACGGGCTTCCTGCTGCTCAGCACCCTCGGCCACGCGCTGGGCCACCCCGACCCGGCCTCCTCGGCACTCCGGCTGGCCTGGTGCGCGATCCCGCTGGCGGCCACGGTGTACTTCGCGATCGCGGTCGCCCGCACCGATCCGGGCACCCGGCCCCGGCCCGGTCTGTCGGCGATCGGTCTCGGTCCCGCCCGGCTGATGGCGGTCTCCGCGGCCACCACGGCGCTGTCCTGCGCGCTGGGCTCGCTGCTGGCCCTGCTGGTCTTCCTCCAGCTGCGCGGCGACCTCACCGGCGTGCCCTCCGACGGCGCCGCGACGGACTTCCTCGCCACCGGCCGGCCGCTTCCGCTGCCGGCCGCCCTGACCCTGCTGGCGCTCGTGCCGCTGAGCGCGTCGGCGGCCGTGGCGGTGGCGCTGCGGCCGCGTGAGCCGGCGGCGGGCGCGGCCCGCGCGGGACGGACGTACGGCAGGTTCGGCGCGTACCGGCGCACACCGGTGCGCGAGTCGTTCGGGGCGTACGGACGGTTCGGCGGGCAACTGGGAGCGGCGGCCCGCGGCCGGCGTACGGCCGAGGCGGCACCGGAGCGGGAGGACGCGGCGGAGGAGGTTCCCGGGACGGCCGCCGGGCCCGCCGTGCCGCTCACGCCGCCGTCCGGGCTGCCGTGGGGCATCGCGGTACTGGCGGTCGGCCTGGCCGTGGAGGCCTTCGCGAGCCGTACGGGCGGCGGGGGCGCGCCGGGTGACCGGCCCTCCGCGCTGCTCGGTCTGGCCCTGACCGCCGTAGGTCTCGCCCTGGCCGGTCCCGGCCTCGCCCATCTGTGCGGCAGGCTGCTGCAGACGGTACGGCCCGGCGCGCTGCGGCTGCTGGCCGGACGGGTCCTGATGACGGAGGCCACACGCATCGGACGCCCGCTGGGTGTGGTCTGCGCGGTGCTGTCGGCCGCGTACGCCATGGCCTCGCTGCACGACCGCGCGGACGCCTCCACCGGCCCGCTCGTCGTGCTCGGGGTGCTGGTGGTGGCCGGCTGCACGACGGCGACACTGCTGACGGCCGCCGTCGAGGCCAGGCAGGCCCGCGCCGGCACCACCGCCGCGCTGCGGCGCCTCGGGGCGGCCACGGGGACGCTGCGCCGGGCCGCCGTGCTCCGCGCGGGTGCGCTGCTGGCCCTGTTCGGGCCGTTGACCCTGGTCGTGGCCGAGCTGTCGGCGTGGCCGCTGGCCCGCTGAGAGCGGTCCGAAAACCGGCCCGGAAACCGGCCCGGAAACCGGCCCGGAAACCGGTCCGAAAAAAATCTCCGCGGGCCGATGAGTTCCGCGCGGGCCCCCGGTCTACCCCACGAACGCCACGGAACCAACCGGGAGAGGCCCCGCCATGTACCAGCAGATGATCTTCGTGAACCTGGCCGTCAACGACCTCGACGCCTCGAAGAAGTTCTTCACGGAGCTCGGCTACTCGATCAACCCGCAGTTCAGCGACGAGACCGCCGCGTCGGTCGTGATCAGCGACACGATCATCGCGATGCTGCTGACCAAGGAGAAGTACGCGGGGTTCACCAAGAAGGAGATCGTGGACGCCTCGAAGAGCAGCGAGGTGCTGCTGGGGCTGAGCGCGGAGAGCCGCGAGAAGGTCGACGAGCTGGTGGAGAAGGCCGTCGCGGCGGGCGGCTCGGTCGCCGGCGAGACCCAGGATTACGGCTTCATGTACGGCCGCGCCTTCGACGACCTCGACGGCCACACCTGGGAGGTCATCTGGATGGACCCGGCCGCGGTGCAGGGCTGACGCGCACGCGGGCCCGGGGGATGTCGTCCGGATCGTGCCGGGGCCGCGGGCCCCGGCACGCGCTCCCCCCAGGCGGTGCTGTCGCCGGTTGCCGGCCCGGTCCGAACGGCACCCCCTAGCATGGGCGGGTGCAGACGAGTCCCGCCCACGCCGTCCATCACGGGGACCGCGAGATAGAGACGCTCGAGGAGTTCGACGCGATCGTCTCGTCCCGCGGCACGCTCTCCGGATTCCGTGTCCAGTCCGTCGACCTGACCGACCGGACACGGGAATTGCTCACCAACGACACCGCCGGGGCCGTCTTCCTCGGCTGCCCGATGCGCCCCGACGCGGCGGAGAAGCTCCGCGCCGACGGCGCCCTGGTGCTCCCTCCCGTCCCCGGCCTGCCCTTCGACCCGTACCGGGGACATCTCTACACACCTGGCGACCTGTTCGCCTCGCTCGACAAGGGCTACGAGGCGACCCCGGACGCGCTGGCCTACGCCTGGTTCCAGCGGACCAAGGCGGACGGCGACATCTTCGCCTCCATGCTGCGCGCGGTCCACGACGACTCCATGTCCGACGCCCTCGACGAACTCCTGCGCGGGGCGCGGGTCGTGGGCGTGATGGGCGGTCACGCGATGGCCCGCGGCACCGAGGAGTTCCGGGGTGCCGCCCGGCTCGGACGGGCGCTGACCCACGCCGGGTTCACGGTGGCGACGGGCGGCGGTCCGGGTGCGATGGAGGCGGCGAACCTCGGCGCCTACGCGGCCCCGTACGACGACGCCATGCTGGACGAGGCCTGCGAACTCCTCGCCTCCGCGCCCTCGTTCGCGCCGTCGATCACCGACTGGGCGCGTGCCGCCTTCGAGGTGCGCACCCGCTGGCCGAAGGGCAACCACTCGATCGGCATCCCCACCTGGTTCTACGGCCACGAGCCGCCGAACGCCTTCGCCTCGCACATCGCGAAGTACTTCGCCAACGCCACCCGCGAGGACGGGCTGCTGGCCCGCTGCGACGCGGGCGTGGTGTTCCTGCCGGGCGCCGCCGGGACCGTACAGGAGATCTTCGACAACGCGACGCCGAACTACTACGGGTCGCGCGGTGAGCCCACGCCCATGGTGCTGGTGAACCGGGCGCACTGGACGGAGAGGCTGCCGGCCTGGCCGCTGCTGCGGTCGCTCGCCCGGGAGCGCTCGATGGAGGCCCGGATCGCCCTGGTCGACCGGATCGAGGAGGCCCCGGAGGCCTTGAAACGTCTGGGCGGTTAATAAGAAGGCAAAGCCCGGTACCACTGTAGGCATATGCGTTGACACTACTTATGCGGCGCTTATAGACCTGAGAGCCACATGGGAGTGCTGATGCTGCATCAACTCTCCCTCAACCCCCCGCATTTACGCTCTCTCGTAAGGACAAACGTGGCAGTTCTGTCCGTATCCCGCCGTACCGTCGCGCGCTCCGTGCGCGCCCTCGGTGTCGTCTCCGCGTCCGCCGCCCTCGCGATCGGCGTCGCCGGCAGCGCGGCGGCCTGCAACATCACCGAGTTCTCGGCCGAGGCCAAGTGCGTCGGCGACAAGGGCGTCATCACCGTCACCGACAAGGACCCGGCCGGCGTCCCCGCCACCATCACCGTGTTCCTGCAGGACAAGCAGGTCGGCGAGCAGGTGGTCAAGGGCACCGCTGAAGGCACCACCATCACCTTCGAGGAGGACTGGAAGCCGAACGCCGAGTACCGCATCCACGTCGACGCGAAGCCCTACGTCGACGAGGACATCAAGCCGAACCTGGTCACTCCGGCGACGGCCTGCAAGACGGAGGAGAAGCCCCCGGTCGAGGAGGAGCCGAAGCCGGCTCCGGCTCCGTCGGAGTCCTCCTCCACTCCGGCCGAGGAGCCCGAGCCGACCCCGTCGGAGTCGGAGAGCGAGAGCACCGCTCCGGCGGACACCTCGAGCAACGCGCCCTCCCCGGCCGGCGAGTCGAACCTCGCCGAGACCGGTGCCGACTCCAACACCGGTCTGATCGCCGGCATCGCGGTCGCCCTGGTCGTGGCCGGCGGTGGCGCGGTCTTCTTCGGCATGCGCCGCCGCGGGGCGAACAGCCAGCGCTGACGCCTCACGCACACGGTGGCGGCCCGTCCCCTTTCCCGGGGGCGGGCCGCTTCCGTCACCGGCCGCTCAGCCGAACGTCGCCCGCTCCAGCCAGAACTCCAGCAGCTTCCGGTCGCCGAGCACGTCGAGTCCGGGGGCGTCCAGCGGCAGCCGTCGGTAGAAGGCGAGGAGCACGGAGGTGAGCGGGCCGCGCAGGGCGACGGTGGCCTTCTCGTGGCCGCGCCGCCAGGAGACGCCCTCCTCGCCGAGCTCGATCAGCCACTCCGAGTGGGTCTCCGGCCGGGTCCCGGTGGCGTGCAGGTGGATGGTGCGCCGGGGTCCGCGCAGGTCGTGCACCGTGTCGTCCGGCAGTGTCCGCTGCGCCCACTCCACGATCTCCAGCCATTCGTCGAGCGCGTCGGCGGCGATCTCGGGCGCGACCTCGTAGGGCAGCCCGGCGGCCAGGGTGGCGTCCGCGCGGTGGACGGTCACCTCGTGCGTCATACGGCGGGCCCAGAACCCGGCGTTGTGGATCCCGGCCCAGCTCCACACCTTCGCGTCCGGCCCGGCCTGGCGCAGCGCGCCGACGACCAGCTCGCCGGACTCCGCCAGCCAGGCGTCCAGCGCACCGGGATCACCCCACGGCCCGGGCCCGCCGAACCCCGGCACCCGATCCTCGGGGACGTCGTCCTCGGCCCCGGTCCGCACCATGACGTCCACCCAGCGCAGGGCGCCGCCGGTGTGCCGTACGAGCTGCTCCAGGGACCAGTCGGGCGTGGTGGGCACGGTGCCGGACAGATCGGCGCCGGACGTCACGACCGTCCGCAACTGCCCCACCTGGTGTGCGATTTCCTCGCAGTAGCGGTCATGCGCGAGTGGTGTCATGCCGCACACCCTAGGCAGCCGCGCTCATCCCAGCACGGCGATTTCCGCCGCGTCGAACTCCACCCCGGCCTCGTCCCCGACCTCCGGCGCGGCCCTGAGCGCGCAGGCCGCCTCCAGGCGGGGCGCGTCCTCGGGCTGGAGATGGACGGTGACATGGGTGCCGCGGAAGGTGCGCGCGGCCACCGTGCAGCGCAGGCCCTCGCCGGCCGGGACCAGGCGGACACCGGCGGGGCGGACGAGAAGGGTCCGTGTGCCCTGCGGGGCGCCTTCCGGGACGGGGAGCTTGCCCCAGGGGGTCACCGCGACGTCGTCGCCCACCGTCGCCTCGACGACGTTCTCGAAGCCGAGGAAGCGTGCCACGAACGCGTCGGCCGGACGCTGCCACACCTCGAGCGGCGTACCGGACTGGGCGATCCGTCCGTCCCGCATCACCACCACCCGGTCGGCCAGCGCGAACGCCTCACCCTGGTCGTGGGTCACGGCGAGCACCGTGGTGCCCAACCTGCCGAACAGTTCGCGCAGTTCGACGACCAGACGTTCCCTGAGCGACCGGTCGAGCTGCCCGAGCGGCTCGTCGAGCATCAGCAGCCGGGGACTGGGCGCGAGGGCGCGGGCGAGCGCCACGCGCTGCTGCTCACCGCCGGACAGCGCGGCGACGGCGCGTCCGGCCGCGTCCGGCAGTCCCACGAGGCCCAGCAACTCCCGTACGCGGTCCGCCTGCTCGCCCCGCGACGCGCCGTGCATGCGCAGGCCGAAGGCGACATTGCCGCCCACGTCCCGCTGCGGGAAGAGCTGGTGGTCCTGGAACATCAGTCCGACGCCGCGCTTGTGCGCGGGCACGCCCGACTGGTCGTGTCCGTCGAGCGACACCCGCCCGGAGTCGAGGGGCTGGAGTCCGGCCACCGCCCGCAGCAGCGTGGACTTGCCGCTGCCGCTGGGGCCGAGCACGCACACGATCTCGTGCTCCGCGACCCCCAGGTCGACGGCGTCCAGCACCGGCCGCCCGCCGAAGCGGACGGTCGCGGCCTGAAGGCTCAGCAGCATCTAGAACTCCCCGGTCCGGTCGGTCCGCAGCCGCTCGAGCACGAGCAGCGCCACCGCGCACACGATCATCAGAATCGTCGACAGGGCCATCGCCTGGCCGTAGTTGAGCTCCCCGGGCCGCCCCAGCAGCCGCGCCACGGCCACCGGCAGCGTCGGATTCTCCGGCCGCGCGATGAACACCGTCGCCCCGAACTCGCCCAGCGACACCGCGAAGGCGAACCCGGCCGCGATCAGCAGCGCCCGCCGCACCAGCGGCAGGTCCACCTCCCGCCACGCCCGCCACGGCGACGCCCCGAGCACCGCCGCCGCCTCCCGCAGCCGTACGTCCACGGCCCGCAGCACCGGCAGCATGGTCCGTACGACGAAGGGGACGCCGACCAGCGCCTGTGCGAGGGGGACCAGGATCCAGGAGGCGCGGAGGTCCAGCGGCGGCTCGTCGAGGGCGATCAGGAAACCGAAGCCGACGGTCACCGCGGACACCCCGAGCGGCAGCATCAGCAGCGCGTCGAAGCCGCGCACCAGCCGTCCCGCGTCCCGCCGGGTCAGCGCCACGGCGGCGAGAGAGCCGACCAGCACCGCGATGGCGGTGGCGGCGACGGCGTACTGGAGCGAGTTGCCGACCGCCTCGATCGGCGCGACCAGGAACACTCCCCCGTCGTCCCGGGTCAGCTCCCGGTAGTAGCCGAGGCCGGCGGCGCCGAAGGAGCGTTCCACCAGGACGGCGAGCGGCAGCAGGAGCAGTACGGCGACGGTGGCGACGACTCCGCCGAGCAGCGTCCACTGTCCGGCGCCGCGCGGACGGCGCGCGGTCACCGAGGCGTCCACCAGCCGCAGCGCGGTCTCCCGGCGCCGTACGGTCCAGGCGTGCAGGGCGAGGATCGCGCCCACGGCGACGAACTGGATCATCGTCAGGACGGCGGCCGTGGACAGGTCGAAGATCTCGGAGGTCTGCCGGTAGATCTCCACTTCGAGGGTGGAGAAGGCGGGCCCGCCGAGGATCTGCACCACGCCGAAGGAGGTGAAGGTGAACAGGAAGACCATCAGCGCGGCCGCGGCCACGGCGGGCGCGAGCGCGGGCAGGGTGACGGTCCGCCAGGCCGCGAACCGGGAGGCGCCGAGCATCCGCGCGGCCTCCTCCTGCCGCGGGTCGAGCTGCGACCAGAGTCCGCCCACGGTGCGTACGACGACGGCGTAGTTGAAGAAGACGTGCGCGAGCAGGATCGCCCACACGGTGGTGTCCAGGCGCAGACCCCACAGCTCGTCGAGGAGTCCGCCGCGGCCGACGAGCGCCATGAACGCCGTACCGACGACGACCGTCGGCAGCACGAACGGCACGGTGACCACGGCCCGCAGCACCTGCTTGCCGGGGAAGTCGAAGCGGGCGAAGACGTACGCGCCGGGCAGGGCGATCAGCAGGGTGAGGGCGGTGGAGACGAGGGCCTGCCAGGTGGTGAACCACAGCACCTGACGGACGTCGGGCTGCGCCAGTACGTCCCCGATCCGCCCGAGGTGCCAGGTCCCGTCGGCCTTCAGTCCGCGCGCGACGATCGCGGTGACGGGGTAGGCGAAGAAGACGGCGAAGAACGCGACGGGCACGGCCATCAGGCCGAGCCGCGCCGCGCTTCCGCGCCGCCTCGCCGCGGTCCGCGTCACCTCAGTACGAGCGAGGTCCACGACTTGACCCACTGGTCACGGTTGTCGGCGATCTTCGCCGGGTCCATGGTCTGCGGGTCCTTCGCCTGCGGCCCGAACTCCACGAACTCCTGGGGCACCTGGGCGGCCTCCCGCACCGGGTACACGAACATGTTGAGCGGCATGTCGTCCTGGAACGTCTTGCTGATCAGGAAGTCGAGCAGGGCCTTGCCGCCCTCGGGGTTCTTCGCGTTGCTCAGCAGTCCGGCGTACTCGACCTGGCGGAAGCAGGTGCCCTCGGCGACGCCGGTGGGCGCGGTCTCCGGCTTCGGGTCGGCGTAGATGACCTCGGCGGGCGGCGAGGAGGCGTAGGACACCACCAGCGGCCGGTCGGCCTTGGCCTCCTTGCCGCCGGCCGAGCCGGAGAACTCCTCGTTGTAGGCCTGCTCCCAGCCGTCGACCACCTTCACGCCGTTGGCCTTGAGCTTCTTCCAGTAGTCCGGCCAGCCCTCGTCCCCGTACTTCGCGGCGGTGCCGAGCAGGAAGCCGAGGCCGGGCGAGGAGGTGGAGGCGTTCTCGACGACGAGGAGGTCCTCGTACTCGGGCTTGACCAGGTCGTCGAGGGTCTTCGGCGGGGTCAGGTCGTGCTCGGCGAACCACGCCTTGTCGTAGTTGACGCAGATGTCACCGGTGTCGACGGGGGTGACCCGGTGCTTGTCCCGGTCCACGCGGTACTCGTCGAGGATCAGGTCGGAGCCCTCGGCCTCGTACGGCTGGAACAGCCCGTTGTCGAGGGCGCGGGAGAGCAGGGTGTTGTCGACGCCGAAGAAGACGTCGCCCTGGGGGTTGTCCTTGGTCAGGACCGCCTTGTTCACGGCCTGCCCGGCGTCGCCGTCCTTGAGGACCTTGAGCCGGTAGCCGGACTGCTTCTCGAAGGCGGCGACGACGTCCTTCGACACGGCCCACGAATTGTGGCTGACGAGGGTCACGGTCTTGGACCCGCCGCCGCTCGAATCGTCGTTGTCGGACGACCCGCACGCGGACAGGGTGACCAGCCCCAGCCCGACGGCCAGGACCGTGACCTTCTTGGTGATGCCCACTTGATTCCTCCTGGAGTGACCAGGAAGAGACGCGGCCCTGCCCGGGGCCCCTGGGCGGGGTCCCGGGCAGGGCGCAACAGCTCGAGTGATGACCGATCTCCCTACCCAGAATGACCTGGGCGAGGTTCGGAGGGTCTGCGGCCGGTGCCGCACTCTCAGCGCTGTGGCGCTCCCCTGTCGGAATATGCAGATGTGATTGCTCCGGTCACATTACCGTTCGCTCGCGGCGAGCTGACCACACGCCCCGTCGATCTCCTGCCCACGGGTGTCCCGGATCGTCACCGGCACACCGTGCGCGGCGATCGCCTCCACGAACGCCTTCTCGTCCTCGGGACGGGAGGCGGTCCACTTGGAGCCGGGGGTGGGGTTGAGCGGGATCAGGTTGACGTGCACCGGGCGGCCCTTGAGCATCCGCCCGAGGCGGTCACCGCGCCAGGCCTGGTCGTTGATGTCCCGGATGAGGGCGTACTCGATGGACAGCCGCCGGCCCGACCTGGCCGCGTACTCGAACCCGGCGTCGAGCACCTCGCGCACCTTCCACCGCGTGTTCACGGGGACGAGGGTGTCGCGCAGTTCGTCGTCGGGGGCGTGCAGCGAGATGGCGAGCCGGCACTTGAAGCCCTCGTCGGAGAACCGGTGGATGGCCGGGACGAGACCGACGGTGGAGACGGTGATCCCGCGCTGCGACAGCCCGAGCCCGTCCGGCTCGGGATCGGTGAGGCGGCGAATCGCCCCCACGACCCGGTTGTAGTTGGCGAGCGGCTCGCCCATGCCCATGAACACGATGTTGCTCAGCCGCGCCGGGCCGCCGGGGACCTCGCCGTCCCTGAGCGCCCGCATCCCGTCCACGATCTGGTGCACGATCTCGGCGGTGGACAGGTTCCGGTCGAGACCGGCCTGCCCGGTCGCGCAGAACGGGCAGTTCATGCCGCAGCCCGCCTGGGAGCTGATGCACATGGTCACCCGGTCCGGGTAGCGCATCAGCACGGACTCGACGAGCGTGCCGTCGAACAGCTTCCACAGCGTCTTGCGTGTCGTCCCCTGGTCGGTCGACAGATGCCGTACGACCGTCATCAGCTCCGGAAGCAGCGCCTCCTGCAGCTTGCCGCGGGAACCGGCGGGGACGTCGGTCCACTGCTCCGGGTCGTGCGCGTACCGCGCGAAGTAGTGCTGCGAGAGCTGCTTGGCACGAAACGCCTTCTCACCGACCGCGACGACCGCCTCCTTCCGCTCGGCGGGCGTGAGATCGGCAAGGTGCCGCGGCGGCTTCTTGGCTCCGCGGGGGGCGACGAAAGTAAGTTCTCCGGGCTTAGGCATGGCGTTACCAGTGTCGCAGATCCACACGGGTGACCCGGCCGGGCTCAGAAAAGGCCGGCGATCAGGACATGATCAGGACGAAGACGTTGCTCACGTAGGTCTTCGTACGGTGCCACGGGCCGCAGTAGCGGCGTGGCCTGCGGCGGCCCTTCTGGTCGAGGAGCGCCTCGCACCATCGGCAGGGCAGTTCACCGTGGTACCTGCCGTCGTCTCCCCGCCTCGCCTGCGCCATGCAACGACTTTAAACGCCCCGGACAGCGGTCGGGCCCCCGCCCGGGAAGGACGGGGGCCCGATCCGGCCACGTGGACGAGGATCAGCCGGACCCGACGAACAGCACCAGCAGCAACCACACCACCGGCGCCGTCGGCAGCAGGGAGTCAAGACGGTCCATGATGCCCCCGTGCCCCGGGAGCAGGGTGCCCATGTCCTTGATGCCCAGGTCCCGCTTGATCATGGACTCGCCCAGGTCGCCCAGTGTGGCGCTGGCCGCGACCGCGAGGCCGAGCAACAGGCCCTGCCACCAGCTGCCGTCGTCGATCAGGTACTGCATGCACAGCGCGCCGACGACCATCGCGAAGGTCACCGCGCCCAGCAGGCCCTCGCGGGTCTTGCCGGGGCTGATGCGCGGGGCGAGCTTGGTCCTGCCGAAGCGCCAGCCGACCGCGTACGCGCCGGTGTCGCTGACGACCGTCAGCAGCAGGAAGGTCAGGACGCGCCACGGGCCGTCGTCGGCGGTGAGCATCATCGTGACGAAGGTCGCCAGGAACGGCACGTAGAACGTCGCGAAGACACCCGCCGTGACGTCCTTGAGGTAGCCCTCGGGCGGCGCCGTCATACGCCAGACCAGCACCGCCAGCGCGGTGAGCGCCATGGCGACCCACGCGCCCTCGGCCTCCCAGGCGTACCCGGCGACGACCATGGCCGCACCGCCCAGCGCGAGCGGCACCAGGGGCGCCTTGATGCCCTTGCGCTCCCGCAGCCGCGACGTCAGCTCCCACAGGCCCACCACCACGGCGACGGCGACCACGCCGACGAAGACGGCCTTGACGACGAACAGCGACGCGACGATCACCACGCCGAGTCCGACGCCGACGCCTATCGCGGCACCGAGATCGCGCCCCGCGCTCTTCTTCTGCGGTGCGGGTGCCGGCTGCGGGGCGTCGGGCATGGGCTCCGGATTCTGCGGCACCTCCCCCGGAAGGGGGCGGGCCCGCGTCGGTTCGTCTCGGAACAGGGGGCCGCTCAGCCGAACGGCCCCCCGGTCCACATCCTGGTCTCCGCCGTGTTCGGGTACGTCGGGCACGACGGGCATGGGGCGAGTGTGCTGCGCGTAGTGCGCATCGTACGCGGGACCCACCGGAGCAGCTCCCTGGCCGGGCCCGTGGTCGGACGGCCCCCAGTACCCGGTCTGCGGCGTCCCCCAGGAAGAGTCGTTCATCAGACCTCGAGCAGCTCCGCTTCCTTGTGCTTCAGGAGCTCGTCCACCTGGGCGACGTACTTCGCGGTGGTGTCGTCGAGCTCCTTCTCCGCACGGCGGCCCTCGTCCTCGCCGACCTCGCCGTCCTTGACCATCTTGTCGATGGCGTCCTTGGCCTTGCGGCGGACGGAGCGGATGGAGACCTTCGCGTCCTCGCCCTTGGTCTTGGCGACCTTGATGTAGTCACGGCGGCGTTCCTCGGTGAGCTCGGGGAACGTCACCCGGATGATGTTGCCGTCGTTGCTCGGGTTGACGCCCAGGTCGGAGTCGCGGATCGCCTGCTCGATGTTGCGCAGGGCGCTCTTGTCGAACGGGGTCACCACGGCCATGCGCGGCTCGGGCACGGAGAACGAGGCCAGCTGATTGATCGGCGTCAGCGCGCCGTAGTAGTCGGCCACGATCTTGTTGAACATCGCCGGGTGCGCACGGCCGGTGCGGATCGCGGCGAAGTCCTCCTTGGCGACCACGACGGCCTTCTCCATCTTCTCCTCGGCTTCGAGGAGGGTCTCTTCGATCACCACTTGCTCCTGCGTGTCTTGAGTAGGCCCGGCCGCGGTTCCCCGTCGGGGCGGCGGCCGGCTGCGTCGCGTCTTCTTCCTGCACGGTTCCCGACCGGCAGGACATTGTCCATCCCCCGGTCAGTTGCGGCCGGCTTGGTCGCCCACCAGCGTGCCGATCTTCTCACCCTTGACGGCACGGGCGATATTGCCCTCCTTCAGGAGTTCGAAGACGACGATCGGAAGGCTGTTGTCACGGCAGAGCGTGACGGCCGTGGCGTCGGCGACCTTCAGGTCCCGGGTGATGACCTCGCCGTAGCCGAGCGCGTCGAACTTCACGGCGTCCGGGTTGGTCTTCGGGTCGGAGTCGTAGACGCCGTCCACACCGTTCTTGCCCATGAGCAGCGCCTCGGCGTCGATCTCCAGGGCGCGCTGGGCGGCGGTGGTGTCGGTGGAGAAGTACGGCATGCCCATTCCGGCGCCGAAGATGACCACGCGGCCCTTCTCCAGGTGCCGCACGGCGCGCAGCGGAATGTAGGGCTCGGCGACCTGCCCCATGGTGATGGCGGTCTGCACGCGGCAGTCGACGCCCTCCTTCTCCAGGAAGTCCTGGAGGGCGAGGCAGTTCATCACGGTTCCGAGCATGCCCATGTAGTCGGAGCGGGCGCGGTCCATGCCGCGCACCTGGAGTTCGGCGCCGCGGAAGAAGTTGCCGCCGCCGATGACGATCGCGATCTGCGCGCCGTCCCGTACGACGGCCGCGATCTCACGCGCGATGGCGTGCACCACGTCGGGGTCGACGCCCAGGCCCCCGCCACCGGAGAAGGCCTCTCCGGACAGCTTCAGCAGAAACCGGCCGCTCACTTTGCCGTCGTCGCTCTTCTCAGCCTTGGTGGTCATCGTCGGTTCCCGCCTCTTTCACGTGTTGCACATACGAAGAAGGCCATTGCCGGTGGGGTGTGCTTCGCATCCCATGCGGCAATGGCCTCCTCGTCAGATCTGCTGTCGTCCGGCACGCGCGCGTGCGTGGACGCGTGTCCGAACGACTGCCGTCGACCCTATCGGGGTCGCGCGCCCGTCGCGGTACGGACTCAGATGCCGACCTTGATGCGCGTGAAGCGCTTCAGGGTGACACCGGCCTCGTCCAGGACCTTCTGGACGGACTTCTTGTTGTCCAGCGCGTAGGGCTGGCCGAGCAGCGTGGCGTCCTTGAAGAAGCCGTTGAGGCGACCCTCGACGATCTTCGGCAGGGCGGCCTCGGGCTTGCCCTCGGCGCGGGTGGTCTCCTCGGCGACACGGCGCTCGGACTCGACGACCTCGGCCGGCACGTCCTCCTTGGAGAGGTACTTCGGCGCGAAGGCGGCGATGTGCTGGGCGACGCCCTTGGCGATCTCGGCGTTCGGCTTGTCGAGCTCGACGAGCACACCGATCTGCGGGGGCAGGTCGGGCATCGTGCGGTGCATGTACGCCGTCACGTAGCCGTCGGCGAACTGGGCGAAGCGGTCCAGGACGATCTTCTCGCCCAGGTTCGCGTTGGCCTCGTCCACGAACGCCTGGACGGTCTTGCCGGCCTCGATCTCGGAGGCGAGCAGGGCCTCGAGGTCGGCCGGGGAGGTCTTGACGACGTGCTCGGCGATGGCGTTGGCCACGGCCTGGAACTTCTCGCCCTTGGCGACGAAGTCCGTCTCGCACTTCAGCTCGACGAGGACGCCGGAGGAGTTGTCGTCGGCGATGATCGAGACCACGGCGCCGTTCTCGGCGGAGCGGCCCTCGCGCTTGGCGACGCCCTTCTGGCCCTTGATGCGGAGCGCCTCGACGGCCTTCTCGACGTTGCCCTCGGCCTCGTCCAGCGCCTTCTTGCAGTCCATCATGCCGGCGCCGGTGAGCTCCCGGAGCTTCTTGACGTCGGCGGCGGTGTAGTTCGCCATGAGTCTGTGATCTTTCTCGAAGTCTGGAGGTTCGGAGATCTGCGGGTCAGGACCTACCTGAGGGCAGGTCCCCGACTCGCCGCTGACCTACGGGTGAACGGCGGGAGCGGATGTGATGTCACCGCTCCCGCCGTCATCGGCTCTGATGGAGCGGTCAGGCCTGCTCGGCCTCGGCGGCGGGGGCCTCAGCCGGCTGCTCGGCCTCGGCGGCGGCCGGAGCGGCCTCCTCGGCCTTCTCGTCGGCCTTCTTCTCGCCCGCGAGCAGGTCGCGCTCCCACTCGGCCAGCGGCTCACCGGCGGCCTTCTCGCCCTTGCCGGCCTCGGCGACACCGGAGCGGGACATCAGGCCCTCGGCGACGGCGTCGGCGATCACGCGGGTGAGCAGGGTGACGGAGCGGATCGCGTCGTCGTTGCCCGGGATCTTGTAGTCGACCTCGTCGGGGTCGCAGTTGGTGTCGAGGATGGCGACGACCGGGATGTTGAGCTTCCGGGCCTCGCCGACCGCGATGTGCTCCTTCTTGGTGTCCACGATCCAGACGGCGCTGGGCACCTTCTGCATCTCGCGGATACCGCCGAGGGTCTTCTCCAGCTTGGCCTTCTCGCGGGAGAGGACCAGCAGCTCCTTCTTGGTGAGGCCGGAGGCGGCCACGTCCTCGAAGTCGATCTGCTCGAGCTCCTTGAGGCGCTGCAGACGCTTGTAGACGGTCGAGAAGTTGGTGAGCATGCCGCCCAGCCAGCGCTGGTTGACGTAGGGCATGCCGACACGGGAGGCCTGCTCGGCGATGGCCTCCTGCGCCTGCTTCTTCGTGCCGACGAACATGACCGTGCCGCCGTGGGCGACGGTCTCCTTGACGAACTCGTAGGCGCGATCGATGTACGACAGCGACTGGAGCAGGTCGATGATGTAGATGCCGTTGCGCTCCGTGAAGATGAAGCGCTTCATCTTCGGGTTCCAACGACGGGTCTGGTGACCGAAGTGGACGCCGCTCTCCAGCAGCTCCCGCATCGTGACGACGGCCATGGCCGTATCTCCTTGAATTTCTCGGTTGTGCCGCGGATGCCGGACGGCTTCCGCGCCTGACGCCCACGACGCGCCGTTGCCACGAAGGACCGAGGGGCGCTGGCATCGGGATCCGGCGGTGACCGGTCCTGATGTCGGGGCGTGCGAAGTCGACCCGGTGGCCCGGGTCGCCACCAGAAGTGTACGGGACCCGCGAGGCGCCGGGTGACGCCGTTGTCCACAAACGGCCGGTGGTCCACGGGTCCGGGCGGTGATCACGGATGTCCGGAAGGCTCCGCGGCATGCGAAAGAGTGCATTCACGAGGGCGTGTACGCGACTGGTCCTTCTGGTGGTCCTGACCCTGGCGGCGCTGCTGGCCCCGCCTCCGCCGGGCCTGTCGGCGGCGGGGGCGGTGGCGGTGGCGCCGACGGGTGAGGACACCGGGACGCCGGCCGTCGGACGGGCGTGGCCGGTGGGGGTACGGCCGCGGGTGCTGCGCGGCTGGGAACCGCCGGCGACGGTGTACGGGCGCGGGCACCGGGGCGTGGACCTGGCGGCTCCGCCGGGGACGCCGGTACGGGCGGTGGCGGCGGGCCGGGTCTCCTTCGCGGGCCGGGTGGCCGGAAAGGGCGTCGTCTCGGTGGAGCTGACCGGCACGGGCGACCCCCCGTTGCGCACCACCTACGAACCGGTCCGCGCGTCGGTGACCGAGGACGACGAGGTGACGGCGGGCGAGGTGATCGGCACGGTGGAGCCCACGGGCTCCCACTGCGCGGCCCCCTGCGTCCACTGGGGCCTGCTGAAGAACGACACCTACCTGGACCCGCTCACCCTGCTGCCCCCATGGCTCCTGTCCGGAGGCCCGTCAAGACTGCTACCGGTGCTCGGGGTGCCGATGCCGACCTGAGGCACACCTGCCCGGCCCGGGGCCGGACCGAGCGCGACCCGCGCCGGCACAGAGTCGCGGGAGCCGGGCGGCACCGCCGAGCGACCACCGACAGGTACGACCGCACCGGACCCGTACGGCCCGACGCGGCCGACACCGACCGGAACCTCACCTGGCCGAACCGAGGACACCCGCACCGGCACAGGGCCACGGGAGCCGGGCGGCACCGCCGACAGGTGCGGTCGCTCCAGAGCCGTGCGGCCGGATCGGGCGCGGCCACGGCGGGTCGGGGTGGCGGGAGCCGGGAGAGGCCGCCTGGTGGGCTTCGCGGGAGTGGCCGGGAAGACGCCGCCGTGGCGCGGCCGTCAGCCGCTCACGCCTCTGAGGGCCATCGAGACGGCCGCTTCGGTGATCGCTTCGGGGTGTTCCGCCGCGCCCAGCTCGATGCGGCGCACGGCCGCGTCGACCACGCCCTGGAGGAGCATCGCCGCGAGGCGGGGCTCGGCGTGGTCCAGGTCGGCCAGGGCCTCGACGATCATCGCGATGAGGCCGCCGTGGGCCGCGCGGATCTTCTCCCGGGCGCCGGCGTCGAGCTCGCTCGCGGAGATCGCGACCACGGCGCGGTGCCGCCGGTCCCCGACCAGTTCCAGCTGCTTGCGGACGTAGGCCTCGATCTTGGCCTCGGCGCCGTCGGCGACCGCCATCGCCGCCTCGACCTCCGCCGCCCAGACCGGGAAGTCGACCTCGCACAGCTCCTCGACCACGGCGGCCCGCGAGCGGAAGTACTCGTACACGGACGAACGCGCGAGGCCGGTGCGCTCGGCGAGGGCCGGGAAGGTCAGCGCCTCCGTACCGCCCTCGGACAGCAGGGAGCGTGCCGCGTCCAGCAGGGCGGCTCGCTGCATCGACCGGTGCTCGGCCACGGAGGCCGCTCGAATCCTTGGCACGTCGACCACTTTACGGACGCCCCGCCCGCGGCGGCCAGAGGACCGGCCCGCTCCGGGCCGGAAGGGCTCAGCGGCCGAAGCCCGCCAGCTTCGCGCGCAGCTGCAGCACGGACTTGGTGTGGATCTGGCTGACCCGGCTCTCGGTCACCCCCAGCACATTGCCGATCTCGGCGAGGGTGAGCCCCTCGTAGTAGTACAGGGTGACCACGGTCTTCTCCCGCTCCGGCAGTGTGTTGACGGCCCGCGCGAGGAACCTCCGCAGCTCCCGGTCCTCGGCCACCTCCACCGGGTTGTCGGCGGCGGTGTCCTCCAGGGTGTCCATGAAGCTGAGCTGATCGCCGCCGTCACCCCCGGCGTGCAGCAGCTCCTCCAGGGCGACGACGTTCGCCAGCGACAACTGGCTGAAAACCGCGTGCAGATCGGCCACCGTGATGCCCATCTCGCCGGCGACCTCGCTCTCCGACGGTGTGCGGCGCAACCGCGCCTCCAGCGTGGCGTAGGCGCGCTCCACGTTGCGCGCCTTCTGCCGCACCGAGCGCGGGATCCAGTCCAGCGCCCGCAGCTCGTCGATCATCGCGCCCCGGATGCGGGTGATCGCGTAGGTCTCGAACTTGATCTCCCGGTCGACGTCGAACTTCTCGATCGCGTCGATCAGCCCGAAGACCCCGGAGGAGACGAAGTCCGCCTGCTCGACATTGGGCGGCAGCCCCACGCTGACCCGGCCGGCGACGTACTTCACCAGCGGCGAGTAGTGCAGGATCAGCTGTTCCCGCAGTCTTTCGTCCCCCGTCGCCTTGTACGACCGCCACAGCTCGTCGAGTGTCGAGGGAGCGGGCGGCCGCACGCTGCCACCGTCGCGGGCGGCTGGGGGGATCGCCGCCCGGTCGGACCCGGAGGTGTGCTGGGGCATTCGTCGCCTTGTGCCGTTCTGCCGTGGACCGGTGCTGCCTGGGTGCGCTGTCTGTCCGATGTCTGGGTGCCTGTCCTTGCCTGTCCGTGTCGGGATCCTCGTGAGCGTAGCGTGACTAAGGCGTCGCGGTGTGCGAAGAAGCGAGGCAGGACCGTGCGCAGATTCGTTCCGGGTGCCGTTCCACCGGGGCACACCCGTCGCTCTGAGTGATCGACGGGGTAGCCCAACTGGCGTAGATTCCAAGGGGTGTCGGGGTTCCCCCGGACGGCCGAACACGCTGTGTCAGCGAGGCTCGGGACCGTCCCGGACCGGGATCATCGCCTGGCGCGTCAACTTCCAGCCGTCGCCGTGTCGTTCGACGTAACCAAGTGCTCGTAGTTCGTACAGTCTGGCGATCGCGTCGTCCGGGGTGGTCTGCGCGGCGAGCGCGATCTCGTCGGGCCGGGCCGTTCCGCGCCCCGGCAACGCGGCGAGGACCTGCCGTCCGGCCGGGTCGAGCAGGTCCCGGGGCAGCACCGGTCCCCGGCGTTCCGGCGCGAGTTCGCCCATGTCGCCGACCAGTTCGACGACCTCGGCGGCGTCGGTGACCAGCACCGCGTCCTGCCGCAGCAGTTCGTGCACCCCTGCGGAGAGCCCACTGGTGGCCGGCCCCGGTACTCCCATCGTGTGGCGTCCCAGACGGCGGGCCGCCCGGGCGGTCACCAGGGAGCCGCTGCGGTGGGCGGCCTCGACGACGACGGTGCCCCGGGTGAGCGCGGCGATCACCCTGTTGCGGAGGATGAACCTGCTCGGTGTCGGGTGATCACCGGGCGGCAACTCACCGACGACCAGTCCCTGTTCGGCGATTCTGCCGATCAGCCCGATGTGGCCGCGCGGGTAGGGCCGGTCGACTCCGCAGGCGAGTACGGCGATGGTGGCGCCGCCCGAGCCGAGGGCGCCGCGGTGGGCGGCGCCGTCGACCCCGTAGGCGCCGCCGGACACCACGATCCAGCCGCGTTCGGCGAGACCGGCGGAGAGGGTGGCGGCCATGTGCGCGCCGTACTCGGTGCAGGCGCGGGCGCCGACGACGGCGACCGAGCGCAGCGCCCACATCCGCAGGTCCGCTCCCCCGCGCACCCACAGCCCGAGCGGCCGGGCGTCGCCCAGGTCGTCGAGCTGTCCGGGCCATTGCGGGGTGCCGGGACCCACGAAACGCACCCCGGCGTTCCGCGCGACGGCGAGGTCCCTGCGCGGTTCGGCCCGCTCGGCCCGGGCCAGTAACCCGGCCCACCGCTTCCCGCTCACCCCCGGCAGCGGATCCCCCCGTTCCCGCAGCCGTCGCACCACGGCGTCCACGCCGAGCTCCCGCACCCAGCGCCCGCCGGTCTCGTCACCGGGTTCGACGACCCGGGTGAGGAAGACCCGGCCGAGCAGTTCGCCGTCGGGTCCGGCCACGGCGCTCACACCCCCGCCCCGATGGCCATGGGCACCCCGCGCGGGACGCCGGTGCGCAGTTGCAGGGCGAGGGCGACGTCCGCGGCGCCGGGCCGCCCGTGGCCGGCCAGGTCGGCGACGGTCCAGGCGACCCGCAGGACCCGGTCGAGTCCCCGGGCGGTGAGCACGCCCCGTTCCAGGCTCCGTTCGGCGTCGTCCATGGCGCCGGGGGCGGCGTGCCAGCGGCTGCGCAGTTCCCGTCCGGGGACCTCGGCGTTGGTGCGCCACGGGGTGCCGGTGAGCCGCGCCGCGGCACGGTCCCGGGCCGCGCGCACCCGGTCGGCGACCGCGGCGGTGGTGTCGCCCCGGGCACCGCCCGCCGTCAGTTCGTCACGCGTGACGCGGTCGACCTCGACCCGCAGGTCGACCCGGTCGAGCAGCGGCCCGGACAGCCTGGCCTGGTAGCGGCGGATCGCCGAGGGCGGGCACTCGCACTGCTCGTTCGTCTGCGAGAAGCGCCCGCAGGGGCACGGGTTGGCGGCGAGCACCATCAGGAAGCGCGCCGGGAAGCGCACGACGCCGGCGCTGCGCGCGATGATCACGTGTCCGGACTCCAGCGGCTGCCGCAGGGCGTCCAGGGCCTTGCCGCTGAACTCCGGGGTTTCGTCCAGAAAGAGCACGCCCCGATGTGAGAGGGACACCGCTCCCGGCCGGACCGTACCGGCGCCGCCGCCGACGAGTGCCTGCATGGTGGCCGAGTGGTGCGGGGCGCAGTAGGGGGCCGTGTCGATCAGGGGTTTGTCCACGGGGAGCAGTCCCGCCACCGAGTGCACGGCCGTCACCTCGAGCGAGGCCTGCCGGTCCAGCGGCGGCAGGACCGACGGCAGCCGCTCCGCGAGCATGGTCTTGCCGGCGCCGGGCGGCCCCTCCAGGAAGAGGTGGTGTCCGCCCGCCGCGGCCACCTCCACGGCCGTCCGTGCCGCGAGCTGGCCCACGACGTCCGCGAGGTCATGGCCCTGGTCGCACGATGCCGCGCCGACGCTGTGCATCCCGGTGTCCGCTCCGGTGCCCGGGGCGCGCAGCCCCGCCAGCAGCGGGTCGGGCCGTGTCCGGTCCTCGGCGTCCTCCTCCGGCACGGGCTCGTCGGTGAGCACCGCGATCAGCTGGCGCAGGCTGCGGACGCCCAGGACGGACACGCCCGGCACCAGCGAGGCCTCGGCGGCGGCGCACTCGGGCACCACCACCTGCTCGTATCCCGCGTCGGCCGCGGCCAGTACCGCCGGCAGGATGCCGCGCACCGGCCGCACCCGGCCGTCGAGGCCCAGCTCGCCGATCATGACGATGTCGCCGAGCACCCGCGGATCGATCCGTTCGGCGGCGCCGAGCACGGCACAGGCGACCGCCAGGTCGAAACCGCTGCCGGCCTTCGGGACGGACGCGGGGCTGAGTCCCACGGTGAGTTTCTTCTGCGGCCACTCGCCGCCGGAATTGACCACGGCCGCCCTGACCCGGTCCCTGCTCTCCGTCAGGCTCTTGTCCGGCAGCCCCACCAGTGTGAAGGCCGCGACCCCGGGCTCCAGGTCGGCCTGGACCTCCACGACCACGCCCTCGACGCCCACCAGCGTCACCGAGCACGTACGCGCGAACCCCATGTCAGGCCACCCCCCGGACGTGCTCGACGACGGGGGCGCCGCGGGCCGGCAGCAGCACGCCGACCAGGTCGATGCGGACCCCACCGGGCGGCGCTCCCCCGTGCTCCTGGAGCCAGCGTTCGGCGAGGCTCCGCAGGCGGTCGGCCTTGGCCGCCGTGACCGCCTCCATGGGGTGCTGGAAGGGTCCTGCCCTGCGGGTCTTCACCTCGCAGACGACCAGGGCGTCCCCGTCGCGGGCCACGATGTCGATCTCGCCGGTCCTGCCGCAGCGCCAGTTGCGGTGCAGGACCGTCATGCCGGCCTGGGTCAGCCGCCGTGCGGCCAGTGTCTCGCCGTACCTGCCGAGTGCGCTGCGTGCCCGATGTGCGGTCCGCACGCTTCGTGTGTTCCGTGCGTTCATGTCGGCACCACCTCCGGCGCCAACGGTCACGCATCCCGCCCGCCGGAGTGGATCTTGGTGCGGAACCCGGCGGCTGTGGACAACTCCGTCACCCGCACGGGTACGCCGGTCACCCGCCCGGCAGCTCCAGGTCGCTCTTGTTGAGCTCCTCGATGTTCACGTCCTTGAACGTCAGCACGCGCACCTGCTTCACGAACCGGGCCGGCCTGTACATGTCCCAGACCCAGGCGTCCGCCATCGACACCTCGAAGAACACCTCGCCCTGGACCGAGTGCACCTGCATCTCGTAGTCGTTGGTGAGATAGAAGCGCCGTTCGGTCTCGATCACGTATTTGAACAGACCGACGACATCGCGGTACTCCCGGTAGAGCTTGAGCTCCATCTCGGTCTCGTACTTCTCGAGGTCCTCGGCGCTCATGGCATGTTCCCCTTCAGCCGTGCGATCCCACCATTGTGCGCCAGTCCCGGGCGTCACTGGACGATTTCGGTGTCCAGGGTCACGGGTCCGGCCGGGGGACCTTCGTCGAGCAGTGTGCGCAGCAGCCCGGCGAGTCTGGTCGGATACACCGTCTCATGTGCCCGGGCGAGTTCCGGGCACGTCCACCAGCGTGCTCCGGAGACACTGCGCCGCTCCAGCTCGGTCAGCGCCGTGGCCGCGGTCTCGGTCCGGGTGGTGCGGGCGAGGTAGTACCACTCGTCCTGGTCCCAGCGGCGGCCGGCGAACGGGAAGGAGCACCTCCGCCGCCACAGCACGGGACCGAGTTCGACCTCGGTGATGCCGGTCTCCTCGGCGAGTTCCCGCAGGGCGGCCTGTTCACGGGTCTCGTCGCCCTCCACGCCTCCGCCGGGCGTGAACCACCAGTCGTCGGCGGGGTCGTCCGGTTCATGGCCGTGCAGCAGCAGGATGCGGTCCCGCGGGTCGAGCAGGACGACCCGGGCGACTCTGCGCAGTCCGCCCGTGTAGGAGTCCTCGACCGCCGGGACGGGCTCAGCGGGCATCGGCGGTCCCCGCGTCGGCCCTGGTCCCGGACGCAGCCGCCCGCTTGGCGACGGGACCGTACGCGGCCCCGCCGAGGATGAGCACGGCACCGGCGACCACCAGCGCGACGACGGTCCTGAGCGGGCCCGGCGAGGAAAGCGCGCCGAGCCGTTCGAAGCCGGTAGGCGCCTCGAGCATGCCGTTCATCGGCCAGACCACGGCGTCGACCCTGCCCTGGACCGCGCCGCGGGAGACGGTGCCGCCGGCGGCGTCGGTCAGATGGGCCGTGGAGTCCAGCGACCCGGAGCGCTCGTCGCCGAGCAGGAACAGGCGCCCCTCGGGCACGGTCACCTCGGGGATGGCGCCGAACTCGGCCGCCGTGCCCCCGGAGAGGTACGGCTCGTCGATCGCCTCGCCGTTGACCTCCAGCTTGCCGTCCCGGCAGCAGGAGACCGTGTCGCCGCCGACGGCGACCACCCGCTTCACCATGGGGAGGTCCGACCACGTCGTGTCCGTGAAGACGACCACGTCACCACGGCGGACGTCATCACCGTCGATGCGCTCGGCCAGCACCCGGTCACCGGCACCGACCGTCGGCGCCATCGACGGGGTGGGCACGGTGTACGGCCGGTACAGCACCGCTCCCCAGGCGAATCCGCCGAGGAACATCACCAGACCCAGGGCCACGGCCAGCCCGGACAGCCGCTGCCCGGTCCTGCCGCCCGGGCCCCTGCTGCCCGGGACCGTACGCGTCGTGCTCTGACCACTCATGGGCGGCACCCTACCCGGCGGTACCGGACAGGGTCAGCCCTTCCGGCGGCCCTCTCCGACGCCGTACCGCCGGCGCCGCCAGAGCACCAGCGGCACCGCGCCCGCGAGCGCGAGTCCCTGGGGCGCGGCCGTCAGGACCGCGGCGGCCGACGGTCCGGCGGCCAGACCGGGCTGGTCGAAGGTGTCCGGGACGGGCAGGTTGGTCCAGCGGTTGACCGGCCAGGCGATGACGACGGCGCGGCCGACGACCTTGTCCACGGGAACGAAACCGTTGTTCTTGTCGCCCTGGTTGTAGCGCGAGTCCCGGGAGTTCTGCCGGTGGTCGCCCATGACCCAGATGTGGCCCTCGGGGACCTTCACCTTGAACTGGCCGCCCTGGTCGTCCTGGCTGCACGGGGTGTTGCCGGGATACACGTACGGCTCGTTCAGCGCCATGCCGTTGACCTTCAGCGGGCCGGTGCCCTTGCACTCGATCGTGTCACCGCCGACCCCGACGACCCGCTTGATCAGGTCCTTCTCCTCCGCGGACGGCATCAGACCGATCCAGCTGAGGACCTGCTGCAGGGGGTTCGGGTCGGGCGTCGGCTCGCCGGCCAGCCAGTTGTCGGGGTCGTGGAAGACGACGACCTCACCGCGCTCGGGCTCGGAGCCGAACCAGGGGGTGAGCTTGTCGACGAGCACCCGGTCACCCTGCTGGAGGGTGTTCTGCATCGAGTCGGAGGGGATGGAGAACGCCTGCACCAGGAACGTCTTGATCAGCAGCGCCAGCACCAGCGCGATACCGATCAGGATCGGCAGCTCCTTCCAGAAGGAGCGGGGCTGCTTCGCCTGGGGGGTGTCGTCGCCCGAACCGCCCTGCGCCGTGGGGGGCTGTCCGCCCCCGGGTCCGTCGCCGTCACCCGCCGGGGATTCGTTCCCGGAGGTCACGAAGTCGTCAGCCGTCGGACCCGCCGCTTCCACGGGACGTCCGCGGTGCTCCTCGCCCTCGCGCCCGGACCGTGCGCCAACCGCCGCATCCCCCACGCCAACTCCTCACTCTCTGCCGCCGCCCGCGCCATGCCCGGCGCAGGCCCACCACTCCCATAACGAGCGGGAGTTCCGCAGGGCTCGGGAGCTGGACCGTTCCATCGGGATCGTCCGGGGCAACCCTATGCGACAGCGGGGCGGCAGCGGTCGACCCCGGCGCCGAGTCCGACACGGACGCGTAGGCCGTCGGTTCCTCCAGCGTGCTCCAGTGGTCGAGCGGCCAGGCGATGACCATGGCCCGGCCCACCACCTCGTCCTCGGAGACGGTGCCGCCGTAGTCGGTGTCCTGGTGGGAACGGGAGTCGGCGGAGTTCGCCCGGTGGTCGCCCATCACCCACAGCCGCCCCTCGGGGACGGTGACGTCGAACGGAGTCGCGGACGGGGCGTTGCCGGGGTACAGGTAGTCCTCGTTCAGGGGGACGCCGTTGACGGTGACCCGGCCCTGCTTGTCGCAGCACTGGACGCGGTCGCCGCCGACGCCGACGACCCGCTTGATCAGGTCCTTCTCGTTCTCGGACGGCAGCAGCCCGATGAAGGTGAGCCCTTCCTTGATCTGCTTGATCCCGACGGGGTCGTCCTTCTTCGGCGTGGTCTGCTCGTCCCGGAGCCAGCCGCCGGGGTCCTTGAACACGACGACGTCCCCGCGCTGCGGCTTGGAGCCGAACCACGGGGTGAGCTTGTCGACCAGCACCCGGTCGCCGATCCGGATCGTCTGTTCCATGGAGCCGGACGGGATGACGAAGGCCTGGACGAGGAACGTCTTCAGCACCAGCGCTATCACGACGGCGACGCCCACGAGGAGGGGGATCTCCTTGACGGCGCTGCGCCTGCGGCGCCGCTTGACCTTGCGCTGGAGCTTGCGCCGCTCGGCCCGGCTGCGTCCGGGGCTCGGTCCGGCCGCGCGACGGGAGCCGGTGGGCAGCAGGTTCTCCGCGGCGCTGTCCGGGGCGCCGCGGGGTTTGCCGCGGTTACCCATGGGCTCCCCCCACCGCGTTCGTCTCCGGGGCGGGCACGCGCGCGTAGGCGTCGGGCCGGTGCAGCCGGGTGGCGCGGTCGAAGGGCGATACGATCCCGTCGGCGCGGCCGATCACGCTGTCGACCGGGATCATGCCGCCGCCGGGCGAGCCCAGGTGGTCGCGGGAGTCGCTGGAGTTGCTGCGGTGGTCACCGAGGACGAACAGGCGCCCGTCGGGCACGACGACGTCGAAGGGCACCGTGGAGGGGCTGTCGCCGGGGAACAGGAAGCCCGACTCGTCGACCGACCGGCCGTTCACCCGGATCCTCCCCTCCCCGTCACAGCAGACCACACGGTCCCCGCCCACCCCGACGACCCGTTTGACGTAGTCGGAGTCACCGAAGTACCCGGCGCCGTCGAACACGATCACGTCACCGCGCCGCGGCCCGGCGCCGAAGCGGTATGCCAACTTGTTTACGAGCACGCGGTCCCCGGCCCTCAATCCGTGTTCCATCGATCCACTGGGAATCTGGAACGGCCGCGCCACGAACGTGTTCACCGCCAGCAGGAACACCAGGCAGAGCAACAGGGTCAGGGTAATCCGCCCGCCGGGCAGCCAGGACGTGAGGCGCGACACCAACGCGGAACGCGACCGCCCCTCCGGCCCCGCCGCCCCCGAGGTGTTCTCGGGTCCGGCCGGGGGGAGGGAGCGGTCGCGCTCCGTCGGCTGTGCTTCGGTGTCCATCGGGGCCAGATGCTATCCGGCCGCGATATGACGCCGGTAAAGCGCTCAGTTCTCGCGCTTCTCCTTGATCTTCGCCGCCTTGCCGCGCAGCTCGCGCAGGTAGTACAGCTTGGCGCGGCGGACGTCACCGCGGGTGACGAGCTCGATCTTCTCCACGATCGGGGTGTGCACCGGGAAGGTGCGCTCGACGCCGACGGAGAAGGAGACCTTGCGGACCGTGAAGGTCTCGCGCACGCCGGCACCCTGGCGGCGGATGACCACGCCCTTGAACTGCTGCACACGGGAGCGGTTGCCCTCGATGACGCGCACGTGGACGTTCACGGTGTCGCCGGGACGGAAGGCGGGGACGTCGCTGCGCAGCGACGCGGAGTCGACGGAGTCGAGCAGGTGAGACATTTCGTCTGCTTTCTTCGCTGATGCCGCAGGTCATCAACGGCAACTAGAGGCTGGGGTCGATGCCGTGCGGTTCGGGACGGGCGTCGTGTCCCCCTGCGGCAGGGGCGCACGCCGGACGACGCACAGCAGCGGCCTATTCTTCCACGCCGTCGGTCCTGCGCCAAAATCGGCCGTACGGCTCTCCGGCGGGATCCGGTTCCCAGCCCAGGATGGACAGCATCTCGCGGTCCTTCTTGTCGAAGGCCTCGGGCTCGCAGCGCTCGATGAGGTCGGGCCGGTTGGCGGTGGTCCGGCGCAGCGCCTCGTCGCGCCGCCAGCGGGCGATCTTCCCGTGGTGGCCGCTGAGCAGCACGTCCGGGATGCCGCGCCCGCGCCACCGCGGCGGCTTGGTGTGGACGGGGCCCTCCAGGAGGCTCGCCATGGCCCCGGGCGCGAAGGAGTCGTCGCGGTGCGACTCGGCGTTGCCGAGGACGCCGGGGAGCAGCCGTGCGACGGCCTCCGTGACGACCAGGACCGCCGCCTCGCCGCCGGCCAGCACGTAGTCGCCGATGGACACCTCGTACACGGGCATCCGGGTGGCGTACTCGTCGATGACACGGCGGTCGATGCCCTCGTAGCGGGCCGGGGTGAAGACCAGCCAGGGGCGCTCGGAGAGCCGGACGGCGAGTTCCTGGGTGAAGGGACGGCCGCTGGGGGTGGGGACGATCAGGGCCGGCTCGCGGGAGCCGGTCTCGTAGCCGTCCGCCAGGACCGAGTCCAGCGCGTCCCCCCACGGCTCGGTCTTCATGACCATGCCGGGGCCACCGCCGTACGGGGTGTCGTCGACGGTGTTGTGCCGGTCGTAGGTCCAGTCGCGCAGGTCGTGCACGTGGACGTCGAGCTGACCGCGCGCGCGTGCCTTGCCGACGAGGGAGACGTTCAGCGGTTCGAGGTACTCGGGGAAGATCGTGACGACGTCGAGCCGCATCACGCCTCGTCTCCGGAGTCCCGGGAGGAGGCGACCTCGGCCCGGTCGTCGATCAGACCCGGCGGCGGGTCGATGACCGCGCGCTGCTCCTCGAGGTCGATCTCGGTGACGATCTCCTCGACGAACGGCACGTACACCTCGGTGCCGTCGGGGCGCTCGACCACGAAGAGGTCCTGGGTGGGCAGGTGCGAGATCTCGGTGATCCGGCCGACCTGCTCGCCGTCCTCCGTGACGACGTCGAGGTCGATCAGCTGGTGGTCGTAGTACTCGTCCTCGTCCTCGGGCCGCTCGTCCGGGTCGACGTCGGCGATGAGGAGGGTGTTGCGCAGGGCCTCGGCGCCGTTGCGGTCGCGGACGCCCTCGAAGCGCAGCAGGAGACGGCCGCTGTGGACGCGGCCGGTCTCGATGGTGAGCGGCCCGACGGAGGCGGGGTCGGTGGCCAGGACGGCGCCGGGCCCGAGCCTCAGCTCCGGTTCGTCGGTACGGACCTCCACGGTGACCTCGCCCTTGATGCCATGGGCGCGGCCGATGCGAGCGACTACCAGCTGCACTGTGCTTGATCTCCTGTCGGACTGCGACGAGCCGTTCACGGCTCATACGACTGCGGGCCGGGGACGGCCCAGTGGCCCTCCCCGGCCCGAGCCGGTGCTGCGTTCGGCGTCAGCGGACGTGGTCCACGTCGACGAGGTCGACACGGACACCGCGGCCGCCGATGGCGCCCACGACGGTACGCAGAGCGCGTGCGGTGCGGCCGTTGCGACCGATCACCTTGCCGAGGTCGTCCGGGTGGACCCGGACCTCGAGCACGCGCCCGCGGCGCAGGTTGCGCGAGGCGACCTGCACATCGTCAGGGTTGTCGACGATGCCCTTCACGAGGTGCTCGAGAGCCTCCTCGAGCATGCTCAGGCCTCGGTCGACGCGGACTCGGCGGCGGCCTCGTCCTTCTTCTCAGCCTTCTTCTTCTGGGTGATCGCCTCACCCTTGCCCTCGTCCTCGCCACCGAGCGCCTCGAAGGACGGGCGGGCGGGCTTCTCGGCCGCCTGAAGCAGCGGAGCCGGGGCGGGCTCGCCCTTGAACTTCTGCCAGTCGCCGGTCTTCTTCAGGATGGCGAGCACGGGCTCGGTCGGCTGGGCGCCGACACCGAGCCAGTACGCCACGCGCTCGGCGTCGACCTCCATCACCGACGGGTTGTACGTCGGGTGGTACTTGCCGATCTCCTCGATGGCCCGGCCGTCACGGCGGGTACGGGAGTCGGCGACGACGATGCGGTAGTGAGGCGAACGGATCTTGCCCAGACGCTTCAGCTTGATCTTGACTGCCACGGGAGTGGACTCTCCTGATTTTGACGTGGTTGGGCACGGCGGGATGTGCCGCGTGGGGTTGCGGTACCCGAGTGCCCGATGGACGCGTCAGCCGGAGGAGAGAGGGGTCCTGTGCGGCTGTCGAGTACAGCTAGCCATTCTGCCACACCCTGTGGGGCGGGGGTGACCGAGGGGTGGGCGCGGTTGACGGGCGCCCGGCGCTGGTGTGGGCCGGGAGGTGTTCGCGCAGCCCGGCGCCTACGGGGCGCCTCCCCCACTCTCGGCTGCGCTCGAGCGAGAGGTACCCCCACCGCCCACCCGTGCCGCCCTGGGGGTACCTCCCAGGCATTCAAGGCACTGGGGGAGGCACGACTGCCCGCGGATCGCGGGGAGCGGCAGCGGGGCGGGGGCGGCGGGGTGGTCCCGGCATCCACGAGATGCCGGGGCGTCAGCTTGCCGCTGCTACCACTTCTGGGATCTGGAAGGGTTTGCCGCAGCCGCCGCAGACGATGGGGGCCTGGGCGAGGACCGAGGGGACGACGCGGACGTTGCGGCCGCAGTCGCAGACGGCCTTGACGCGGACGCCGCCCCCGGAGGAGCCGTGCCGCGCGGCCGGTCCGCGGAAGCTGCGGGCCGTGTCGCCCGCGGTCGCCGCGGAATGGGCCTTCAGGGCGCGCTGGAGGCGCTCCGTCGTCGGACGGTAGCGGCGCTTCGCCTCGGGAGTGAGCGTGACCAGGGAGAAGCCGCTGCTGGGATGCGGTTCCTCGGGGTGGTCCAGGCCCAGTTCCTCGGCGATGGCGAGGAATCTGCGGTTGTGGTAGCGGCCGGCGCGGGATGTGTCGCGTACACCGCGCGCGGCGGCGACGCCGTGGACTGCCTCGTGCAGCAGTCGTTCGAAGGAGAGTTCGTGACCGCACGCGGACGACGACTCCCCGATCAGGGACTCGGGCGCGGCAAGATCGGGCAGCTCGGGGTGGTACCGCTGAATATCGGCCCACGCCTGCGCCAGCTCTGCGGCGAGAACAGGTGGTGTCTGTGTCGTGCTCACGTAATGACAACGAGCCTGGGTGCCTCTGTGTTCCGATTCCGGGGCATCCCAAATAATTTGCACGTACCCGTCAGTTGCCGCTGATGCGTCCTGACGAGTACGGGTGCGCTGATCTGCGGAGAAGCCTCGCAGCTCGCCTCAAGGTGGTGCGTAGGCTGACGTACGCCCCCACGTGTAAGCGGTCTCCGCGCGGCGGCGCGCGTGAGGCTCGCGGATGCGCAAGAGGCGTTTCGGTCGCTCTCACGGGGACCCGGCGCCCGGCTCGGCGGGCACGCCACGGGCGCGACGTTACCGGGTCCGCCCCCGCGACCGCGCACCGCCCCGCCACAAGCCGCTCCAGGTCCCGTCGACCTTGGCCGGAACCGGCGTACGAGTGCCTTCAGCGTGGCGGACCGGACGGCCCGGGATTACCGGAATGTGAATTCTTGCCACTGGCACAAGCCGACTGCCAACCGCCGCCGCATTCCACTGGACGACACGACGAGGGCGGAGTTTCCTGGCATACGGGGGGTGTGCGGGGCGCACTGCACGGGGGCCAGGGAATCGGGCACTGCGGCAACTCTCGGCTGATTGGGGCGCTTACCTATGACACCTACGCTCGTGCGGCAGCACCCGCCTCGCACGGGGGCCGTCCCCCGTGTGGACCTGCGTGCACGCGCGCGTGACTGGTCCGAGATCCAGGAGCGGATGCTCGTACCGCTCTACGAGGCCGTCTACGAGCGACTGGACGTGGGACCCGCGACACGGCTGCTCGGCCTCGGCTGCGGCTCCGGGCTGGCCCTGCTGATGGCGGCCTCGCGCGGTGCCGCGGTCACCGGCGTCGACACCTGTGCCGACCGGCTGGCCCTCGCACGGGAGCGGCTGCTGCCCGACCAGCAGCGGGAGCCACGCGCGCGTGCCGACAACCGGATCGTGCACGGCTCGCCCGCCCGGGCCGCTCGCGCGGACGCGTACACCGTGGTGACCGCCTTCGAGCCGATCGGCTGCCTCACGGGCGACGCGGAAGAGCTGGGCGACCTGCTCGCCGAGGCGGTGCCGCTCGCCGGGCGCGGAGCGGCCGTGGTGCTGGCCGGCTGGGGTCCGCCGGAGCGGTGCGCCACGGCGTCCGTGCTCCGGGTGGCCGCCAAGCTGGCGGAGCCGCTGCGCGGCGCGGGCACCTGGCGCCCCACGGACCGCGACGACCTGGAGCGGGTCGCCGCGCGGGCGGGGCTGCGGCCGGACGGCTCCGGACGGGTGGCCTGCCCGTTCGGCTACGCCGACGCGGACAGCGCGGTACGGGGCCTGAAGTCGACCGGGCTGTTCGACCCGGCGGTCACGGCCACGGACCAGGCGCAGGTCGACAAGGAGCTGGCGGAGGCCCTGCACCCGTACCAGCGGCGGGACGGGACCGTGTGGATGCCGAACGTGTTCCGGTACCTCGTCGCGCGCACGCCCTGAGAAACGCCGCTGGGGCGCCCCTCGCGCGAGGGGCGCCCCAGTGACGTACCGGCGTGGGTCTCAGCCCATGAACTTCTTGAACTCGTCGGGCAGCTCGAAGTCCTTGCCGCCCTGCTGCGGCAGCCCGAAGGCGCCCGCGCCCTCGGCGGCGGCGGCGCGGCGCGCGGCCTCCTCCTGCTCCTGCTGCTTGCGCTTCATCGGGTTGCCGGAGCGCTGCTTGCCCTTGGCCTGCTTCTGCTTCTTCTTCTGCCGGCCGGGCCCGCCGCCCATGCCCGGCATCCCGGGCATCCCCGGCATGCCGCCGCCCTGGGCCATGCGGGACATCATCTTGCGGGCCTCGAAGAACCGCTCGACCAGGCCCTTCACGGCGCTGACCTCGACACCGGAACCCTTGGCGATACGGGCGCGGCGCGAGCCGTTGATGATCGTCGGCTCCTGGCGCTCGGCCGGGGTCATCGACTTGATGATCGCGGCGGTGCGGTCGACGTCGCGCTCGTCCAGGTTGTTGATCTGGTCCTTGATCTGGCCCATGCCGGGCAACATGCCGAGCAGCTTCGAGATGGAGCCCATTTTCCTGACCTGCTCCATCTGGGCCAGGAAGTCGTCCAGGGTGAAGTCCTGGCCCTTCTTCGACGCCAGCTTGGAGGCCATCTTCTCGGCCTCTTCCTGGCTGAACGTCTTCTCCGCCTGCTCGATCAGGGTGAGCAGGTCACCCATGTCGAGGATGCGGGAGGCCATCCGGTCCGGGTGGAAGGCGTCGAAGTCGTCGAGCTTCTCACCGTTGGACGCGAACATGATCGGCTTGCCGGTGACCTGCCGGATCGACAGCGCCGCACCACCGCGCGCGTCACCGTCGAGCTTGGAGAGCACCACGCCGTCGAAGCCGACGCCGTCGCGGAACGCCTCGGCGGTGTTGACGGCGTCCTGACCGATCATGGCGTCGACGACGAAGAGGATCTCGTCGGGCGAGACCGCGTCGCGGATGTCCGCGGCCTGCTGCATCATCTCCTGGTCGATGCCCAGGCGGCCGGCGGTGTCCACGATCACGATGTCGTGGACCTTGGTCTTCGCGAACTCGATGGAGTCCTTGGCGACCTTCACCGGGTCGCCCACGCCGTTGCCCGGCTCGGGCGCGTAGACGGCGACGCCCGCGCGCTCGGCGACGACGCTGAGCTGGTTGACGGCGTTGGGGCGCTGGAGGTCGGCGGCGACCAGCACCGGCGAGTGGCCCTGCTCCTTCAGCCAGCGGCCGAGCTTGCCCGCGAGGGTGGTCTTACCGGCACCCTGCAGACCGGCCAGCATGATCACGGTCGGCGGCTGCTTGGCGAAGCGCAGGCGGCGGGTCTCGCCGCCGAGCACGTGGACAAGCTCGTCATTGACGATCTTGAGAACCTGCTGGGCGGGATTCAGCGCCTTGGAGACCTCGGCGCCCAAGGCCCTGTCCTTGACGTTCTTGATGAACGACCGGACGACCGGCAGGGCCACGTCCGCTTCCAGCAGGGCGATGCGGATCTCACGCGCCGTGGCGTCGATGTCCGCTTCGCTCAGCCGGCCTTTTCCGCGGAGGTTTTTGAAAGTCGCGCTGAGGCGGTCGGAGAGAGTATCGAACACGGCGGCGTCGGTCCTCGGGGTTGGGGGCGAGACTGGGCTGCCCTCCAGGGTATCCGGCCCGGCAAGCGAATCGCCCCCGCCCACTGCAACGAGTGGACGGGGGCGGACCCCCGCGTCGGCGGGGAGCAACCGAGGATCGTGACAAGTTCGTCGTTCACGATCGGACCACCCCCGCTTCGGCGGGGAGCACACCCGATCAACGCACGGAGTGTCCACAGAGTTACGCCCGCAGCGCCTCCTCCAGCTTCCGGGCCACGGCCACCGCCTCTTCCCCCGGCAGAGGCACACCCTGCTCCTGTGTCACGTAGAAGGCGTCCACGGCGTTCGCGCCCAGCGTGGAGACGTGGGCGCTGCGCACCCGTACCGCCGCGTCCTCCAGCGCCCGCCCGATCCGGAACAGCAGGCCCGGTGCGTCCTGCGCGCGGACCTCTATCACGGTGGCGTGCCGGGAGGCGGCCGGGGCGACCGTCACGCGCGGGGGCGGGGCGATCACGCCCCGGCGGCGGGGGTAGGCGGCGTCCCGTTCGGCGAGGCGGGCGGCGATGTCCAGGGTGCCGTCGAGGGCGCGTACGAGGTCCGCGCGGAGGCGGGCGGCCTGGGGCAGGGAGCCGTACTCGGCGGCGACCCGCCAGTCCAGCAGCAGGACCGAACCGTCGACACCGTCCGGGAGGTCCAGGGCGCGCAGCTCGGCCGTCCGTACGGTCAGCCGGTGCATGGCGAGCACCCCGGCCACGGCGGGCAGCACGCCCGCCTGGTCGGGTACGGCGATGCGCAGTTCCACGCCCAGCGGTTCGGGGTCGCCGGAGGGCTCGGCGGGCGGCTCGGTCTGCGCCCTCAGGGACAGCACGGGCGCGCCCGTGGCGACCGCCTCGATCGCGAGGCGTTCCTGTTCCGCGGTGGGCGCGGTCTCCTCGGGTCCGTCCGGGGCGTCTCCGGAGAACACGGCGGAGACCCGTTCGACCAGGTCGGCGACGAGCGAGGCGCGCCAGGACGACCAGGCGGCAGGACCGGTGGCGAGGGCGTCCGCCTCGGTGAGGGCGTGCAGCAGTTCGAGGGTGCCCTGGGTGCCGACGGCGTCGGCGACCGCGCGTACGGTGGCGGGGTCCTCCAGGTCGCGCCGGGTGGCGGTCTCGACGAGCAGCAGATGGTGGCGTACGAGGGTGGCGATCACGGTGACGTCGTGCTGGTCGAAGCCGATGCGGGCGGCCACGTCCCGGGCGATGACCTCGCCGGCCACCGAGTGGTCGCCGGGCCAGCCCTTGCCGATGTCGTGCAGCAGCGCGGCGACCAGCAGCAGGTCGGGGCGGCTGACGCGGCGGGTGAACGCGGAGGCGCGTACGGCGGTCTCGATGAGGTGCCGGTCGACGGTCCACAGGTGCACGGCGTTGCGCTGCGGGCGGCAGCGCACCCGGTCCCAGTCCGGCAGCAGCAGGCTGACCAGGCCCTCCGCCTCCAGCGCCTCCCAGACCTCGACGGTGGGGCGCCCCGAGCCGAGCAGGGTGACGAGCTGTTCGCGGGCCTCGGCGGGCCAGGGCGCGGGCAGGGGGCGCGCGCCGGCCGCCATGCGCCGTACGGCGTGCAGGGAGAGCGGGAGTCCGGCCTGGGCGGCGGCGGCCGCGGCGCGCAGGGGGAGCACGGGGTCGCGTTCGGGGCGCGCCGCGCGGGCGAGTACCACCTCGCCGTCCTGCTCCACGACCCCTTCGGCCAGCGGGGAGCGCTCGGGCGCGGGTTTCCCACCTCCCAGCGCCCTCCCGTCGCCCACCACCGCCCTTCTGAGGAAGTCGCTTCGCTCCCTTGCCAGTTTGCGCAGCCGCGGCCGCACCGCGCGGGAGCGCAGGACGCGTCCCACCTCGCGCCAGGTGACGTCCCCGGCGTAGGCGATGACCCGCGCGGCCTCGTAGACCTGCCTCAGCAGCGCGTCCGCGTCGAGCACGTCCAGTTCGGCCGCGACCTGGTCCTGTTCCTGGAGCGCGAGCCGGTCGGTGGCGCGTCCGGTCGTCAGGTGCAGGGCGTCCCGTACGTCGAGGAGCCGGCGGCGGGCGTCGGCGAGGCCCTCGCGCGGGGCGTCGGCGAGCCAGGAGGCGGCCACCGCGCGCAGGGCGGTGGCGTCGCGCAGTCCGCCGCGGGCCTCCTTGAGGTCGGGTTCCAGGAGGTACTGCAGTTCGCCCTGGCGTTCGGCGCGTTCCTCGCACAGCTCCCGCAGGGCGGGGAGACGTTTCGGCGCCTGGTTGCGCCAGTCGGCGAGCACCGCCGTGCGCAGCGCGGTGGTGAGGCCGAGGTCACCGGCGATGTGCCGGGCGTCAAGGAGGCCGAGCTGCACCTTGAGGTCCTCGCCCGCGGTCCTGCGGGCCTCGGCCGGGGTGCGGACGGAGTGGTCGAGGGCGAGGCCCAGGTCCCAGACGGGGTACCAGAGGCGGTCCGCGAGGGCGGCGACCGCCTCGGGATCGGTGCCGTCGTGCAGCAGGAGCAGGTCGAGGTCGCTGCGCGGGGAGAGTTCCGCGCGCCCGTAGCCGCCCACGGCGACCAGGGACACTCCGCGCGCCCCCTCCGCGCCCGCGGCGAACAGTCCGCCGAGCCAGTCGTCGGTGAGGTCCGCGAGGGCGGTACGGCGCGGCGGCCCGGACCGCGCCTCCTCGGTGAGGAGGCGCAGCCGGGCCGCCGCGTAGCCGCCGGGTCCCGAGTCCTCTGTTTCTTCCGTCACGTTCGTACTCGTCACCCGGCGGCTCCCGTTCCCGTGTGTCAGAGCGCGTCCGGACCGCGCTCGCCGGTCCGCACCCGTACGGCCGTCTCGACCGGGATCGACCAGACCTTGCCGTCGCCGATCTTCCCGGTGCGGGCCGCCTTGACCACGACGTCGATGAGCTGCTCGGCGTCGTCGTCCTCGACCAGCACCTCGATGCGGATCTTGGGCACCAGGTCGACGGTGTACTCGGCACCGCGGTAGACCTCGGTGTGGCCGCGCTGGCGGCCGTAGCCGCTGGCCTCGGTGACGGTCAGTCCGTGTACTCCGAAGGCCTGCAGGGCCTCCTTGATCTCGTCGAGCCGGTGCGGCTTCACGACGGCGGTGATGAGCTTCATGCGTCCACCTTCTTGCTCTCGGCCGGGGCGACGGGGGCGGTGGCCGCGGTGCGGGCCGCGCCGCCGCCGGCGCCGCTGAAGTCGTATGCGGTCTCGGCGTGCTCGGCCTGGTCGATGCCGGCCACCTCGTCGTCCTCGGAGACTCGCATACCGATGGTCTTGTCGAGGAGGAGGGCGAGGAGCGCGGAGACGACCAGGGAGTAGGCGAGGACGCCGAAGACACCGGCGCACTGCTTCCAGAACTGGTCGAGGCCGCCGCCGTAGAAGAGGCCCGCGACGTCGGACTGGCCCTTGCCGGTGGCGAAGAAGCCGATGAGCAGCGAGCCGAGGATGCCGCCGACGAGGTGGACGCCGACGACGTCGAGGGAGTCGTCGTAGCCGAACTTGTACTTCAGTCCGACGGCCATGGCGCACAGCACACCGGCGATGACGCCGACGGCGATCGCGCCGAGCGGGGAGACCGCGCCGCCGGCCGGGGTGATGGCGACCAGACCGGCGACCGCGCCGGAGGCGGCGCCCAGCGTGGTGAAGGCGCCGTGGCGGATCTTCTCGTAGGCGAGCCAGCCGAGGACGGCGGCGCCGGTGGCGACCTGGGTGTTGACGAACATCAGCGCGCCGACGCCGTCGTCGTTGCCGAGCCAGGAGCCGGCGTTGAAGCCGAACCAGCCGAACCACAGCAGACCGGCGCCGAGCATGACCAGCGGGAGGCTGTGCGGGCGCATCGGGTCCTTCTTGAAGCCGACGCGCTTGCCGATCACCAGGATCACACCGAGCGCGGCGGCACCGGCGTTGATGTGGACCGCCGTGCCGCCGGCGAAGTCGATGACGCCGAGTTCGAAGGCCCAGCCGCCGGCGCCCCAGACCCAGTGCGCGACGGGGAAGTAGACGACGGTGGCCCACAGGGCGATGAACAGCGCCCACGCGGTGAACTTCACGCGGTCCGCGAGGGCGCCGCTGATCAGCGCGGGGGTGAGGACGGCGAACATCAGCTGGAAGACCAGGAAGACGAAGACGGGGATGGTGTAGCCGTCCCAGAGTTCGGTCAGGCCGATGTCGCTCAGTCCGACCCAGTCGGAGTTCCAGCCGATGACGCTGCCGGAGTCGGTGCCGAACGCCATGGAGAAGCCGTACAGCACCCACAGGACGGTGACGATGCCGAGGCTGATGAAGCTCATCATCAGCATGTTCAGGGTGCTCTTGACGCGGACCATGCCTCCGTAGAAGAAGGCGAGACCCGGGGTCATGAGCATCACCAGGGCGGAACAGATGAGCATGAACCCTGTGTTGGCGGCGGACAGCGTGGGCGCGTCTGCGGCCAGGGTGATGGCTGGTGCCATCGGCGTCTCCTCGTCGTTGGTACGGCCCCGTGCGGGCGAAGCCTCGAGCGGATTGAGGGGTGGGCCGGTTATGCGCCATGAGATTGGCGCAGCGCCGTTTCGGTGGAAGCCCCTCGTTGTTTCGCCGCCGTGACGAAGGCACCTGGCGTGTTACGGGTCGATGAACTGCCGGATCCGGGGCGCGCCGATCGTTATCGTGGCGCAACCTTGGGTGTACGGCGGTGAGCCGTGGCCGGGGAGACACACGACCGGCCGCGGTCGACCTCCGAATGACCTGGCATGGGGGAGCCGAGTCGGGCAGTTCGGGAGGGCCGGCCGCGGCCGGGGCCTTAGCGGTACCTCGGGGGTGTCAGACCGCCTCCGCGGACTCGGGCAGCTCGATCGCGAGCCGCTCGCCGAGTTCGACGACTTCGGCGAGGTCCCCGAAGTCGCGTACGGCGGTGTCGACCGTCTTTCGGATACGGGTGTTGACGCGCTCGGAACGGACCTTCTTGGCCGCCTTGATGGCGTCGGTGGCGAGAACCGCGCTCTGCTCGGGCTCGCTCTGCAGCAGGTGGACGGTGGCCATGCCGATCAGGTTGAGGGCGTAGGAGCGCTGGTGTTCGCCGCCCTCCTGGCCGAACAGCTCCACGGCCCGCTTCATCAGCGGCTCGGCGAGCGAGGCGTAGGTGGGGCTGCGGCCGGCGACGTAGGCGAGGTCGCGGAAGGAGTGGGCGTTCTCCGCGTACAGCTCGGCCTCGGAGAAGAAACCGATCCAGTCGGCGTCGGGCTCGTCCCACTCGTCGGCCTCGGCGAAGGTGTCCTCGGCCATCCGCACCGCCCGCTTGCAGCGGCCGGGCTGGCCCATGTTGGCGTAGGCGCGGGCCTCCATCGCATACAGCATGGACTGGGTGCGCGGGCTGGCGCAGTCCCGGCTGCCGTACTGCGCGAGGTGGATCAGTTCCAGGGCGTCCTCGGGCCGGCCGAGGTGGATCATCTGCCGGCTCATGCTGGACAGCACGTACGAGCCGAGCGGCCGGTCGCCGGCCTCCTTGGCCGCGTGCAGGGCGAGCACGAAGTACTTCTGCGCGGTGGGCTGGAGCCCCACGTCGTACGACATCCAGCCGGCCAGTTCGGCGAGTTCGGCGGCGACCTTGAACAGGCGCCGGGTGGTGGACTCGGGCTGGGGTTCCTGGAGCAGGTCGGTCACCTCGTGCAGCTGTCCGACGACCGCCTTGCGGCGCAGGCCGCCGCCGCACTGGGCGTCCCACTGCCGGAACATCACGGTGGTGGTCTCCAGCAGGTCCAGCTCCGGCTTGGACAGCCGGCCGCGGGCCCGCGCGGCGGAGGACACCGGTTCGGTCTCGGGCCGGGCCGGCGCGGCGGACGGGGAGGGGACGAGCCAGCGCTGCATGGGCTCGATGAGGGACGGGCCCGCGGAGAGGGCCAGCGAGCTCCCGAGGAAGCCGCGCCGCGCCAGCATCAGGTCGCTGCGCGAGAACTCGCTGAGCAGGGCCACGGTCTGCGGGCCCGTCCAGGGGAGGTCGACGCCGGTCGCGGAGGGTGCCGGGCGGGTGGTGCGCAGGCCCAGGTCCTCGACGGAGACGACGACACCGAAGCGTTCGGAGAACAGTTCGGACAGGATTCTGGGGATCGGCTCGCGCGGGTTCTCACCGTCCAGCCAGCGGCGTACGCGCGAGGTGTCGGTGGAGATGTGGTTGGCGCCCAACTGGCGTGCCCTGCGGTTGACCTGGCGGGCGAGCTCGCCCTTGGACCAGCCGCTGCGGACGAACCATGACGCGAGCAGCTCGTTCGGGCGTTTCTCCGCGCTCGTAGCGTTCGTCCCGCCACCGCCGTTGCCGCTCACTGGAACGCCCCCATCCCTGAAGACCACTTGTCGCCGATTGCGCCAAGCCCTATCAGAATGCCGGTCGTCGGGGCCGCCCGTCCGGCGGTTGTCACCCTTCGAACGGAAAGCCGAGTTGCCTCCGGCATACCCACGAGTGCATGTGCCCCAAGAAGCCGTGCACACAAAGTAACCCTACGATCACCCGTCTCACCATGACGGAACCGCAATCGCCACCATTCGCCACCCCTTCGAATGAACTCACCGTCGCCATCCCACGATTCACTTGACACAGGACGGCCAAGAGTGGATGCAGCGATGCAGCGAGGGGCGCGCATCGCCGGACGCACCACCCCTGGCGCCTCAAAGCGCTGGTTGAGCGGAACGGCGTCGGGAAGTCGGAAACAGAGAGTCACTTTCTGCGTTCGCTACGTGACCACCGGTACGTCGGACCCGTTGGAGGGGGCATGGGCTTCACGATCGGTATCAGTCGGGGCATCCGCGACATCCGGTCCGGTTCGCGTCGCCGGAGCCGCTCCTCGGACGGCACCGTGGTGGCGGAGTACACCGGGCTGTGGGGCTGGGACGTGGTGCCGGGCGTCCGGGCCGCCGCGGGCACCTGCTCCTGCGGCCGCGCCGGCTGCCGGGCACCGGGCGCGCATCCGCTGGACCACGCGCCGGTGATCCGCGCCGGGGCCCCGCTGGACGAGGTGACCGCGGTCTGGTCGGAGTTCCCCGGGGCCTCGCTGATGCTGCCGGTCGGGCGGGCGTTCGACGTGATCGAGGTCGCGGAGGCCGCCGGGCGCCACGCCCTGGCCCGGCTGGAGCGCATGGGCCTGCCGGTCGGCCCGGTCGCCGCCACCCCGGACGGCCGCGCCCACTTCTTCGTCGCCCCCGGCGCCGCCGCCGCGCTCCCCGACCTGCTCTACCGCATGGGCTGGGACGTCCCGGCCGCCCTGGACCTGCGCGGCCTCGGACCCGGTACGCACATCACGGCGCCACCGTCCGACCGGGGCGACCTGGGCCCGGTCCGCTGGCTCCGCTCCCCCGCCCTGGACTCGGCCTCCCCTCCGCCGGAGGCCCGCCTGCTCCTGGGCACACTGGCCTACGTGGCCCACCGCTCGGGGACGTAACCGTCCCCGCGGACAGCCGCGCCACCGCCCCCGCCCTCCACGGGCAGCCGCCTGCCGCCGTCCTCCGCGGGCAATCGCGCCACCGTCCCCGCCTTCCGCGGGCAGAGTCGTGCCTCCCCCAGTGCCTCAAGGGCCTGGGAGGTACCCCCAGGGCGGCACGGGGGGCGCGCCAGCACCCTCGCAAACGCCGGGCAGCGCGAACACCCCCGCCCACGCCCACGCCGGGGCACCCCGGACATGGCGAAGCGCCCGTCCCCCGGTCTACTCAGGGGCGGGCGCTTCTTCGCGTCTGCCGAATCCGTCCGACGGAGTCGGAGTCAGGACCTCACTCCCCGATAAGGGCATCCACGAACGCCTCCGGCTCGAACGGCGCCAGATCGTCCGCCCCCTCGCCGAGCCCGATCAGCTTGACCGGCACACCCAGCTCACGCTGCACGGCGATCACGATGCCGCCCTTGGCCGTACCGTCCAGCTTGGTCAGCACGATGCCGGTGATGTCAACGACCTCGGCGAACACCCGCGCCTGGACCAGACCGTTCTGCCCGGTGGTGGCGTCGAGCACGAGCAGCACCTCGTCCAGCGGAGCCTGCTTCTCCACGACCCGCTTGACCTTGCCCAGCTCGTCCATGAGGCCGGTCTTGGTGTGCAGCCGCCCCGCGGTGTCGATGAGCACGGCGTCGGCGGTCATCTCCTTGCCCTCCTTGACCGCGTCGAACGCGACGGAGGCCGGGTCACCGCCCTCCGGACCGCGCACGGTGTGGGCGCCGACCCGCTCGCCCCAGGTCTGCAGCTGGTCGGCGGCGGCGGCACGGAAGGTGTCGGCGGCGCCGAGCACGACGGTGTTGCCGTCGGCGACCAGGACGCGGGCGAGCTTGCCGGTGGTGGTGGTCTTGCCGGTGCCGTTGACGCCGACGACCATCACGATGCCGGGGCCGCCGGCCGCGTTCTCGGTGTGCACGGTGCGGTCCATCTCGGGACCGACCAGCGTGATCAGCTCCTCGCGGAGCAGTCCGCGCAGCTCCTCGGGGGTGCGGGTGCCGAGCACCTTCACGCGCTCGCGCAGCCGCTCGACCAGCTCCTGGGTGGGCTGCACGCCGACGTCGGCGGTGAGCAGGGTGTCCTCGATCTCCTCCCAGGTGTCCTCGTCGAGGTGCTCGCGGGACAGCAGGACGAGCAGGCCCTTGCCCAGGGCGTTCTGCGAACGGGAGAGACGGGCGCGCAGCCGGACCAGGCGGCCGGCGGTGGGCTCCGGGATCTCGATCTCGGGAGCCTCGGCGGCGGGCGGCTCCTCGATGACGACGGGACCGGCGCCCGCCGGAAGATCAACCTCCTCTATGGTGCGCCGCGGTTCCTCCCGCGGCGTCTCGGCCTCTTCGCCGACGTGCGGCTCGGCCGGAGGGGCGGTGATGTCGGGCGCGGCGGGCGGCGGCGGGGGCAGCGGCTTCTTGCGCCGGCTGCCGACGATGAGCCCGCCGAGCGCGCCGAGCACGACCACGGCGATGACTACAGCAAGGATGACGATGTCCATAACAGCCCCAGTATGGCGCGACCTCCCGCGAGGCCGTTCTTTGTACGCGCGGGGCCTCGACCCCGCCGGGCGGGAAGCCCTCACGGGTGGGGTCACGACGCGGCCGGTGTCGCGGACGCGCCGGGATCCGCGAAGGCGACACCGGCACCCGGTCCCCGGGAGACACACCGCCGCCCCGGTCCGGGCATCGGCCCGGCCGGGGCGGCGGTGAGGGTACGAGGAGAGGGGCAGCGGGGACTTGGACCCTTCTCCCCGGTCTTGGGGGCTGCCGCTCAGCCCATCTCCTCCAGCGCCTTGCCCTTCGTCTCCTTCACGAACTTCAGGACGAACGGGATGGAGAGCGCGGCGAAGACCGTGTAGATCACGTAGGTGACCGACAGGTTCCAGTCGGCCAGCGAGGGGAAGCTCGCGGTGATGGCCCAGTTGGCGACCCACTGCGCGGCGGCGGCGACACCGAGGGCGGCGGCGCGGATCCGGTTGGGGAACATCTCGCCGAGCATGACCCAGACGACCACGCCCCACGACAGGGCGAAGAAGAGGACGAAGACGTGCGCGGCGATCAGGGCGACCCAGCCCTGGGTGGCGGGCAGCGCTCCGTCGACGAGGTCGGCGGAGAAGGCCCAGGCCTCGAGGGCGAGGCCGATCACCATGCCGACGGAGCCGATGATCGCGAGCGGCTTGCGGCCGATGCGGTCGACGAAGATCATCGCGATGACGGTGCCGACGATGTTGATGATCGACGTGGTGAACGAGTAGAAGAACGAGTCGGTGGGGTCGACGCCGACCGACTGCCACAGCGTCGAGGAGTAGTAGAACGCGACGTTGATGCCGACGAACTGCTGGAACACCGACAGGCCGATGCCGATCCAGACGATCGGCTTGAAGAAGAAGCTGCCGCCGAGCAGGTCCTTGAAGCTGGACTTCTCCTCGCGGTGCATCGCCGACTCGATCTCGGTGACACGGGCGGTCAGGTCGATGTCCTTGCCCTCGACCTCTTCGAGGATCTGCCGGGCGCGCTCGTGCTTGCCCACCGAGATCAGGTAGCGCGGGGACTCGGGGATGGCGAAGGAGAGCAGACCGTAGAGGACGGCCGGGATCACCATGACGCCGAGCATGACCTGCCAGGCCTCCAGGCCCATCAGCTCACCGCGCTGGTCGCCGTCGGCGGCGTTGAGGATGCCCCAGTTGACCAGCTGCGAGACGGCGATGCCGACGACGATCGCGGCCTGCTGGAAGGAGCCGAGCCGGCCACGGTAGGCGGGCGGGGCGACCTCGGCGATGTAGGCCGGGCCGATGACGGAGGCCATGCCGATGGCGAAGCCGCCGACGACCCGCCAGAAGGCGAGGTCCCACAGCGCGAAGGGCAGCGCCGAGCCGACGGCGCTGACGGTGAACAGCACCGCGGCGATCTGCATGCACCGGATGCGGCCGATGCGGTCGGCTATGCGGCCGGCGGTCGCGGCGCCGATGGCACAGCCGATCAGGGCGACGGCGATGACCTGCGCGAGCGCGGCGGAGCCGATGTCGTAGCGGTCGCGGACGGCCTCGACGGCGCCGTTGATCACGGAGCTGTCGTAGCCGAAGAGGAAACCGCCCATGGCGGCCGCCGCCGCGATGAAGATGACGTGCCCGAGATGTTCGGGATGAGCCGTCCTGGCTCCTGACTTCTGTGCCTGCGCCGTGCTGGTCACGTGTACTCCTCGGGCCACCGGCAACATCGCCGGATGGGGGTCAGCCCTTCGAGGTCCAGCTGAAGGTACCTGAAGGTAAAAACAACATTGCAGAGACTATGCCTTCAACTTTTGAAGTCAATAGGCCGTGTGCTGTGAGTTTTAAGACGCGCCGGAGTAAAGATCGTTCATGACTTGAAGATTTTGTGCCGGTCTAGCGCAGCCGCTGGCTGATGACCTTGGACACGCCGTCGCCCTGCATGGAGACGCCGTAGAGCGCGTCGGCGACCTCCATGGTGCGCTTCTGGTGCGTGATCACGATCAGCTGCGAGGCCTCCTGCAGCTCCTGCATGATCCGGATCAGCCGCTGGAGGTTGGTGTCGTCGAGGGCGGCCTCGACCTCGTCCATGACGTAGAACGGGCTGGGCCGCGCCTTGAAAATCGACACGAGCATCGCCACGGCGGTCAGCGACCGTTCGCCGCCCGAGAGCAGGGAGAGCCGCTTGACCTTCTTGCCGGGCGGACGCGCCTCGACCTCCACGCCCGTGGTGAGCATGTTGTCGGGGTCGGTCAGCACCAGCCGCCCCTCGCCGCCCGGGAACAGCCGGGAGAAGACGCCCTCGAACTCGCGCGCGGTGTCCCGGTAGGCCTCGGTGAAGACCTGCTCGACGCGTTCGTCGACCTCCTTGACGACCTGGAGCAGATCCGCGCGGGTCTTCTTCAGGTCCTCCAGCTGCTCGCTGAGGAACTGGTGGCGTTCCTCCAGCGCCGCGAACTCCTCCAGGGCGAGCGGGTTCACCTTGCCGAGCTGCTGGTAGGCGCGCTCGGCGGCCTTCAGGCGCTTCTCCTGCTCGGCCCGTACGAAGGGGCGGGGCCTGTTGCGCGGGTGCTCCGGGGCATCCGGCAGCTGTTCGCCCTCGGCGGGGGGCGAGGGCGGCACCGGCTGGTGCGGGCCGTACTCCGACACCAGCCCGGCCGGCTCGACACCCAGTTCCTCCAGCGCCTTGGTCTCCAGCTGCTCCATCCGCAGCCGCTTCTCGGCGCCGAGTACCTCGCCCCGGTGAACTGAATCCGTCAACTTGTCGAGTTCCGCCTTGAGATCGCGGCCCTCGGCGCGGGCGCGGGCGAGTTCCTGCTCGCGGCGGGCCTTGGCGGCGTCGGCGGCGGTGCGCTCCTGGCCGGCGCGGGCGAGGGAGACCTCGACGTGCGCGAGGAGCGTCCGGGCGCCGGCGGCGACGGCCCGGGCGACTTCCGCCTCGTGGCGCAGCCGGGCCCGGCGCTGTTCGGCACGCGCGCGTGCCTCGCGTTCCGCGCGGGCGGCACGGTCGAGGGAGTCGGCCCGTCCGGCGAGCCCCTTGACCCGTTCCTCGTGCGTACGGGCCTGGAGGCGGGCCTCCATCTCGGTCTGGCGGGCGTTGGCCCCGTCGGCGGCGAGCCGGTCGCGTACGGCGGTGTCGGGCTCCTCCTCGAACGGCATCTCCTCGGCGACGGCCAGCCGCTCGGCGAGTTCCTCGACCTCGATGAGCGCCTTGTCGAGGGCTTCCTGGGCCCGGGCCGCGGCGGCGCCGGCCCGCTCGGCCTCCCCGGCGGCACCGCGCGCCTGTCCGGCGAGCCGGCCGAGCTGCTGGGCGACGGAGGACTTCTCCCGGTCCGCGGCCCGGCGCCGCTCCCCGAGTTCCTCGACGAGCGCCGCGCACTCCCGGCGCCGCCCGGTGGCCGCCTCCTGCTCCTCGGCCAGTTCCGCGCAGCGCACGGCCAGCTCCGCCAGCTCGGCGGCGGCCTCGTCCACGGATGCCTGTACTTCCAGCAGGCTGGGGGCGCCTGCGGAACCGCCCTGCGCGAAGTGGGCGCCGAGCAGGTCGCCTTCGGCGGTGACGGCGGTGAGGTCGGGGTGGGCGCCGACGACTTCCTCGGCGTCCTCCAGGGTCCCGACGACGACGATGCGGTGCAGTAGCCGTCGCACGGCCGGCATGAGCTCGGGGGGTCCGCTGACGAGGCGCTCGGCGGGGAGGGCGGCTGCGGGCTCGTCGTGGCCGGTCGCACGGTCCCCCGTGCCCCTCCGGGGAGGTGTTCCCTCTGCTTCTGTCAGGAGGAGGGTCGCTCGGCCCGCGTCCTGTTTGCGCAGAAGCCGGATGGCGTCGGCCGCGGCGGACGGTGAGGTGGCCGCGAGGGCGTCCGCCGCCGTGCCGAACGCGGCCGCGAGGGGGACCTCGTAGCCGGGCTCGATCGTCAGCAGCTCCGCGGCCGGGCCCAGCACCCCCGTGAGGCGGTCCTTCGCGTCCAGCAAAGCTCCGGTGCCGTCCTTGCGGCGCAGGCCGAGGGCGAGGGCCTCGTGGCGGGCCCGGGTCGCCGCGCGGCTGCGTTCGGCGGCGGTGGCCGCCTCGCGGGCGGCGGTGAGGGCGGCCTCCGCATCCGCGAGCCGCCGCTTGGCGGCATCGTGCAGCTCGGCGAGTTCCGCGTCGTCCGCGTCGAGGCCGTCGACCTCGGCCTTGAGGGCCTCGTACTCCTCCTGCGCGGCGACGGCCCGCTCCTGGGCCTCGTCCCGGGCGACGGCCAGCCTCTCGATCTCCGCCTGGGCGGCGGCGGCACGCGAACGGGCCGCGCCCACCTGCCCCTTGAGCCGGGCGAGCCCCTCGCGCCGGTCGGCGATGGCCCGCGCGGCGTCCTTCAGCCGCCGCTCCTCCTGGACGAGTTCGCGTTCCAGCTCCGCGCGGTGGGCGACCGTGTCCTCCAGCGCGCGTTCGGCCGCTTCCAGGGCGGCCTCCAGTTCGGCCTCCTGCTCGCGGATGCGGGCGGCCTCGCGCTCCATGTCCTCCGGGTCCCGGCCGCGCCGCTCCTCGGGGGGCGCGGAGGTCGCGCTCTGCACGCGCGCGTCGGCCAGCGAGATCGTGCCGCGCACCCGTTCGGCGAGCTGGGAGAGCTCGTACCAGGTCTGCTGGGCGCTGTGCAGCCGTGGGACGAGCCGACGCACCTCGTCCTCCAGCCGGGCCTCGTGCTGGAGGGCCTTCCTCAGCTCGGCCTCGGCCGCCTCTTTGCGCTCTTTGAGGGCGGCCTCGTCGGCGATCTCGGCCCGCAGCGCCTCGCGCAGCCGTACGAGGTCGTCGGCGAGGAGGCGCAGCCGCGCGTCGCGCAGATCGGCCTGGATGACGGCGGCCCGCCGCGCGACGGCGGCCTGGCGGCCGAGCGGCTTGAGCTGGCGCCGCAGCTCGTCGGTGAGGTCCTGCACTCGTGCGAGGTTGGCCTGCATCGCGTCCAGCTTCCGCAGCGCCTTCTCTTTGCGCTTGCGGTGCTTGAGGACGCCGGCGGCCTCCTCGATGAAGGCGCGGCGGCCCATGGGGTCGGCGTGCAGTACGGAGTCGAGCCGGCCCTGGCCGACGATGACGTGCATCTCCCGGCCGATGCCGGAGTCGGAGAGCAGTTCCTGGATGTCGAGGAGCCGGCAGGTGTCGCCGTTGATCTGGTACTCGCTGCCGCCGTTGCGGAACATGATCCGCGTGATGGTGACCTCGGCGTACTCGATGGGGAGGGCGCCGTCGGAGTTGTCGATGGTCAGGGACACCTCGGCACGGCCCAGCGGGGGGCGGCCGGTGGTGCCGGCGAAGATGACGTCCTCCATCTTGCCGCCGCGCAGCGACTTGGCGCCCTGCTCGCCCATGACCCAGCTGAGCGCGTCCACGACATTGGACTTGCCCGAGCCGTTCGGACCCACGACGCACGTGATCCCCGGCTCGAACCGGAGCGTGGTCGCGGAAGCGAACGACTTGAAGCCGCGGAGGGTCAGGGCCTTGAGGTGCACGCCGCCGGACTTTACCCGCCGGGCAGGTCTCACTCCATGAACGCGCGGTTTCGCGGGTGAACGCGCAGGGCACACCAGACGTTGAAGAGGGTGAAAGGATGCGCGGGGCAACGAGCACGGGGCGCCGTGCGCGGGGGTGCGGGCGCCGGGGCAGGGTCACGGAGGCGGGAAAGAAAGAAGGGACGCCGGGGCGTCCCTTGCAGTTCTGACTGCTTGGCGGTGGTGACGGGCAGGCCCGACCACTGCTGTGCTGTTCGTACAGCGCGGTGAAGTGATCAGCGGTGCAGTGATCAGCGGTGCAGTGATCAGGTGAGCGCAGGCTCCGCCTGGTGTGCGTCAACGCTCTCCATGATCCTGTCGTGAGAAGCGGCAGCCGAAAGCGCGTCGTTCTCCGCCTGGATCCGTACGAGCTCGGATTCCAGGTCCTGGACGCGCTGCTGGAGCCGTCGCATCTCGGCGAGGAGTCGAGGGTCGGAGCCGCCGACGTAACCGAGAAGCGCCTTTGCCATGATGGATGGTCCTCCACAATGAGTGACCGACCGATGCGGTGTGGGTCGTGAGGGATTCGCACCCGCGGTGCTTGGCAGGCCTGGAGTTGTGCTGCCGTTCAGCCATGCCAAACAGCTAAGGTGCGCGGGGCTTTCAGCGTCTCACCAAAAAGTTTGAGGGTCAACACGATCACGCCCCGTATTGGCGGACAACCGGGCGCACACGGCCGGCGAAGGGCGGCGGCGCGAATCTCACGGGTCCTCGGGACGTGGCGATCATCCTGACGGCCGGCGCCGCCCACGGCAAGCCCTTCTCGTCAATCACCAGGACTTTTTCGTCGGGGAGGGCCCGTCGCGCGGACCGCCCGCGGCACTCGGGGCCGCCGGAGCGGGCGGGATCAGCGGATGGCGAAGCCCTCGTAGCCACCGCGCGGTGTGTCCCAGATCTCGGTGACTCCGTCCACGCGTCCGGGCGTGTCGCCGGCCTGGAGCCAGTCGAGCAGCCCCTCGCAGTGTTCGCGGGCGCCCTCGGCGACCACTTGGACCCTGCCGTCGCCCAGATTGAGAGCAAAACCACTCAGGCCGCCGATCTCCAGCGCCTTGGCCCGGGTGAACCAGCGGAAACCCACACCTTGGACACGCCCGCGCACCCAGGCGACCATTCGCACATCCTCGCTCATGGCTGCAACCTAACCGGACAAAGTCACTTGGGGCACACCTGGCCCTTGCGCCATGCGGTAGCGTCCCCAGCCATGAATCTCATATGAAACTCACTCGTTCGTGTGAGTTTCGTGATCATCGGGTTTCGGGTTGGTCGCCAGCATGAGTCGACCGCGAGGACGAGGAAGGCCAGGACATGGGACGCCACCGACGCTCCGCCGCCGGCCGCGCCGCCACGGGCCGCGCCACCGGGATCACCCACGACGACCCCTACGGCGGCGTCCCGCTTCCGAGGGGCGACCGGAGGGACGGCCCGCCCACGATGGGCACCGCGCCGTATCTGAACCCGCAGGCGTACGCCGAGACGTACGCGAAGAGCGAGGCCTATCTCTACGCGACGGACGGCGCCGGAACCCCCGCTGGGGGCGGCGACTTCACCCGCGGCGGCTTCCCGGGCACCGACTTCTCAGACACCGACTTCTCAGGCACCGGCCTCTCGGGCACCGACTTCTCCACGGGCCCGGAGCGGATCGGCTCCGCCCCTGACCGGATCGGCCACGCCTTCGCCGGCGACGGCCTCGCGCCCGACGGCGACGCGCCCCGCCCCGACGGACACCGGCGCCGGAAGAAGAAGGCCGCGACCCCGGTCCGTACCGGCCTGCTCGGCGTCTCCGCCGCGGTGGCCCTCGGCACGGTGGCGGTGGCCACCGGCGCGATACCCGGTCTGGAGAACTACAAGCTCGGCGGCGACAGCACCTCCGGTGACAGCGTGCAGGCCGGGAACGCGCCGACCAACTCGCCGAGCGAGCAGGGCGGCACGTCCGGCAGCCTGGAGAGCCCGGGCCGCGACGCCGGCACCCCGGCGAGCCGTGACGCCGAGCGCTCCGCCTCGCCCGCGCCGTCCGCGTCGGCCTCGGCGTCGGCCGCGCCGACGAAGACCCCGGAGAAGAAGACTCCGGAGAAGAAGGCGCCCGCGGCGGCCCCCGAGAAGACCGCGGAGAAGAAACCGTCCCGCGAGGCGACGCCGGAGCCGGAGCCGGAGAAGAAGACGAGCGCCCCCGCGCCCTCGTCCGCGGAGGCCGTCGCCGGTGCCGAGGTGCTCCGGCTGGTCAACGTGGAGCGGGCCAAGGCGGGTTGCAGCCCGGTCACCGCGAGCGGCTCGCTGACCGACCTGGCCACGGCGTTCAGCGACGACATGGCCGCCCGGGGCTTCTTCGACCACACCGACCCCGACGGCGACACCCCGTGGGACAGGGCCAAGACGGCCGGCATCAGCAACCTGGGCGGCGAGAACATCGCCCGGGGCCAGGCCGACGCCGCGGCCGTGATGCAGGCCTGGATGGACAGCCCCGGCCACAAGGCGAACATACTGAACTGCGACTTCAAGACGCTGGGCGTGGGCGTCCACATGGGGTCGGGCGGCCCGTGGTGGACGCAGAACTTCGGCTACTAGCGATACGCGACGAGCACGAAGGACGGCGGGCCGGGATCTTCCCGGCCCGCCGTCCTTCGTGTCACGCGGCGACGGCCGCCCGGCCCCGCAGGAAGATCTCGGCGGTCCGGGCCACCCTCCGGCCCAGGTGCTCCGCCGTGGCGATGTCGGCCTTGTGGACGGCGTCCGGGCCCTCGTCGACATTGGTCTGGGCGGCGGCGCCGGCGAACACGCCGAGGCGGTTGAGGTCGTTCTCCGAGGCCGTGCTGCTGTTCCAGCCCGGCAGCAGGCCGAGGTTGACCCAGTGCATGCCGAGCTGCGCGGCGAGGATCTGGAAGAACTGCAGGGTGTGCAGCTTGTCGCCGCTCTTCGAACCCGAGTTGGTGAATCCCGCGGCGAGCTTGTCCCGCCACACCTGGTCCCCCCAGCGCTTCGAGGTGGCCTCGGCGAAGGCGTGGAAGGCCGCGGAGGCGGTGCCCATGTAGGTCGGGGAGCCGAACACGATGGCGTCCGAGCGGTCCAGGATCGCCCACTGCTCCTCGGTGATCGTCCCGACGTCGATCAGATGCACCTCGGCACCGGTGTCGGCGGCACCCGCGCGCACGGCTTCGGCGAGGACGGCGGTGTGGCCGAAGCCGGAGTGATGGGCGATGGAAACGACAGGGGTGGTCACGGTGGGCACTCCTCGGAAGGGCTCTTGGGGAAGCGAGGGAACAGGCGAAGCAGCAGCCCGCCAGCAATGTGGAAAGGAAAGCACTAACTTCTAGTTAGTGCAACCTGTCGGTTAGCGCTGCTCTGAAGTAGGCTTGACCTATGACGACCACGCAGCGCCCGGAGGAGCAGGAGCTCGCCTTCAACGTGTTCGCCAAGGCGTGCCCGTCCCGCGGCACGCTGGAGCATGTGACCGGGCGCTGGGGCGCGCTGACCCTCGGCGCGCTCCATGAGGGCTCGCTCCGGTTCAACGAGCTGCGCCGCCGGGTCGACGGGGTGAGTGAGAAGATGCTCTCCCAGACGCTGCACGCGCTGGAGCGCGACGGGCTGGTGCACCGCGAGGCCCAGCCCACCAACCCGCCCCGCGTGGACTACGAACTGACCCCGCTGGGCCACGAGGTCGCCCGGCGTCTGCTCTCCCTCATCCAGTGCGTCGAGGGCAGCATGGACGCGGTGCTCCAAGCGCGTGAGCGCTACGACGGGACGCGCGGCGCCCGCTGACACCTCGGGCAGAAGTAGCTGGACCGGTTCATCCACGCCCGTCGGCGCATCGGCGTACCGCAGCGGCGGCAGGGCAGACCCTCACGGCCGTACGCGTCCAGGGACCGGTCGAAGTAGCCGGACTCCCCGTTGACGTTGACGTAGAGGCTGTCGAAGCTGGTGCCGCCCACCGCGAGCGCGGCGTTCATGACGTCCCGGACGTGACCCAGCAGGAGCAGGGTGCGCGGGCGGGTGAAGCCGGCCGTGGGGCGCTCGTAGTGGATGCGGGCCCGCCACAGCGCCTCGTCGGCGTAGATGTTGCCGACGCCGCTGATCAGTGACTGGTCGAGCAGGGCCCGCTTGACGGTGGTCCGCTTGCGGCGCAGCGCCTGGTGGAACGCCTCCTCGTCGAAGAGCGGGTCGAGGGGGTCCCGGGCGATGTGCGCGATGACGTCGGGCAGTCCGTCGGGGGTGGTGTCGTGCAGCGACAGACCGCCGAAGGTCCGCTGGTCGACGAAGCGGAGTTCGGTGTCCAGGGCGTCGGTGAAGCGGACGCGGATGCGCAGGTGCTTCTCGTCCGGTGCCGTGTGCGGCTGGACCAGCAGTTGGCCGCTCATACCGAGGTGGGCCAGGACCGACTGGCCGGTGTCCTCCAGGGGCAGCCACAGGTACTTGCCGCGGCGGCTGGGGACGCCGATGCGGTGCCCCTTGAGCCGGTGGGCGAAGTCGTCGGCGCCGGCGACGTGACGGCGTACCGCGCGGGGATGCAGCACCTCGGCGTCGGCGACGGTCCGGTGGGCGACCCACCGCTCGAGTCCGCGCCGTACGACCTCGACCTCGGGCAGCTCGGGCATGGTGTCCCTCCAAGGACCGGTGTACTGGCGGCTGTCCGGAGGGCGGCGGTCGGCGTGCCGCGCTCGGCCTCTCCCTCGTGCGCGAGGGATCCCCCGTGCCCGAGGAGTCCGCCGTGCGCGAAGGGGCCCGTCGCGTCGAGGCCGTCCGTCCGGCTCCGGCCCGGACGGCCGGACAGGCTCTGGCGCCGCGAGCGCCCGCCCTCCAGGAGAGTGCGGGCGCTCGGGTCGCGCTGTTCTTTCAGGCGGAGGCCGACGGGGCGTCGGCGCTCTTCCCGGAGGCATCGGCTTCGGCGGTCCGGACGGCCTCCTCGGCCTCCGCCGCCGCCTTGGCCCGCTCGTCCGCCGCGGCCCGGATGGACCGCCACGCGGACTCGGCGGCCTGCTGCTCCGCCTCCTTCTTGCTGCGGCCGGTGCCGGTGCCGTACGAGACGCCTCCGACGCGGGCGGCAGCAGTGAAGGTCTTCTCGTGGTCGGGGCCGGTCTCCGTGACCAGGTACTCGGGCACGCCGAGTCCCTCGGTCGCGGTGAGCTCCTGGAGACTGGTCTTCCAGTCCAGGCCGGCTCCGAGGTTCGAGGACTTCTCGATCAGGGGGTCGAACAGGCGGTGCACCAGTTCGGAGGCCGCGTCGAGGCCCTGGTCGAGATAGACGGCGCCGATCACCGCTTCCAGGGTGTCGGCGAGGATGGACGCCTTGTCCCGGCCGCCCGTGCCCTCTTCACCGCGGCCGAGCCGGATGAAGGAGCCCAGGTCGAGCCCGCGGCCCACCTCCGCCAGCGCACGCGAGTTGACCACCGCGGCCCGCAGCTTGGCCAGCTGGCCTTCGGGCAGGTCGGGGTGGGTGTTGTACAGCGTGTCCGTGACGACGAGGCCGAGCACGGAGTCCCCGAGGAACTCCAGCCGCTCGTTCGTCGGCAGACCGCCGTTCTCGTACGCGTAGGAACGGTGGGTCAGCGCACGCACCAGAAGGGCGGACTCGAGCTGGTAGCCGAGCCGCCCTTCCAGAAGCGTGTGGGACGAGGCCTGGTGGTCCGCTGAGTTCTTCTTCGGCGTCGACACAGTGCCTCTCACCAGCCGCTCAGACCTCGAGGACCTGGCGCTTGTTGTAAGTGCCGCAAGACGGGCACGCGATGTGCTGCTGCTTGGGCTCGTGGCAGCGCTCGCACGCAACCAGGGTGGGGACCGCAGCCTTCCACTGCGACCGGCGGTGGCGCGTGTTGCTGCGCGACATCTTCCGCTTCGGAACAGCCACGGCTACTTCTCCTGCTTCTCGTCGACGCCCGGTTCGGCGCCGCTCATCTCGTCCTTCTCGCCGTCCGACATGGTGCCGGCGAGTCCCTGCAAAGCCGCCCAACGGATGTCGACGGCATCGTGGTGGTGGTCCGGGTCGTCAGCGAGCCGTGCTCCGCACTCGGAGCACAGACCCGGGCAGTCTTCCCGGCACACCGGCTGCATCGGCAGTGCGAGCACCACCGCATCACGCAGCACAGGCTCGAGGTCGAACAGGCCGTCCTCGAGAAAGAGCCTGTCCTCGTCGTCCTCGGCGTCGTCGCCCGGCTCCGCGATCACGCGGCCCCGGTCGTCGGCGTCAGGGTACGAGAACATCTCCTGGAAGTCCGCTTCGAGCTCCTGCTCCAGCGGCTCCAGACACCTTACGCACTCCCCCTCGGCCTTGGCACGGGCGGTGCCTGTGACGAGCACACCTTCCATGACCGACTCGAGCCGGAGTTCCAGCTCCACCGGGGCGCCTTCCGGCACTCCGATGACGTCCTTGATCCCGAAGTCCTGGGGAGCGTCGACCGTACGGGTCAGGCGCTGCAGCGCACCGGGCCGCCGTCCCAGCTCGTGCGTGTCGAACACGAGGGGGTTGCGGTGGTCGAGGCGGGCGTTCGGGGCCATTCCTGCTTCCGGTCTTCGGGCTCGGAGATACCACTGCCGTGCGATGTTCTTGGGCAGCGTGGATCGCGGACGTAAGCGCGACCGAAGGGCCAGGATACTGGACCTTTCGCTCTCGTCCCAATCCGCCCCTACAGACCCCGCTCGCGCTCGTAGGCCCGCAGCTGCTCGGGCGTGATCATGCTGGTGTCGAAGAGGCTGGTCTCGTCCAGGGCGTAGCCCTGCTGGGCCTGCTGCGCCTGCTGGTCGTGCCCGGCCTGCTGCCCCTGGTTCGGGTCGTACGCCTGCCCCTGCGTGTCGTAGCCCTGGTACGCGGCGGCGTACGGGTCGGCCTGCTGGATGGGGGCACCTCCCGCCGGAGCGTAGCCGGAGGTGGGGGAGTAGGCGTCCTGCTGATAGCCGTAGGCGTCCTGCCGGCCGTCGTACTGCTGCTGGTAGCCGTACGCGGGCTCCGGCTGGGCGTAGGGCTGGTGCGGCTCGGGCTGCTTGGCCGGGGCGGCGTCCCGCTCGGCGAGGGACGCGAGGTCGGCGAGGTAGTCGGCGTCGCTGGAGTGCTGGACGGTCGTCGGGTCGTCGGCGAGGGCGCCGAGGTCGTCGCTGGCGATCCGGCCGTGCAGCTTCTGCCGGCCCTTCCCGACCGCCTCCAGGGTCTTGGCGAGGACCGCCTCGAAGGCGCCGAGCTTGACGTCGACGTATTCGTCGGCGCTGCGGCGCAGGGTCTCCGGGTCGTGGCTGCGCTCGGGGGCGTCCTCGTCCTCGTAGCCCTGCTCGTCGAGGCCGGGTCCGGTGCCGAGCAGCTTCTCGCGGCCGCGGCCGACCGAGCCGAGCGTCTTGGTGAGGACGACCTCGAAGTTGGCCAGCTTGGAGTCGACGTAGTCGTCGGCCTCCGCGCGGACCTCCTCGGCCTCCTTGCGGGCCTCCTCGAGGATCCGGTCGGCCTCGGACTGGGAGCGGCGGGCGATCTCCGTGTCGGAGATCAGGGAGCCGCGCTGGGCGTGCGCGCCCTCGATGATCCGCTCGGCCTCCTGGCGGGCCTGCTCGACCATCTGCTCCCGGCCGCCGATCAGTTCCTCGGCCTGCGCGAGGGAGTCGGGCAGCGCCGCGCGCACCTCCTCGAGCATCGAGAGCAGTTCGGCGCGGTTGACCACGCACGAGGCCGACATGGGCATCGACCGGGCACTGGAGACCGCGGCGACGATCTCATCGAGCTTCTTCTGCACGTCCACCGTGTGCTCGCCACTCTCTACAGCTGTGTTGGAGACGGACGGGACGACTGTACGGCCCTGGGGCGTCCGGTGGACACCGGGCGGCCGGTACCGACGGTCAGTCCTGGCCCAGGCGTTCGGTGAGGGCCGTCAGAACCTCCGGCGGCACCAGGTGGGCGACGTCGCCGCCCCAGGCCGCGACCTCCTTGACGAGCGAGGAGGACAGGAAGCTGTAGGTGGGGTTGGTGGGGACGAAGAGGGTCTCCACGCCCGAGAGACCGTTGTTCATCTGGGCCATCTGCAGCTCGTAGTCGAAGTCGCTGACCGCGCGCAGGCCCTTGACGATGGCGGGGATGTCGCGCTGCTTGCAGAAGTCGACCAGCAGGCCGTGGAAGGCCTCGACGCGGACGTTGCCGTACTCGGCGGTGACCCGGCGGATCAGGTCGATCCGCTCATCGATCTCGAACAGGCCCTTCTTGGACTGGTTGATCATCACCGCGACGTAGACCTCGTCGTACAGCCGGGAGGCCCGGGCGATGATGTCGAGGTGTCCGTTGGTGATCGGGTCGAACGACCCGGGGCATACGGCGCGGCGCACTTGTGATCCCTCGCTCTCCGGTCCGGTCATCGTGCGTCTTCGCACGTAGAGGCGGCGCGACCGTACCAAAACGTTCCCTCGCCGTAGCGGCGGGCCCGGATCCCCTCGAAGCCGGGCGGCCAGGCGAATTCCCCGCCTCGGGTGCTGCGCTCCACGGTGACGAGGGCTTCTTCGGCGAGCCAGCCCCCCGAGCGGAGTGTGAGCAGGATCTCGCGGAGATCGTCGTCCGAGACGGCGTAGGGCGGGTCGAGGAAGACGATGTCGTACGGCCCGTGCGGGGGCGCGGTGCGGATGATCTGTTCCGCTTTGCCGGATCCGACCTCGGCGCCGGGGAGTCCGAGCGACTTCACGTTCTCCCGGACCGTGCGGACGGCGCGGGCGTCGGCCTCCACGAGCAGGACGTGTCCGGCGCCGCGGGACAGGGCCTCCAGGCCGACGGCGCCGGAGCCGGCGTACAGGTCGAGGACGCGTTCGCCGTCCAACGGGCCGCCGAGCAGGGACTGCCAGGTGGAGAAGAGGCCTTCGCGCGCGCGGTCGGAGGTGGGGCGTGTGCCGGTTCCCTGCGGAACGGCCAGGCGACGTCCGCCGGCTGCGCCGGCGATCACGCGGGTCATCTCAGTCCTTGGTTGTGGGGGCGCTGTGGGTTCAGTCTGGCAGGTGGGGACGGGGACTGCCTCGCGTCGTGGGCGGCCGCGGGTTCGTCGTGGTCGCCCGCGCCCGCGCGGCGGAGCCGTATGCCGGCACAGCCCCGCGCCCCTTCGGGGTGCCGCCGCTCACCCCTTCTCCAAGTACTGCTCCCGCTCCTCGTCCAGCAGTGCGTCCAGGGCCGTGCGCAGGGCGGGCAGGTTCGTCAGGTCCGGGTCCGCGGTCACCACCGCCGCCGCTTCCTCCCTCGCCTCGGCGATGATCTCCTCGTCGTCGATGACGGCGAGCATGCGCAGGCTGGAGCGGGTGCCGGACTGGGCCTGGCCCAGGACGTCGCCCTCGCGGCGCTGCTCCAGGTCGATGCGGGAGAGTTCGAAGCCGTCGAGGGTGGCGGCGACGGCGTTCAGCCGCTGCCGGGCCGCGCTCGCCTCGGGCATCTCGGTGACCAGCAGACACAGGCCCGGGGCCGAGCCGCGGCCGACCCGGCCGCGCAGCTGGTGGAGCTGGGAGACGCCGAAGCGGTCGGCGTCCATGATCACCATCGCGGTGGCGTTGGGGACGTTGACCCCGACCTCGATGACGGTGGTGGCGACCAGGACGTCGGCCTCGCCGGCGGCGAAGCGGCGCATGACGGCGTCCTTGTCGTCGGGCTGCATGCGCCCGTGCAGGACCTCGACCCGGAGCCCTCGCAGCGGCCCTCCCGCGAGCTGCTCCGCGATGTCGAGGACGGCGAGCGGGGGCCGCTTCTCCGCCTCGTCCTCGGGGGACTTCTTCTTGCCGGCCTTCTTCGGGTCGTCCTCCTCGTCACCGATGCGCGGGCAGACCACGTACGCCTGGTGGCCGTTCGCGACCTCCTCGCGGACCCGTTCCCAGGCGCGGGCGAGGAAGTGCGGCTTGTCGGCGGCCGGGACGACATGGCTGGCGATGGGCGAGCGGCCGGCCGGGAGCTGGTCGAGGACGGAGGTCTCCAGGTCGCCGAAGACCGTCATCGCGACCGTGCGCGGGATGGGGGTGGCGGTCATGACGAGCAGGTGCGGGGGCTGTTTGCCCTTGCCGCGCAGGGCGTCGCGCTGCTCCACACCGAAGCGGTGCTGTTCGTCGACCACGACCAGGCCCAGGTCGTGGAACTTCACCTTGTCCTCGATCAGCGCGTGCGTGCCGATGACGACACCGGCCTCGCCGGTGGCCAGGTCGAGCAGCGCGTGGCGCCGCGCCGCCGCCCCCATGGACCCGGTGAGCAGCACCACCTTGGTGGCGGTCTCCGCTCCCCCGAGCATCCCTCCCTCGGCCAGCTCCCCCATCATCTCGGTGACCGACCGGTGGTGCTGCTGGGCGAGGACTTCGGTGGGCGCGAGCATCGCCGCCTGCCCGCCCGCGTCGACGACGGCGAGCATGGCGCGCAGGGCGACCAGTGTCTTGCCCGAACCGACCTCGCCCTGGAGCAGGCGGTGCATGGGGTGTTCGGTGGCGAGGTCGGTGAAGATCTCGGCGGAGACCTTCCGCTGGCCCTCGGTGAGGGTGAAGGGGAGGCGGTCGTCGAAGGCGGCGAGGAGGCCGTCCGGCTCGGGGCGGCGGGCCACGGCGGGGAGTTGTGCGTCGGCGTGGCGGCGGCGGGCGAGGGCGACCTGGAGGACGAAGGCCTCGTCCCATTTGAGGCGGGCGCGGGCGTCCTCGATGTCCGCCTTGGTGTGCGGGCGGTGGATCTTCAGCAGGGCCTCGGGGAGGGCGGCCAGTCCGCGGCCCGCGCGGAGGGACTCCGGGAGCGGGTCGACGGCCTCCTGGGCGCTGGGCAGGACCGTCTGGAGCGCCTTGCCGATCTTCCAGGACTCCAGCTTGGCGGTGGCGGGGTAGATGGGGATGAGGGCGCCGGCCCAGGTCTCAACCGCCTCCTCGGCGTCACCGCGCAGCAACTCGTACGCGGGATGGGCGAGTTGGAGGCGCCGGTTGAAGACGGAGACCCTGCCGGCGAACATCGCGCGGGTGCCCGGCAGGAGTTCCTTGTGCGGTTTGTGGACTCCGGCGCCGAAGAAGACCAGTTGCAGCCGGCCGCTGCCGTCCGTGATGGTCACCTCCAGGCGCTGGCCCTTGCCGCGCGGGGCCTTGGCGGAGGCGAAGGTGTGCAGGCGGGCGTCGGCGACCTGGGCGACCACCGTGACGTGCTCGTCCATGGGGAGGTCGGCGAGGTGGGTGAGCTGGCCGCGCTCCTCGTACCTGCGCGGGTAGTGGTGCAGGAGGTCGCCGACGGTGTGCAGGCCGAGGTGCTCGGCCATCACCTTCGCGGTGGCGGGGCCGAGCACCTTCTTCAGTGGTTCTTCCAGTGCGGGCACGGCATCCATTGGACACCACACCACTGACAACGTGTGTCACTCCACCCCGATGAGCAGCAGGGCGCCCTGCCTGCCGCCGTGGTACACCACCGTGTCGACGGCGAGGTAGCCCTCGCGGACGCGGGTCTCCAGGTGGGCGGCGACGGATGCGGGGGCGCCGTCGCCGAGGACCAGGGTGACCAGTTCGCCGCCGGCCGCGAGCATGCGGTCGAGGACGGCCTCGGCGGTGGCCGTGAGGTCCTGTCCGATCACGGCCACGTCCCCGTCGACCAGGCCGAGGACGTCCCCGGCCTGGCAGATGCCCGCCATGGTCCAGGACTGGCGCTCGGCGACGGTGACCTCGGCGTAGCGGGTCGCGCCCGCCGCCGACGTCATCGACACCACGTCCTCGTCGAAGCGGCGCTCCGGCTCGTGCACCGCGAGCGCCGCGATGCCCTGGACCGCGGAGCGGGTCGGGATGAGGGCCACCCGGACGCCCTCCGCCCGGACCTGCTCGGCCGCCGCGGCGGCGGTGTGGCGCAGGTCGGCGTCGTTGGGCAGCAGCACCACCTCCCGCGCGTGCGCGCGCCGTACGGCCTGGACGAGTTCGCCGCTCGCGGGCGGCTCCCCGGGACGGGCGAGCACGGTCGTCGCGCCCGCCTCGGCGTACAGCCCCGCCAGGCCCTCGCCGGGCACCACGGCCACGACGGCCCGCTGAGCGCGCTCCCCGGGCGCCGTCGCCGTCGGCTCGGTCCCGGTCGTGTGGACGTCCCCCGCGCCGAAGTGGGTGATCCGGATCCGGTACGGCCGTCCGGCCTCGACCCCGGCCTCCACGGCGGCGCCCGCGTCGTCGACGTGCACATGGACGTTCCACAGTCCGTCCCCGCCGACCACCACGAGCGAGTCGCCCAGCGCGTCGAGCCGGTCGCGCAGCCGCGCGACGGCCGCGTCCCCGGCCTCCAGGAGATAGATCACCTCGAAGGCCGGACCGCCGGCCCCCGGTACGGCCCCGGCGTCGGCGCACTCACCGGGTTCGGCGGGGTCGGCGGACCCCTGGGGGAGATCTCCACGCACCGCCACGCGCGCGTGGCGACGCTCCCCGTCCCCCGGGTCCGCCACGCCTTCGGCGGGCGGCTCGGCCACATGCTCCACGCGCGTGCGCAGCCCGGGACCCGTGGTGCGCACGGAGCCGCTCCACGGGCCCCCCACCGCGGGCATCGCCCGCGGCGCCTCCCCCGTGAACGTCTCCACCAGTGCCGCGAGCACCGCCACCAGGCCCCTGCCGCCCGCGTCGACCACTCCGGCGCGCTGGAGGACGGCCAGCCGGGCCGGGGTCTCGGCGAGTGCCGCGCGGGCTCCCTCGTGGGCCGCCCGCGCCACCGCCCCGCAGTCGCCCTCCGCCCGGCCGGCCGCGTCGGCGGCGGCCGAGGCGACGGTGAGGACCGTGCCCTCGACGGGGTGGGCGACGGCCTGGCGCGCGGAGTCGGCCGCATGCCGCAGGGCGGTCCGCAGCCCCTGCCCGTCGGCGTGCGCCGGGGCGTCGTCACCTGCCAGCACCTGGGCCATGCCGCGCAGCAGCTGCGCCAGGATCGTCCCGGAGTTGCCGCGGGCGCCGATCAGCGCGCCGTGCGCCATCGCCCGTACGGCGTCGGCGAGCGCCGGCCGCCGGTCCCCGCCGGCCCGGTGCCCCTCGAACACCGCTTCCACCGCCGCGGTCGCCGACTCGACGGTCAGATAGAGGTTCGTCCCGGTGTCCCCGTCCGCCACCGGGTAGACGTTGATCGCGTCGATCTCCTCACGGGCCCGTCCCAGCGCCTCGAGCGCGAGACCGCACCAGGAGCGCACCGCGAGAGCATCGAAGAATGTCTGCGGCACCTGCGCCACCTGCGCCTCCTTGAGCTGCCGGCCGTGGCAGGCAGCGTAGACCGTGGGGCGCCGCCCGCCGGAAGAGGGCCGGAGGCGGGCCCCTGAGCTGCCGTGGTAGTTTCGTTCTACGGGTGCAGCCGTTGTATGCTGCTCCGGTTGCCCGATCTGATCGGGCCTCTCCCCTGGCAACGCCACTCAGATTCCACAGGGCTCCTGGAGCCCGGAATTCGATCCCGGCATGCCGGGATCAACCGTAAGTGCATCTGAAGTCTTTGGAGTGACCCGTGGCTGCCAACTGCGACGTCTGCGGCAAGGGGCCGGGCTTCGGCAACAACATCTCGCACTCGCACCGCCGTACGCCCCGTCGCTGGAACCCGAACATCCAGCGCGTGCGTACCGTGGTCGGCGGGACGCCGAAGCGCGTGAACGCCTGCACCTCGTGCATCAAGGCCGGCAAGGTCTCGCGCTGACGCTTTCGCTGAGCGCGCGGCCATAGTCGGTTTCGCCGCAACAGCCGGTCCACCTTGGGGTGGGCCGGCTTCTTGCTGTGGGCCGGCGCGGTTGCAAGGTGGCCGGCGTGGGGTGGACCGGGGGTGTTGCGCAGCCCGGCGCGCTTTACGGGGTGCCCCGTGTTGGTGCGGGCCGGGGGTGGGGTTGCGCGGCCCGGCGCTTACGGGGTGCCTCCCCCACTCTCGGCTCCGCTCGAGCGGGAGGTACCCCCATCGCCCACCCGTGCCGCTGGGGGCACCTCCCAGGCCCTTAAGGCACTGGGGGAGGCACGACTGCCCGCGGGAACGCGGGAACGCGGGGACGGGGGCGCGGCCGCCCGCGGGAACGGAAGGGGCAGCGGCGCGACTGCTCGCGGAGCGTGGAGCAGAGGCGCGACTGCCTGCGGGTCGCCGAGCGGCGACTGCGGCTGCCCGCGTTAGCGGCGGCTGCGGCACGGCTGCTCGCGGAGCGGGAAGTGTCGGCGCGGCCGGCCGCGTCAGCGTGGTCGGGGCAGGTTCCAGGCGTGGTTCACCGGGCCTATGCCCGTCCCCAGGGCGAAGCCCGACGCTATCGCTCCGGTGACGTAGGACTTGGCTGTCTTCACCGCCTCCGGTACCGGGTGGTCCTTCGCCAGTTCCGAGGCGATCGCCGAGGCGAGGGTGCAGCCCGTGCCGTGGGTGTGGCGGTTGTCGTGCCTCGGGGCGCGCAGCCAGTGCTCCTCGGACCCGTCGGTGAGCAGGTCCACGGCGTCGCCGGACAGGTGCCCGCCCTTGATCACCACCCAGCGCGGCCCGAATTCCAGCACCGCCCGAGCCGCCCGGCGCAGATCGTCCTCCGCCTCGACCCGTACGCCGGTGAGCTGCGCCACCTCGTCCAGGTTCGGGGTGGCGACCGTCGCCACCGGCAGCAGCCTCGTCCGTACGGAGTCCAGCGCGGAGGCCGCGAGCAGCGGGTCCCCGTGCTTGGAGACCCCCACCGGGTCGACGACCGCCGGCGCGTCCGTGCCGGCGATCAAGTCGGCCACCGCCTCGACGAGTTCGGCGGAGGACAGCATGCCGGTCTTGACCGCCTGCACCCCGATGTCGTCGACGACGCTGCGGTACTGGGCCCGCACCGCCTCCACGGGCAGCTCCCAGGCGCCCTGCACGCCCAGGGAGTTCTGCGCGGTCACCGCGGTGAGCACGCTCATGCCGTGCACGCCGAGCGCGAGCATCGTCTTCAGATCGGCCTGGATGCCGGCGCCGCCGCCGGAGTCGGAGCCGGCCACGGTGAGGACCCTGGGCGGCGCGCTCATGACTCGATGTCCCCGAAGTGGTCCCAGCCGCCCTGGGTCGTCCAGGGCGCCCCGTCGACCGTCACCTGGGGCAGCGCCGACGGGTTGAGCACCTCGCCGATCACCTTCCAGCGGGCGGGCAGCTTCACGTCCGGCGGGAAGGTCGCCACGATCGCGTGGTCCTCTCCCCCGGTCAGCACCCACTGCATGGGGTCGACGCCGACGGCCTGGCCGATGTCGTTCATCTGCGAGGGGATGTCGATCGCGCCGGAGCGGATGTCGATGCGGACCTTGCTGGCCTCGGCGATGTGCCCGAGGTCGGCGATCAGCCCGTCGCTCACGTCGCACATCGCGGTGGCGCCGAGCCCGGCGGCGGCCGGTCCCGCGTGGTACGGCGGTTCGGGGCGCCGGTGTGCCTCGACGAAGGCGCGCGGCGAGCGGAAACCGCGGGAGAGCACCGCGTGTCCGGCGGCGGACCAGCCCAGCCAGCCGGTCACCGCGACGAGGTCGCCGGGCTGCGCTCCGCCCCGGGTGACGGGTTCCTGGTTGCGCAGATCGCCGAGCGCGGTGATCGACACCATGATCGTGTCGCCGCGTACGACATCGCCGCCGACGACCGCGGCGCCGGCCACCTGGCATTCGTCGCGCAGGCCGTCCATCAGCTCGCTGGGCCAGGTCACCGGCAGTTCCGCGGGGACGACGAGACCGAGCAGCAGCGCGGTCGGCACGGCGCCCATGGCGGCGATGTCGGCGAGGTTCTGCGCGGCGGCCTTGCGGCCGACGTCGTAGGCCGTGGACCAGTCGCGGCGGAAGTGCCGGCCCTCCAGCAGGATGTCGGTACTGGCCACGACCCTGCGGTCGGGCGCGGAGACCACCGCGGCGTCGTCGCCGGGGCCGACCCGGACCGCCGGGGTGGTGGTGAGGCGGGAGGTGAGCTCCCTGATGAGCCCGAACTCGCCGAGCTCACCAACAGTGCCCTTCATTTCCCTTTCGACCCTTCTATCCCTGTCCGTGCCCGGTCGCGAGGCGTTCGAGTCCTCGCTACGGTCGAAGTGACCGTCAACTTCTCTCGTGTCTGTACCCCGGCGCGCAAGGCCCGGTTCCCGCAGGTCTCCCCGCGAGGAGCGGCGACGCGATACCGTGGCGTTCCTTTTCCCCACATGATCCTCGTGGCCGCCCTGGAGGTTCCGTGGTACAGGCGTACATCCTGATCCAGACGGAGGTCGGCAAGGCGTCGACCGTCGCCGAGCTGATCGGCAAGATCCCTGGAGTCATCCAGGCCGAGGACGTGACCGGACCGTACGACGTGATCGTGCGCGCCCAGGCCGACACCGTCGACGACCTGGGTCGCATGGTGGTCGCCAAAGTCCAGCAAGTGGACGGCATCACCCGTACCCTGACCTGCCCGGTCGTCCATCTGTAGCCCCCGTCTACCCTGTGCCGGTGAACTCCTTCCGTCACCGGCACGCCGTCCTGTCCGCGCTCGTGGTGCTGATCACCGCCGCCGCGGGCTGCTCCTCGGCAGACGACAGCGCGTCCGTGGCGGTTCCCGGCCCGGACGCGAAGGTCACCAAGCTGTGTCAGAACCTGGACGAGGCCCTGCCGGCGAAGGTGGACGGTGAGAGTCGCGACGATCCCGAACCCGCGTCCGAACTGACCGCGGGCTGGGGCGGCGTGGCGATCATACTGCGGTGCGGTGTCGAGCGACCGCCGAAGATGGCCGACCCCAAGGTGGCCAACGGGAACGACGCCGACGCGGTGCCGGGCGGAGTGAACGGCGTCGACTGGCTCATGGAGACGCGGGACGACGACGTGCAGCGCTTCACCACCGCCAACCGCGAGGCGTACGTCGAGATCGAGGTGGCCGACGGACGGGACAGCACGGGCGTGCTGATCGATCTCGCCCCGGCCCTGAAGAAGGCGATCCCCGAGGGGATCGCCTTCTGAAGCGTGCGGGCGTGAGGCGTGCGCGTGGCGGCTCAGCGCAGCCCGGTCGGCCGGCGCAGCGCCGCCCGCACCAGCAGGTCGACCAGCTCCGGGTAGCTCACCCCGGTGGCCTGCCACATCTGCGGGTACATCGAGATGGGCGTGAAGCCGGGCATGGTGTTGATCTCGTTGATCACGAACTCGCCGTCCTCGGTGAGGAAGAAGTCCGCGCGCACCAGCCCCTCGCAGGAGGCCGCGTCGAACGCCTCCACCGCGAGCCGGCGCACCTCGGCCGTCTCCTCGTCGGTCAGCGGCGCGGGCACGATGCCGGGCGTGGAGTCGATGTACTTGGCCTCGAAGTCGTAGTACGCGTGCGCGTCGGGCGGCGGGATCTCGGCCGGCAGCGAGGCGCGCGGACCGTCCTCGAACTCCAGCACACCGCACTCGATCTCACGGCCGCGCAGCGCCGCCTCGACGAGGATCTTCGGGTCGTGGCGCTGGGCCTCGGCGATCGCCTCGTCCAGACCGGAGATGTCGTCGACCTTGGTGATGCCGATCGACGAGCCCGCGCGGGCGGGCTTCACGAACAGCGGCCAGCCGTGCTCGCCGGCGAAGTCGACGATCCTCTTGCGGGCGGCGGACTCGTCGAGCCGCCACTCGCGCGGCCGGATCACCAGGTACGGGCCGACCTTCAGCCCGAAGGAGGTGAACACCCGCTTCATGTACTCCTTGTCCTGGCCGACGGCCGAGGCGAGCACGCCCGAGCCGACGTAGGGGACGCCGGAGAGCTCCAGCAGGCCCTGGAGGGTGCCGTCCTCGCCGTAGGGGCCGTGCAGCACCGGGAAGACCACGTCGACCTCGCCGAGCGCCTTGGGCACCGAACCCGGCTCGCTGTAGACGACTTCGCGGCTGGCGGGGTCGACGGGGAGCACCACGCCGCCCTCCGTCGACTCGGCGAGCTGGTCGACGCTGGGCGTGCGGCGGTCGGTGATCGCCATGCGTTCCGGCTCGTCGGCGGTGAGCGCCCAGCGGCCGTCCGTGGTGATGCCGATCGGCAGGACGTCGTACGCGGTCCGGTCGATGGCCTTGAGGACGGCGCCGGCGGTGACCACGGAGATCCCGTGTTCGGAGCTGCGCCCGCCGAACACGACGGCCACACGCGGCTTGCGGGACGGCTGCTCGGGGCTCTGGGGGAGGTTCTCGGTGCTCATATCGCGATGAGAGTACCTGCCCGTAGGGCCGGGACACAGCGCCCGCAACGCCCGGCGTGAGCCGAACGGAGGGGGTCGTCGCTCAGCGTCGTTCGGGCTTCGCGCTGCGCGACATCAGCTCCTTGACGGCGACCACCGGGGGCTTGCCCTCGTGCACGATGGAGACGACCGTCTCGGTGAGCGGCATGTCGACGCCGTGCCGGCGGGCCAGGTCCAGCACCGACTCGCAGGACTTGACGCCCTCCGCGGTCTGCTTGGTGACCGCGATGGTCTCCTTGAGGGTCAGGCCCTTGCCGAGGTTGGTGCCGAAGGTGTGGTTGCGCGACAGCGGCGAGGAGCAGGTGGCCACCAGGTCGCCCAGGCCCGCCAGTCCGGAGAAGGTCAGCGGGTCGGCGCCGAGGGCGACGCCGAGCCGGGTGGTCTCGGCGAGGCCGCGGGTGATGAGCGAGCCCTTGGCGTTGTCGCCGAGCCCCATGCCGTCCGCGATGCCGACGGCGAGACCGATCACGTTCTTCACGGCGCCGCCCAGTTCGCAGCCGACGACGTCGGTGTTGGTGTACGGCCGGAAGTAGGGCGTGTGGCAGGCGGTCTGGAGCCGCTGGGCGACGCCTTCGTCGGTGCAGGCGACCACGGCGGCGGCCGGCATCCGGGCGGCGATCTCCCGGGCCAGGTTGGGGCCGGTGACCACGGCGATGCGGTCGGCGCCCACCTTGGCGACGTCGTCGATCACCTCGCTCATCCGCATCGCGGAACCGAGTTCGACGCCCTTCATCAGCGACACCAGGACCGTGCCGGGCGCGAGCAGCGGCGCCCACTCGGCGAGGTTGCCGCGCAGGGTCTGGGAGGGGACGGCGAGGACGGTGAAGTCGGCTCCGCGCGCGGCCTCGGCGGCGTCCGCGGTGGCCCGCAGGTTCTTCGGGAGTTCGATCCCGGGCAGGTAGTCGGGGTTGGTGCGGGTGGAGTTGACCGCCTCGGCGAGTTCGGGGCGCCGCCCCCACAGCACGACGTCGCAGCCCGCGTCGGCGAGGACCATGCCGAAGGCCGTCCCCCACGATCCGGTGCCGAAGACGGCCGCCTTGACCGGCTCGCTCACGTGCCCAGCCCCTCTTCCCGCGCGGTGGGCCTGCCGCCCCGCGCCCGCTCCTCCCGCTTCTGCGTGTGCGTCCTGCGGCGCTGCTCGATCCGCTCACGGCGCGGGTCGTACGGCGTCTCGGGGGCCTGCTCGCCGCGGATCTGCTCCAGCTGGCGCGTGACGGCCGCCATGATGACCTCCGTCGCCTCCTTGAGCAGTTCCGGGGTCATCTCCCGGCCGTAGAAGCGGTCGAGGTCCACCGGCGGCCCGGCCAGCACGCGGTGGGTCTTGCGCGGCAGCAGGCTGGGCTTCTTGGCGTACGGCGGCAGCAGTTCGTTGGCGCCCCACTGGGCGACCGGGATCACGGGGCACCTGGTCTGCAGGGCGACGCGCGCGGCACCGGTCTTGCCGGTCATGGGCCAGCCGTCGGGGTCGCGGGTGAGGGTGCCCTCGGGGTAGAAGGCGACGCACTCACCGCGCTCCACGGCGTCGATCGCCGCGCGGAAGGCGCTGAGCGCGTCCGTGCTCTCGCGGTAGACGGGGATCTGCCCGGTGCCGCGCATCGCGGCACCGATGAATCCCTTGTTGAAAAGCCCGCTCTTCGCCAGGAATCGCGGAACGCGTCCGGTGTTGTACTGAAAGTGCGCGTAGGCGAAGGGATCGATGTGCGAATTGTGGTTCACCGCGGTGATAAACCCACCCTCGGCCGGAATGTTCTCCATTCCGCGCCAGTCCCGCTTGAGCAGAACCACCAGCGGCGGTTTGCAGAGAACCGCGGCGAAGCGGTACCAGAAGCCGATTCTGCGGCGCGGCACGAGTACACCTTCCTCTTCCGAATGTCAGGCCCGGGGCCCGGACCCGGAGGCCAGGCGGGCCGCACAAGTGTCGCCCCGGGCCACCGGTCTGTCGAGAACACCGTACGCCCCGACCCCCCGGCCGCCCGGTGTACCGGGTGACAATGACCGCGACAAGAGAGGGACGCAACACTCGTGCAGTGGACCTTGGTGGTACCCCTGAAGCCGCTGGACCGGGCCAAGAGCAGGCTCTCGGACACCGCGGACGACGTCCTGCGCCCGGGCCTCGCGCTCGCCTTCGCCCAGGACACGGTGGCCGCCGCGCTGGAATGCCCGGCGGTACGGGATGTGGTGGTCGTCACGGACGACGCCCTCGCCTCCCGTGAGCTGGCCGTACTGGGTGCCGGAATCGTCCCGGACGAGCCGCGCGGCGGCCTGAACGCGGCTCTCGCCCATGGCGCGGCGGTGGCGGGCGCCGCTCGCCGCGCGGCCTGTGTCGCGGCCCTCAACGCCGATCTTCCGGCGCTCCGCCCGCCGGAACTGGCCCGTGTTCTCGATACGGCCGTCGAATTCCCGCGCGCTTTCCTCGCCGATTCCGCCGGGGTCGGCACGACTTTGCTGGCCGCGAGCCGGGGCCGGGAACTGCGCCCGTTCTTCGGCCCCGGTTCCCGGGCCCGGCACCGGGAGTCCGGAGCCGTGGAGCTGGAGCTCGACGGTGTGGACTCGGTACGGCAGGACGTGGACACCGGCGACGATCTGCGGGCGGCGCTGGCGCTGGGCGTGGGCCCCCGCACGGCCGCGGTCACCGCGCGGTCGATCGTCACCGAGCAGTAGGCTGCCGGTATGCAGGCCACCGCGTACACCTACGACCCCGACAGCCGCAGCGGCCAGGTGCTCCTGGACGACGGCACGCCGGTGCCCTTCGACGCCCCGGCGTTCGACGCGGGGGGTCTGCTGCTGCTGCGTCCCGGGCAGCGGGTGCGCGTCGAGACCGAGGGCGAGGGCGGGGCCCGGCGGATCACACTGGTGACGCTCCAGACGTTCTGACCGAGACGTTCCGACCGCCCGGGGCGCCGGCCCCGGAACACACCGCGGGCCGGACTCCCGAGGGAGTCCGGCCCGGCGCGTGAGTGCCGCTTGTCCGAGGGGACGGGACCCTGCCCGCTACTTCTTGCGGGCGGTGGTCTTCTTGGCGGTGGTCTTGCGCGCGGTGGACTTCTTGGCGGGCGCCTTCGTGGCCGTCGCCTTCTTCGCCGGGGCCTTCTTGGCGGCCGTCTTCTTCGCGGCGGTGGTCTTCGCCGTCGCCGCGGTCTTGGCGGGCGCCTTCTTGGCCGTGGTCTTCTTGGCCGCCGCCGTCTTGGTGGTGGCCTTCTTCGCCGGAGCCTTCTTGGCCGCCGCCTTCTTCGCGGTGGCCGCCTTCTTCGCCGTCGTCTTCTTCGCGGCGGCCTTCTTGACCGTGGCCGAAGCGCCTCCGGTCAGGCTGCCCTTGGGCGCCTTCTTGACCGAGACCTCGCCACCGCGCGGCAGCTTCTTCGAGCCGCTCACCAGGTCCTTGAAGCCCTGACCCGCGCGGAAGCGCGGAACGGAGGTCTTCTTGACCCGAACCCGCTCGCCCGTCTGGGGGTTACGGGCGTAGCGGGCCGGACGGTCGACCTTCTCGAACGAACCGAAGCCGGTGACCGAGACCCGCTCCCCCGCGACGACCGCGCGGACGATGGCGTCCAGTACGTGGTCGACAGCCTCGGCGGCCTGCTGGCGGCCGCCCACCTTGTCGGCAATCGCTTCTACGAGCTGCGCCTTGTTCACGTCTTCCCCTTCGGAGACATCGCCAGAACGAAAGTGTTCAAGCTTTTTCGCACGTTAGGCAGATATATACCGCAAATCAAACACGAAACGGGCTAATCACCCTTGTGCCGCAACGAACTCGGTTGTCTCGACTGGTTCAGCGTTCCTCTTCGGGGAATCGACCCTCGTCGAGGTCCTCGGTGAACCGCTCCAGACGCCTTGCCGCACCGGCGAGATCATGTTTGGCCGCGGCCGTAATGACCAGCAGCTTCCGGGTCAGCGCCATCCGTACGCCCTCCGGGACTTGCAGTGCGCGCACCTTTGAGTGCGCTTCCTTGAGCCGGACCGCGACCGCCGCATAGAGCTGGAGTTGGCCGTCGTGTTCCATGCACAGATTGTGCCATCTGGGGCGAGTTGTCGCCTGCCCAGGGGGCAACTGCCGCCTCGGGCGGCCGTCCGGACACACGCGAAGATCACGGGCACGTGACACGTGTACCCCGACAACCGCCTTCGTAACGTGGCAAGTTGAGGGCCATCGAGGTGGTGCGTGGGGCCGAACGGGTGCAGACGTGCCCGTACCCCCGATCGGGGCGATCGGGGGTACGGGAGGGGTGATCCGGTGGCCGAAAGTCGACCTCTGGCGAGGACTTCGGCCGCGGCGCGGGTCAGGCCGTGAGCGTCCTCGGCTTGAACGACGGGCGCTTCGTCTCGTACGCGGCGATGTCCGCCTCGTTCTGCAGCGTGATGGAGATGTCGTCGAGCCCGTTCAGCAGCCGCCAGCGGGAGTTCTCGTCGAGCTCGAAGGAGGCGGTGACGCCCTCGGCGCGCACCTCGCGGGCCTGGAGGTCGACGGTGATCTCGGCGGTGGGGTCGGCTTCGGTGAGCTCCCACAGCGCGTCGACGATCTTCTGGTCGAGGACCACCGTCAGCAGGCCGTTCTTCAGCGAGTTGCCGCGGAAGATGTCGGCGAAGCGGGAGGAGATCACGGCCTTGAAGCCGTAGTTCTGCAGCGCCCAGACGGCGTGCTCGCGGGAGGAGCCGGTGCCGAAGTCGGGGCCGGCGACCAGCACGGTCGCACCCTCGCGCTCGGGCTGGTTGAGGATGAAGGACGCGTCCTTGCGCCAGGCCTCGAACAGCCCGTCCTCGAACCCGTCCCGGGTCACCTTCTTGAGCCAGTGGGCGGGGATGATCTGGTCGGTGTCGACGTTGCTGCGGCGCAGCGGGACGGCCCGGCCGGTGTGGGTGGTGAATGCTTCCATGACTGATCAGACTCCAGCGGGCGTACGGGCGTCGGCGGCGAGGTCGGCCGGGGAGGCCAGGTGACCGAGGACCGCGGTGGCGGCGGCGACCTGCGGGGACACCAGGTGGGTGCGGCCGCCCTTGCCCTGCCGGCCCTCGAAGTTGCGGTTGGAGGTGGAGGCGGAGCGCTCACCGGGGGCGAGCTGGTCGGGGTTCATGCCCAGGCACATGGAACAGCCCGCGTGCCGCCATTCGGCGCCGGCCTCCTTGAAGACCACGTCCAGGCCCTCGGAGACGGCCTGCAGGCCCACCCGCGCGGAGCCCGGGACGACCAGCATCCGCACGCCGTCGGCGACTTTGCGGCCCTTGATGATGTCCGCGGCGGCGCGCAGGTCCTCGATGCGGCCGTTGGTGCAGGAACCTACGAAGACGGTGTCCACGTTGATGGAGCGCAGCGTCTGGCCGGCCTCCAATCCCATGTACTCCAGGGCCTTTTCGGCGGCGAGCCGCTCCGAGGCGTCTTCGTACGAAGCCGGGTCGGGGACGGACGCCGAAAGCGGGGCGCCCTGGCCCGGGTTGGTGCCCCAGGTGACGAACGGCGACAGTTCGGCGGCCTCGATGACCACCTCGGCGTCGAACTCGGCGTCCTCGTCGGACCTGAGCGTCTTCCAGTAGGCGACGGCCGCGTCCCAGTCCTCGCCCTTCGGGGCGTGCGGACGGCCCTCCAGGTAGGCGAACGTGGTCTCGTCGGGGGCGATCATGCCCGCGCGGGCGCCGGCCTCGATCGACATGTTGCAGATGGTCATCCGGGCCTCCATCGAGAGCTTCTCGATGGCCTCGCCGCGGTACTCCAGGACGTAGCCCTGGCCGCCGCCGGTGCCGATCCGCGCGATGATCGCCAGGATCAGGTCCTTGGCCGTGACGCCGTCGGGCAGTTCGCCGTTGACCGTGATCGCCATGGTCTTCGGGCGGGCCATCGGCAGCGTCTGGGTGGCCAGCACGTGCTCGACCTGGGAGGTGCCGATGCCGAACGCGAGGCCGCCGAAGGCGCCGTGCGTGGAGGTGTGCGAGTCGCCGCAGACGACGGTCATGCCGGGCTGGGTCAGACCCAGCTGCGGGCCGACGACGTGCACGACGCCCTGCTCGACGTCGCCCAGCGGGTGCAGCCGGACGCCGAAATCGGCGCAGTTCTTGCGCAGCGTCTCCAGCTGGACCCGGGAGACCGGGTCGGCGATCGGCTTGTCGATGTCCAGGGTCGGGGTGTTGTGGTCCTCGGTGGCGATGGTGAGGTCGAGACGGCGCACCCGGCGGCCGTTCTTGCGCAGGCCGTCGAAGGCCTGCGGGCTGGTCACCTCGTGCAGCAGGTGCAGATCGATGAAGAGGAGGTCGGGCTCGCCCTCGGCGCGCCGGACGACGTGGTCGTCCCAGACCTTCTCCGCGAGTGTCCTACCCATCGCTGTCCCTCCGGCCGGCCGTGGTGCGCCGGTCCAACTAGATCTGTGGGGAGACGGCGCCCGCACCCCCTGCTTCCGGGCGTCCGCCGCCAGGCCCGGTGGTCCACGGGCCGCGTTGCTTCCGTGCTTCCAGAGTGGCGGGTTCCACGGAAAATTGAACTTGCGTTTCACAGAGTGAGACGCAAGTATCGTTGCATGGACAACAGTAGCGGCGTCGGCGTTCTGGACAAGGCGGCCCTCGTCCTGAGCGCTCTGGAGTCCGGTCCGGCCACCCTCGCGGGGTTGGTCGGGGCGACCGGACTGGCACGACCCACGGCCCACCGCCTGGCCGTGGCGCTGGAGCACCACCGCATGGTGGCGCGCGACATGCAGGGCCGTTTCATTCTCGGCCCGCGCCTGGCCGAACTGGCCGCGGCGGCGGGCGAGGACCGGCTGCTCGCCACGGCGGGCCCGGTGCTCACGCACCTGCGCGACGTGACCGGCGAGAGCGCCCAGCTCTACCGCCGCCAGGGCGACATGCGCATCTGCGTCGCCGCGGCGGAGCGCCTCTCGGGCCTCAGGGACACGGTACCGGTGGGCTCCACGCTCACGATGAAGGCCGGTTCCTCGGCGCAGATCCTGATGGCCTGGGAGGAGCCGGAGCGGCTGCACCGGGGCCTGCAGGGCGCCCGGTTCACGGCGACGGCCCTCTCGGGCGTACGACGCCGGGGCTGGGCCCAGTCGATCGGCGAGCGCGAGCCGGGCGTGGCGTCCGTCTCCGCGCCGGTGCGCGGGCCGTCGAACCGGGTGGTGGCCGCCGTCTCGGTCTCCGGCCCCATCGAGCGCCTGTCCCGCCACCCGGGCCGGATGCACGCCCAGGCCGTCATCGACGCCGCCGGCCGCCTCTCCGAGGCGCTGCGCCGCTCCTGAGCCCCCTGTCCGTACCGTCCCGTGGGGACGGGCCCGCCTCAACGCCGCGGCGGGCCCGTCCCTCGGTTCCCGGGCACGCGCCCCGGAACGCCGAAAGCCCTCCACCGAGGTGGAGGGCTTTCACTCGTGTACCCCCGACCGGATTCGAACCGGCGCTACCGCCTTGAGAGGGCGGCGTGCTAGGCCGCTACACAACGGGGGCGTGGATCATACGTTGCCGCAGATCCTGCTGGTCTACCTGGACTCGAACCAAGACTAACTGAACCAGAATCAGTCGTGCTGCCAATTACACCATAGACCAATGATGGTTTAGACCAGTCAGTACCCCCGACCGGATTCGAACCGGCGCTACCGCCTTGAGAGGGCGGCGTGCTAGGCCGCTACACAACGGGGGCCCTAGCGATCCTGCGTCGACGACGGCGGGAGCTACCCTGACCATCCTCGCGGGAAGGATCTGTACCCCCGACCGGATTCGAACCGGCGCTACTGCCTTGAGAGGGCAGCGTGCTAGGCCGCTACACAACGGGGGCTTTGCGGATGGTATCCGCGGTGCAGATGAGCTCTGCGAGCTGGCCTACCTGGACTCGAACCAAGACTAACTGAACCAGAATCAGTCGTGCTGCCAATTACACCATAGGCCACTGGAACGCAAGCCCCAGAGGGGTTCTTGTTCTAGCTTGACGCTTGGGGGCTCCGGCCTTCCGGCCCGCTCCCCTCGGCGCAGGAAGAACATTACCCGAAGGTGGACGGGGCTCCAAAACGGGTATCGGCGGCGAGTACCGCCGGGAGTTCCGCGAGGGAGGCGATACGCCGCGGCCCCACCGGCGGCTCGACCGTCGCGCGGGCGCCGCCGCGGTCGATCCACACCGACAGCAGCCCCGCGTCGGCGGCGCCCCGGCCGTCGATCTCCGGGTGGTCACCGACGTACGCCACCTGGTCCGGGGGCAGCGCCAGCGCGTCGCAGGCGGCGAGGAACGCGCCGGCCTCGGGCTTGGAGACGCCCAGTTCGGCGGCGCACAGGATGGCCTCGAAGCGGTCGTGGACGCCGAGGACGCGCAGCTTGCGGTCCTGGACGTGGAGGCTGGAGTTGGAGAGCACCGCGTGCCGGTGGCTGGCGGCGAGGGCGTCCAGGACAAACAGCACGTCCGGGAAGAGGCTCCAGGCGGACTCGTAGTGCGTGACGTACCGCCGGAACCAGTCGTCGGCCTCGGTGTCCGTCAGCTCCGGCCGCCCCAGGAAGACCCGGGTGCGGTCGCGCCGCTGCGTCTCGAAGTCCACCTCCCGCGCGGCGAACCGCGCCCACTGCTGCTCGGTGACCTCCTTCCAGCGCACGAGGGCCTCCTCGGCCGACCCGTACCCGGCGAGCAGCCCCTCGGCCACCAGGTGGGCGCGCATGCCCTCACGGTCGGCGGTGGTGTAGTCGAAGAGGGTGTCGTCGACGTCCCAGACCACGGCTTTGATCGGCATGACGCCCAGCCTAGGCAGCCAGAGCCGTGGATGCGGGAGAACCGGCCGGGTGGCACGGCGGTCACCGAACGGCGAGCCCCTCGGCCTCGAGGAGCGTTCGGGGACCGGACAGGGCCCCGACCCCCGCCAGGAGACCGGCCGGACGGCAGTCCGCCTCGGCCGGCACGCTCGGCACGACGTCGTAGTTGGCCGTCATGGCCTCGATGTCGACCGTGAAGATCCTGATCCGGACCAGGTCGCCCAGGGCGAACCCGGCTTCGTGCAGCGTCCCGGCCAAACGCTGGAAGGTCAGCCGGATCTGGCCGCGGATGTCGCCCACGGCCGCGATGCCGCCCTCGTCGTCCCGGGCCTCGTGACCGGCGACCACGAGCCGGCGCTGCGGCCGCTCGACGACGACGGCCCGGTCGCTGGCCGGCCTGTCCCCGAAGAAGCGCGGGGCGATGTCCTCACGGCGCATGTGTCCGGTCTGCGGAGAACCCGGCGGCGGCGCCGGTCGGCACCGGCCGTGCGGGGGTACGGCAAGGGCGGCAGCCTTCCCGGCCGCCGCCCTTCACCCGTGCGTCCGTGCGTTACGCCGCCAGCCTCGCCAGCGCCGCGTCGATCCTGGCCAGGGTCTTCTCCTTGCCCAGGACCTCCAGGGACTCGAAGAGCGGCAGGCCGACCGTGCGGCCGGTGACGGCGACGCGGACCGGGGCCTGGGCCTTGCCGAGCTTGAGGCCGTGGGCCTCGCCGGCGGCCAGGACGGCCTCCTTCAGGGAGTCCGGGGACGTCCAGTCGGCGGCGTCCAGCTTCTCGCGGGCCGTGCGGAGCAGGGCGTCGGAGCCCTCCTTCATCGCCTTGGTCCAGGACGCCTCGTCGAAGACCGGCTCCGGCAGGAACAGGAAGTCGACGTTGTCCGTGATCTCCGACAGCACCTTCAGGCGGGTCTGCGCGTGCGGGGCGATGGCCGCCCACTTGGCGTCGTCGAAGGCCTCCGGGGCCCAGGGCGCGAAGGGGGCCTTGAGCCAGGGCGCGCAGCGCTCGGTGAAGTCCTTCACGTCGAGCATGCGGATGTGGTCGGCGTTGATCGCCTCGCACTTCTTCAGGTCGAAGCGGGCCGGGTTCGGCTGCACGTCGGCGATGTCGAAGGCCGCGACCATCTCGTCGATCGAGAAGACGTCCTGGTCGGCGGAGAGCGACCAGCCGAGCAGGGAGAGGTAGTTGAGCAGGCCCTCGGGGAGGAAGCCGCGCTCGCGGTAGAGGTTGAGCGAGGCCTGCGGGTCGCGCTTGGAGAGCTTCTTGTTGCCCTCGCCCATGACGTACGGCAGGTGGCCGAAGGCCGGGGTGCTCTTGGCGATGCCCAGCTCGGTCAGCGCCTTGTAGAGGGCGATCTGGCGGGGGGTGGAGGAGAGCAGGTCCTCGCCGCGCAGGACGTGGGTGATCTCCATCAGGGCGTCGTCGACCGGGTTGACCAGCGTGTAGAGCGGGGCCCCGTTGGCGCGGACGATGCCGTAGTCCGGGACGTTCTCCGGGGTGAAGGTCAGTTCGCCGCGGACCAGGTCGGTGAAGGTGATCGTCTCGTCGGGCATCCGGAAGCGGACGATCGGCTCGCGGCCCTGGGCCCGGTAGTCCTCGACCTGGGCGTCGGTCAGCTCGCGGCAGTGGCCGTCGTAGCCGGAGGGCCTGCCGGCGGCGCGGGCGGCCTCGCGGCGGCTGTCCAGCTCCTCCTGGGAGCAGTAGCAGCGGTAGGCGTGGCCGGCTTCCAGGAGCTTCGCCGCGACGTCCTTGTAGAGGTCCATGCGCTGCGACTGGCGGTACGGCGCGTGCGGGCCGCCGATCTCGGGGCCCTCGTCCCAGTCGAAGCCGAGCCAGCGCATCGAGTCGAGGAGCTGGGCGTAGGACTCCTCGGAGTCGCGGGCCGCGTCGGTGTCCTCGATGCGGAAGACCAGGGTGCCGCCGTGGTGCTTGGCGAACGCCCAGTTGAACAGGGCGGTGCGGACCAGGCCCACATGGGGGTTACCGGTGGGCGACGGACAGAAACGGACGCGAACGGGAGTGCCGGATGCGCTAGCCACGCTTGACAACCTTGTTGGTGAGAGTGCCGATGCCTTCGATGGTGACGGCGACCTCGTCGCCGACGTTGAGGGGGCCGACCCCAGCCGGGGTGCCCGTGAGGACGACGTCGCCCGGGAGCAGCGTCATGGCCTCGGAGATGTTGACGATCAGGTCCTCGATGGAGTGGATCATCTCGCTGGTGCGGCCGAGCTGGCGCTGGGCGCCGTTGACCGTGAGCTGGATGGTCAGGTCGCCGGCGGCGGCGATGTCGATGTCCGTCTCCACCCAGGGGCCGAGCGGGCAGGAGGTGTCGAAGCCCTTGGCCCGGGCCCACTGCTTCTCGCGCTTCTGGACGTCGCGCGCGGTGATGTCGTTGGCGCAGGTGTAGCCGAAGATCACGTCCTTGACGCGCTCGCGCGGGACCTCGCGGCACATCCGGCCGATGACCACGGCCAGCTCGGCCTCGTGGTGCACCTCCTGGGAGAAGGAGGGGTACTGGATCTCGTCGCCGGGGCCGATCACCGAGGTGGAGGGCTTGAAGAAGGCGAACGGGGCGTCGGGCACCTCGTTGCCGAGTTCCCTTGCGTGTTCGGCGTAGTTGCGGCCGAAGGCCACCACCTTGTTGGGGAGCACCGGGGGCAGCAGCCTGACCTTGCTCACCGGGACCTTGGTGCCGGAGAGCTCGTGGTCCGCGAACGGGATGCCCTTGATGATGTCCAGGACGAGTTCGTCCTGCTTCTCGCCCTCGACCGCGCCGAAGGCGACGTTCCCGTCGATGGAGAATCTGGCGATGCGCACGGGATGCTTGTCCCCTTGACCGATCGGCTGAAGTCTGACGCCCCAGGCTAACGCGGCGGGGGTCCGCGCCCCGCGCAATAAGGAGGGGCGTCCCCGTTGCCGTGGGGACGCCCCTTGAGTGTTTCGCGGCCGGTGCGCGTATGGACCGGTGTCACTTCGCGGCGGCGGCCGCGACCGGGATCTCCATGAGGATGGTGCGCTTGGGGTTGGCGGTCTGGGCCGGGAGGTCGACGGTGTGCTCCTGCTGGACCGGCGTCTGCAGTTCATCGGCGCCGTCGAGGTGCGCCAGCGTGGTGCGCCGCGGGTTGGCGATCTTGTGGAACATCGTCGTCGTCTTCACTGTTTACTTGACCCTGTCCTGTTCACGGGCGCCCGGAGGGGGTGAGAGACCCCAGTGAGGGCGCGGGTTGTCGGTTTTGCCATCCCTGTAAAGCGTCAGGCTAAACATGCAATTCCCCGCCGACCTCGGCAGGAGCCCCTGATCATGGTGTGATTTTGCTCACGGATCGCCGGACAAACCACCCATTCCGACCCGGCCCCCGACGAGACGGAATCGGACATTCACCCCCTGAAGCCACCATTCCGCTCCTGATCATGGCGACTGGGACACCCGGAGCCGCCCGCCGACTCGCGGACATACGCCCCTTATGGACGAGATCACTTTCTACCCCCGGTGACTCGTCACTCACGTGGTGTCACGTATCTCACGGGTAAGCCCGTGGGCCTTGTTGGAGATCCTGCACTGTGCTGGAATTCCACGGAACCGCCGCAGGATCGACCCGGCGCACAGGGGGCGCACAGACGCGCCGAGTGGCGGGCGAGAAGGGGGAACCAGCGCCGGTCACTCACGACCACCACGGGGGCGTATTCAGGGCGCCCCTATGACGCCGACACCGTGCCTCGCCGTTCACGCGGAGAGGTGCCTGGTTCAGAGGTTGCGACGCTAGTGCAGGGACGTTTCAAGAGGGATGGCAGCGCTTCGGCAGAGCCGGAGCCGCAGGGCGGGACTGGCCCCAAGGCCGTCGGCTCCTCGCCCCAGCACGCCCAGAACCAGGGCCCGGACGCTGCCGGGAACGGCGGCGAAGGCGCCGACAAGCCGAGCCCGGCACCGGCCGCCCCGAAGGGCCCGGCCGGCCCGGGGCCGCGAATAGCCCTGCGGAACTGGCGGATCTCGACCCGTCTGGTGTCGCTGCTCGCCCTCCCGGTGGTCGCGGCCACCTCGCTGGGCGCGCTGCGTATCAACCAGTCGCTGGACGACATCCAGCAGCTCGACAACATGAAGCTGCTGACCGACATGACCAAGCAGGCCACCGAACTGGCCCACGCGCTCCAGGAGGAGCGCGACCAGTCGGCCGGCCCGCTGGCGCACGGCGGCAAGGCCACCGACTTCTCGGTCAAGGGCTACCGCGAGAAGACCGACCGGGCGCGCAACCTCTTCATCGACAGCTCCGAGGAGATCGACGACGCCAGCAAGGACGGCAACCTCAAGGGCGTCCGCGACAACCTGGTGCAGCTCGCCGGTGAACTGGGCGAGCTCGAGAAGATCCGCAACACGGCGTACCAGTCGGAGGACAACTCCACCCAGACCGTCGAGGGTTACCACCGTCTGATCGAGAAGCTGGTCGAGCTCTCGCAGGACATGGCGGAGGCGACCAGCAACCCCGAGATGATCCAGCGCACCCGTGCCCTGGCCTCCTTCTCCTCCGCCAAGGAGTACGCGTCGATCCAACGCGCGGTCCTCGCCGCGGCGCTGCCCGCCAGCAACACCACCAAGGGCGAGCTCTCCGACAACGACCGGCTCTACGCCGAGTCGGCGCTGGCGAGCCAGAAGTCCGAGCTCCGCAGCTTCAAGAGCATCTACGGCGACGTCGCCGCCACCGAGCTGCTGCTGCCGATCGAGGAGGGCAACAGCACGATCAAGGCCACCGACGAGTACGCAGGGCGTGCCCTGGCCTCGGAGTTCGGCCTCACGTCGGTCGGCGCGCGGTCCTACCGCGACTGGCTGGACGACAGCTCCACCAAGATCCAGCAGATGAAGAACATCGAGCTCACGCTGCTCGAGGACATGGAACAGCAGGCCCGTGAGCTGCGCAGCGCCACCGAGCGCGACGCGATCATCTCCGGTGTGCTGATCCTGATCGTGCTCGGTGTGTCGCTGGTCGGCGCCTTCGTCGTGGCCCGCTCCATGATCCGCTCGCTGCGCCGGCTGGAGGACACCGCCACCAAGGTCGCCCAGGAACGCCTGCCCGAGCTGGTCAAGCAGCTCTCCGAGTCCGACCCGCAGGACGTCGACACCTCCGTGGAGTCGGTCGGTGTGCACTCCCGGGACGAGATCGGCAAGGTGGCCGCGGCCTTCGACGACGTGCACCGCGAGGCGGTCCGCCTCGCCGCCGAGCAGGCCCTGCTGCGGGGCAACGTCAACGCGATGTTCACCAACCTCTCGCGCCGCTCCCAGGGCCTGATCCAGCGCCAGCTCTCGCTGATCTCCGAGCTGGAGTCCCGCGAGGCCGACCCGGACCAGCTCTCCTCGCTGTTCAAGCTGGACCACCTCGCCACGCGTATGCGCCGTAACGGTGAGAACCTCCTCGTCCTCGCGGGTGAGGAGCCCGGCCGACGCTGGACCCGCCCGGTCCCGCTGGTCGACGTGCTCCGTGCCGCCGCGTCCGAGGTGGAGCAGTACGAGCGCATCGAGCTGGCCTCCGTGCCGAGCACCGAAGTGGCCGGCCGCGTGGTCAACGACCTCGTGCACCTGCTCGCCGAGCTGCTGGAGAACGCGACCTCGTTCTCCTCGCCGCAGACCAAGGTCAAGGTCACCGGTCACGCCCTGCCCGACGGCCGGGTGCTGATCGAGATCCACGACACCGGTATCGGTCTGTCGCCGGAGGACCTGGCGGCGATCAACGAGCGGCTCGCCTCGCCGCCCACCGTGGACGTCTCCGTCTCCCGCCGCATGGGTCTGTTCGTGGTCGGCCGTCTGTCGCAGCGCCACGGCATCCGCATCCAGCTCCGTCCGTCCGACTCCGGTGGTACGACCGCGCTGGTCATGCTGCCCGTGGACGTCGCCCAGGGCGGCAAGAAGCCGCAGGGCAAGCCGGGCCAGCCGGGCGCGGGCGGCGGCGGCCCCGCCGCCGCGCAGGCCGCCGCGGGCGCCGCGGCCGCACGGCGTGCCGCCGGTGCCGGTCAGTCCGCGGGCGGTGCTCTCGGTGCCGGTGCGCCCGGCGGTGGCCGGCTCGGTGCCGGTCAGGGGCCGCGCGCCGCGCTGCCCGGACGGGACGGCGCGGGCCGGCCCGACGGAGCGCGGGGGCCGCAGGGCCAGCCGGCCAACTCCACGCCGTCGCTGTTCGACCGGGGTGCTCCCGGTGCGGCTCCGCAGGGCCGTCCGGCTCCGGCCGGCTTCGGTGGCCAGGCGCCCGGTGTCCCGCAGGGCATGCAGGCCGCGGGCCCGAACGGACAGCAGGACCAGGACGCCTTCGGTGGCGGCCGCGGCCAGGTGCCGCCGCAGCGCGGCGGCGGAAAGCCCGAGCGCTCCCGTCGTCCGCAGCTTCCGCCGCGCGGTGGCGCGCGTCCGGAGCTGCCCGGCGGTGACCAGCAGCAGCCGCGCGTGCCGAGCTGGAGCGACGAGAACGCCCAGCCGCCGGTGCCGCGCGCCTCGCTGGACGCCCCGCGCGGTCACGAGGAGCCGGACGCCGCCCGGACCTCGGCCATGCCCCGGTTCGACGACCGGCAGGGCCCGGGTGCGACGGCGGAGATCCCCCGGTTCGACGAGCGTCAGAACCCCGGTGCGCCCGCTTACGGCGCCCCCGGTGCCGGCGCCCCGCAGAACACGGGCCAGTACGCCCAGCCGGGTGCGAACGGTTCCCAGGACACGGGCTCGTACGCCCAGCCGGGTATGAACGGTTCCCAGGACACGGGCTCGTACGCCCAGCCCGGTATGAACGGCTCCCAGGACACGGGCTCGTACGCCCAGCCGGGTGCGAACGGTGTCCAGAACACCGGCCAGTACGCCCAGCCCGGCGCGAACGGCGCCCAGAACACGGGCTCGTTCCTCCGCGGTGACATCTTCGGCGCCCCGCAGGGCGGCCCGGGTGGTCCGGGCGGGCAGAACCCGGCCGTGACGGGCCAGTTCCCCGTCCCGCAGGGCTACGACAACGGCTCCACCGGCCAGTTCCAGATGCCGGGCCAGGACAACGGCGCCACGGGCCGTCACTCCCTCCCGGAGCGTCCGAACGCCGCGGACCCGGCCGTCACCGGCCAGTACGAGCGTCCGCAGCCGAACGGCACGCACGGAGCCGGCCCGGACGCCCCGCGTCCGCCGGCCCCGCAGCAGCGTCCGGTCGCCCCGGAGCGGCAGGGCAACGGCGGTGCCGCGCAGCGGCCCGACGGGCGCGCGGCGTCCGACGCGTGGGCGCTGCCGCCCGCGCCCGGTCCGGGCGACGGCCGTACGCCGCTGTACGACACACTGGAGACCAACTGGTTCCACGGTGGCGGGCAGGAGCAGGGCAACGGCCCGGCTCAGGCACCCCAGCAGCAGCAACAGCACCAGCAGCCCCAGCAGCCGCAGGCCCCCACCGGTCCGCAGCGGTCCGCTTCCACCGCCTGGCGCAGCTCGCCCAACGACGAGCTGGTCCGGCAGGCCGAACGCGTCCGGCAGCCGGCCGCGGGCGGCGTCACCACCTCCGGCCTGCCGCGCCGGGTGCCCAAGGCGAACCTCGTCCCGGGTACGGCTCAGCAGCAACAGCACCAGAGCGGTCCTCAGGTCTCGCGCGCCCCCGATGACGTGCGCGGCCGGCTGACCAATCTCCGTCGGGGTATCGCACAGGGTCGTCAGGCCGGTACCACCCAGACCGGCAGCTTCCCGAACCCCACTCACCAGCAGGAGCGTTAGTTGAGCCCGATGAGCCAGGCGGCACAGAACCTCAACTGGTTGATCACCAACTTCGTGGACAACACCCCCGGGGTGTCCCACACCGTCGTCGTGTCCGCCGACGGTCTCCTGCTGGCCATGTCCGAGGGGTTCCCGCGCGATCGCGCGGACCAGCTCGCGGCCGTCGCTTCGGGACTGACCTCCCTGACGGCCGGCGCCTCCCGGATCTTCGAAGGCGGCAGCGTGGCCCAGACGGTCGTCGAGATGGAGCGGGGATTCCTCTTCCTCATGTCCGTCTCGGACGGCTCGTCCCTGGCCGTTCTCGCGCACCCCGAGTGCGACATCGGCCTCGTCGGCTACGAGATGGCGCTCCTGGTCGACCGTGCGGGAGCGGTCCTCACCCCGGACCTCCGCGCCGAACTACAAGGAAGTCTGCTCCACTGATCGGCCCCGGCACCACCCGTCTCACCAAATCACCGTCCGGCCGCCACATTCCCCCCACCGGCCCCGTCAGACGGCTTGACTGACCGACTTGCTGTCCCGCCCGGAGGACCCATGACCCCGCCCACCGCCTCTCATGATCCGTACGCGGAGCCGTACGAGGACGAGGGCGACCAGCCGCTGGTGCGTCCGTATGCGATGACCGGCGGCCGGACCAGGCCGCGTTATCAGCTGGCCATCGAGGCACTGATCAGTACGACGGCCGACCCGGCAGCGCTCATGGGACTCCTTCCGGAGCACCAGCGCATCTGCCATCTGTGCCGTGAGGTGAAGTCGGTCGCCGAGGTCTCGGCGCTGCTCAACATGCCGCTGGGTGTTGCCCGGATCCTGGTGGCCGACTTGGCGGAGGCGGGACTCGTCGCCGTGCACCAGCCGGGCGGCGACGAGACGACCGGCGCCCCGGATGTGACACTGCTCGAAAGGGTGCTCAGTGGACTTCGCAAGCTCTAACGGCGGGACGGTCTCCGAGAACCGTGCCACCACGTCCGCGAAGATCGTGGTGGCGGGCGGCTTCGGCGTGGGCAAGACCACGTTCGTCGGCGCCGTTTCGGAGATCAACCCGCTGCGCACGGAGGCCGTCATGACGTCCGCCTCGGCGGGCATCGACGACCTCACCCACACCGGGGACAAGACCACCACCACGGTGGCCATGGACTTCGGCCGCATCACCCTGGACCAGGACCTGATCCTGTACCTGTTCGGTACGCCCGGCCAGGACCGCTTCTGGTTCATGTGGGACGACCTGGTCCGCGGCGCCATCGGCGCGGTGGTCCTGGTGGACACCCGCCGGCTGGCGGACTGCTTCCCGGCGGTGGACTACTTCGAGAACAGCGGACTGCCCTTCGTGGTCGCCCTCAACGGCTTCGACGGCCAGCAGCCCTACCAGCCGGAAGAGGTGCGCGAGGCGCTCCAGATCGGGCCCGACACCCCGATCATCACCACCGACGCCCGGCACCGCGCGGATGCGAAGAGTGCGCTGATCACATTGGTCGAGCACGCTCTCATGGCGCGTCTCAGGTAGAACCAAAAAAGAAGCGACATACGGCAGTTGCCGTAGCCGCACCGGAGCCGGCTGTGTCCTTTGACACGGCCGGCCCCGGTGTTCATAACGTTTCGGCAGAGGAATCGAGGGAGGCCGACACGCGACGCGGTCGCGCGGTACCGCTGCGCGCACGAACGAACCGCCTTTTGCCGGTGCTCGCTCTGTATGACCGTTTTATCTGGGACTTACATCACTCGGATTCCTCGCCTTCCCATGTTTGGAAGAGCGCTGGTCGGCATGCTGGAATGCCTGAACTGCCCAATAGTCAAAGACGTACTCCACAGTCGATGGCACACCGGGCTCTGAGACACAGCGGCACAACGATGGTGCCGACCGCCGAGAGGTTGTTGGTCGAGTGAGGCGAAGCAAGAGCAGTCCCGAGCCGTCGGCCCGGGGCAACTTCACGCCGCCGCCGCGCACAGCGGCGCCCGCCCCCGTGCCCGGTCCCGAACCGACGGCCGCGCCCGCCAAGAGCGGAGGCCGCCTTTCCCCGCGCAACTGGCGCGTGACGACCAGACTGAACGCGATCCTGCTCATACCCGTGCTGGTCGGTCTGGTCATGGGCGGCTTCCAGGTGAAGGGCTCGATCGACACCTGGAACGAGGCCGAGGACGCGGAGAACACCGCCCGCCTGGTGCAGGCCTCCCTCACCTACGCCAACGCCCTCTACAACGAGCGGGACGTCACCGCGGTCCCCCTGCTGCAGGGCAAGGGCACGGACGACCCGGACGTCGTCAAGGCCCGCGCCGCGACCGACAAGGCAGCCGACGCCTTCGACGAGGCCGCGCAGAGCATGCCGGACAAGCCCGGCCTGAAGCGCCGGATGGAGCTGTTCCGCAAGGCCGAGCCCCAGCTGACCGAGCTGCGCGCCGCGGCGTACACCTCCAAGCTCAAGGGGGTCGCGACCGAGGAGGGCTACGTCACCGTCGCCCACCCCCTGATGGAGTTCGCCAACGACCTCGGTCTCGGCACCGGCAACGTCACCAGCTACGGACGTACGGTCTACGCGATCTCGCTGACCAAGTCGGCCCTGTCGCTGGAGCGCGCCATCGGCATGCACCTGCTGGTGAAGCCCGGCCCGACCGACAGCCAGCTCGCCAGCCAGCGCGTCGCCCTCACCTCCTACGCCTACCTCGAGCGCATCGCCATCGAGGAGTACCGGGGCGGTGGCACCGAGGCCGACGTGGAGAAGCTGGAGCAGACGGCGCAGCGGATCCAGGCCGAGGGCAAGGTGATGGCCCGGGAGGCCAAGCAGAAGGACCCGGACTACGTGGCACCGCCCGCCAAGCCGGAGACGATGATCTCCGAGCTGGGCCGGCTCCCCTCCACGGACGCCTCCGCCCGCGCCGATCTCGCCGCCCAGGGCATCACCCCCGCCAACTGGTGGGCCGTGAGCACCCTCAAGTTCGACGGTTACAGCGAGATCGAGTCCGACCTCACCGACACTGCGGTGAGCGAGGCCGCGCAGATCGCCGACGACGCCCAGCGCGACGCCCTCATCACCGGTGCCGCCGTCGTCATCGCCCTGCTCGCCGCGTTCATCCTGGCCGGCATGGTGGCCCGCCAGATGAGCCGCTCCATGCGCCAGCTGCGCAACGCCGCCTTCGGCATCGCCGAGCAGCGCCTGCCGATGCTGGTCGACCAGCTCTCCCGGACCGACCCCGGCCGGGTCGACACCAAGGTCGCGCCGATCCCGATCTCCACCACCGACGAGATCGGCGAGGTCGCCCGCGCCTTCGACCAGGTCCACCGCGAGGCCGTCCGGCTCGCCTCCGAGCAGGCCCTGCTGCGGGGCAACATCAACGCGATCTTCACCAACCTGTCGCGCCGCAACCAGTCGCTGATCGAGGGCCAGCTGACCCTGATCACCGACCTGGAGAACAACGAGGCCGACCCGGACCAGCTGGAGAACCTCTTCCGCCTGGACCACCTCGCGACCCGTATGCGCCGCAACGGCGAGAACCTCCTGGTCCTCGCCGGCGAGGAGCCCGGCCGCCGCTGGGACCAGCCGGTTCCGCTGGTCGACGTGTTGCGCGCCGCCTCCTCCGAGGTGGAGCAGTACGAGCGCATCGAGCTGTCCGGTGTCCCCGAGGCCGAGATCCACGGCCGCGCGGTGACCGACCTCGTGCACCTGCTCGCCGAGCTCCTGGAGAACGCCACCACGTTCTCCTCCCCGCAGACCAAGGTCCGCGTCACCGCGACCCGTCTCCCCGACGGCCGCGTGATGGTCGAGATCCACGACAAGGGCATCGGCCTCACCGCCGAGGACTTCGCGGACATCAACCACAAGCTGGCCAACCCGCCGACCGTGGACGCCGCGATCTCGCAGCGCATGGGCCTGTTCGTGGTCGGCCGGCTGTCCGACCGGCACGGCATCCGGGTCCAGCTCCGCCCCTCGGGCGAGCAGGCCGGCACCACCTCGCTGGTCATGCTGCCGGACGCGATCACCCACGGCGGTGGCGGCGAGCAGCAGCCGGACCGCGACGAGTTCACGGTCTCGCAGATCATCCCGGAGCAGAACTTCCAGGGTGAGGACTTCGGCCGGCAGCCGCTGCGCACCGCCGCGGAGCTGGGCTTCGACGACAGCCGCTACGAGGTCCCGGACGACATCCGCGACCTGGACCCGGTCGGCCGTTCCCTGATGCGCGAGGAGCGCCGGGCGGCCCTGGAGTCCCAGGCGCAGCCCGAGCCGGCCGCCGCGAACGCCCAGGAGGCCCCCGAGGCGCCCGCCTACCCGGACGGGTTCGCCGCCCCGCAGGGCTACGCCGACGGCCAGGGCTACCAGGACGGCGGCCAGGGCTTCGACGGCGGCTACCAGGAGCAGCAGACCGCCGAGTACGACCAGCAGGCGTACGACAACGGGCAGCGGACGGCGTACGAGGAGCCGCAGCAGCAGGCGTACGGCGAAGGGTTCTACGCGCCGGACGGTCTGCCGGCCCAGAACGACGCCTTCCCGTCCAACGGCGGCTACCCGGACGCCTCCTACACGGAGCCGGCCCAGGACGACTGGCCGCAGCAGGGCAACTACCACAACGGCTACCCGGACCAGTACCCTGCTCAGGCCCCGGAATCGGAAAATACGCAGGCCGCTGACGCGCGTGAGCAGGACAGCGTAGGCTTCGACCGTCCGGGACCGGCTGTCTCCGACGTCCACCCGTTGACCGACGCCGGGCTTCCCCGCCGCGGATCCACCGCGGGCGGCGCGAACGGCTCGGGCGGCGCGCGGCGTGTGAACCAGGAGCCGCCGGCTTCCACTCCGGAGGGTGACGGCGACAGCGGCTGGCGTTCGGCGAACGACGAGCGCTGGCAGCAGGCATCGTCGCTCCGGAAGCCCAAGGCCGGCGGAGTGACCTCTTCCGGTCTGCCGCGGCGAGTCCCCAAGGCCAACCTGGTCCAGGGAGCCGCCGAAACCACCCCCCAGGGAGGCCCCCAGGTCTCCCGCGCCCCGGAAGACGTCCGGGGCAGGCTGAGCAACCTGCGTCGCGGTGTCCAAAAGGGCCGCAGCGCGGGCAGTGAAACGAACGGTCAGGGCTTCGGTTCTGACAGCACCTACAACCAGGAGCGTTAGTGTGAGCCCGATGAGCCAGGCGGCACAGAACCTGAACTGGTTGATCACCAACTTCGTGGACAACACCCCGGGGGTGTCCCACACGGTGGTGGTCTCCGCCGACGGACTCCTTCTGGCGATGTCCGAAGGCTTTCCGCGCGACCGCGCCGACCAGCTCGCGGCCGTCGCCTCCGGTCTGACGTCTCTGACGGCAGGCGCCTCCCGGATCTTCGAGGGCGGCAGCGTGAACCAGACGGTTGTGGAGATGGAGCGGGGATTCCTGTTCATCATGTCCATCTCCGACGGTTCGTCGCTCGCGGTTCTCGCACATCCCGAGGCGGACATCGGCCTCATTGGGTACGAGATGGCCCTTCTGGTCGACCGAGCCGGTACGGTCCTGACGCCGGACCTTCGAGCGGAGCTCCAAGGGAGCCTTCTCAACTAGAGGACAGACGGTGCGTTTTGGCGTCCCGGGGCCGTAAGGTTTCGGGACGCGGCTCCACAGTGATGGGTGCCAGGCACAGTCGGAGGAGGAGAAAGTGGCAACACCCCCAGACGGTTCATCCGCGGGCAACTGGTCGTACGGTCCTGCCCAGGGCCAGAACGACGGTTCCCAGAACCTGTACGGATACCCCTCCGCGCCACAGCACCGGCAGCCGTACGCGCCGCAGGGCCCCGGCCCTTCGCCGTACGAGCAGCCGCACGCCCCGCGCATCCAGCCGGTGCAGCCGCAACGCCGGGCACCCGAGCCGGCGCCCGCCGGGGCGTCGAACAATCCCCTGGTGCGCCCGTACGCGATGACGGGCGGCCGCACCAGGCCGCGGTACCAGCTCGCCATCGAGGCGCTGGTGCACACCACCGCGCAGCCGCACCAGATGCAGGGCCAGCTGCCCGAGCATCAGCGGATCTGCACCCTCTGCCGGGAGATCAAGTCGGTGGCCGAGATCTCGGCCCTGCTGACGATCCCTCTCGGCGTGGCCAGGATCCTCGTCGCCGACTTGGCGGAGGCGGGACTGGTCGCCATCCATCAGCCCGGCGGCGACGAGAGCGCCGGCGGCCAGCCAGACGTGACACTGCTCGAAAGGGTGCTCAGTGGACTTCGCAAGCTCTAGCGGCGGTCCTTCCCGCTCCACCACCTCGGCGAAGATCGTGGTGGCGGGTGGCTTCGGCGTGGGCAAGACCACGTTCGTCGGGGCCGTTTCGGAGATCAACCCGCTGCGCACGGAGGCCGTCATGACGTCTGCTTCGGCGGGCATCGACGACCTCACCCACACCGGGGACAAGACCACCACGACGGTGGCCATGGACTTCGGCCGCATCACCCTGGACCAGGACCTGATCCTGTACCTGTTCGGTACGCCCGGCCAGGACCGCTTCTGGTTCATGTGGGACGACCTGGTGCGCGGCGCCATCGGCGCGATCGTCCTCGTCGACACGAGGAGGCTCGCCGACTGCTTCCCCGCGGTGGACTACTTCGAGAACTCGGGTCTTCCCTTCGTGATCGCCCTCAACGGCTTCGACGGCCAGCAGCCGTACCAGCCGGACGAGGTCCGGGAGGCGCTCCAGATCGGCCCCGACACCCCGATCATCACCACCGACGCCCGCCACCGCGCGGATGCGAAGTCGGCCCTGATCACCCTGGTGGAACACGCCCTGATGGCCCGCCTCCGCTAACGGCTACCGCCGCGGCCTGCCTCTGACATGCCGCCGTCCGCGCCGAGCGGCGCAACAGCCCCCTGCGGCCACTGAGCCGCCGGGGGCTGTTGCATGCCGGGTGCGGGCAGGTGGGGGCTGGTCGCGCAGTTCCCCGCGCCCCTGAGGGGGTGGCCGCTGGCGCATGACAGGTGCGGGTGGCCCGTGGCTGGTCGCGCCCGTGCGGCGGAGCCGCATATCGTCACGGCCCCGCGCCCCTGGGGGCGTTGTCCCGACCGGAGTGCAAGAAGGGCCCCTCCTTTTGTGGAGGGGCCCTTCTTGGGGTCAGCGCCAGCTGTGGGGGGCTCGGAAGCCCGGTTCGCGTTCCAGGCGGCGCCAGCCGGCCTTCGCCCGGCCCCGGTGGGCCGGAGCCGCCGGCCGGGCGGCGGCCCTGGCCAGCAGGATCGCCGTGATCGCGGCGACCTCCTCCGGCTCGGCGTGCCCCTTCTCGACGCGGATGTCAGGTGTGCTCATGGCGTGCGTCTCCCTTACTGCGGCGGGTTGCCGTGCTTGCGGGACGGCAGATCGGCGTGCTTGGTCTGCAGCATCGCCAGTGAACGGATCAGCACCTCACGGGTTTCGGCCGGGTCGATGACGTCGTCGACCAGACCGCGCTCGGCGGCGTAGTACGGGTGCATCAGCTCGGACTTGTACTCCTTGACCATGCGCGCCCGCATGGCGTCGGGGTCCTCGGCCTCGGCGATCTGGCGCCGGAAGATGACGTTGGCCGCGCCCTCCGCGCCCATCACGGCGATCTCGTTCGTCGGCCAGGCGTACGTGAGGTCGGCGCCGATGGACTGGGAGTCCATCACGATGTACGCACCGCCGTACGCCTTGCGCAGGATCAGCGAGATCCGCGGCACGGTGGCGTTGCAGTACGCGTACAGCAGCTTCGCGCCGTGGCGGATGATGCCGCCGTGCTCCTGGTCGACGCCCGGGAGGAAGCCGGGGACGTCCAGGAAGGTGAGGATCGGGATGTTGAAGGCGTCGCACATCTGGACGAAGCGGGCGGCCTTCTCGGACGCCTCGATGTCCAGCACGCCGGCCAGCGACTGCGGCTGGTTGGCGACGATGCCGACGACCTGGCCGTCCATCCGGGCCAGGGCGCAGATGATGTTGCGCGCCCAGCGCTCGTGGACCTCCAGGTACTCGCCGTCGTCGACGATCTCCTCGATGACCTTGGCCATGTCGTACGGCCGGTTGCCGTCGGCGGGGACCAGGTCGAGGAGGACGTCGCTGCGGCGGTCCGCCTCGTCGGCGCACTCCACGCGCGGCGGGTTCTCCCGGTTGTTCTGCGGGAGCAGCGAGAGGAGGTAGCGCACCTCGTGGATGCACGTCTCCTCGTCGTCGTAGGCGAAGTGGCAGACGCCGGAGGTCTCGGCGTGCACGTCCGCGCCGCCCAGGCCGTTCTGGGTGATCTCCTCGCCGGTGACCGCCTTGACGACGTCCGGGCCTGTGATGAACATCTGCGAGGTGTCGCGGACCATGAACACGAAGTCCGTCAGGGCGGGGCTGTAGGCCGCGCCGCCCGCGCAGGGGCCGAGCATCACGCTGATCTGCGGGATGACGCCGGACGCCTTGGTGTTGCGCTGGAAGATGCCGCCGTACCCGGCGAGCGCGGAGACGCCCTCCTGGATGCGGGCGCCGGCGCCGTCGTTCAGGGAGACCAGCGGCGCGCCGGCCGCGATGGCCATGTCCATGATCTTGTGGATCTTGGTGGCGTGGGCCTCGCCCAGCGCGCCGCCGAAGATCCGGAAGTCATGGGCGTAGACGAAGACCGTACGGCCCTCCACCGTGCCCCAGCCGGTGATCACACCGTCCGTGTACGGCTTCTTCTCCTCCAGACCGAAGCCGGTGGCCCGGTGCCGGCGCAGCTGCTCGACCTCGCGGAAGGACCCCGGGTCCAGCAGCAGTTCGATGCGCTCCCGCGCGGTCAGCTTGCCCTTGGCGTGCTGCGCCGCGGTCGCCTTCTCGCTCGGGCCGGCCAGTGCCTGCGCACGGATCTCGTGCAGTTCGGCCACGCGTCCGCGCGCGTCGGTCGGCTCACCCGGCGCCTCATCCAAAACGGTCATGTAGTGACCTTACGAAGCCGACCTGGAAATGCGAGCCGTCGACTCCTCACAGTCTCCGGGGTGTTTTCCTGGTACCCCTGAACAGAACCCCGGCGGCATGCAGCCGTTCCGACTGCTCAGAGGGCGTCCGGCTTGTAGGGGTCGTACAAAGACGCCGCCTGAGAGTCGCCTCACATTCATGTGAGGCGCATGCACCCGTTCGGGTCGGTCCGCTCACCCGGAGCGTAGCGGTGGCGGTGCTCCGCTCCACGCCGGGGTCTCAGCCGAAGCGGTCGAGGAGCCTGCGGTAGAGGCCGGGGGTGAGGGCGCGCACCCGGGCGGGGAGGGCGAGCCAGGCGGGGATGTAGGTGTCGTCGCGGCCTTGGGAGACGGCGTTCCAGACGGCGGCCGCGACCCGGCCGGCCGAGGTGGGGCGCGGGTGGGAGCGGTGGTACGGCGTGCCGCGGCGGGCGAAGAAGCCCGTCTCCACGGGGCCGGGCACGACGAGCGTCACCCCCACGCCCGTACCGCGCAGTTCCTGGCGGAGCGCCTCGGCGAACGCGGCGAGTCCGGCCTTGGCGGCGGAGTACACCGCCTCCTCCCGTACGCCGACCGAGCCGGCCACCGAGCCGACGAGCACCACCCGGCCGCCGCCGGCCGCCACCATCGCGGGCAGCACCTCCCGTACGAGGTGCAGCGTCGCGTTGAGGTCCAGGAACAGCACCCGGTCGATGTCGGTGTGCGGCATGGTCAGGAAGGGCCCGGCCCAGCCGATGCCCGCCCCGGCGACCAGCACGTCGATGCGTCCGGTCTCCCGCAGCGCGGCCTGGGCCAGCATCTTGGCCCCGTCCGGCGCGGCGAGGTCGGCGGGCAGCAGGACCGCCGAGGTGCCGGACGCCGTCTCCTCAAGGCGCCGCCGGTCCCGGCCGCTGAGCAGCAGTTGCCAGCCCCCGGCGGCGAAGCGCCGCGCGGTGGCCGCGCCGATGCCCGAGGAGGCGCCGGTGACGAGGGCGACGCGCCGACCGGTGCGCGGCGGCGGCCCGTGGCCGCGTGCCGCCGCCGGGGCGGAGGCCGCGGCGCGGGCGTCACTGTGTGCGGGGTCCGCCGGGGGGTCGTAGGTGGAACCGGAGCCGGTGGTGGTCACGAGTCGGTCTCCCATGCGCTGTCGCTGCGGGTCCTCGGTCTCCAGGACACCCCCACTCCGGTGCACCCCGCCAGCGCAGGAGCCCGTCCGCCCGGCCCGCTCCCGCTTCTGCCGACGGGCGGCGTCCAAGCTCACGGGGCCGCCGCGCCGCGCCGCAGGACCACTCCTGCGGGCCGCGGGGTGCGGCCAGGCGGGCGTATGGCGGGTACGCGGCCGCGTGTGCCGGGATACGAAGGGGACACCCTTCCGTACCCGGTCCGTCCGACCCCGTGGCGAGGTCCCCATGCGTCTGCTGCTCGTCCACCCCAGCGCCCTGATGTACTCCGAGATCTTCCTCCGGCTCGAACCACTGGGCCTGGAGCGGGTGGCGGGCGCCGCCCGCGAGGCCGGTCACGAGGTCCGGGTCGTCGACCTCCAGGTGCTGGGCGTGAACCGGCTGCGCGACGAGGTGCGGTCCTTCCGTCCGGAGGCGCTCGGCGTCTCCCTCAACTACCTGGCGAACATCCCCGAGGCGATCGCGCTGGCCGCGCGGGTGAAGCGGGAGGTGCCGGGCTGTTTCGTGTTCTTCGGCGGGCACAGTGTCTCGTTCGTCGCCGAGGAGGTCATCGAACAGGCGGAGGGCGCGGTCGACGCGGTGGTCCGCGGAGAGGGGGAGCCGGCGATGGCCCCGCTGCTGGAGGCGGTGCGCGACGGCGGGGTGGAGGGCGTGCCGGGCGTCGTCACGGCGGCCGGGCGCGGACCGGCGCCGCTGATGCTGCACGGCATCGACGGACCGCTCCCGGCCCGCGATCTGATGCGCAGCCGGCGCCGCTACTTCATCGGCGAGCTCGACCCGTGCGCGTCCATCGAGTTCACCCGCGGCTGCCCCTGGGACTGCTCGTTCTGCTCGGCGTGGACGTTCTACGGCCGCAGCTACCGCAAGGCCTCGCCCGAGGCGGCGGCGGAGGAGCTGGCGAGGATCCGCGAGCCGAACGTGTTCATCGTGGACGACGTCGCGTTCATCCGGCCCGAGCACGGCGACGCCATCGCCGCCGAGGTGGAGCGGCGCGGCATCCGCAAGAAGTACTACCTGGAGACGCGCGCCGACGTCCTGCTGCGCCATCCGGAGGTGTTCGAGCGGTGGGCGCGGCTGGGGCTGCGCTACATGTTCCTCGGCATGGAGGCGATCGACGCCGAGGGGCTCGACCTGTACCGCAAGCGGGTCAGCCCGGACGAGAACCTCAAGGCGCTTCAGACGGCCCGCCGGCTCGGCATCAAGGTGGCGATCAATCTGATCGTGGACCCGGCCTGGGACGAGGAACGCTTCCGCGTGGTGCGGGAGTTCGCGCTGGCCGTGCCGGAGATCGTGCACTTCACGGTGATGACGCCGTATCCGGGTACGGAGATCTGGCACACCGAGTCCCGCCGGCTCACCACCCGCGACTACCGCCTCTTCGACATCCAGCACGCGGTGGTGCCGACGACGCTGCCGCTGGAGCGCTTCTACGAGGAGCTGGTGCGCACCCAGGCGGTCATCAACCGCAAACACCTGGGGGTGCGCACGGCGTTCGGCGCGGCGCGCGTGCTCGGCCGCAACCTGCTGCACGGGCAGACCAACTTCGCCCGCATGCTGTGGAAGTTCAACCAGGTCTACAACCCGCGCCGGCAACTCGCCGACCACGCGCGGCCGGTGCGCCACGAACTGCCGCTCCCCCAGCGCCTCGACGTCGGCGACCGGCGCAAGCTGTACGTCCACACGCGGGGGGCGACACGGGGCGCGCCGACCGGCCGGACACCCGACTAGTCCGCTCCCGGGGCTCTTCCGTCATGGCGATCGCCGTTCTCGCCTCGCTCGCCGCCGGTGTGTGTTTCGCCGTCGCGGGGGTCCTGCAGCAGTGGGCGGCGGCCGCGCGGCCGGACGCGGAGGCGCTCACCGCGCGGCTGCTGGGGCGGCTGGCGCGGGATCCGCTGTGGCTGTGCGGGATCGGGCTGGCCGTGGTGGCGTACGGATTCCAGTCGCTGGCGCTGGCGTTCGGGCCGCTGAGTCTGGTGCAGCCGCTGATCGTCGCCGAGCTGGTCTTCGCGGTCCCGCTGTCGGCGCGGCTGTACCGGCTGCGGCTGGGCCGGCGGGAGTGGTCCGGCACGCTCGCGGTGGCGGCGGGACTGGCGCTGGCGCTGCTCTCCGCCCGGCCGCACGGCGGCGACCCCCGGGCGGCCGGCCCGCTGTCCTGGCTGCCGGCCGTCGGCGCGGTCGCGGCCGTGGTGTGCGGCGCGCTCGTGACCGCGCGGATGCTGTCCGGCCCCTGGCGGGCCTCGGCGACGGCGCTCGCCGCGGGGGCGGTGATGGGCACCCAGTCCGTCCTGCTGGCCGCGACGGTGGACCGGCTCCGGTACGGGCTGCCGACGGCCCTGGCCGCCTGGCAGACCTACGCGCTCGTCGCGGCCAGCGTGGGCGGCCTGCTGCTCATCCAGAGCGCCTTCCAGCAGGGCCCGCTGGCCGCGACCATGACGGTCCTGGACGCGACGGAGCCGGTGGTCGCGGTGGCCATGGGCATGCTCCTCTTCGACGAGACGATCCACACGGGCTGGCCGGTCTCGGCGGCGACGCTGGCGGGTCTGGCCCTGGTGGCGACGGGCATCGTGGCCTTGGACACGTCACCGGTCATCGCGGCGTCACACGCCCGGCACCGGGCCGCTGACGAGTGACCGGTGTCGGGTTGTTCGCAAAAGAGCACGGGTGGTTCTGTCGTACGGCGGCTGCGGGCCGCATCGTGGCTGTTCGCGCAGTTCCCCGCGCCCCCTGGGGGCGCGGGGAACTGCGCGAACGGGGGTCTGGGGGCGAAGCCCCCAGGGACGGGAAGGGAAGGGGCGGCGGGGGCGAAGAAACTCGGCGGGCGCGCAGGCGCCCATGGTGTGTGCCCGTGCGGGCCGCCGGCTCAAGCCGTACGGAAGCCGGCCCGCCGTGGCGTGCGGGCCGACTGGGTCCAGACCGGGAGGAGGTCCTCCTCCAGCACCCGGTCCCAGCTGGGATGGACGGTCCTGGACGTCTCCAGGGCCCGACGCCGTACCGCCTCCCGCACGACGGGCCGCTCGACCAGCGGGTGCAGGGCGTCCGCCCAGGCCACCGGGGAGTCGGCCGGGACGACGATGCCGTCGAACCCCGGCGCGGCCAGCCAGCGGGTGGTGTGCGCGCCCTCGGGCAGAACCACCGCCGACCCGCACGCCATCGCCTCGGCGACGACGTTGCCGCTGGTCTCCGTACGGGACGGGAAGGCGAAGACGTCGCAGCCGGCGTACACCCGTGCCAGCCGGTCCTGCGGGAGCGGTCCGAGCAGGGTGACGTCCCGGCCGAGTCCGCGGCGCACGGCGTCCTCCTCGGCGCCGGAACCCGCCATGACCAGGTGCAGGGCGTCGCCCCGGGCGCGCAGCAGCCGGACGCTCTCGGTCAGCAGCGGCACGCCTTTGCTGGCGTCCAGCCGGCCGGCGAACAGCACCAGCGGGCGGTCGCCCGGAACGCCGTACGCGCGCGTCAGCCAGTCCCGCGCGGTGGGGTCGGGCCGGAAGAGTTCGTGGTCGACGCCCCGGCGCAGCAGGGCGACCCGGTGCGGCCCGAGGACGCTGGCGAGTTCCGCGCGGCCCTCCGGGGTCGGGACGAGGACGCGTTCGCAGGGGTCCAGCAGCCGGTCCCGGCGCCGGCGCAGCGCGCTCTCGGCCCGGTCCGCGAGCAGGTCCTCCACCCTCGGGTGGCTCCCGGGCAGCCACCGCTCGGCCAGATAGCGGGCGTAGACGGAGGCCAGCAGCGGTACGTCGGTGTGCACGGAGCCGATGAGCCGGGGCCGTGGGGCGGACCGCCGGGCCGCACGGTGGTGCAGCCGTACGGCGGTGGCGGCGAAGGCGAAGCCGTGGGTCAGGTGCCAGACGTCGTGGCGGGGCAGCAGGGCGGCGAGCCGCGGGTGGTACGGCGCGAGGTCGCAGACGTCCTCCGCGCGGTCGGCCGAGCGCGTCGCCGCCGAGCTGAGCACCGGCCGGAGCATGACGAACCGGACGTGCGGGGAGAGCGGCTCGACCCGCTCGCGTTCGCCGAGGAAGTAGACGGTCAGGTCGAGGGGTGTGCCGCCGGAGCCGCCGGGCAGGCGCTCCGTGAGGCGGGCGGCACTCCGCGCGAAGTGCTCCCAGCACTTCACCTGGCCGCCCGACGTATCGCGCCGCACCAGCTCCACCAGGACCGCGACCGAGGACACGACCGGCGGGTACCACCCTTCGTGGCGGCCCAATCCCGCCACTTTCGCCAAACATGTTGAAAGTTAAAGGGAATAGGTCTACGGTGGACCTCGTTGGGTTAGTTGAACATTAAACCTCATCCCCTCAGGAGGAACGTCATGGGCATCTTCGGCCGCAAGGACAACGAGACCGCGACCGCCACCACCGCGGTGAACCCGGACCTGGCCGCGCTGACCGGCGAGTACACGATCGACCCCGCGCACTCCACGTTCGGCTTCGTCGCCCGGCACGCCATGGTCACCAACGTCAAGGGCAGCTTCCAGGACTTCACCGGCACGCTGCACCTGGACGGCACCGACCCGGCCGCCTCCACCGCCACCATCGACGTGGTGATGGACAGCATCGACACGGGCAACGCCGACCGTGACGGCCACCTGAAGAGCGCCGACTTCTTCAAGACGGACGAGTTCCCGGCCATGACCTTCCGCTCCACCAAGGCGGAGGCCCTCGGCGGCGACGACTACCGCATCACCGGTGACCTGACCATCCTGGGCACCACCAAGCCGCTCACCATCGACCTGGAGTTCAACGGCGCCGCGAAGGACCCCTTCGGCAACGAGCGCGTCGGCTTCGAGGGCAAGGCGGAGATCCTGCGCTCCGAGTGGGGCCTGACCTGGAACGCGGCGCTGGAGACGGGTGGCGTCCTGGTCTCCGACAAGATCAAGCTGAACTTCGACATCTCGGCGATCAAGCAGGCGTGAGCCCCGTCGGCCCCTCGGGGCCCCGAGTTCACCACGGCAACGGCCCGGAGCCCGACGAGGCGTCCGGGCCGACGCCTGTCCGGCTGATCCCCCCGCGCCCCTCCGCCGTCCACATCCGCGACTCCAAGAACGCCGACGGCCCCGCCCTCACCGTCTCCCCCGCCGCCTGGGCCGGGTCTCTCGGTCGTATCGGCCGCTGACGACGCAGGCCCGGCCGCCGCTTCCTCAGCACAGGACGGCGGCGCCGCGCGCTCGCAACTGCCGGACGACGGGCGTGACGAGCGCGGACGCCACGAGGCAGTACCCGCCCAGCGCGACGAACTGGACCGACTGGCCGACACCGGCGTCGAGGAGCAGGCCGCCCGCGCCGGGGCCGAGTGCCGAGGCGAAGACCAGGACCGCCACCACCACCGACCGGACGGCGCCGAGGTGCCGGGTGCCGTAGACCTCGGGCCACACGACGCCGAACAGGCTCAGGGAGAGGCCGTTGGTGACGCCGTACAGGGCCATGAAGGCGAACGCGCTCCACGGGGCGGTGACGGTGCCGAGCAGCAGCAGCCCGCCGCCGAGCGGGAGAAGGAAGACCGGCAGCAGCACGAGCCCGGTGATCCGGTCCAACAGAAAGCCACTGGCCACACTGCACAGCACGGTCAGGACCGCGTAGAGCGGGAACGCCGACGCCAGCACCCCGAGCGACCAGCCGCGCGTCTCCGCCAGATGGGCCTGATGGAAGAAGACCGTGTTGCCGATCAGTGCGGGCGCCGCGGTGGCGAGCAGCAGGGGGTAGAAGCACCGGTCCCGCAGCACCTCGGCCCGGGTCCAGCCGGCGGCGGCAGACGCCTCCGGGTCCGCGGAGCCGTCCGCGGGGTGCGGGGTGCGCTCCGTCCTGAACAGCGCCGCGACGGCGACGCCCACGGCGGTCACCAGCGTGCCGGCCGCCCACCACACGGCCTGCCACCCAGCGGCGCCCGACAGGGCGACGGCCAGGGCGGGCAGGGCGGCCTCGCCCGTGTTCAGGCCCAGGGCCGCCAGGGACACCGCCCGTCCCCGCTGCCGGGTGAACCAGCGGCCCAGCACGGTGAACGCGGTGTGCGTCATCATGCCCTGCCCGAACAGTCGCAGCAGGACGAGAGCCCCGAACAGCGTGAAGAGGTCCGCCGACCAGGTCATCGCCACGGCTCCCAGCGCCAGCAGCGGCGCGCTCACGAGGACGACCCGGCGCACCGGGTGGCGGTCGACCAGGTGACCCGTCCTGGTCAGGGCGACCGCGCCGAGCAGGGTGGCCGCCATGTACAGGGCACCGTAGGAGCCGTGGGTGAGGTCGTGCCTGTCGCGGATGTCGTCGGCGAAGAGCGAGACGAAGAAGGTCTGGCCGAAGGAGGAGAGCAGGAACAGCAGGAAGCCGCCCAGCAGCCAACGGCCCTCCCGCCGCAGGAAGGAAGTTTTGTACAGGTGGGTCATACGGCTTGCCCATGACCGTCAGCGGTGAAGGCCGCCGACGCGTACGCCGCCGCGTTGCGGGCCCAGTTCAGGTCTCGGTGGGCCGCCATCATCTGCAGATCGCGCCAGTGCCGGGCGAGCGGGTCGTCGGCGAAGTGGGCGGCCGTCCCGGCCAGCTGGATCAGCCGTTGTACGGAGCGGACGCACAGGCGGGCCAGATAGGCACGGTCCCTGCCGATCGCGGCGGCGTCCTCGGAGGGAAGGGCCCGTCGGGCGGTTCCCGCCGCGTGCAGGCGTGCGCACATGTCCTCGTACAGGTGCCGGGCGCAGGCCAGTTCCGCCGCGCTTTCCGTCAGCCCGTCCCGCACCAGCGGCTGTTCCAGTGGACGCGACCCGCCGGTGCCCTGCGCGAACCGGGTCAGGCAGGCCGCGAAGGCGCCCTCGGCGCAGCCGAGCACCGGACCGATGACGCAACTGTTGACGTACGGCAGGAACGGCACCTCGTCGAGGTAGTACGGCGACGGCCCGGTGCCGGACGGCGACCGCCCGGCGAAGCAGCGCGACGGGGAGACGGCCAGCGCCTCGGGCACGAAGACGCGGTCCACCGTGATGTCCCGCGAACCGGTGCCGGCCATCCCGCAGACGTCCCACCCGTCCTCGATCCGCACCTTCCCGGCGGGGAGCGGAACCAGCACCCGGTCCGTCGGATCGTCGCCGTGGCCGCTGAGGAGAAACCAGTCGGCGTGGTCGGCGGCGGAGCAGAACCGCCACCGGCCTGCCACCTCGAAGCCACCGGGGACGCGGGTGAAACGTCCGTCGGCCGCTGCGGACGCTGTCGCGAACACCTGCCGGACACCCGCCGTGAAGACGGTCTCGGCGGCCGTCGGCGGTAGCCGCCCGGCCAGCGCAGCGTGTCCGCCGACGACTCCGATGACCCACCCGGTGGACGGACAGGCCCTGGCCGCACGCCGGGCCGCCTCCACCACTGTGGGCCAGCCGTGCCCCGGCCCGCCGAAGCGTGGCGGCGCGGCGAGCTGGAGCAGCCCGGCGTCAAGCAGCTCGGCGACGGTCGCGTCCGGGAGCCGGCGTTCCCGTTCCGTCTCGGCGGCCCGGCCACCCCACCGGCCGACGAGCGTGTCGAGGACGGTGAGCACCTCCGGGTCGGCGCTCTCGACGGGTGCGTCCGCGCCCCTCACCGCAGCACCGTCCCGCCGTGCCCTCCGACCCGGCGCACGACCGGGTCCTCGAAGCAGAAACCGTCCGGGATGAACGGCTGCCCCGCCAGCTCCAGGAACTCCGTGAGCATCCCGGCGTCGTCACTCGCCACGAACTCGTAGAAGTTGGTGCCGTTCCACAGGAGGTGGACGTGCGAGAAGCGGTCGCCGAGCGCCCCCACCAGGTCGTCGAACCCCACCTGGCCGTCCACCATCCGCGTCAGCATCTCCTGCCGCTTGCGCCCGATCTCCTCGGGGGTGAAGTAACGGGCCTTGTGCACCTCGTCCTTGACACGTTCCCGGCGCTCGTACTCCAGCGGGTCGGGGTGATTCAGCTTCTCCAGGAAGAACGCCAGGCCGCCGGGCCTGAGCACCTCGGTGAGGTGCTCGATCTGCGTCGCGCGGTCCTTGCCGTAGAACTGGAACGCGGCCGTCTCGTAGACCACGTCGAAGCCGTCGCGGAACGGCTCGTACTGCGGCGCGGACCGCAGCCCGGCGCGGTCGAGGTGGAACAGCGAGCCGGGGAAGTAGCGGGAGCGGGCCGGGTCCGCCCAGGTGCGGAACCACCGCTCGTTGGCCCGGTTGGGCGAGCTGGTCAGGGTGGTGACGCGGCCGTCGGCGAAGGCCGCCAGGGTGCGCCCGTTGCTGCCGTCGAACGCGTCCGCCTCGTAGAAGGTCAGGCCGTGCCCGTCACGCCGTGCGCGGCGTCCGGCCAGGCGGGCCAGTGCGACACCGACCCGGGACAGTTCCTCCAGAACGCCGGGCACACTGGCCAGGAAGTGCCGGAAGAGCGGACCTGAGCGTTCCACCATCGCGTCCTGGTACTCCAGGAGGAGGCTGTCGGTGACGGCGCTGCGGATCGTGGAACGCACCGGGGCCCGCGGCACCTGGTCCTGCCCGGTCGCGATCGCGTCGAAGCGGTCGGCGAGGCCGACCATCGAGGACGACGCCACGTACTCGCCGGGACTGTCGTCCACGGGCCCGGGGGCCGGCTGGGCGAGCGCCTGCCGCAGGGCCCGCCGGTCGGTCTTACCGGACTCGGTGCGCGGAAGCTCGTCGTGGAAGACCACGAGCGCGGGCACCATGTGCCAGTCGAGGCGCTCGGCGCAGTGGCGGCGCAGTTCCTCGGCGTCGGGTGCGTGGCTGTCACGGGGTACGACACAGGCCGCGGGCACCTCCCCCGCCTCCTCGTCCGGCACCGGCACCACGGCGGCGTCGGCCACCGAAGGGTGCTGTCTGAGCCGCGCTTCGACCTCGTGCGGGTTCACCTTGAACATCGAGCGGCTGAAGGTGTCGTCCCCGCGGGCGACCCAGTGCAGGAAGCCGTCCTCGTCACGGGTGAACAGATCGCCCGTGAACAGCACCCTGTCCTCGCCGAACAAACCGGTGCGCAGGACACGGCCGGTCAGCTCGGAGTCGCCCCAGTAGCCCTGCATCACCTGGTCGCCCGCGACCGCCAGCTCGCCGGGCACACCGGGTTCCTCGACCGGAGCGCCGGTGCCGTCCACGAGGTAGGCGCGCACACCTGGGACGGGGCCACCGACGGAGCCGGGACGGCGGTCGATCTCCTCCGGCGGCAGGGCACACACGCGTTTGCACTCGGTGAGCCCGTACATCGAGTGGATCGGCACATCGGGGAGTGCCTCACGCAGGGTCCTGATGTGCTCCGCGGGGAGGCGCTGTCCGGTGCTGGCCAGCAGGCGCAGGGACGGGCGCGGGTCCCGGCCGAGGCCGTCGATCCGGCACAGGTGGGCCAGCAGGGAGGGGAAGCCGTGGACCGCGGTGACACCCTCGCGGCCGATCGTCTCCCACACCTCCCGCGGACGCGCGCTGAGGCCCCGCAGCAACACCACCCGACCGCCGAAGGCCAGCGGCAGCACGATGTTGTAGAAGCCGAAGTCGGAGCCGATGGGCGTGCAGCTCAGCACCACGTCGTCGGCGGTGTGACCGAGGGAGGAGGTGACGGCTTCGAAGGCCGCCGTCATGGTGCGGTGGCCGATCGTCACGCCCTTCGGCGACGAGGTGGAGCCCGAGGTGTAGAACACGGCGGCCGGCGGGCCCACGACCGGTATGCCCGGACCCTTCCTGGGGCGCCCGAGCGGACGCGGCCGTGGCCTCGGCTCGCCGGGCTGTCCGCCAGTGCCCAAGGGGAGCACGGCGGACAGCCCGGTGTCGGCGAAGAGGTCCCCCAGGGCCCCTGTCCGGTCGGTGACCAGGACGGCGGCGTCACAGGCACGGGCCTGATGGACCAGTTTGCGCCGCGAGAACGTCGGATGCGTGGTGACCAGGCATGCACCCGCCTTGAGGATCCCGAGGGTCGCCGCGACGACGCCGAGGGACAGGTCCGCGTAGACCACCACGCGGTCGCCGGCACCGAGGCCGAGACCGAGCAGCCGCGCCGCGTACGAGTCGGCGAGTTCGTTCAGCGCTCCGTAGGTGGTGGTGACGCCGTCCAGCGTCACGGCGGCGCGTGCGGGGTGCCGCGCCGCGTTCGTCTCGAACAACCCGACGAGCCGTACGCCGTGTCCGGTGACGCCCGAAGCGGCGTCGTGCATCAGGCCGGTCATCAGTAGGACGACGCCTTCTCGCGGTGGAGTGTGTGACGTTCCGTGCCCTGCAACGGTGGGTTGAAGACGCTGAGCAGCGTCATGTCACCGTCCGGATCCGCGCGCAGACGGTGCCGGTCGTGCCGGTCGAGCGCGTACAGCACGCCCGGGACGATCCGGTGGGAGTTGCCCGCCATGTCCGTGATCTCCCCCGACCCCGACAGGCAGAAGCATGCCTCCAGGTGCGAACGGTACTCGAGGAGCGAGGACGTGCCCGCCCGGACCACCGTGTGACACACGGTGAAACCCATCTCGTCCACGGCGGTGAGGAGGCGGACACTGGTGCCGTTGCCCCAGTCGACCTCGTACCGGGAACCGGCAAGTTCGACCAAAGATCGAATCAGCATGCGACTCCCCCGGCACTCTGGCCCTCACGAATTGCGATCACTGTAGAAAGCGCTTACTGAATCCAACAGCAGATATCTCGTCACTCATATGGCGCAAAGATGCCGCACAAGGGAAGGGCTTCCTGGGCGAGGCAACGAGAGTCGCCCCCGTGCCGGAGCGGACCGGGTCAAGGGTGACCACGAGAACCAGCGCCGAAGGCGACGCGGAGCGCCCCCGGACCGGCGGTCTCACTCCCCGCGGTACAGCCGCTCCAGGTCCACGAGCACGACCTCGCCGCGCTTCTCCGCCGCCTTCAGCTCGTCGGTGAACCCGGCCCCGCTGTAGCAGGCGGGCCGTACGGCCGACGTGTCGGTCCCGCGAGCGGCCAGCAGTGATACGGCGTGCTTCAACCGCTCCAGGTGTCCCGTCCCCATGACCCGGTCCCACTTGGCCTCGCCCAGGGAGAGCAGCACGCCGTTGTCCTGCCCGACAGCGCCTCGTACGACCACGTCGATCTCGTGACCCGTCCGTTCCACCGGGTCGGCCACCGTCCCGTACGAAACGTCGATGGGCATGCCGCCGAAGGTCTCCGGCGCGGCGAAGTGAGCCACCCAGTCCCGGCAGATCTGCTCGAAGTGCGGTCCGACGACGGCGGAGAGGAAGCGTGGCCGGGCGCTCTCCCAGACCTGCTCGGCCAGCCCCCGGTCGAGCAGGGCGAGCCGGGGCCGGGAGACGGCGTGGTCGAAGGCGATGAGGGGCTCGCCCACGCGGTAGACGCTGCGGTTCCTGCGAAACGCGTCCGCCTCCTTGCGGACGAGTCCGCAGTCCTGCAACACGGTGAGCGGGTGGGTGATGTCACTGACGGGCCGCTCCAGACACGCGGCGATCCGACCCGCCGTGGCGTTGCCCGACGCCAGGGCGGCGAGTACGGAGTGGTAGAGAGCCCGGTCCCGCAGGTCGGCCTCGTCCGCGAGGAGGTAGCGGGCCTCCCGGTAGAGCGGGGACCGTGGAGACAGTGCGGTGCGGCAGACCCAGGCGTCGAAGTCGTCGAGACCGGCAGGAGTGTCATCACGCACGAACTCCCTGCGGTAGGCGGGGGTACCGCCGACCACGCTGTGCACGAGCACGGCGAGTCGTGGGTCGCCCAGCCCCCAGAAGGCAGCGGCCTGCCGGAAATCCAGCGGCTGGACGACGAGTTCCAGGCCGGCCCGACCGCGCAGGGGTGAGGTGCCGCTGAGCAGTTTGCCCATGAAGGACAGCGAACTGCCGCACAGCAGAAGGCGCGTACGGGAACGCAGGCGCTCCGGACGCCGCGGTCCGTACGCCACCTGGATGATGGACGGCAGCGAGGGCGTGGCCCTGGCGAGGTAGGGAAACTCGTCGAGAACGACGGGCACGGGCCGCTCCCTGCCCAGTTCGAGCAGCGCGTCGACGGCTTGCTCCCAGCGGTCGAACCGCATCGGGGCCAGGCTTCCGCAGTACTGGCCGAGCTCCTCACCGAAGCGGCGGAGCGACTCGGCCTCGGTCGCCTCGTACGCGCAGAAGTAGAACCCGTCGGTGGCCCGGGCGAGTGAGTCGAGGAGGAACGACTTGCCCTGTCGCCGCCGCCCGGAGACGACGGCCATGGTCGCCTCCGGTCCCTCGTCGGCCACGAACGCGGTGAGTTCGCTCCACTCCCAGCTCCGGTCGAACATGTCCGCGGGCTTGGGCAGATCGAGCAGGGGGCGATACACCATGGGCGCCTCCATACATTGAGGAAGTACGTTTCCCGGAATTACGCTTCCCTAACGGTCGGTGGCGTGCTCGGGTCACGGGCAAGGCGCATCATGGCGGGTATGACAGTCAGCAGCGCGCTCTCACGGCCCGGGTGGGTCGTCGTCGCCGAGTACGAGAACCTGCCGGGTCGCCTTCACCCCTGGGCGGCCGTCCGCGGTTGACTGCGTGAGCGGGGGATCGACTGGATGCCGTTCACCGCGGAGGAGCTGCGGCTGGATCACATGTGCGGGCCGGGGCGTGACGGGCGGTGGCGGGGGTGGATCACCGTGTCCGTCGACGCGGAGGCGCTGGGACGGCTCGGGCTGGGCCCCGGGCGGGCCGGCTCCGTCGTCCCGGGCGGCACGTCACCGCCCGGGTGGTGGCATGCCGCCGGGGAGCGGTACGCGGTGGAACGCGGATGGCCGAGGCGGGATCCCCCGGCCGGGCAGGATCCCCCGGCCGGTCAGAACCCGCCGCCGAAGTCCCCGCCGCCCCCGAAGTCCCCGCCGCCGAAGCCGCCGCCTCCGCCGAAGTCGCCGCCGAAGTCCCCGCCGTCGAAGTCGGCGCCCGAGACGTCGCCGCCCTCGTAGCCGCCGAAGTCGCCGTAGCCGGCGCCGTAGTCGGCCGCGTAGGCGGGGCCGGCCATCATGCCGCCGAGCATGGTGCCGACGAGCAGGCCGGGCAGCAGGCCGCCGCCGAAGTAGCCGCCGGCCCAGGGGCCGTAGGCGGGACCGGCGTCCCAGTAGGGGCGGCGCCCGTACTCGGTGTCGACCTCGCGGACGGCGGGGTCGAGGCCGTCGGCCAGCCGGGCCCGGTCGGCCGCGCACACCGGGACCTCGCGCTCGGCGCCGCCCGGCGGCGTCCAGACGGCGTCGGCGACCGAGGGGCCGTGGCGCGGGTCGAAGAAGCAGGGCGGGCGGCGCTCCGGCAGCGGGCGTCCCGCACGCCGGGCGGCGAGGGAGGCGAGGGCGAAGCGGCCGTCCTCCACGGCCTGGGTGACGGCCCGGACGTCCTCCGGTTTGCGGGCCGCGGCCATGAGCGACTTGGACTTCTCGTAGGCGTCCAGCGCGTGCGCGTAGTCCGTGCGCATCGCGTCGTCCGCGCCCCGTTCGCCGGGGTGGAAGTCGAGGCGGTCGAGCTCCTCGCCGAACGCGGTGATGTCCTCGTCCACCACCACCCGCAGCTTCTCCAGCGCGGTCCGCCGCTCCTCCTCGTGGCGCCGCCGGTTGCGGCGGGACACGGCGTAGATGCCCGCGCCGCCGGCCGCCACCAGCGCTCCGACGGTGATCAGCCCGCCGACCGGGACGTCACCGCCGGACCCGTCGCTCCAGGAGTTCGGCGCGGAGCCGCCGGTGCTGCGCAGCGCGTTGTCGACGAAGTCGTTCAGCTGGGCCTTGGCGTCACCGGTGCCCTGCACGGACTGGACCAGGTTCCGCACGCCCTGGCGGCTGAGCACGCTGCTGTCGGCTCGCGCGTCGAACTCGTCGCCGAGGCGGATGCCGTACAGACCGGTGACGCCGGTCTCGGTGCGCAGGTTCTGGAAGAGGTTCTGCGTCGGGTAGTCCGCCGGGAGGACCGCCACGAAGACGGGTTCGTCCGCGTCCTCGATCTTGTCGGCGAGGGCCTCGGCGTCGGACTCCGCCAGGATGTCCCGGGCCTCGGGGTCGACGTAGACGGGACTCTCGCGCAGTTCGCGGGCGATCTCGGAGAGGTCCGTGGCGGCCTGCGCCCCCGGCGCACCGGCCATCAGGACCGCCAGCGCGGCGGCCACCGGCACGATCAGCAGGCGTATCAGGCGTATGTGGATACGCGTCGGCGCGACCTCCATACGTTCAAAAGTACCCAAACGGGCGTTAAACAGACATCAGGTCCGGCGGGGATTCCGATACCGCCCCGCCGGACCCGCCGGACCTGCCGGGCCCACCGAACCCGCCGGGCCCGTCGTCCTCGGCGCTTCCTACGCGGCCGGTTCCACCCCGGCCCGCAGCAGCCCGTACGCGTACGCGTCCTCCAGCGCCTGCCAGGACGCGGCGATGACGTTGTCGGCGACGCCCACCGTCGACCACTCCCCCGCCCCGTCGGACGTGGAGATCAGGACGCGGGTGGTGGACTGGGTGCCGTGCTTGCCCTCCAGGATGCGGACCTTGTAGTCGACCAGCTCCAGCTTGGCGAGCTGCGGGTAGATCTTCTCCAGGGCGACGCGCAGGGCGCGGTCCAGGGCGTTGACCGGGCCGTTGCCCTCCGCGGTGGCGACGATGCGCTCGCTCTTGGCCCACAGCTTCACCGTGGCCTCGTTGGCGTGGGTGCCGTCGGGGCGGTCCTCGACGATCGCGCGCCAGGACTCGACGTCGAAGTACTTCAGCGGCCTGCCCTCGGCCTCCGCGCGGAGCAGCAGTTCGAAGGAGGCGTCGGCCGCCTCGTACGTGTAGCCCTTGAGCTCGCGTTCCTTGACCCGCTCGACGACCCGGCCGACCAGTTCGCGGTCGCCGCCGAGGTCGATGCCGAGTTCCTTGCCCTTGAGCTCGATGGAGGCGCGTCCGGCCATGTCGGAGACGAGCATCCGCATGGTGTTGCCGACCTGCTCGGGGTCGATGTGCTGGTAGAGGTCCGGGTCGACCTTGATCGCGGAGGCGTGCAGGCCCGCCTTGTGCGCGAAGGCGGAGACACCGACGTACGGCTGGTGCGTGGACGGGGTGAGGTTGACGACCTCGGCGACGGCGTGCGAGATGCGGGTCATCTCCCGCAGCCGGCCCTCGGGCAGGACCTGCTTGCCGTACTTCAGTTCCAGGGCGGCCACGACCGGGAACAGGTTGGCGTTGCCGACCCGCTCGCCGTAGCCGTTGGCGGTGCACTGGACGTGGGTGGCGCCCGCGTCGACGGCGGCGAGGGTGTTGGCGACCGCGCAGCCGGTGTCGTCCTGGGCGTGGATGCCGAGCCGGGCGCCGGTGTCGGCGAGCACGGTGGAGACCACGGCCTGGATCTGCGCCGGGAGCATGCCGCCGTTGGTGTCGCACAGGACGACCACGTCGGCGCCGGCCTCGGAGGCGGCGCGGACCACGGACTTCGCGTACTCGGGGTTGGCGCGGTAACCGTCGAAGAAGTGCTCGCAGTCGACGAAGACCCGGCGGCCCTCCCCCTTGAGGAAGGAGACCGTGTCGCGGACCATCTCCAGGTTCTCGTCGAGGGTGGTGCGCAGGGCGAGCTCGACATGGCGGTCGTGGGACTTCGCGACCAGCGTGATCACCTGTGCGCCGGAGTCGAGGAGCGCCCTGACCTGGGGGTCCTTCGCGGCGCTGGTGCCGGCGCGGCGGGTGGCGCCGAAGGCGACCAGCGTCGCGTGCCGGAACTCGATCTCCTGCTGGGCGCGGGCGAAGAACTCGGTGTCCCGCGGGTTCGCGCCGGGCCAGCCGCCCTCGATGAAGCCCACGCCGAACTCGTCCAGGTGCCGTGCGATGGCGAGCTTGTCGGCGACCGTGAGGTTGATGCCCTCGCGCTGGGCGCCGTCGCGCAGGGTGGTGTCGAAGACGTGGAACGAGTCGTCGGGCTCGCTGGTTGCGGTCATGGTCTGAAGGCTCCTGAGTTGATCTCGGTCTACCGGAATGACCGGTTCCACCGTTCCCCCATGGTCCCTCGCGCCCCGTTCCCGGCTGCGGGTGGGCCAGGAAACAGAAAAACCTCTCGCGGGTGCGAGAGGTCTGCGCGCGGGTCGAGGACGACGGTGTCCGCCCGTACCGTGTCGTACGTGCGGTCACTGCGGACCGGCGCGCCTGCTGCCAATAATCGTGGCGAACGAGAGCACGGGGGCAGTCTGGCACAATCCGCCCCCGCGCTCACGATCCGTCTCAGGATGCGGGCGGTGGGTGTTCACCCGCGGGGGATTCAGCCCAGCCGGTGCATCCAGCCGTGCTTGTCCTCGGCGGTGCCGCGCTGGATGTCGAGGAGTGCCTGGCGCAGGCGGGTGGTGACCTCGCCGGGCTCGCCGCCGCTCTGCTGCCACTCGGCGCCCGCCCGCTTCACCGTGCCGACCGGGGTGATGACGGCCGCCGTACCGCAGGCGAAGACCTCGGTGAGGGTGCCGTTCTCCGAGTCGCGCTGCCACTGCTCGACGGAGACGCGCTCCTCGACGGCCTCGTAGCCGAGGTCGCGGGCGACGCCCAGCAGGGAGTCACGGGTGACGCCCTCCAGGATGGAGCCGCTGAGGGCGGGGGTGACGATCTTGTCGCCGTAGACGAAGTACAGGTTCATGCCGCCCAGCTCCTCGACCCACTGGTGCTCGACCGCGTCGAGGTAGCAGACCTGGTCGCAGCCCTTGGCGGCGGCCTCGGCCTGGGCGAGCAGGGAGGCCGCGTAGTTGCCGCCGGTCTTGGCGTCGCCCATGCCGCCGGGGACGGCGCGGACGCGGTCCTCCGAGACCCAGATGGAGACGGGCTTCACGCCGCCCGGGAAGTAGGCGCCGGCCGGGGAGGCGATGACCAGGAACAGGTACTCGTTGGCGGGCTTCACACCCAGCCCGACCTCGGTCGCGATCATGAACGGGCGCAGGTAGAGGGACTCCTCGCCGCCGTGCGCCGGCACCCACGCCCTGTCCTGGGCGACGAGGGCGTCGCACGCCTCGATGAAGGTCTCGACCGGCAGCTCGGGCATCGCGAGGCGCTTGGCGGAGCGCTGGAAGCGCTCGGCGTTCTTCTCGGGGCGGAAGGTGGCGACGGACCCGTCGGGCTGCCGGTAGGCCTTCAGGCCCTCGAAGATCTCCTGCGCGTAGTGCAGGACGGTGGTCGCGGGGTCGAGGGAGATCGGCGCGTACGGGACGAGCTGGCCGTCGTGCCAGCCGCGGCCCTCGGTCCACTTGATCGTCACCATGTGATCGGTGAAGTGGCGGCCGAACCCGGGGTTGGCCAGGATCGCCTCGCGCTCTGCGTCCGAGAGCGGGTGCGCCGAGGGCTTGAGCTCGATCGTGGGCGTCGTCATGAGTGGTTGTCCTTCACCGGTTGTAGTGACGGGCCGCGCACACGCCCGTACGGCCGGTGGCCAGTGCTAGGACGTCCGAGCATTCCCTCATTCCGCGGCTCCGCGTCCGATTATCGCCCGGAGGCGACGACGGAAGGAACAGGGGGAACGCGGCCCGGTGGTCGATGGTGGCACCCGGCGGGGACAGGGGGAAGCCGCCGGGTGCGGATGCGACCCGGCGGCTTCGAATGTTTTCGAGGGGCGCCGGGTCAGCCGGCTACTCGTGCGGCGAGCGCGTCGCCGATCTGCGAGGTGGAGCGGGCGGGCAGGCCGCCGCGCTCCGCGAGGTCGGCGGAGACGGCGTCCTCGATGCGGGCCGCCTCGGCGTCGTGGCCGAGGTGGCGCAGCAGGAGGGCGACGGACAGGACGGTGGCGCTGGGGTCGGCCTTGCCCTGACCGGCGATGTCCGGGGCCGAGCCGTGCACGGGCTCGAACATGGACGGGTACTCGCGGCCCGGGTTGATGTTGCCGGAGGCCGCGACGCCGATGCCGCCGGAGACGGCCGCGGCGAGGTCGGTGATGATGTCGCCGAAGAGGTTGTCGGTGACGATGACGTCGAAGCGGGCCGGGTCGGTGACGAGGTAGATCGTCGCGGCGTCGACGTGGATGTAGTCGGTGGTGACCTCGGGGTACTCCTCGGCCACCTTGTTGAAGACGTTCGTCCACAGGTGGCCGGCGAAGGTCAGCACGTTGTTCTTGTGGACCAGCGTGAGCTTCTTGCGGGGGCGGGCCTGGGCGCGGGCGAAGGCGTCGCGGACCACGCGCTCGACACCGAAGGCCGTGTTGACGGACACCTCGGTGGCGACCTCGTGCGGCGTGCCCTTCCTGATGGTGCCGCCGTTGCCCGTGTACGGCCCCTCGGTGCCCTCGCGCACCACGACGAAGTCGATCTCGGGCTGGCCGGCGAGCGGGGTGGCGACGCCCGGGAGGAGCTTCGACGGACGCAGGTTGACGTGGTGGTCGAAGGCGAAGCGGAGCTTGAGCAGAAAGCCGCGCTCCAGGACGCCGGAGGGGACCGACGGGTCACCGATGGCGCCGAGCAGGATGGCGTCGTGCCGCTTCAGCTCGTCGAGGTCGGCGTCGGTGAGGGTCTCACCGGTGGCGTGGTACCGCTTGGCGCCGAAGTCGTACTCCTTGGTCTCCAGCTTCACATCCTGCGGAAGGACGGCGGAGAGGACCTTGAGACCTTCGGCCACGACCTCCTGGCCGATGCCGTCACCGGGGATCACTGCGAGATTGATGCTGCGAGACATGCGGGCACCCTACTCCTCGTCCCACGGGATGACATGCGGTGTCCGGCATGCGGACGCCGTCGGCGTGTCAGTGGCCGGTCGAACCGCCGTTGTCCCTGCGGTCGAGGGCGCGCTGGAGCGCGGCGGCGGCGTTCTTGCGGTCGGATTCGCTGGTGCGGGAGGTGTGACGGACGCGGCGGCGGACGGTCGTCTCGGCCATGGGTCATCGACTCCTTCGGCATACGTGGAGTGCGGAAAGGGGTTGCGAGACGCCGAGAAGGGGCGGGGAGCGTCGGACCGCAGGGGTTGCCTGCACGGGGACCGGCTCACGACCGCCGTTCGCTTGATCGAGCGAGTCGTTCGGCTCCTACAAAGCTAGAGGAGCGGACCGCGTCTGTCTGCACAATTACTCGGACTTCCTACTATCTGAGACGGCGGACCCGGTCACACCGCTCCCACCTGCGAAAACGCCGGACGGGCCAGGTCGGGGGGTGACCTGGCCCGTCCGGGGTCGGGGGGGGCGTCAGCCCATGTGCGGGTAGCCGTAGTCGGTCGGCGGGACCAGCGTCTCCTTGATGGCGCGGGTCAGGGTCCAGCGCATCAGGTTCTGCGGGGCGCCGGCCTTGTCGTTGGTGCCGGAGGCACGGCCGCCGCCGAAGGGCTGCTGGCCGACGACGGCGCCGGTCGACTTGTCGTTGATGTAGAAGTTGCCGGCCGCGTAGCGCAGCTTCTCCATCGTGTACGCCGCCGCCGCGCGGTCGCCGGAGATGACCGAGCCGGTCAGGGCGTAGTCGGACACCGACTCCATCTGGGTCAGCATCTCGTCGTACTTCTCGTCGTCGTAGACGTGCACGGCGAGGATCGGGCCGAAGTACTCGGTGCGGAACACCTCGTTCTCCGGGTCGTCGCACTCGATGACGGTCGGGCGGACGAAGTAGCCGACCGAGTCGTCGTAGGTGCCGCCCGCGACGATCGTGCAGGCCGGGTCCTCCTTGGCGCGGTCGATGGCGGCCTTGTTCTTGGCGAAGGACCGCTCGTCGATGACGGCGCCGATGAAGTTCGACAGGTCGGTGACGTCACCCATGGTGATGTAGTCGACCTCGGCGGCGAACTCCTCCTTGAAGCCGGAGTTCCAGATCGACGCCGGGATGTACGCGCGCGAGGTGGCGCTGCACTTCTGGCCCTGGTACTCGAAGGCACCGCGGGTCAGCGCGGTCTTGAGGATCGCGGGGTCGGCGCTCGGGTGGGCGACGACGAAGTCCTTGCCGCCGGTCTCGCCGACCAGGCGCGGGTAGGTGCGGTACTTCTCGATGTTGTTGCCGACCGTCTTCCACAGGTGCTGGAAGGTCTTGGTCGAGCCGGTGAAGTGGATGCCCGCGAGGTCCCGGTGCTCCAGGGCGACCTTGGAGACCTCGATGCCGTCGCCGGTGACGAGGTTGATGACGCCCTTGGGCAGACCGGCCTCCTCCAGGAGCCGCATGAGCAGCACGGCGGCGTGGGTCTGGGTGGGGGACGGCTTCCAGACCACCACGTTGCCCATGAGGGCCGGCGCGGTGGGCAGGTTGGCGGCGATCGCGCTGAAGTTGAACGGCGTGATCGCGTAGACGAAGCCCTCCAGCGGGCGGTGGTCGAGGCGGTTCCACACGCCCGGGGAGTTGGCCGGGGGCTGCTCGGCGAGGATGCCGCGCGCGTAGTGGACGTTGAACCGCCAGAAGTCGACCAGCTCGCAGGGGCTGTCGATCTCGGCCTGCTGGGCGGTCTTGGACTGGCCCAGCATGGTGGAGGCGGCGATGGTCTCGCGCCAGGGGCCGGCCAGCAGCTCGGCGGCGCGCAGGATGATCGCCGCGCGGTCGTCGAAGGCCATCGCGCGCCAGGCGGGCGCGGCGGCGAGGGCCGCGTCGATGGCGTCCTGGGCGTCCGCCTGCGTGGCGTTGGCGTAGGTGCCCAGGCGGGCCTTGTGGTTGTGCGGCTGCACGACGTCGAAGCGCTCGCCGCCGCCCATCCGCTTCTCACCGCCGATGGTGCAGGGCAGGTCGATCGGGTTGTCGGCCAGCTCCTTGAGCTTGGCCTCCAGCCGGGCGCGCTCGGGCGTACCGGGGGCGTAGCCGTGCACCGGCTCGTTGACGGGGGTGGGGACCTGGGTCACAGCGTCCATGGGTGGCGTAACTCCTTGTCGTGAGCGGTGTGGTGTCAGCCCTTGGTGATCATGCTGCGGGCGAAGAACCGGAGGTTGGCCGGCTTCTCCGCCAGACGGCGCATGCTGTGCCTTCCCGGGGGACGACCCCCGGACCCCCGGCCGGAGCCGGGGCGGCGGCACAACCGAGTTGTCTCAGCCACGGCTGACCATGCTCCGCAGGAAGAAGCGCAGGTTCGCCGGCTTCTCCGCCAGACGGCGCATGAAGTAGCCGTACCAGTCGGTGCCGTAGGCCGTGTAGACGCGCATGCGGTGGCCCTCGGCGGCCAGTCGCAGGTGCTCGTCGCTGCGGATGCCGTAGAGCATCTGGAACTCGTACTCGTCGAGCTTGCGTCCGGCGGTGCGGGCCAGTTCCTGGGTGATGGAGATCAGGCGCGGGTCGTGGGACCCGATCATCGGGTAGCCCTCGCCCTCCATCAGCGTCCGCAGGATGCGCACGTACGCCTTGTCGATCTCGTGCTTCTGCTGGTAGGCGACCTCGGCGGGCTCCTTGTAGGCGCCCTTCACCAACCGTACGCGACTGCCGGCCGCGGCGAGGCGGCGCGCGTCCTCCTCGGTGCGGAAGAGGTAGGCCTGGATGACGCAGCCCGTCTGCGGGACGTCCTTGCGCAGCTCCTCGTGGATGGCGAACATCGAGTCGAGGGTGGTGTGGTCCTCGGCGTCCAGGGTGACCGTGGTGCCGATCTCGGCGGCGGCCTCGACGACCGGGCGGACGTTGGCGAGGGCCAGCTCGTGACCGCCGTCCAGCGCCTGGCCGAACATCGACAGCTTCACCGACATCTCCGCGCGGGTACCGAGCTCCAGCGGCTTGAGCCGGCCGATCAGCTCCAGGTACGCGTCGCGGGCGGCGGCGGCCTGCTCGGGGGTGGTGATGTCCTCGCCGACCACGTCCATGGTGAGTTCCAGGCCGTTGCCGGTGAGCTCCCGGATGATCGGCAGGACCTCGTCGACGGTCTCCCCGGGGATGAAGCGGTCGACGACCTGCTTGGTCACCGGGGCCGCCGAGATCAGGCGTCGCATCCGGTCGCTGCGCGACGCGGCGAGAATCACGGGACCCAGCACGGGGCACCTCCACAAGCTGCATGAGGCCGTCACCCGACGATTCGGGTACGGCACGGAGAACCACCGTGAAACCTACGGATGCCCCCGATCGTGGGCTATCGACAGCTGTCACGCATCCGTGCCGCAGATCTCAGACAGATGTATGAAGGATCCGGGATTTTGCGGCAGAATGCCCGGGTGACGCCGGAACACAGGGACGATTACCAGGAGCTGGTGGACGAGATCTCGGAGCTGCTGGGCGCTCCGGCGACCCTGGAGAACCGCGATTTCGAGCTGATCGCCTTCGGGGCGTACGACAGCGAGGGCGACCTCGATCCGTCCGCGCTGGACCCGGTGCGCACCCGCTCGATCCTGACCCGCCGTTCGACGGCCGCCGTCCGCGCCTGGTTCGAGGGCTTCGGCATCACCCGCGCGACCGGCCCGGTCCGCATCCCGCGCACCCCGGAGGCGGGCGTGCACCGGGGACGCATCTGTCTGCCGGTGCGGCATCGGGGCGTCGTCCTCGGTTACGTCTGGCTGCTCGACTACGACCCCGGCCCCTCGGAGCAGCAGCTGGGCGCGGCCATGCGGGTGACGGCGCGGATCGGCGCGCTCCTCGCGGACGAGGTCCAGCACGGCGCCGACCTCACGCGGGAACTGCGCGCGGTGCTGACGGCGGAGCAGGACTGGCAGCGGGAGATGGCCGTCGCCGAGCTGCGCACCGCCCTGGGCGGTCGCGCCGACGGTCCGCACACGGTGGTCTGTGTCGCCCCCTGGCCCTCCGCCGGCCCGGACGACGCCCCGTCGGTCCGTACGGTGCCGGGGGCGACGGCGCTGTGCACCCTGCCGTGGGGGACTGGGGGTGCCTCCCACGCCCTTGAGGCAGTGGGGGACGGCCTGTCCCTGGCCCTGCTGCTGCGGCTGCGCTCGACGGACGTACTGGCTCCGGCGACGACGGCGGCCTCGCGGCTGCTGGAGCGGGCGGGCTCGGGCGGTCCCCCGGTGGCCGCCGGGATCGCCGCGCCCCGCGCGGGTCTCGCCGAACTGGGCGCGGCCTGGGAGGAGGCGTCGGCGTCGGCCCGGGCGGCGCTGGCCGAACCCCGGCTCGGACCGGTCGCCCGGTGGGCGTCGATCGGCCCGTTCCGCCTGCTGACCGCGCTGCCCCCGGGCGCCGCCCACGACCCCGTCGTCAGCCCCCTGCTCTCCCCCGCGCAGGCCGAACTCGCCCGCACCGCCGAGGTCTACCTCGACCGCGCGGGCCAGGCCGGCCGCACGGCCGCCGAACTGGGCATCCACCGCCAGACCCTGTACTACCGCCTGTCGCGGATCGAGCAGCTCACGGGCCTCGACCTGGACGACGGCGAGGACCGGCTGCTGCTGCACATGACGCTCAAGGCCGCGCGTCTGTAGCGGCGGCCTCGATCACCCGGCGCAGACCCGCGGCGAGCTGCCCGCCGTCGGGCGCCGACTTCGGGTCGAAGGTCCACTGGGCGATCAGACCCGTCATCAGGGTCACGTAGAACATGCCGACCGTGTCCGCGGTCTCGTCGGACACGTCCTCCTCCCGGCCGCCCATCAGCAGCGGGACCAGACCGCGCCCGGCCTCGCGCTGCGCCGCCGCCAGGTGGTCGCGGACCTCGGGGAGCCGGTCGCCGAGGGCGAGGACCTCCATGCTGAGCCGCCACACCGAGCCGGGCTCCTTCATGGTGCCGATGATGTTCGACCACACCCGTTCGAACCGCTCCAGGGAGCCGGGCACGGTCTCGTCCACGGTCCCGTCGCCCTCGAAGGCGCCGCCCATCCCCTCCACCAGTGAGATGTAGGCCCGCGCGAGCAGGGCGTCCTTCGACCCGTAGTGGTAGCCGATGGACGCCAGATTGGTCCCCGACTCCTTGACGATGTCCCGCGCCGTGGTGCGCACGAAGCCCTTGGCGAGCAGGCAGCGCTTGGCGCCCTCCAGCAGATCCTCACGGTGTCCCATGGCGTCACCTTACCCACCTCTCCATACGCCTGTCTTATACGATCGTTCTAGACAAGCGTATAAGACGTGCGTACAGTCGCCGCCATGACAACGAACCCGCCCCGCGCCGGCCGCCGCGAGTGGACCGCGCTCGCCGTGCTGATGCTTCCGCTGCTGCTGGTCTCGATGGACGTCTCCGTCCTCTACTTCGCGGTCCCCGAGATCAGCGCGGACCTGGAACCGAGCGGCACCCAGCAGCTGTGGATCTTCGACATCTACGGCTTCGTCCTGGCCGGCCTGCTGATGACGATGGGCGCGCTGGGCGATCGCGTCGGCCGCCGCAGGCTGCTCCTCTTCGGCGCCGCGGCCTTCGGCGCCGCCTCGCTCCTCGCGGCCTACGCGCACACCGCCGAGACGCTGATCGCGGCCCGCGCGGTGCTCGGCATCGGCGGCGCGACCCTGATGCCGTCGACGATGGCGCTGGTCCGCACGATGTTCACCGACCCCGCCCAGCGGGCGAAGGCGATCGGGCTGTGGTCCGGGGTGATGACGGCCGGGATCGCGCTCGGCTCGGTGATGAGCGGCGTCCTCGTGGAGCACTTCTGGTGGGGCTCGGTCTTCCTGGTCAACCTGCCCGCGATGGCCCTGCTGCTGGTCCTCGGCCCGGTGCTGCTCCCCGAGGCGAAGAACCCCTCCCCCGGCCGCTTCGACCTGCTGAGCGTCCCGCTGTCGATGGCGGCGGTCCTGCCCGTGGTCTACGGCCTGAAGGAGCTGCCCTCCGAGGGCTGGAACGTCCGGTACGTGCTCTCGATCACCGTCGGCCTGCTGTTCGCGGCGCTGTTCGTGCACCGGCAGCGCACCGCGGCCTCACCGATGATCTCACCGGCCCTCTTCCGCGGGCACGGCTTCACCCCGGCGCTCGTCCTCAACACCCTGTCGGCCTTCGGGATGATGGGCTCGGCGTACTTCACCACCCAGTACCTGCAGTCGGTGCTCGGCAAGAGCGCGCTGGAGGCCGCGCTGTGGAGCCTGCTGCCGTCGGTGCTGATCGGCGCCGCCGCACCGGTCGCCGCCCAGCTCGTCCAGCGGGGCGTGGAGCGCGCGTACGTCGTGACGGCCGGCTTCGTCATCGCGGCGGGCGGCTACGGGCTGCTGGCCCCGGCCGGTACGGACTCGCTGTGGCTGGTGCTGGCCGCCTGCGGTGTGCTGGCCGCCGGCATCGTCATCGTGATGTCCCTGCTCACCGACCTGGCCCTGAGTTCGGCGCCGGTCGAGAAGGCGGGGGCGGCGTCCTCCCTGCTGGAGACCGGCACGGAGTTCGGCGGAGCGCTGGGGATGGCCGCCCTCGGCTCCATCGGTACGGCCGTCTACCGCCACGAGATGCCGGACGCGGCCCCCGCGATGGCCCAGGAGACCCTGGGCGGCGCGCTGGCCGTCGCCGCCGGACTGCCGGGGCGCGCGGGGGACGCCCTGGCGACGGCGGCACGGGAGGCTTTCACCAGCGGGATGCAGGCAGCGGCGGTCGCGGCGACGGTACTGCTGCTCGGGGCGGCGGCACTGGCCGCGATAGGCCTGCGGCACATCAGGATCCGTCCGGAAGCGCCCACGGAGAACGCCGGACAGGCTGACCGACTCAGCCCGTCCGGCGTTTGAGGACGAGGCCCGTTCAGGGCGAACGGGGGTCCGGGGGCAGGGCCCCCGGCACTCTCAGACCAGGTTGACCGACCGGGCGGACGTCGCCCCGATCTCCGCGGCGAGTTCGCCGAGCACCCCCGCGGCCACCGTGTCGTCGACGGTCAGCACGGCGAGCGCCTCGCCGCCGACCGTCGCGCGGGCGACCTGCATGCCGGCGATGTTGATGCCCGCCTCGCCGAGGATGCGGCCCACGGTGCCGACGACACCCGGACGGTCCTCGTAGCGCAGCACGAGCATGTGGTCGGCGAGCGCCAGGTCGACGTCGTACTCGCCGACCGCGACGATCTTCTGGACGTGCTTGGGACCGGCCAGCGTGCCGGAGACCGAGATCTCCTCGCCGCCGGAGAGGGTGCCGCGCACGGTGACGACGTTGCGGTGGTCGGCCGACTCGGAGCTGGTGGTCAGCCGGACCTCGACACCGCGCTCCTGGGCGAACAGCGGGGCGTTGACGTAGGACACCGTCTCGTCGACGACGTCCTCGAAGACGCCCTTGAGCGCGGAGAGTTCCAGCACCTTCACGTCGTGCTGGGTGATCTCGCCGTAGACCTCGACGTCGAGGCGGACCGCGACCTCACCGGCGAGCGCGGTGAAGATCCGGCCGAGGCGCTCGGCGAGCGGCAGACCCGGCTTGACGTCCTCGGCGATGACCCCGCCCTGCACGTTCACCGCGTCCGGGACCAGCTCACCGGCGAGGGCGAGGCGCACCGAGCGGGCGACGGCGATACCGGCCTTCTCCTGCGCCTCGTCGGTGGAGGCACCGAGGTGCGGAGTGCAGACGACCTGGTCGAACTCGAACAGCGGGGAGTCGGTGCACGGCTCCTTGGCGTACACGTCGAGGCCGGCGCCGGCGACGCGGCCCTCCTTGAGCGCCGAGTACAGCGCCTCCTCGTCGACGATGCCGCCGCGCGCGGCGTTGATGACGCGCACGCCCGGCTTGACCTTGCGCAGCGCCTCGTCGCCGATGAGGCCGACGGTCTCGGGGGTCTTGGGCAGGTGGACGGTGATGAAGTCGGAGACCTCGAGCAGTTCGTCCAGCGACAGGACCTTGACACCCATCTGCGCGGCCCGCGCGGGCTGGATGTAGGGGTCGTAGGCGACGACCTTCATGCCGAAGCCGGACATGCGCTGGGCGACCAGCGCGCCGATGCGGCCCAGGCCCACGACACCGAGGGTCTTCTCGGCGAGCTCGACGCCCGTGTACTTGCTGCGCTTCCACTCGCCGTTCTTCAGCGCGGCGTTGGCCTGCGGAATGTGGCGGGCGGTGGCGACGATCAGACCGCAGGCGAGTTCGGCGGCGGTCACGATGTTCGAGGTGGGGGCGTTGACGACCATCACGCCGGCCTTGGTGGCGGCGGAGACGTCGACGTTGTCCAGGCCGACGCCGGCGCGGGCGACGACCTTGAGCCTGTTCGCGGCGGCGATCGCCTCGGCGTCGACCTTGGTGGCCGAGCGGATCAGGATCGCGTCCACCTCGGCGATGGCCGGGAGCAGTTCGGCGCGGTCCGCGCCGTTGCAGTGGCGGATCTCGAAGTCCGGGCCGAGCGCGTCGACGGTGGCGGGCGACAGCTCTTCAGCGATGAGTACGACGGGTTTCGAGCTCACGTGAGTCCTCACAAGTCCAATGCGGACGGCCGTCCCGACGGCCGCAGGCGGTGAAGAAGTGCTAGCCGCGTGGAAGACGCACGACGCTGTGGGCCTGACGCGTTTGTTGTACAGCAGTCTAGTGGCGCGGGGCGAGTCGTCTTGCGCCTCTGCGGAATGATCACCCGGAAGAGGCGGTAAGGGAGAACAGCCCCTCTGGGGTCCCCCCCCCACGCCTTCAAGGCAGTGGGGGAGTTCGAGGAGCGGGGTCCGGGGCAAAAGCCCCCGCGACGGCACCCGGAACCAGCGGCGCCGTCGCGGGGCGAAAGGACTTACGCCTCTTCGTCGACCCAGCTCATGAGCTTGCGCAGCTCCTTGCCGGTGGTCTCGAGGAGGTGCTCGGAGTCCTGCTGCTTGTACTCGTTGTACTTCTTCAGGCCGCCGTGGTACTCGTCCATCCAGTTCTTGGCGAAGGTGCCGTCCTGGATCTCGGCGAGGACCTTCTTCATCTCGGCCTTGGTGGCGTCGGTGATGATCCGCGGGCCGGTGACGTAGTCGCCCCACTCGGCGGTCTCGGAGATCGACCAGCGCATCTTCTCCAGGCCGCCCTCGTACATGAGGTCCACGATCAGCTTCAGCTCGTGCAGGCACTCGAAGTACGCGATCTCCGGCTGGTAGCCGGCCTCGGTCAGGGTCTCGAAGCCCGCCTTGACCAGCGCCGCGGTGCCACCGCACAGGACGGCCTGCTCGCCGAACAGGTCGGTCTCGGTCTCCTCGGTGAAGGTCGTCTTGATGACGCCGGCGCGGGTGCCGCCGATGCCCTTCGCGTACGACAGGGCCAGCGCGAAGCCGTTGCCCGTGGCGTCCTGCTCGACGGCGGCGATGCAGGGAACGCCGCGGCCCTCCTCGTACTGACGGCGCACCAGGTGGCCCGGGCCCTTGGGGGCGACCATGCAGACGTCCACGCCGGCCGGGGGCTTGATGAAGCCGTAGCGGATGTTCAGGCCGTGACCGAAGAACAGCGCGTCGCCGTCCTTCAGGTTGTCCTTGATGTGCTTCTCGTAGACCTCGGCCTGGATCGGGTCCGGGACCAGGATCATGATGACGTCGGCCTCGGCGGCGGCCTCGGACGGGCTCACCACGCGCAGGCCCTGCTCCTCGGCCTTGGCCTTGGACTTGGAGCCCTCGTGCAGACCGACGCGGACGTCGACACCCGAGTCACGGAGCGACAGCGCGTGGGCGTGGCCCTGGCTGCCGTAACCGATGACCGCGACCTTGCGGCCCTGGATGATGGACAGGTCGGCGTCGGCGTCGTAGAACAGCTCGGCCACTGGGTTCTCTCCTTGAGTGCAGGTGTTGCGTCCCACCGTATGCCGGTGAGGGGAAGGGAAGTCTCTCGGTCTCGGAATACGGGCGGCCGGTCGTGTCCCGGCCGCCCGCTTCGGGTCTTACGCCGACCGGTCCAGGGCGCGCAGCGACCGGTCCGTGATGGAACGGCCACCGCGTCCGATCGCGATCGTGCCGGACTGGACGAGCTCCTTGATGCCGAACGGCTCCAGCATCTTGAGCATGGCGGACAGCTTGTCGCTGCTGCCGGTGGCCTCGATGGTCACGGCCTCCGGGGAGACGTCCACGGTCTTGGCGCGGAAGAGCTGGACGATCTCGACGATCTGGGAGCGCGTCTCGTTGTCGGCGCGCACCTTCACCAGAACGAGTTCGCGCTGAACGGCCTGCCCGGGTTCGAGCTCGACGATCTTCAGCACGTTGACGAGCTTGTTGAGCTGCTTGGTGACCTGCTCCAGCGGGAACTCCTCGACGCTCACCACGATGGTGATGCGGGAGATGTCGGCGTGTTCGGTGACGCCGACGGCGAGCGAGTCGATGTTGAAGCCGCGGCGGGAGAACAGGGCGGCGATCCGGGCCAGGATGCCCGGGGTGTTCTCCACCAGGACGGAGAGCGTGTGCTTGGACATGATCTGCTTCCTCTGCTTGAAAGTCCTGACGGCTCTCAGTCGTCTTCGTTGTCGCCGAAGTCGGGGCGGACGTCCCGGGCGGCCATGATCTCGTCGTTGGAGGTGCCGGCGGCGACCATCGGCCACACCATCGCGTCCTCGTGGACGATGAAGTCCACGACGACCGGGCGGTCGTTGATGGAGTTCGCCTCCTCGATGACCTTGTCGAGGTCGGCCGGGTCCTCGCAGCGGATCGCGTAGCAGCCCATGGCCTCCGACAGCTTCACGAAGTCGGGGACGCGGGTGCCGCGGGCCTCCGGGTTGACGTCCTCGGGGCCGGAGTGCAGCACGGTGTTGGAGTACCGCTGGTTGTAGAAGAGGGTCTGCCACTGGCGGACCATCCCGAGGGCGCCGTTGTTGATGATGGCGACCTTGATCGGGATGTTGTTCAGGGCGCAGGTGGTGAGTTCCTGGTTGGTCATCTGGAAGCAGCCGTCGCCGTCGATCGCCCAGACGGTGCGGTCGGGGGCGCCGGCCTTGGCCCCCATGGCGGCCGGGACGGCGTAGCCCATGGTTCCGGCGCCGCCGGAGTTCAGCCAGGTGGCGGGCTTGTCGTACTCGATGAAGTGCGCGGCCCACATCTGGTGCTGGCCGACGCCGGCCGCGAAGATCGTGCCCTCGGGCGCGAGCTGTCCGATGCGCTCGATGACCGCTTGCGGGGAGAGCGAGCCGTCCTCGGGCTGGTCGTAGCCGAGCGGGTAGGTCTCGCGCCAGCGGTTCAGGTCGTTCCACCAGGCGGTGTAGTCGCCGCGGTTGCCCTCGGCGTGCTCCTTCTGGACGGCCTGGACGAGGTCGGCGAGGACCTCGCGGGCGTCACCGACGATCGGCACGTCGGCGGCGCGGTTCTTGCCGATCTCGGCCGGGTCGATGTCGGCGTGGACGATCTTGGCGTACGGGGCGAAGCTGTCCAGCTTGCCGGTGACGCGGTCGTCGAAGCGGGCGCCGAGGGCGACGATCAGGTCGGCCTTCTGCAGCGCGGTGACGGCGGTGACCGCACCGTGCATGCCCGGCATCCCCACGTGCAGCTCGTGGCTGTCGGGGAACGCGCCGAGTCCCATCAGGGTGGTGGTGACGGGAGCTCCGGTGAGTTCGGCGAGGACCTTCAGCTCGGCGGTGGCGCGGGCCTTGAGGACGCCGCCGCCGACGTAGAGGACCGGCCGCTTCGCGGCGGTGATCAGCTTGGCGGCCTCGCGGATCTGCTTGGCGTGCGGCTTGGTGACGGGCCGGTAGCCGGGCAGGTCCATGACGGGCGGCCAGGAGAAGGTGGTCCTCGCCTGGAGGATGTCCTTGGGGATGTCGACCAGGACCGGTCCCGGGCGGCCGGTGGAGGCGATGTGGAACGCCTGCGCGATCGCCCGGGGGATGTCCTCCGCCTTGGTGACCAGGAAGCTGTGCTTGGTGATCGGCATGGTGATGCCGACGATGTCCGCCTCCTGGAAGGCGTCCGTGCCGATCGCCTTGGACACGACCTGCCCGGTGATCGCGACCAGCGGCACGGAGTCCATGTGCGCGTCCGCGATCGGGGTGACCAGGTTGGTGGCGCCCGGACCGGACGTCGCCATGCAGACCCCGACCTTGCCGGTGGCCTGGGCGTAACCGGTGGCCGCGTGGCCGGCGCCCTGCTCGTGGCGGACCAGCACGTGGCGCACCCGCGTGGAGTCCATCAGGGGGTCGTACGCCGGCAGGATGGTGCCCCCGGGAATGCCGAATACCGTGTCGGCGCCGACCTCCTCGAGAGAGCGAATGAGGGACTGTGCGCCCGTGACGTGCTCGACGGGGGCGGACTGTCCTCCGGATCGGGGCCGGGGCTGCGGGTGATGGGCCCCGGTGGCCTGCTCGGTCATCGGCATTCTCTTCTCGATGCTGAGGGTTTTTGCGAAGTTTGTACGGGTCACGCGTGCTGCTCGGCGGGTGCCTGTGCAACAAAAAACCCCTCGTGCCGTAAGGCAAGCGAGGGGAGCGCGCCGGGTGGTGGTCGCTGAGCGGTGGAGGCTCAGCGTCAGCCGACGCGCTTTCCAAGTACGAGAATTCGGGTGCGCATGGCACTGACCCTCCACCCGGCGCGCACCCAGTGTCAAGTGGGTGGGACGGGAGTCTCATTATGTGAGCGCAGTGCCGTACCGCCCTGGAGTAGGGCGGTCACTCCGGTGGAGTACACACCGGAGTGACCGCCGACGAACACGGGTTCGGCCGGTACGGGCGGCACCGGGTAGTGCCCGGCGGCCAGCGCCCTGCGCAGCCGGTACTCGTCCAGCGGCCCGGAGAAGGCCTTGCCCTGCCCGTGCGTGCAGCCCATCGCGCGCAGGGCCGCGACCTGCTCGGGCAGGTCCACGCCGTCGGCCACGGACTGCATCCCGAGGTCGGCGGCGATCCGCAGCAGCCCGCTGGTGATCTTGTGCAGCCGCGCGGACTCCACCACGCCGTCGACCAGACCCCGGTCGAGCTTCAGCACGTCGACGGGGAGCCGTCTGAGGGCCGTGATCGCCGCGGGTCCGCTGCCGAAGCCGTCGAGCGCGATCCGGACGCCGAGCCGCTTGAGCACGGTCAGCCGGCGCTCCAGCTCGTCGAGCGACGCCCTGGGGTCGGTGTCGGCCAGCTCGACGACCAGGGAGCCGGACGGCAGCCCGTGCCGGGTCAGCAGGGCCTCGATCGAGCCCAGCGGCAGTGACCGGTCGAGGAGCCGGTGCGCGCTCAGCCGGACGGCCACCGGGACGGGCAGACCGGTCGCGTGCCGTTCGGCGGCCTGCTCGACGGCCTCCTCCAGCACCCAGCGGCCCAGCTCGGCGGTCTTCTCGCTGTCCTCGGCCACGCGCAGGAACTCCGCGGGGGTGAACAGCACGCCCTGGGAGGAGCGCCAGCGCGCCTGGGCGCAGACCGAGGTGATCCGGCCGTCCGCCAGGCACACCACCGGTTGGTGCAGCAGGGCGAACTCGCCGTGGTGCAGCGCCGCGCGCAGCCGGGTGGCCAGCTCCGCCCTGCGCACCACGTCCTGCTGCATCTGCGGCTTGTACAGCTCCACGCGGCCCTTGCCGGCGGCCTTGGCCCGGTACATGGCGAGGTCGGCGTTGCGCAGCAGTTCGCCCGCGCCGAGGCCGGGTTCGGCGAAGGCCACCCCGATGGAGGCGTTGACCCGGACATCGTTGCCGTCGATGGAGTAGGGCTGGGAGAGGGTCGCTCTCAGCCGGTCGGCGAGTTCGACGATGTGCCGCTCGCGGGCGTCCCGGTCACGGACGCCGTCGCCGACGATCAGGGCCGCGAACTCGTCGCCGCCCAGCCGGGAGGCGGTGTCGCCCTTGCGGACCGCGTCCTGGAGTCTGCGGGCGGCCTGGACGAGCAGTTCGTCCCCGGCCTGGTGCCCGATGGTGTCGTTGACGCCCTTGAAGCCGTCGAGGTCGATGAAGAGCACCGCCGTGCCTCTGAGGGCGGCCCCGCGGTCCGAGGCGCGGCGGCCGGACAGGGCCTGCTGGACGCGCCGGGTGAACAGGGCGCGGTTGGGCAGGTCGGTGAGCGGGTCGTGCTCCGCGTTGTGCTGGAGCTGCGCCTGGAGCCGCACGCGTTCGGTCACGTCACGGCTGTTGAAGATCAGGCCGCCGTGGTGCCGGTTGACGGTCGACTCGACGTTCAGCCAGCCCCCGTCGCCGGATCGGAAGCGGCACTCGATGCGGGTGGTGGGTTCCTCGACCGGGCTGGCGGCGAGGAAGCGGCGCACCTCGTGCACGACGCAGCCCAGGTCCTCCGGGTGGATGAGACCGGCCAGTTCGGTCCCCTCCAGCTCCTCCGCGGGCCTGCCGTAGACCCCGGCGGCGGCCGGGGAGACGTAGCGGAGGATGCCGCTGGGGGCGGCGATCATGATGACGTCGCTGGAGCCCTGCACCAGGGAGCGGAAGTGGTTCTCCTTCTGCGCCAGTTCCTGGGTGAGGGTGATGTTGTCGAGCAGCATGATGCCCTGGCGCACGACGAGCGCGAGCACCACGGTGCCCCCGGTGAGCAGCACGACCCGGTCGACGCTGCGGCCGTTGAGGACGTTGTAGAGGATCCCCAGGGTGCATACGGCCGCGGCGAGGTACGGCGTGAGCGCGGCGAGGGAGCCGGCGATGGGCCGGGAGAGCGGGTACCGGGTGTGCTCGCCGGGCGGCGGGCCGTGATGGTGGTCCGGCGTGCCGTACCGTCCGGGCAGGTGCTCGCGGACCACGCGCGTGTGCCCCTCCCGCTCGGGCCGTCCGTCACGGGGCGCGGTCCAGGGGGCGTACGCCAGGAGCAGCGAGCCGGCGAACCAGCCCGCGTCGAGCAGTTGCCCGGAGCGGTAGTCGGCGTGCAGCAGCGGGGAGGTGAACAGGGCGTCGCACATCACGGTCAGCGCGAGCGCGCCGATCGCGGTGTTGACCGCGGACCGGTTGACCGCCGAGCGCCGGAAGTGCAGTGCGAGCACCATGCTGACCAGGGCGATGTCGAGCAGCGGGTACGCCAGTGACAGCGCGGTGTGCGCGACGCCTGGCCCCTCGGCCTGCGCGGCCTGGGCGAGGGCGAGGCTCCACGCGAGGGTGAGCAGGGAGCCGCCGATCAGCCAGGCGTCCAGGGCGAGACAGACCCAGCCGGCCTTGGTCACGGGCCGTTTGGCGAGCACCAGCAGTCCCACGATGGCGGGTGGCGCGAAGCACAGGAAGAACAGGTCGGCGTAGCTGGGGCTGGGCACGGGAAGCCCGAGGACGACCTCGTACCACCCCCAGACCAGGTTGCCCAGGGAGGCCATGGCCGAGGAGAGGCCGAACATCAGCCAGGCGGGCCGAAACCGGGTGCGGGGGCTGCGGGCGTAGACGAAACAGGACACGGCGGCGGCACCGGCCGCGGCGCTCAGTCCGAAGTCACCCATGATCAGCGCGAGTTGTTCCGATCCCCAGCCGGACGCGGCGCCGACGGCGTAGGCCGCGCAGACCAGGGCGAGAACGAGTTGGGCGGCCGGGCCGGGCCGGCGGCCGACGGCCGGTGCGCCGGCCGCCGGCGCCGTCGGCGCGGACTGCTGCCGCGGCGCTCCGTCGAGCGTGGAGGTGGGGGTGGGCGCACTCACCGGTACCTCCCGGTCCGCTCCGCTCCCGGGTCCCCGGCGGGTGTCGTTCGGATCGCGCCGGGGGCACCGCCCACGCCCCTTCGGGCGGTGGGGGAGCACGCGCCGGGCCCCGCGCCCCCGGCAAGATCCGAACGGCACCCCCTCCGCCGCCGGTGCACCGGGTGGGCATGCCTTCCGCGGCTGCCGTGCCGGTGGGGGTGGCGGCCGGGGCCGTCATGAGGGCCGCCGTACCGGATGTGGTGGCCGCGGCAGCGCGCGGTCGTGCGCCACGGTCGTCGCCGACGGCTCCGCCGCGTCGGATCGCTCGTCCATAGGCCGTGCATCGCCCGTCGCCCCCCTCACTGTCCGCAGTGTCCTGCCCCCACGCCGATGGTCAGCGGCGCGGCCCCTGTCGGGACGATACACCAGCATCGTCACTCAGGGACATAGGTTCTCTACGCTCCGTAACGATCAACTGATATATGAGTACCCACCGCGCCCGGAGAAACGCGGACGGTACTCGAAGTGGACTACAGCTCTCCCGCTCCCGTCACCAGGACCACGTTGCCGGGCTCCTCCTGGTTCAGGTGACGGCGCAACTGATTGACCAGCAACCGCTCGGCGCGCGGCCGGAAGGCGGAGGTGGGTCCGCCGACGTGCGGGGTGACGAGGACGCCCGGGGCCCGCCACAAGGGGTGATCCGAGGGCAGCGGTTCGGGATCGGTGACGTCGAGGGCCGCGGTGATGCGGCCGCTCTCCAGCTCGGTGAGCAGCGCCTTGGTGTCGACGACGCCCCCGCGGGCCACGTTCACCAGCAGCGCGCCGTCCTTCATCCGGGCCAGGAATCCGGCGTCCACGAGGTGCCGGGTGGTCTCGGTCAGCGGCGTGGAGAGGACGACGACGTCCGCCTCCGGGAGCAGGGCGGGCAGTTCGGTGAGCGGGTGCACCGGACCGCGCTCCGTGGTGCGTGCGGAGCGCGCGACGCGCGCCACCCGCGCGAGCTCGAACGGAACGAGCCGGTCCTCGATGGCCGCGCCGATCGAGCCGTACCCCACGATGAGCACGTTCTTGTCGGCGAGCGCGGGCCGGAACCCGCCGCGCCACTCCCCCTTGTCCTGTGCCCGCACGAAATCGGGGACGCCCCGCAGGGAGGCCAGGATCAGCGCGAGCGTGAGCTCGGCGGTGCTGGCCTCGTGCACACCGCGCGCGTTGCACAGCCGTACGCCGGCGGGCAGGTGCCTCAGACCGGGCTCCACGTGGTCGGTGCCGGCCGACAGGGTCTGCACGACCCGCACGGAACGCATCAGGGGCATCGGCCGCACACCGACCCCGGCGGGCTTCATGTACGGCACCACGTAGAAGACGCAGTCGGCCGGGTCGGCGGGGAACTCCTCACCCCCGTCCCAGAAACGGTAGTGCGGCCCCTCGGGAAGGCCCTCGATCTCGTCCGGCGGGATGGGAAGCCATACGTCAGCAGCGTTCATGGTTCGGAGGCTAGTTCAGGAGTGCGGGAGCGCAGAGGTTAGGTTGGGGGGCCGGAGAGGGAGGGTCACGACCAGGTGGAGCGCAGGACGATCGGCGCGGGGGCGCTCGCGGTGGGGGCCGTCGGACTCGGGTGCATGCCGATGAGCTGGGGCTACAGCACGTCCCGGCAGCGCGGCGAGGAGTCGCTCAAGGCGGTGCACCGGGCGCTGGACGCGGGCTCGACGCTCCTCGACACCGCCGACATGTACGGTCCGTTCACCAACGAGCTGCTGCTCGGGCGGGTGCTGAAGGAGCGGCGCTCCGACGCCTTCGTGTCCACGAAGGTCGGGCTGCTGGTGGGCGACCAGCACATCGTGGCCAACGGCCGCCCCGGCTACGTGAGAAGGGCCTGCGACGCGTCGCTGCGCCGGCTCCAGACCGATGTCATCGACCTCTACCAACTGCACCGCGCCGACCCGGAGGTCCCGGTCGAGGAGACCTGGGGTGCGATGGCGGAGCTGGTGCGGGCGGGAAAGGTACGGGCGCTGGGGCTGTGCGCGGTGGGGGCGCGTTCGGCGCGGCGGCCGGGGGCGCGGCTGCACGACACGACGATCGGGCAGCTGGAGCGGGTGCAGCAGGTCTTCCCGGTGAGCGCGGTGGAGGCGGAGCTGTCGGTGTGGTCGCCGGAGGCGCTGCGGGCGCTGCTGCCGTGGTGCGCGTCGCGGGGCGTCGGCTTCCTGGCGGCGATGCCGCTGGGCAACGGCTTCCTGACCGGGACGCTGACGCCCGGCGTGGGCTTCGAGGCGGACGACCTGCGCGCCCGGCACCCCCGCTTCACGGCCGAGATGATGGCCGCGAACCAGCCGATCGTGGCCGGCCTGCGCCGCGTCGCCCGCCGGCACGGCGAGCACGTCACCCCGGCGCAGGTGGCGCTGGCCTGGGTGCTGGGCCGGGGCCCCCAGGTGATCCCGGTCCCCGGCGCCAAGCGGGAGCGGTGGGTCGTGGAGAACGCGGCCGCGGTGGACCTGCGCCTGACGGAGCGCGACCTCGCGGAGATCGCGGAGCTGCCCGCGGCGCAGGGGTCGTGGGACTGACCGCCGGACCGGCGGCGGCGATCCGGCGGTTCGGGGTTCCGCGATCGGGAACTTCGGAGGCACGAGCGGTGTATGACAGGTAGGACCCGCCGCGTCGAAGGGACGAGATCGTGCAACGACGAGCCGTGACGGCCGTACTGGCCGCCGCCGCGCTCCTGCTGACCGCCGGCTGCTCCTCCGACGACGGGGGACCGCCGGGCGGCTCGGACGCAGGCGCCACCCCGAGCGATACGGCGCCGAGGTCGTCGTCGCCGGAGGGGAGCGCGGAGGAGACGCCGCCCGCGAAGGGCTCGGTGAAGGTGGTCCGCACGGTGACCACGGGCCTGAGCACCCCCTGGGGCCTGGCCCCGCTGGCCGACGGCGACCTGCTGGTCTCCTCCCGGGACGAGGCGACGATCACCCGGGTCGACGGCAGGACCGGCGAGAAGACCGAGCTGGGCGAGGTGCCCGGGGTGTCTCCGTCCGGCGAGGGCGGCCTGCTCGGCATCGCCCTCTCCCCCGAGTACGCCTCGGACCGCATGATCTACGCGTACTTCACCTCGGCCTCCGACAACCGCATCGTCCGCATGATCTACGACGAGGAGAAGCCGTCCGGTGAGCAGCTCGGCGCGCCGGACACGGTCTTCCGGGGCATCCCCAAGGGCGAGGTCCACAACGGCGGCCGGATCGCCTTCGGCCCGGACAAGATGCTGTACGCGGGCACGGGCGAGAGCGGTGACACGGGTCTGTCCCAGGACAAGGAGTCCCCGGGCGGCAAGATCCTGCGGCTGACCCCGGAGGGCGAGCCGGCCCCGGGCAACCCGTTCCCCGACTCCGCGGTGTACTCGTACGGCCACCGCAATGTGCAGGGGCTGGCCTGGGACGCCGAACAGCGGCTGTTCGCCTCGGAGTTCGGCCAGGACACCTGGGACGAGCTGAACGCGATCAAGCCCGGTGACAACTACGGCTGGCCGGAGGCGGAGGGCGAGTCGGACGACGGCGGCTTCCACAACCCGGTCGACCAGTGGACCACGGACGAGGCCTCCCCCAGCGGTATCGCCTACGCCGAGGGCTCGATCTGGATGGCCGGCCTGGGCGGCGAGCGGCTGTGGCGCATACCCCTGAAGGGCACGGAGGCCTCGGCGGACCCGGAGGCCTTCCTGGAGGACGAGTACGGCCGCCTGCGCACGGTGGCCCCGGCGGGCGGCAACAAACTCTGGCTGGTCACCAGCAACACGGACGGCCGCGGCAGCCCGAAGGAGGGCGACGACCGGATCCTGGAGCTGGAGGTGAGCTAGGCGGCGCTCACGTCTCGTCGGGTTCCTCCTCCGGGGCGGCCGGCGGGCGCACGGTGACCTTTCCGGACGCGAGGTCTATCGGCCCGCGTCCGGGGTCGGCGTCGCCGACGTCCTCCCGGGTCAGCTCCAGGCGCTTCTGCTCGTCGCGGGTGTGTTTACGGCCAGGGGCGAACAGTTCCTCGAAAGCGTTGAACATCGCTCCCCTCCCCAGGGACGAATGGATCGCACACCTATTATCCCGCCGCCAGCCGTTCATCCGTCTCCGCCGCGAACAGCCCGAGCCGGTGTGCCACCGCCGCCGCCTCGCCCCGCCCGGAGACGCCCAGCTTGGCGAGGATGTTGGAGACGTGGACGCTGGCCGTCTTCGGGGAGATGAAGAGTGCCTCGGCGATACGGCGGTTGGTGTGGCCGGCGGCCACCAGGCGCAGGACGTCGTGCTCGCGGCTGGTGAGGCCGAGCGTGTCGGCCGGGGCGGCGGGGGCCGGCTCGCGGGTGGCGGAGGGCAGTGCGAGGCGGGCGCGCTGCGCCAGCAGCGTGGCGGACCGGGCCAGCGGTGCGGCGCCGAGGTGGTCGGCGACGGCGGTCACCAGCCGCAGCAGTTCCGTGGCGCGGGCGCGCTCGTCGTCGCCCGCGCCGGTGGCGAGCAGCGCCTCGGCGAGCCGGAACCGGACGCGTGCGAGGTCGTAGGGCCGTTCCAGTGGCTCGACCGCCGCGACGGCCGCGGACCACGCGTCCGGCGCGGTCCTGCCCTCGGCGCGCAGCAGCTCGGCGCGCAGCCACAGGTCGTACGCCTGCCATACGGGCACGCCGGTCGCCAGGGTCCTGGCCGCCGCGCGGATCCGGTCCAGGATCTCCGGGCGGCCGGGCTCGGTCGCCGGGGCGCCGTGGGCGTCGGCCTCCGCGGTGGTGGCGGCGAGCAGCAGGGGCCAGCCGTAGCGCTGGGTGCCGGGCGGGAGGCCGGTGTCGAGGGCGGCCAGCAGTTCGGCGCGGGCGTCGGGGAGGCGGTCCTCGGCGGCGGCGATGCCGATGGCGACCCACTTCATGGGGAGGGCGTACTGCGGCATCGGGTCGTGGGTGCCGAAGAAGGCGCGGGCGTCGGCGAGCCGGCGGGCCGCCTCGGCCATGTCCCCACGGTCGTACGCGAGATACGCCAGGCGCATGGAGCCCCCGGCGCGGGGCTTGGCGCTCTGTTCGAGACGCTGGGCGTTGGCCGCGGCGCGGGCCGCCTCGTCCCAGCGGCCGAGGGTGTGGAGGGACTCGGCGAGGTTGCCCCACACCCAGCCCTCGGAGTCCAGCAGTCCGAGCCTGCGGGCGAGGTGGACGCCTTCGTGGAGGAGCCCGGCGGCCTCCTCGGAGCGGCCGACGCCTTCCAGGACGGACGGGAGGTTCACATGGGCGCGGGCCACCACCATGTCCATGCCCAGTTCGGTCGCCCGGTCCTTGACCTCGTACATCTCGGCGAGCCCGGTGTCGATGTCACCGGCGTCGACCATGAGGCCGCCGAGGGTGAGCCGGGCGTTGAGCTCGATGTCGTGGGCGCCGACCATGCGGGCGTACTCGACGGCGCGTTCGGCGGCGGCCATGGCGTCCGGGCCGGGGTCGTGCAGCATGGACCAGCTGGCGGCGGAGGCGAGGACCTCGGCGTGCACCTCGGACGGGGGCAGTCCGCGCACCAGGTCCTGGGCGGTGCCGAGTTCGGCCCAGCCGTCGCCGCGGGCGAGGGCCTGGGTGAGCCGGGAGCGCTGCACCCAGAACCAGGCGGCGCGCAGGGGGTCCGGGTCCTCGTCGAGGAGGCGCAGCGCCCGCTTGGTGATCTTCATCGAGCGTTCGCGTTCCCCGCAGAGGCGTCCGGCGACGGCGGCCTCCGCCATCAGGTCGAGGTAGCGCAGCGGAGTCGTCTCGGGGTCGCAGCCGCAGGGAGGGTAGGCCTCGGCGTAGTCGAGGGGGCGCAGGGTGGCCCGTACGGCGTCGGGGACGGCGTCCCACAGCTCCATCGCCCGGTCCAGCAGGCCCAGTTGCTCGGAGTAGGCGTGGCGCCGGCGGGCTTCGACGGAGGCGTCGAGGACGGCGGGCAGGGCCTTGGCCGCGTCGTGGGCGTGGTACCAGTAGCTGGCCAGGCGGGTCACCCGCTCGTCGGCGGGGACCAGGGTGGGGTCGGCCTCCAGGGCCTCGGCGTAGCGGCGGTTGAGACGGGAGCGTTCTCCGGGCAGCAGGTCGTCGCTGACGGCCTCGCGGACCAGGGAGTGGCGGAAGCGGTAGCCGTCGCGGTCGGGTGCGGGGGTGAGGATGCTGGCGTTGACGGCGGCCCGCAGGGCCTCGATGAGGTCGTCCTCGGTGAGGCGGGCGACGGCGGCCAGCAGCCGGTCCTCGACGGTGGAGCCGCCCTCGGCGACGATCCGGGCGACCCGCTGGGCGCTCTCCGGCAGACCCTCGACCCTGACGAGGAGGAGGTCGCGCAGGGAGTCGGTGAGGCCGGTGCAGCAGCCCTCGTCGGAGGCGACGGCGAGTTCCTCGACGAAGAAGGCATTGCCGTCGGAGCGTTCGAAGATGTCGTCGACGCGGGCGGGGTCGGGTTCGCGGGCGATGATGCCGGCTATCTGCCGGCCGACCTCCTCGCGGTTGAGGCGGCCGAGTTCGACGCGCTGGACCGTACGGAGCCGGTCGAGTTCGGCGAGGAGGGGGCGCAGGGGGTGGCGGCGGTGGATGTCGTCGGAGCGGTAGGTGGCGAGGACGACGAGGCGGCCGGTGCGCAGGGTGCGGAAGAGGTAGGCGAGCAGGTGGCGGGTGGAGGCGTCGGCCCAGTGCAGGTCCTCCAGGGCGAGGACGACGGTGTGGTCGGCGGCGACGCGCTCCAGCAGGCGGGCGGTGAGCTCGAAGAGGCGGGCCACGCCCTGTTCGTCGCGGCGGGCCTCGCGGGCGGCGGTGCCGATCTCGGGGAGCAGGCGGGCGAGTTCCTCCTCCTGGCCCGAGGCGGCGGCGGCGAGCTGGTCGGGCAGTTCGCGGCGGAGTTGGCGCAGGGCGGTGGAGAAGGGGGCGAAGGGGAGTCCGTCGGCGCCGATCTCCACGCAGCCGCCGAGGGCGACGATCGCGCCCCGGCGGCGGGCCGCGGCGGCGAACTCCTCCACGAGGCGGGTCTTCCCCACGCCGGCCTCGCCTGCGATGAGCAGGGCCTGGGGCTCGGTGGCGGCTCGGGTGAGGGCGGTGTTCAGTGTGTCGAGCTCGGTGTTGCGGCCCACGAACACGGGACTGACGGACTTGGTCTCCACGGTCCTGAGCATGTCATGCCCTTCCGGCGGCGGGTCACCGGTTTTCCGGTGCGCGGGGGTGGTCCTGCGGACCGGCGCTCATGGGGTGCGCGGTGTGGGGGCTGGGCAGGGAGGGTGGTCCTGCGGACCGGCGCTTGTGTTGGTGACCCGCGTTGGCGCTGGGCGGGGGTGGTCGCGCGGCCCGGCGCTTGCGGGGTGCCTCCCCCACTCTCGGCTTCTCCCCCACTCTCGGCTTCGCTCGAGCGGGGGGACCCCCATCGCCCTGGGGGTACCTCCCAGGCCCTTGAGGCACTGGGGGAGGCACGACTGCCCGCGGGAGCGGTGGGGGCGGCGGGGCGGCGGCCGACCCCCGTGCGGTCGCCGCCCCGTGGTCATGCGGCTCGGGCGAACCAGTGGCGGCGCGGATGGCTTTCCGCCTCGGTGTCTCGGGGGGCGGTGGTGCGGCGGAGGCGGGCGGCTTCCCGGGCCAGGCGGTGCTCCTCCCCCTGACGGACGAGGTCGTCGTGGTGGAGTCGGTGGAGTGCGTACTCGAACATGGTGTGTTCCCCCCGGAGGAGTCGGTGTCGGTCATCGCTTTCCGCGATGTCTCCACCTTCGTCTCCGAGGCGGGTCCGCCACATCGGGAGGGTTCCGTATCTTCCGGCCGGCGCGGGGCCTTAGGAGGTGCTCAGGCCGCCTAAGGCCTCAGTTGCTGCACCACCAGCCCCGCCGCGCCGGCGACCGCGAGCGCCATGGCGGCCGTACGTGTGTGGCGCGCGTTCAGCCGCCGGGTCAGCGGGCCGGCGAGCAGCACGCCGGCGACCGCCGCCGGCGCGAGCAGCACCGTGCGCTGGAACGTGTGCGCGCCCACCGCCCCCGCCGCACCCAGCGCGACCAGGCTCATCAGCGAGCCGGCCAGGAAGAACGCGCTCATCGTGGCCCGCAGCCGCGGTCCGCTCAGCCGCTGCCACACCATCGCCATCGGCGGGCCCCCGATGGAGGTCGCCGTGCCCATCAGCCCCGACGCCATCCCGGCCAGGAACACCGAGGAGCGCCGTGCCCGGGGCACGTACCCCGCCGCGCTCACCGCGACGCCGGTGAGGACCACCCCGGCGATGAGCAGCGCGAGGTACTTCGCCGGCAGCGCCACCACGAGCAGCGCGCCCGCTGCCGCTCCCGGGACGCGTCCGACGAGGGCCCACCCGCAGCCGCGCAGATCCGCCGAGCCCCGCTCCCGCACCAGTACCGCCGCCGTCACCCCGGCGGCGAGCAGCAGCACCACCGGTGGCGCCAGGGTGGGGTCGACCACGGCGAACACCGGCGCGGCGATCATGCCCAGGCCGAAGCCGACGGACACCTGGAGCACCGCGCCGACGCCCACCGTGAGGGAGAGCAGGGCGAACTCCGCGCCGGTCATGCCCACGCGGGCCGCGCCTCCAGGGGGAAGTGGCACAGGGCGGTGTGGTCGTCACCGTCGCCCTCGGACCCACGGACGGCGAGCGGGGGCACCTCGGTGGCGCACTTGTCCTCGGCGTGCGGGCAGCGGGTGCGGAAGCGGCAGCCGGAGGGGATGTCGAAGGGCGAGGGGATCTCGCCCTTGAGCTGGATCTCCTGGCCGTGGGCGGCGCGGGAGGCGTCCAGGACCGGTGCGGCCGACATCAGCGCGGCGGTGTAGGGGTGCCGGGGGCGGTCGAAGACGTCCTCGGTCTCCCCGTGTTCGATGACCTTGCCCAGGTACATCACCGTCACCCGGTCGGAGATGTACCGCACCACGGACAGGTCGTGGGAGATGAACACGTACGCGACGCCGAGCCGGGACTGGAGTTCGGAGAGCACGTTGAGGACCTGGGCCTGCACCGACAGGTCCAGGGCGGAGACCGGTTCGTCGCACACGATGAGGTCGGGGTCCAGGGCGAGCGCGCGGGCGATGCCGATGCGCTGGCGCTGTCCGCCGGAGAACTCGTTGGGGTAGCGGTGGGCGTCGCTCCCCCGCAGCCCGACCAGGGACAGCAGTTCCCGGATCCGCTTCTCGCGGGCCCTGGCGTCGGGGACGACGTCCCGGTGGGTGCGCCAGGGCTCGCCGATCAGGTCGGCGGCCGACATACGGGCGTTGAGCGAGGCGAAGGGGTCCTGGAAGACCATCTGGACGCGCCGCCGCCAGTTCAGCAGCTCCTTGCCCCGCAGGGCGAACGGGTCGACGCCGTCGTAGCGGACCGTGCCCGCGTCGGGCCGTTCCAGCCCGAGCAGCACCCGTGCGAGGGTGGACTTGCCGCAGCCGGACTCGCCGACGAGCCCGAGGGTCTCTCCCCGGCCGAGCCGTACGTCCACTCCGTCCAGGGCGGTCAGCCGGCGGCGTCCGCCGCCGAAGCTCTTGGTGACACCGCGGACCTCCAGCAGCGGCGGGTGTCCGGCGGTCTCGGTGGTGGTGCGGGACTCAGTCACGGTCGAGCTCCTCGGAGAAGTGACAGGCGGCCGAGCGTCCGTCGCCGGTGGCGCGCAGGGACGGCCGTTCCCGCACGCAGCGCTCCCGCACCAGCGGGCAGCGGTCCTGGAAGACACAGCCGGACGGCACCGCGCTCAGCTCGGGCGGGCTGCCGGGGACGGCGGGCAGCGGCTGTCCGCGCTCGGCGTCCTCGGGGACGGAGTCGAGCAGTCCGCGGGTGTAGGGGTGGCGGGGCGCGGCGAAGACCTCGCGCACCGTGCCCTGCTCCACGACCGTGCCGGCGTACATCACGACCACGTCGTCGGCGCGCTGGGCGACCACGGCGAGGTCGTGGGTGATCAGTACGACGGCCATGTCCCGTTCGTCCTGGAGGTCCCGCAGCAGCCGCATGATCTGGGCCTGCACGGTGACGTCGAGGGCGGTGGTCGGCTCGTCGGCGATGAGCACGTCGGGGTCGAGGGCGACGGCCATCGCGATCAGCAGCCGCTGGCGCATGCCGCCGGAGAACTGGTGCGGGTAGGACTTGGCCCGCTGCCTCGGCTCGGGGATGCCGACGCGGGTCATCAGCTCGATCGCCTTCTCCCGGGCCTCGCGCCGGGAGAGTCCGCGGTGGATGCGGAACGGCTCGCCGATCTGCCGGCCCACCGGCTGCACCGGGTTGAGGGCGGTCAGGGCGTCCTGGAAGACGATCGACAGGACGGGGCCGGCCAGTCTGCGGCGCTCGGCCGGGCTGAGCCGCAGGGTGTCCTCGCCCCTGACCCGTACGGCGCCGCCGGTCACGGAGGCGGCGGGGTCGAGCAGTCCCACGACCGACAGCGCGGTCATCGACTTGCCGCAGCCGGACTCGCCGAGGAGGGCCAGGGTGCGGCCGCGGCGGACGCTGAAGCTGACGCCGTCCACGGCGCGCACCGTCCCGGAGGCCGTGCTCAGGTCCACGCACAGCCCTTCGACGTCGAGGGCCGGGCCGGCGGCGGACGGGGCGGGTGCGGATGTGGTCGTCACGGGATCATCTCCGGGGGTACGGCGGCGGAGGCTCCGCGGCGCTTGCGGGGCAGCGTCAGACGCCAGCGCTGGGCGGGGTCGGTGGCGATGCGGGCCCAGGCGGCGAGCACCGTGGCGGACACGGTGGTGAGCACGATGGCCAGTCCGGGCAGCACGGTGATCCACCAGGCGGTCTGCAGGTACTGCCGGCCCTGGGCGACCATCAGGCCCCAGCTGACGTCCGGGGGCTGGATGCCGATGCCCAGGAAGCTCAGCGAGGACTCGGTGAGCATCACGAAGCAGAAGTCGAGGGTGGCGACCGTCAGCAGCGTCGGCAGGGCGATCGGGAGGATGTGCCGGCAGATGATGTTCCGGCTGGGGGTGCCGAAGGTGCGGGCCGCGTCGACGAACAGGCGGCTGCGCAGCTCGGCCGCCTCCGCGCGGGAGGTGCGCAGGTAGACCGGGATGCGGGCCACGGCGAGGATCAGCACGATGTTCATCGCGGAGGGCGAGAAGACGTACAGCACGACGACCGCGATGAGCAGCGAGGGGAAGCTGAGGATGACGTCGGCGACGCGCATCGCCACGCTCTCCCGGCGGCCCCCGTGGTAGCCGGCCCACAGGCCGATCGCCGATCCGATCACCAGGGAGCAGAGCACCGCGGGGACGGCCACGGACAGGGTGGTGGCCGCCGCGTCGATCAGCCGGGCCAGCACGCTGCGTCCGAGGACGTCGGTGCCGAGCAGTCCGTGGAAGCCGTCGCTCAGGGAGGGCGCCCGCAGGGAGGCGTCCAGGTCCTGGCGCTGTGCGTGGTCGCCGATGAACAGCCGGCCGAAGAGGGCGACCAGGACGACCAGGCCGAGGACGACGGCTCCGACGGCGGCGGCCCGGTCCCGGCCGAGCAGCCGCCACCAGCGCGGCGGGCCCTTCCGGACGGGGGCGGACTCCGGGGCGTCCTCGTGCCCGTCCGCGGTGGTGGTCTCCGCTGTGGTCATGATGCCTCCTTCGCTCACGCCGACACCGCCTGGCGTACTCGGGGGTCGGTCAGCGCGTGGCAGACGTCGACGAGGATGTTCAGCGCGAAGATCGTCACCGCGGTCATCAGGACGGCGGCCTGGAGGACCGCGAAGTCGCGCTGGAGGATGGAGTCGATCATGAGTTTGCCGATGCCGGGCCAGCCGAAGATCGTCTCCACGATGACGGCGCCGTTGACCAGGCCCACCGTCAGGTCGCCGGCGACGGTCAGGACGGGCGTCACGGCGTTGCGCAGGGCGTGGCCGAAGATCACCCGGCGGGGTGTGGCGCCCTTGGCGCGGGCGATCTTGACGTAGGGCGCGGAGAGCGCGGAGACCATGCTGCCGCGCACCACCTGGACGAGCACGCCGAACGGGCGGATCAGCAGGGTCGCGACGGGCAACACCCAGATCTCGGGCCCGCCGAGGGTGCCGGAGGTGGGCAGCAGGTCGAGGCTGACGCCGAAGACGAGGACGCCCATGACGGCGAACCAGAAGTCGGGGATGCTGGCGGCCGTCATCGACAGCAGGCTGGCGATCCGGTCGACCGGGGAGTTGGGCCGGTAGGCGGCCAGGCTGCCGATCAGCACCGCGCCGGTGACCGCGAGGAGCATGGTGACGCCGGCGAGCTGGAGGGTGACGGGGAAGGCGTCGAAGACCATCTCGGTGGCGGACTGTCCGGTCCGCAGCGAGGTGCCGAAGTCCAGGTGGGCGGCGTCGACGAGGTAGTTCCAGAGCTGGGCCGGGACGGAGAGGTCGAAGCCCTGCGCGGCGGAGAACTCCGCGCGCTGTTCGGCGGTGGCGCTCAGCGGGAGGTAGAGGTCGACCGGGTTGCCGGTCATCCGGGCCAGGAAGAACACGCCCAGCACCACGCACACCAGGGGGACGGCGCTGGAGAGGACGCGTTTGCGCAGAAAGGTGACCATGTCAGTGCTGTCCCGCCTTCGCCGGGCCGACCTCTGCCAGCCGCATCTCGTCGCCGGTGGCGGAGTTCGGCTCGTACCGGATGGACGGTGACAGGCCGAGCAGTCCGCTCATGTGGGCCAGATGGGCGTACTGGACGACCGACCTGTTCTGGTCCGCGAGCAGGCCGGCGAAGGCCTTCTGCCGCTGCTCGCCGGAGAGCGCGCCCGCGTCGGCGATGCGCCGGTCGAGCTCCTCGGTGCCGAAGGTGGACTGGGGTCCGTCGCTCAGCAGGTACTGGCTCGTGGTGAAGGCCGCGTCACCGGCCTGGTTGCCGTGCATGATCAGCAGGGCGATGGGTCCGACGTTCTCGGGCAGCGGCCGGAGCTGGTACTGGAGCTGGGTGGCGGTGTCCGCCATCCGGACCTTGACGTTCAGCCCGATCTGCCGCATCTGGTACTGGAGCGCCTCGGCCGTCTCCGACACCCCGGAGAACATGCCGTTGCGGGCGACCAGGGTGATCTGCCGGTCGACGGGGACGCCGTCGGCCTCGGCCTCCTCGATCAGGGCCCTGGCCCGTTCCACGTTCTGCCGGGTGGGTTCGATCCCCTCGCTGTGTCCCACCACTCCGGGCGGGACCAGTTGGCCGGCCGGTTCGGCGAGTCCGCCGAGCAGGGCGTCGATGATGCCGTCCCGGTCCACGGCCAGGTCGACGGCGCGGCGTACCCGTATGTCGTCGAGCGGCGCCTCGCGGCCGTCCAGCCGCAGTGCGGTGGTCTCGTTGTTGGGGTAGGCGACCGTGGTGTCCTTCCCGGCCTCGATGGGGTCGAGGGCCACGGCGATCTCCGCCTCACCCTTGTCGATCATGGCGGCGCGGACACTGGCGTCGCTGCGCCAGACGTAGCGGGCGCGGGGGAAGTCGGGGGCGTCGCCCCAGTAGTCGTCGTAGCGGCTGAGGTCGATCGCCGCTCCGGGCTGCCAGGAACTGACGGCGTAGGGGCCGGTGCCGACGGGGATACGGACCTTGGCCTCGGCGTTCGTTGTGCGCGGCACGATCTCCACGAAGCTCAGGCGCAGCGGCAGGATCGGGTCGGGCCGCTCGGTGGTGACGGTCAGCCGGGTGTCGCTCTCCGCCTCGGCCTTCAGGTCGTCGTCACCGAAGACATAGCCCTCGACGTTGCAGGCGAGGTCGGAGTTGACGGCCCGGTCGATGGAGAAGGCGGCGTCCCGCGCGGTGAACGGCTCGCCGTTCTGGAAGGTCACCCCCTCGCGCGTGTCGAAGGTCCAGGTGCGGTCGCCGGTCTGCTTCCAGCCGGTGGCGAGCAGTGGGTGCAGTTCACCGGAGTCGGGGTCGCGTTCGACGAGGGGCTCGGTGATGTTGGACCGGACGACGACGCCGGTGCCGGTCAGCGAGGCCTCGCAGGGTTCCAGGGTCGGTGGCTCCTGGGTGAGCACCACCCGCAGGGTGCGGCCGTCGGCACGGCCGGCGTCACCGGCGGCGCTGCCCGCCACGGCGCAGCCGCTGGACAGCAGCACCGTGCCCGCCAGGAGTGTCGCCGTCGGCGCGCGGAGGCGCCTTCGTCCGGTGGGCGGAAGAGGGGAAACGGAGAACTTCATCGTCGGCCTGTCTCCGGTGAGTGCTGGTGTGTCGCGTTCCACGTACGGGCGACTGCGAGAGGCTGTCTACACTTGCGTACCCGGTCCGCATCTGTGAACGCCGAAGCTAAACCGGCACCGTGGCAGCGTCAAGACGTGCGCGGGAACGGATCCGTGCCGCGTCCCTCGCGCGGCCGGTCCGTCCGGGCACGGCCGACCGTCCCGCCCGGCACGGCGGCGCGACCGGCCGGACGGCCTCTCCGGACACCACGGAGGCGCGACCGGCCGAGCGGCCCGGCGCCATGCCGCGGCGCCGACACCCGGGGCGTCCGAGCAGCCCGGCCGCGACGGCCACGCGACCCCGGACGCCTTCCACGCCTTCCACGGCACCCATGGGGCCGCGCCCGCCCCACCGCCATGGACCCAGGCAGGAGATCACCTGCCCACTCCCGGCACCACGACCGCCCCGGCCACCGTGCTCCAGGTGTCCCCGCTGCTCCCCGGCCTGGAGCAGGCCCTGGCCGAGCGCCACCACACGGTGCGTCTGCACGAACTGCCCGATCAGGACCGCTTCCTGCGCGACCACGGCGCGGACGTGGTCGCCGCCGTCGCCGGCGCGCGGTTCGGGGTCGGGAACGCCCTGATGGACGCGCTGCCGAGGCTGGGCGCGATCGTCCACTTCGGCGTCGGCCACGAGACCACGGACGTGGTCCGCGCCCGGGCGCGCGGCATCGACGTCGGCAACACCCCGGACGTGCTCACCGACTGCGTGGCCGACCTCGCCGTCGGCGCGCTGATCGACGTCATGCGCCGGATGTCGGCGGCCGACCGCTACGTGCGGGCCGGCAACTGGAGCGCCGCGCCCTTTCCACTGGCCGCGCGGGTGAGCGGGAAGCGGGTCGGCGTCCTCGGACTGGGCCGCATCGGCCGGGCCGTGGCGCGCCGGCTCGAGGGGTTCGACATGGAGGTGGCGTACTGCTCGCGCACCCCGGTGCCCGGTGTCCCGTACCGCCGTCCGCCCACCGCGCGGGCGCTGGCCGCCGCGTGCGACGCGCTCGTCGTGACCGTCGCCGGCGGCACGGGCACCGAGGGCCTGGTGTCGGCGGCGGTACTGGACGCGCTCGGCCCCGAGGGCCATCTGGTGAACGTCGCGCGGGGCAGCGTCGTCGACGAATCCGCCCTGGTCGCGGCGGTGGAGACGGGGCGGATCGCGGGAGCGGCGCTCGACGTCTTCGCCGACGAGCCGAACGTGCCGCGGGCGCTCCTGGACTCGGACCGGGTGGTCCTGCTCCCCCACATCGCCGGCGCCACCCGGGAGACCCGCGAGGCCATGGGCGATCTGGTGCTGCGCAACGTGGAGCGCTTCATGACCGAGGGGGTCCTGCTCACCCCCGTGCCGGGGTCCGCCCATTGACACCGTCGCACCTGGCTGTCTACAAATGAGAACGCCGACTACATATGAGGATGGCATTCATGGTTCGGACCGCAGAGCGGATCGCCGGCGTCACCGTGACCCCCGTGGCCTTCCGGGATCCCCCCTTGCTGAACACGGTCGGAGTGCACGAGCCCTACGCCCTGCGCACCGTCGTGGAGATCACCACCGAGTCCGGTGTCAGCGGCGTCGGCGAGACCTACGGCGGCACGGTGCACCTGGAGCGGCTGCGCCGCGCCGCCGACGAACTGGCCGGCATGGACGTGTGGAGCCTCAACGAGCTGACCGCCCGCACCACCCGCGCGCTGGGCGCCGACACCACGGGCGGCGACGGCATGTCCGGCATGGTCACGGGCAGCAGCACCGTGGACCGGGTCATGTCCCCGTTCGACGTCGCCTGCCTGGACATCCAGGGCAAGCTCGTGGGCCGCCCGGTCAGCGACCTGCTGGGCGGAGCGGTCCGCGACTCGGTCCCCTACAGCGCGTACCTCTTCTACAAGTGGGCGGGCCACCCCGGCCAGGAGGACGACGACTGGGGCCCCGCCCTCGACCCGGCGGGGCTGGTCGAACAGGCCCGCCGCATGATCGGCGCGTACGGCTTCACCTCGATCAAGCTCAAGGGCGGGGTCTTCCCGCCCGACGAGGAGATCGCGGCGGTCAGGGCGCTGCGCGAGGCGTTCCCGGAGCTGCCGCTGCGGCTCGACCCCAACGCGGCGTGGAGCACGGAGACGTCCCTGCGCGTCGCCCGGGAGCTGGACGGCGTCCTGCAGTACCTGGAGGACCCGACCGAGGGCATCGACGGCATGGCCGCCGTGGCCCGCGGGACGCCCACGCCGCTGGCGACCAACATGTGCGTGGTCTCCTTCGACGACCTCGCCCCGGCGGTGGCGAAGGGAGCCGTCGGCATCGTCCTGTCCGACCACCACTTCTGGGGCGGCCTGCGGCGCTGCGGACAGCTCGCCGCGATCTGCGGGACCTTCGGCCTCGGCCTGTCGATGCACTCCAACTCGCACCTGGGCATCAGCCTCGCCGCGATGACCCACCTGGCCGCCGCGACACCCCGGCTGACCTACGCCTGCGACACGCACTGGCCCTGGAAACGGCCCGACGAGGACGTCGTCGACCCCGCGCCGCTGCGGTTCGCCGAGGGCCGGCTCGCCGTGCCGACGGCTCCGGGACTCGGCGTGGAACTGGACCGGGACGCCCTGGCCCGGCTGCACCGGCAGTACCTCGACTGCGGGCTGCGCGACCGCGACGACACCGGCTACATGCGCCGCTTCGAACCGTCCTTCTCCACCAAGACCCCCAGGTGGTGAGCGACTGATGCGCATCATGCTCGACCACCGCATCCTGAGCCGCTTCCACGACCGGCTCAAGGCGTCCACGCAGGGCGAGCACGACTGGCTGGAGACCTTCGACCTGGACGCCGTACGACGCTCCGAGGCCGTCGCCGGCACCGACGTCTACGTCGGCTCGAAGCTGAGCCCCGAGGACGCCCGGCGCGCGCGGCGGCTGCGGCTGGTCCACGTCGTCGGCGCCGGCTACGACGGCATCCCGCTGGACGCGCTCCACCCGGGAGTCACGGTCGCCACCACCCACCACCACGGCCGCTCCATCGCCGAGCACGTGCTGATGTCGGTGCTGATGCTCTCCCGCGACGTCCTGGGCGCCGACCGCGCGCTGCGCGCCGGGCGGTGGCGCAACGTGGCGGTCGACCCCGGACTGCCCTTCGGGACCACGCTGCACGGCCGCCGGGTCGGCGTCGTCGGCTTCGGCGAGACCGGCACCGAGGTCGCCCGGCTGTGCCAGGCGGCCGGCCTGCGGGTCCGCGCCGTACGACGCGACCCCTCGGCGCCGTTCCCCGCGGACCTGCGGCCCGACTGGGTGGGCGGCGACGACCGGCTGCCGGAACTCCTCGCCGACTCCGACGTCGTGGTGGTCACCGTCCCGCTGGGTCCCGCCACCCGCGGACTGATCGGCCCCGCCGAACTGAGGGCCATGGGCCCCGACGCCCTGCTGGTCAACGTGGCGCGGGGGCCGGTGGTCCAGGAGGAGGCGCTCTACGAGGCACTCCGCTCCGGCACCATCGCGGGCGCCGCGCTGGACGTGTGGTGGTCGGGCCCGCCCGACGCGCCGAGCCGGCTGCCCTTCCAGGACCTGCCGAACGTACTGATGACCCCGCACCACTCGGGCCACACGGCCGACACCTTCGCCGCTCGCGCGACCGAGATCGCCGAGAACATCGACCGGCTGGAGCGGGGGGACGCGCTCACCAACGTGGTCCGCGCCCCGTCCCCCGGCCATTGACACCGGCCGGCACTCCCGTCCCTCACCCAGAGTAGGAAACCACCCATGCTCGAAGGCGTTCTGTTCTTCCCCGTCACCCCGTTCACCGAGACCGGTGACGTCGACCTCGACGCCCTGCGCCGGCACATCACGGCCAGGGTCGACGCCGGACCGGGCGGAGTCTTCGTCGCCTGCGGCACCGGCGAGTTCCACGCCCTGGACCACGAGGAGTACACCGCGGTCGTCCGCACCGCCGTCGAGGCGGTGGCGGGACGCGTCCCGGTGTACGCCGGGGCCGGCGGCTCCGTCGGCCAGGCCCGCCGACTCGCGCGGGCGGCCGACCGGGCCGGTGCGGACGGCCTGCTGCTCATGCCGCCCTACCTGGTCGAGGCCCCCGGCGACGGGCTCGTCGCCTACACCCGCGAAGTGGCCGGCGAGACCGCCCTGCCGCTGATCGTCTACAACCGGGCCAACGCCCGCTTCGACGAACGCTCGGCGGCGGCGGTCGCCCAGCTCCCCACCGTCGTGGGCTTCAAGGACGGCACCGGTGACCTCGACCTCCTCGCGCGGATCGTCCCCGCCGTGCGGGAGGCGCTCGACGGGACCGGCAAGGAGTTCCAGTTCTTCAACGGCATGCCCACGGCCGAGGCCAGCCAGCTCGCGTACCGGGCGCTGGGCGTGAAGCTGTACTCGTCGGCGGCCTTCGCCTTCGCTCCCGATGTCTCCCTGGCCTTCCACCGCGCGGTGGAGGAGGGCGACCAGAAGCGGATCGACGCGCTGCAGCGGACCTTCTTCCACCCCTTGGTCCGGCTGCGCAAGCGGGTTCCGGGGTACGCGGTGGCGCTGGTGAAGGCCGGGGTCACCCTGGAGGGCCTCGCGGCCGGACCGGTCCGCCCGCCGCTGACGCCCCTCACCGGGCCCGAGACCGAGGAACTGGCGGCCATCATCGCCGAGGCACGCGCCGTACTCGCCTCCTGAACGCGCGTGAGGGGTCTCCGGGCGCCCGGGGACCCCTCACGCGGCCCGGCTCAGCCGGTCGCCGGCAGACCCAGCAGTACGTCGGTGTACTTGAGGACCGCCAGCAGCAGTCCGATGACGCCGAGCGACACGCCCGCCCAGGCGACCGACTTCGTCCAGGGTGCCTGGGCGGTCCGTCCCGGCGTCCCGAACGCGGGCCTCGCCAGTACCGCCACGCCCACGATCAGCGCGGTCAGCGCGAACAGGCCGGCCCACAGCGCGCTGGTGTGCCAGGCGTCGCCGTACACCTCCTCGACCTGGGTGGCGACGGAGGCGTCCGCGGCCGTCTCGAGCTGGCCCATGAGGGTCTCCCGCGCGGCGGCCACCGTGCCCAGCCAGCCGCCGGTGAGCGAGACGAGGCCGAGGGCCGCGGAGACGACCGCGGCGGCGCCCTGTCCGACACCGGACGGGGCCCGGTCCTCGGTCTCGGGGGCGTCCCGCACCGCGTCCGTGACATCGTCCGGCTCCGTGGCGTCCACCGCCGTCTCGTCGCGCTCGGTGCCGGCTCCGGTCTCGTCCACTGTGCTGGTTCCCATGCCCCGCACCGTACGGACGCTCTCTGAGAGTCCGCTTAACGCTCGTCGCGCGCCGCGCGCCACTCCGGGGCCAGCACGGACCACACCTCCAGGTCGTGGCGTACCCCGTGGTGGAGGTGGGCCTCGCGGCGCACACCGTCGCGGGTCATGCCGAGCCGGCGGGCGATGTTGACGCTCGGCACGTTGCCGGCCGCCGCGACCCATTCGACCCGGTGGATGCCGCGCTGCTCGACGGCCCAGTCGATGAGCACCCGCATCGCGCGGGTGACGAGCCCGCGCCCGGTGGCGGCGGGCTCCAGCCAGCAGCCGACCTCGCAGCTTCCGTTCCCGGCGTCGAAGTTCAGGGTGAGCACCCCGCCCACGAGCGTGCCGTCCAGCCACAGCCCGTGCAGCGAGGCCGTGTCGGCGGCACGCCAGTCGGCGTACCGCCGGAGCACCTCCCGGGCACCGGCCACGTCCGTGGCCTTGGAGCCGAAGGGGACGTACTGGTTGATGAACTCACGGCCCCGGTCCAGATGGGCCAGGAACTCCTCGGCGTGCCAGGGCTCCAGGGGGCGCAGTTCGGCTCCGTCGTCACCCAGTCGTATCGCGTACATCCCGCTGCTGCTCCTCCTCGGCCAGCACGTCCGCCGCCTCGGCGTCCGTGGCGGCGGCCAGCCTCTCATGGGCGGCGCGGCACTCGGGCGGCTCGATGCTGATCCGGGGCAGGATCCGGTCCAGCGAGCGCGGCAGCCACCAGTTGGCGCCGCCGAGGAGGTGCATGAGGGCGGGGACGAGCAGGGTGCGCAGGACGAAGGCGTCGAGGGCGACGGCCGCGGCGAGCGCGATGCCGAACATGGCTATCACCCGGTCGCCGGTGAGGACGAAGGCGAGGAAGACCGAGATCATGATCACGGCGGCGGAGTTGATCACCCGGCTGGTCTCGGCGAGGCCGACGCGGACGGCGCGCCGGTTGTCGCCGGTCTCCAGCCACTCCTCGTACATCCGGCTGACCAGGAAGACCTGGTAGTCCATGGAGAGCCCGAAGAGGACCGACACCATGATCACGGGCAGGAAGGGCTCGATGGGGCCCGCGCTGCCGAGGCCGAGCGGTTCGCTGCCCCAGCCCCACTGGAAGATCGCGACGACGACGCCGAAGGCGGCGGCGACGGCGGCCACGTTCATCGCGGCGGCCTTGAGCGGGATGCCGATCGAGCGGAAGGCCAGCAGGAGCAGCAGACAGCCCAGACCGATCACGACACCGACGAAGAGGGGCAGCTTGTCGACGATGACGTCGGCGAAGTCGTCGTACCCGGCCGTCACACCGCCGACGTGCACGTCGAGCGAGGTGCCCGACTCGGCCCGCGGCAGCACGTCGTCGCGCAGCCGGTCGACCAGGTCGCTGGTCTGCTTCGACTGCGGGGACGACTCCGGTACGACGGTGAGGTACGCGGTGTCGCCGCCCGCGCCGTAGGTCGCGGGAGACACCGACGCGACGCCCTCGGTCGCGCGCAGGGTGGTGTCGAGGTTGTCCAGGGCGAGCCGGTCCCCGGCGCCGTCGACGTGGGTGACGAGGGTGAGGGGGCCGTTCACGCCGGGGCCGAAGCCGTCGGCGAGGAGGTCGTAGGCCTGGCGGGTGGTGGACGTCTCGGGGTCGTTGCCCTGGTCGGAGGTGCCCAGGTGGAGGGAGAGGGTGGGCAGCGCGAGGACGGCCATGACGACGACGGCGACCGCGCCGAGCAGCTTGGGCCGGCGCTCGACCAGTGCCGACCAGCGGGCGGCGAACCCGGTCGGCAGCTCCGGCACGGGCCCGTGCTCCGCCAGGCGGCGCCGCTCCCTGCGGCTGAGCGCGCGCATGCCGATGCACTTCAGCAGGGCGGGCAGCAGGGTGACGGAGGCGGCGACGGTCAGGACGACGGTGAGCGAGGCCGCGATGGCGACGCCGTTGAGGAAGTTCAGCCGGAGGATCAGCATGCCCAGCAGGGCGATGCAGACGGTGGCGCCCGCGAAGACGACCGCCCGTCCGGTGGTGGCGACGGCGTCGGTGGCGGCCTCGGTGACGGTGAGGCCGCGCTTCAGTCCGCGCCGGTGCCGGGTCACGATGAACAGCGCGTAGTCGATGCCGACGCCGAGCCCGATCAGCATGCCGAGCATGGGGGCGAAGTCGGCGACGGTCATGACGTGCCCGAGGAGCACGATCCCGGCGTAGGCGGTGCCGACGCCGACCAGGGCGGTGGCTATGGGCAGCAGCGCGGCGGCGAGCGAGCCGAAGGCGAGGAAGAGGACGACGGCGGCGACGGCCACGCCGACGATCTCGGCCGTGTGCCCGCCGGAGGGCCCGCCGGTCTCGACGGCGCTGCCGCTGAGCTCGACCTGGAGCCCGTCGGTCCGGGCGGCCTCGGCGGTCTCCACCACGGCGGCGGCCTCGCCCGCGTCGATGTCCTTGGACTGGTCGTCGAAGGTGACCGTGGCGTAGGCGGTGCGGCCGTCCGCGCTGATCCGGCCGGCGCCCTGGTCGTCGTAGGGGCCGCTCACGGCGGCCACGCCGGGCAGCTCCCCGATCCGGTCCAGGGTGCGGGTCATGGTCTGCTCGACGCCGGGGTCCCGCACGCTGCCGGACGACGTGTGCCAGACCACGTTGTCGCTGTCGCCGCCGAGGTCCGGGAAGCCTTCCTCCAGCAGCCGGGCGGCCCGCCCCGACTCGGTGCCGGGCACCTCGTAGTCGTTCGAGTAGGCGGAGCCGGCGGCGAAGGCCCCGGCGGAGACCCCGCCGAGGGCGAGGAGCCAGAGCAGGACGGTGATCAGACGGCGTTGGACACACCAGCGTGCGAGGGCTGCCACGAGACGTGCTCCCGGAGTGACTGAGGTGTGGATCTTTGACCGGGAACAGCCGAACGTGGACCGAACATCCAGCAAAGAACGTATGAGAAACGCACTGACACTGTTACAGCCATGGATGATCGTTTGTCGGTTTCGTGTACTAACTCACATTTCCACGGCCGCTCAGTCGAACTGGTCCCCCAGCGCCATGGTCATGAGCCCCGCGACCAGCAGCCACAGCGCTCTGCGGGTCCGCCCCCGGGAGCCCAGCACCGCGGCCAGGGCGCAGGCGGCGGCTCCGCAGGCGTACGCGACGGGGACGAGGGCCGGCGCGGAACCCGCGAGACGGAGCAGGGCGGCGGCCACACCCGCGAGGGCGAGTACGGCCCCGGCACCGACCGCGGCCCACCGGGCGCGCCGCACCTCCCGCGAGGCCCCGTCGCCCCGCCCGGTGTCCTCTTCCCGGACGTCCGCGGTCGAGTCATCGGAATCGGCACGTCCACTCATGGCGCGGGAGCGTAGCGCCCACGGCCCGGAAATCCGGGTGCGGGGGTGCGGGGCCGGCTGCTACCGTCCGCCGTTCCGACGTTCCGCGGCAGTGCGCCGCCGGCCGAAGCAGGTGCTTTGATGCTTGTCCGCCCGATCTCCGACGAGACCCTTTCCCCCTTCACGGCCCCAAGGAGCCCGTTCACCGATGTCGGACATCACATCGAACACCCCGCACGACGACCTCGCTAGCCGCCTCACCCTGCCCCGGTACCCCCGCAGCAGCGCCTACGACGCCCGCTGGACCATCGAGAACGGGATGGGCCCGCACGCGCTGTGGCTGCTGGAGTGGCTCGCCCCGGCCCTCGGCCTCGACACCCTGCGCCCCGGCGCACGCGTGCTCGACCTGGGCTGCGGACGCGCCATGACGTCGGTCTTCCTGGCCAGGGAGTACGACGTCCAGGTCACCGCGGCCGACCTGTGGATCAAGCCGGACGACAACGCGCGCCGCATCGCGGAGGCGGGCGTGGCCGACCGGGTGTTCCCGGTCCTCGCCGAGGCGCACGACCTGCCCTTCGGGGAGGAGAGCTTCGACGCGATCGTCTCCGTCGACGCGTACCAGTACTTCGGCACCGACGACCTCTACCTGCCGACGCTGACCCGGCTGCTGAAGCCCGGCGGACGGATCGGGGTCGTCGTCCCCGCGCTGCCCGAGGAGATCGAGGGCACCGAACCGCCGGAGCACATGAAGCCCTTCTGGGAACCCGCGTTCTGGTGCTTCCACAGCCCCGCCTGGTGGCGCCGCCACTGGACCCGCAGCGGGGCCGTGGAGGTCGAGACGGCCGACTGGCTGGAGGACGGCTGGCGGGAGTGGCTGCTCTGGTGCGACGTCGTCGCCGAGGAGAGCACGGAGGAGTTCCACGTGCGGATGAGCCGGCAGAGCGCGGAGATGCTGCGCACGGACCGGGGCCGCACGCTGGGCTTCACACGCGTGGTGGGCCGCCGCGCCTGACCGCGTGACGGCATGACCGCATGAGGGAGGGGGCGCATCGAACCCGATGCGCCCCCTCCCGCCGTCTTCGGGGATCAGCCCTCGTCGACGCCCAGCTTCTGAAGGATCAGCTCCTTCACGCGGGCCGCGTCCGCCTGCCCGCGCGTGGCCTTCATGACCGCGCCGACCAGGGCACCGGCCGCGGCCACCTTGCCACCGCGGATCTTGTCCGCGATGCCCGGGTTGCCGGCGATGGCCTCGTCGACGGCGGTGCCCAGGGCACCCTCGTCGGAGACGACCTTCAGACCGCGCTTGTCGACCACCTCGTCGGGGGTGCCCTCACCGGCGAGGACGCCCTCGATGACCTGGCGGGCCAGCTTGTCGTTCAGATCGCCCTTCACGACCAGCTCGGCGACCCGGGCCACCTGCTCCGGGGTGATCGCCAGCTCGTCGAGCGACTTGCCGGACTCGTTGGCGGCGCGGGCCAGCTCGCCCATCCACCACTTGCGGGCGGAGGCCGCGTCGGCACCGGCGTCGATCGTGGCGACGATCGGGTCCAGCGCACCGGCGTTGAGGATGGCCTGCATGTCGGTGCCGGAGATCCCCCACTCCTCGCGGAGCCGGCTGCGGCGCACCAGCGGCAGCTCGGGCAGGGCGGAACGGATCTCCTCGACCCACTCGCGGGACGGGGCGACCGGCACCAGGTCGGGCTCCGGGAAGTACCGGTAGTCCTCGGCCTCCTCCTTCACGCGGCCGGAGGTCGTGGACCCCGTGTCCTCGTGGAAGTGCCGGGTCTCCTGGATGATCGTGCCACCGCTGCTCAGCACGGCGGCATGCCGCTGGATCTCGAACCGGGCCGCACGCTCCACGGACCGCAGCGAGTTGACGTTCTTCGTCTCGCTGCGGGTGCCGAACTTCTCGGTGCCGTTGGGGCGCAGCGACAGGTTCACGTCGCAGCGCATCTGGCCCATCTCCATGCGGGCCTCGGACACGCCGAGCGCCCGGATGAGCTCGCGCAGCTCACGGACGTACGCCCGCGCGACCTCGGGGGCGCGCTCGCCCGCTCCCTCGATCGGCTTGGTGACGATCTCGATCAGCGGGATGCCGGCGCGGTTGTAGTCCAGCAGGGAGTGGGACGCGCCGTGGATACGGCCGGTGGCACCGCCCACGTGCGTGGACTTGCCGGTGTCCTCCTCCATGTGGGCGCGCTCGATCAGGACGCGGAAGGTCTCGCCGTCCTCCAGCTGCACGTCGAGGTAGCCGTCGAAGGCGATCGGCTCGTCGTACTGGGAGGTCTGGAAGTTCTTCGGCATGTCCGGATAGAAGTAGTTCTTCCGGGCGAAGCGGCACCACTCGGCGATCTCGCAGTTCAGCGCGAGACCGATCTTGATCGCCGACTCGACGCCGGTCGCGTTGACGACCGGGAGCGCGCCGGGCATGCCGAGGCAGACGGGGCAGGTCTGGGTGTTCGGGTCGGCGCCCAGCGCCGTCGAACAGCCGCAGAACATCTTGGTCCGGGTGCCGAGTTCGACATGGACCTCGAGGCCCATGACGGGGTCGTACGACGCCAGCGCGTCCTCGTACGACACCAGGTCAGTCGTGGTGGTCACGGTGAAACTTCCCTCTCAGCCCAGCAGGACGTCGTCGTCGCCGAGGCGCTTCACCTCGCGGTAGAGGATGGCGAGGTTGGTGATGACGGCGGCGCCGGTGACGACCGCGTCGAGCAGCCGCAGCGTGTCGTTCTCGCCACGCGCCTTCTTGATCTGCTTGTACACACCGACGGCGCCGAACGCCGAGGTGGCCATGGAGACGTACAGACCGGACTTGGACTTCTTGAAGCCCTTGGCCTTGGACAGTGCGCTCACAGCGACGGTGCCTCCTCGATCAGCGGGTGGCCCCACTTTTCCACGAAGGCGGCCTCGACGGCTGCGCCGACCTTGTAGAGCCGGTCGTCCTTCATGGCGGGGGCGATGATCTGCAGACCCACCGGCAGGTTGTCCTCGGGGGCGAGGCCGCAGGGCAGCGACATGGCCGCGTTGCCCGCCAGGTTGGTGGGGATGGTGCACAGGTCGGCCAGGTACATCGCCATCGGGTCGTCGGCGCGCTCGCCGATCGCGAAGGCGGTGGTCGGGGTCGTCGGGGAGACGATCACGTCGACCTGCTCGAAGGCCCGCTCGAACTCCTGCTTGATGAGGGTGCGGACCTTCTGGGCGCTGCCGTAGTACGCGTCGTAGTAGCCGGAGCTGAGCGCGTACGTGCCGAGCATGATGCGGCGCTTGACCTCGTCGCCGAAGCCGGCCTCGCGGGTCAGCGAGGTGACCTCCTCGGCGGAGTGCGAGCCGTCGTCGCCGGTCCGCAGGCCGTAGCGCAGGCCGTCGAAGCGGGCGAGGTTGGAGGAGCACTCGGAGGGCGCGATCAGGTAGTAGGCCGACAGCGCGAGGTCGAAGGACGGACAGTCCAGCTCGACGATCTCGGCGCCGAGCCCCTTCATCATCTCGACGGCCTCGTCGAACCGCTGGACGACACCGGCCTGGTAGCCCTCGCCGCGGAACTGCTTGACGACGCCGACGCGCATGCCGGCGACGCTGCCGTTGCGGGCGGCCTCGACGACCGGCGGGACCGGGGCGTCGATGGAGGTGGAGTCCATCGGGTCGTGCCCGGCGATCACCTCGTGCAGCAGGGCGGCGTCCAGGACCGTACGGGCACAGGGCCCGCCCTGGTCCAGGGAGCTGGAGAAGGCGACCATGCCGTACCGGGAGACGGCACCGTACGTCGGCTTCACACCGACGGTGCCGGTGACGGCGGCCGGCTGGCGGATGGAACCGCCGGTGTCGGTGCCGATGGCGAGCGGCGCCTGGAAGGAGGCGAGCGCGGCGGACGAGCCACCACCCGACCCCCCGGGGATCCTGGTCAGGTCCCACGGATTGCCGGTCGGCCCGTAGGCGCTGTTCTCGGTGCTGGACCCCATGGCGAACTCGTCCATGTTGGTCTTGCCGAGGATGACGACGTCGGCGGCCTTCAGCCGCTTGGTGAGCGTCGCGTCGTACGGCGGGATCCAGCCCTCGAGGATCTTGGAACCGACGGTGGTCGGGATGCCCTCGGTGGTGAAGATGTCCTTGAGCGCGAGGGGGACGCCGGCCAGCGGACCGAGCTTCTCCCCCTTGGCCCGCTTCTCGTCGACGGCCCGCGCCTGCGCCAGGGCACCCTCGCGGTCGACGTGCAGGAAGGCGTGCACCTTCTCGTCGACGGCCTCGATCCGGGCCAGGTGCGCCTCGGTGACCTCTACGGCCGTGAGCTCACCGGAGGCGATCTTCTCGGCGGTCTCGGCGGCGGTGAGCTTGATGATGTGATCGCTCATGGCGGGTTACTCCTCCCCCAGGATCTGCGGCACCTTGAAACGCTGCTGCTCCTGGGCCGGGGCGCCGGAGAGCGCCTGCTCGGGGGTGAGCGAGGGACGGACCTCGTCCGGCCGCATGACGTTCGTCAGCGGGAGCGGGTGCGAGGTCGGCGGTACGTCTTGGTCGGCGACCTCGCTGACGCGGGCGACCGCGCCGATGATGTCGTCCAGCTGGCCCGCGAAGTGGTCGAGCTCTTCGGGCTTCAGCTCCAGACGCGCCAGCCGGGCGAGGTGGGCGACCTCCTCGCGCGTAATGCCAGGCATGCAGCGATCCTCTGGGGTGAGTGTGTGTGGTTTGGGGCCAATCCTATGGGGCGGCGGGCCGTGCCCGTGAAACCCTTTCCCCGGGCCCGCCCCGCCGGACGCCGTGCGGCGTTTCTCCGCGTCGGAGTGCGGGTGCCGGCGAGGACGCCGTCACCGGCCGCGAACGGCGGCGTGCCGGGCGACCGCGGCGACGCCGGGGCGGGCGCATCGCCCCAGGGAGCGGGCCGGCCGCACCGGGGCAGGTTGCTGTCCTCGGCGTCGTGCGTCGGGGCACCGCGCCGGAGCCGGTGGAGCGTCACATCACGTGACGCCGGACCGCGTTCTCCGCGCGGTTCCCGCTCGACCGCACATCGCTGCCGCTCCGGGCACTACCGCGTCCACTCGTACGCGTGATCGGAGACGAATTCGGCAAAGGCGCGCGGCGGACGGCCGGTCAGTTCGAGCACCGCGGTGCTGACCCGGTCTTCGCGCCCCTCCTTGATTCCGCGCTCGACGGCGGCGAGGGCGGCAGCGAACTCCGTCGGCATTCCGGAGGCACGGTAGGCGGCGGCCTGCTCCTCCTCCGCGATGCGCTCCACCCGAACCCGCCTGCCGGTCTGCGCGGTGATGATCCGCGCGGCCTGCGGATAGCTCATCCCGTGCGGCCCGGTGATCAGGTAGTCGCTTCGAGCGTCCACCCCCGGGTCGGCCAGCAGCGCGGCGGCACTGGCCGCGATGTCCCGCGCGTCGACCCACCCCAGCCTGCCGTCACCAGCCGCGGTGCGGATCTCACCGTGCCGATGGATGTGCTCGGCCAGCGGGTGCGGGCGCAGGAAGTTCTGCATGAAGCCGGACGCGCGGAGCACGACGCCTCCGGGCTGAGCCCGAACCCGAGCGGCCATCTCCACAGCGCTGGGCGCGTTCGGCAGCACGATGGCGGAGCCGAGCATCACGAGGCGCTGGACACCGGCCCGCTGCGCTCGGCGCAGGAAGGGCTCGACCAGCGGCAGCGGGTCCACACTCTCCACCGGGGGAAGCAGGAACACCCGGTCCGTCCCGTCGAGCGCGGGTCCGTGTGTGGCCGGGTCGTTCCAGTCGAAGCGGATCGCGTCGGGATCGGCTGCGGCCGGGTTCCGGCTGGCGGCCCGAGCCCGCACACCGGCGGCGCGGAGCACTTGCACCACCGTCCTGCCGGTCCTGCCGGTCCCTCCGGTCACGAGCACTCCGGACATCAGGTGTCCTTCCTTCCGAGCGAGTCGATCAGCCCGGCGAGACCCCCGGCGGCGGCCGCCGCCGACAGCGGGCTCCAGTAATCCCGGTACAGGGTGATCAGCCCGTCGCGGACCGTGAGAACCACGATGTAGTCCAGGCGGTAGGGCCGGGAGGTGGCCACGGTGCGGCCGGTGGCCGTCCACTCCACCACGACGGTGTCCGTTCGGTCCGTGGGCCGCACGGCAAGCGCGGCCACCTCCCTCATGTCCATCAGCTCCGGATAGGGGGCGAGGTAGGCGCGTACCTCCTCGCGTCCGCGGAGAACGCGAGGGGAGCTCCCGGCCGCGAAAGGGAATTCCGCGATTCCGTCAGCCGCCCACAGATCCGCCACGGCGTTCATGTCTTTGGCCAGCATCAGGCCGATCATGCGGCGAAAAGTTTCCTCAGGTGTGCTGGACACCATTTCTCCTCGTGGTCGACAAACCGACCGGACCACCATGCACAGCGGATTTGTGGGCGCGGAACGGACGGCTGAGCCCCGGACCGACAGTGCGAGGCTCAGCCGTCCCTCCCGTGACAGGATGGAAGAGTGAGCAGCCAGGAACTCGCAGACTTTCTCCGCCGCCGCCGCGAGAACCTGCGACCGGAAGACGTGCCGGCCGAAGCGGCTCTTCCACCGAGCCGGCGCGCCCGTCGCACCCCCGGACTGCGCCGCGAAGAGGTGGCCGCCCTGGCACAGGTGTCGGTGAGCTACTACGAACGACTGGAACGGGCACGGGCGCCTCGGCCCTCACCGCAGGTGCTGTCCGCGCTGGCGACGGCTCTCCAGCTCACTGAAGCAGAGCGTGACCATCTGGCCCGCGTGGCCGGACAAGTGCTGCCGGCGGAGAACGAGGGCGCGCCGGAGCACGTACCCGAGGACGCCCGTCAACTGCTCGGCAGACTTGACGGCGTCCCCGCCTACATCGTCAACGACCGGCAGGACATCGTCGCCTGGAACGCGGCAGCCGCGGCTCTGATCACGGACTTCTCCCGCCTCACACCTGACGAGCGCAACCTCACGCGCATCTCGACGAGATTCCGTGACACCCTCTGCACCGGCGCGCCCGGTTCGGAGTCCGATTTCTCTCAGCAGGTAGCCGCTCAATTGCGCGCGGCCAGCGTTCGGTACCCCACGGACAACGTGCTCGCGGAGCTGGTCAACGAGTTCGCGACCCACGATCCGGATTTCGCGAGCAGCTGGCGCAATCACGCCGTGCGTCCCGTGCCCAGCGTGCGGAAGAACCTGCGTCACCCCGTACTGGGCGAGTTGGAAATCGACCGGCACACCCTCGGCCTGCCCGGCTCAGGTTTCTCCTTGGTGATGTACACGGCAGAAGCCGGCAGTCCCAGCGCCGCTGCGCTGAAGAGCCTCTGACCGCTGCCCCTACGGAGGACACCGCGTCCGCCGAGGCCGGGCCGCGCGGGTGGAACCGTGGCCTCGGGACGGAGAGCCGCCCGCTCCGGTTCGCCGGGCGACGCCTCGGCGAGCTCGAAGAGGGTGTTCTCCTTGCCCGGCACCTTCTTGAACACGTTGACGAGCTGCTCGGTGACCTTCTTCTCCGCCCGCGCCCTCCCCCCGGCCAGGACCTCCGGCGCGAGGTCGATGGACCGGTCCCGCGGCAGACCGATCGCCCGCACCGCCAAGAGCTCGTCGGTCCCGGTGAGCATGGTCCCCATCACCCGGGGCTTCCCTTGAGGCACCGGGGAAGGCACGACTGCCCGCGGTGACGGCGGCAGGCGATCGCCGACGGCGGGGAGGGGACGGGGCGGGGGTGGCCGCCCGCAGCGGCTGGCGCGTCCGCACCCCGCACCCCCACCAAGGAACGCAGTCGCGCCAGTCCGAGGACGGACACCCCCGACGCGGCCCCGACCCACCCACCCACCGCAGGCGCTACACACGCCCCCACCGGACCGAAAGCTGCGCCGCAGGCATCCCGCCCACCCAGCGCAAGCTATTCGTCGGCCGTGGTCGTCGCGGCCGGGAGCGCCGCGGCCGGGCGTTGCCAGCCGCGGGAGCCGCGGGCGAGGAGCCAGGCCGTGGTCTCGTCCGGCGGCATCGCCGCGGCGACCAGCCACCCCTGCACCGCGTCACAGCGAAGATCGCGCAACCGCTCCCACGTCTCGTCGTCCTCCACCCCCTCCGCGACGACGAGCAGCCCCAGCGAATGCGCCAGATCGACCGTGCAGCGCACGATCTCCGCGTCCTCCGCGTCCACGGCCAGCCGAGCCACGAACGACCGGTCGATCTTCAGCTCGCTCACCGGCAGCCGCCGCAGATGCACCAACGACGAGTACCCCGTGCCGAAGTCGTCCAGCGACATCTTCACCCCGTGCCCGGTCAACGCGTTCAACGTGTCGGCCGCACGCTGCGGGTCCTCCAGCAGCACATGCTCGGTGATCTCCAGTTGCAGCGCCCCCGCCGGCACCCCGTACCGAGCCAGCCGCGCCGCCACGGAGCCCGCGAAGCCCGGCGAGTGCACATCGCGCGGAGACACGTTCACGGCGACCGGCACGAACAACCCCTGGGCCCGCCACCGCGCGACCTGCCCCAGCGCGGTCTCCAGCACGTACTCGGTGAGGTGCGGCATCAGCCCGGACGACTCGGCGATCGCTATGAACTCGTCCGGCGGCACCTTCCCCCGCTCCGGGTGCACCCACCGCACCAGCGCCTCGAGTCCCGCGACCTGCCCGTCGAAACGCACCTTCGGCTGGTAGTGGAGCTCGACCTCCCGGGCGTCCAGCGCCCGCCGCAGGTCCCCCAGCAGCCCCAGCCGGTCAGGGGTGTTGGAGTCCCGCTTGGACTCGTACGCCTCGACCCCCGTACGGTCCCGCTTGGCCTGATACATCGCCACGTCCGCCCGCCGCAACAGCCCCTCCGCGTCGTCGGCGTGGTCGGGAAAGACGGCGACCCCCGCGCTCGCCTCCAGGACGAGGGTGAGCCCGTCGAGGTCGAGCGGGGAGCTGAGGGCGGCGACGAGGGAACGGGCGACGCGGGTGGCGGCCGTCGTGGAGTCGGCGACGGGCAGTAAGACGGCGAACTCGTCACCGCCGAGCCGCGCGGCCTCCGCCCCGCGCGGCAGGGCGATTCTGAGCCGGTCGGCTATCTGCAGCAGCAGCCGGTCACCGGCGAGATGCCCGAGGGTGTCGTTGACCGACCGGAACCGGTCCAGGTCGATCAGCATGAGCGCGGCGCGGGCGTCGATCCGCTCCGCGTCGTCCAGCGCGGTCCAGATGCGCTCCAGCAGCCACTGCCGGTTCGGCAGTCCGGTCAGCGGATCGCGGAGCTGCTCCTCGGCCCGCGCGCGGGCTATCCACAGCGTGGAGTCGAGGGCGATCAGCGGAATGGAGAACAGGGGCAGCAGCACCGGTTTGGCATCGGCGACCACACACACCAGCGGCGCTATGCCGAGCAGGGCGACAGCGACCAGGCCCTGCCGGACCAGCGCGGTACGGGCCACGGTGGGCAGCCCCGCGCGGGGGGTCTGCAGGTACCACAGCAGACCGCGGGTGACCGCGAGATAGACCGCGGCGACCAGCACCACCCCCGGGGCGGTGTACGGCGTCCAGGTGTCCGGGGCCGACGGCGACTCGACGGACGGCACGGAGCCGAACGCGGCCAGCACCAGCGCACCGGCGCCGATGCCGAGCAGGTCCACCGCGCCGTGCAGCACGCCCTGCCGCCAGCGGCCCCGCCGGGCTATGCCGACCAGCACCACGACGGTGAGGCTGACCATCCCGGCCGGGACCCAGCCGTACGACAGCAGCACCGCGAGAGTGAGGGCGGCGCCGGAACCCGTACCGCCCCACCACCGGGAGCGGCCCAGCATCACCAGATGGCCGACGATGATTCCGGTCAGCACCGCCAGCGACCAGCCGACGGTGCCGGACGGGAAGAGCGCGTGCCCTCCGGTGAACGCCCGCAGGAAGCCCGCGCCGAGCACGAAGCCGGCCGCGGCGACGACCGCCGTGGGCAACGCGGGCCAGGACGGGTGCCGTTCCGCGTCCGCATCGGACAGCCCGGCCAGCCCGGGACCGTGCCCGGCGACCGGCTGCCCGACACCGCGCGAGCCCGCCCCGCGCGCGTCCGCGGTAAGCGCCCCGGTGCGCCCCTTTGCGCCCGGCCGCCCCGCGGGCCGCCCGTCCTCACGGCCGCGCAGCCATGCGACCGCCATGCGGCGCAGGCGCAGCCGTGAGCCCGGGGCGGCGCTCTCGGTCGGTTCCATTCCCGTCCCTCTCCCAGCCGGCGGTGCCCACGCCACGCGGCCCGATGCCCGACGACCCTCAGCGGCTCCGCGGTGGAAAGCCCTTACCCCGGACCCCTCACGAGTACGGGTTGCCCCGACCGCAGCTGGGCACGGCAGGCGCACATCTCAACAGTAGGCCGCAGAAGGCCTGTACGGGCACCGGTCGCCGACGGTTGCCCGAATGCGCCCCAGCCACCCGTATGCATCTGATATGCGCCGATCGGCCGACCTTCAACCGCTACTCCTCGGCCGAAAGAGCGACGTCCGCCGCGGCCTTCGGGCCCTGTCCGAGGAGGACGGTGAAGCCGTCCTCGTTCAGAACCGGCACCTTGAGCTGCATCGCCTTGTCATATTTCGTCCCGGGATTGTCACCCACAACGACGAACGACGTCTTCTTGGAGACGGATCCGGTCACCTTCGCCCCCTGGCTCTGCAGCGCCTCCTTCGCGCCGTCCCGGGTGAAGTTGTCCAGGGTTCCGGTCACCACGACAGTGAGCCCTTCCAGCGGACGCGGCCCCTCGTCCTCCCCCGGCCCCTCGTCCTCCATACGGACACCGGCCGCTTTCCACTTGCGGATGATCTCCCGGTGCCAGTCCTCGGCGAACCACTGCTTGAGCGAGGCGGCGATGGTCGGGCCGACCCCTTCGGTACCCGCCAGCTCCTCCTCGGTGGCCTGCTCGATGCGGTCGACGGAGCGGAACTCACGGGCCAGCGCCTCCGCCGCGACCGGACCGACGTGACGGATCGACAGACTGGTCAGCACCCGCGCCAGCGGACGCTCCTTGGCCGCCGCGATGTTCGCCAGCATCGCGACCGCGTTCTTCCTCGGCTCGCCCTCCTGGTTGGCGAAGACGGTGGCGATCTTCTCCTCGCCGGTCTTCGGGTCCCGCTTGGGCAGCCCGCTGTCCTGGTCGAGGACGTACGCCTTGATGGGCAGCAACTGCTCGACGGTGAGGTCGAACAGGTCGCCCTCGTCCCGCAGCGGCGGGTCCGCGGGCTCCAGCGGCCTGGTCAGCGCCGCCGCGGCGACATAGCCGAAGTGCTCGATGTCCAGCGCCTTCCGCCCGGCCAGGTAGAACAGCCGCTCCCGCAACTGTGCCGGACACGTACGGGCGTTGGGGCAGCGCAGGTCGACGTCGCCCTCCTTCATCGCCTTCAGCGGCGTACCGCACTCGGGGCACTCGGCCGGCATCACGAACTCGCGCTCGCTGCCGTCCCGCAGGTCGGCGACCGGACCGAGGATCTCCGGGATCACGTCACCGGCCTTGCGCAGCACCACCGTGTCGCCGATGAGGACGCCCTTGGCCTTGACCACGTCCTGGTTGTGCAGGGTGGCGAACTCGACCTCGGATCCGGCCACCGTGACCGGTTCGACCTGGGCGTACGGCGTGACCCTGCCCGTACGGCCCACCCCCACGCGGATGTCGACCAGCTTGGTGTTGACCTCCTCGGGCGCGTACTTGTACGCGATGGCCCAGCGCGGCGCGCGCGAGGTGGTGCCGAGGCGGCCCTGCAGGGAGATCTCGTCGAGCTTGACGACGACCCCGTCGATCTCGTGCGCCACGGAGTGCCGGTTCTCGCCGTAGTACGCGATGAACTCCCGTACGCCGGCGAGGCCGTCGACCACCTTGTTGTGCTCGGAGGTGGGCAGGCCCCAGGCCTTCAGCAGGTCGTAGCCCTGGGAGAGGCGGGTCATGCCCTTGTAGCCCTCCAGGACGCCGATGCCGTGCACCACCATGTGCAGCGGGCGGGAGGCGGTGACCCGGGGGTCCTTCTGGCGCAGCGAACCGGCCGCCGCGTTGCGCGGGTTGGCGAAGGGCTTGTCGCCGGCCGCGACCAGGCGGGCGTTGAGCCCCTGGAACTTCTCCATCGGGAAGTAGACCTCCCCGCGGATCTCCACCAGGTCGGGCACCTCGTCGCCCTTCAGCCGGTCCGGGATCTCGGCGATGGTGCGCACGTTGGGCGTGATGTCCTCGCCGGTGCGGCCGTCGCCGCGGGTCGCCGCGCGGACCAGCCGCCCCCGCTCGTAGGTGAGGTTGACGGCGAGGCCGTCGACCTTCAGCTCGCACAGGAAGTGGAACTTCTGCTCGCCCAGCTCCTTGTGGATGCGCTCGGCCCACGCGGCGAGGTCGTCGTCGTTGAACGTGTTGTCGAGGGAGAGCATGCGCGAGACGTGCCGCACGGAGGTGAACTCCGTCTCGTACGCCCCCGCGACCTTCTGGGTCGGCGAGTCCGGGGTGCGCAGCTCCGGATGCTGCTCCTCCAGCGCCTCCAACTCCCGCAGCAGCCGGTCGAAGTCGGCGTCGCTGATGACGGGGGCGTCGTTCACGTAGTACCGGAAGCGGTGCTCCTCGATCTGCTCAGCGAGCCTGGCGTGCTTCTCCCGTGCCTCGGCGGGCACGCTCGTCGTCTCCGCTTGCTTGTCGCCGGCCACCGTGTGTCCTCCCGTTACTCTGGGTTGTCCGCGAGGGATCTCGCCGCCCGGACGCAATGGGCGAGGGCCCTGCGCGCGTACTCCGGGGAGGCCCCCGCGAGTCCGCACGCCGGAGTGAGCGTGACCGCCTCCGGGAGGAGTCCCGGCCGCAGCCCCAGCCTGCGCCAGAGCGTCCTGACACCCATGACGCTACCGCCAGGGTCCGACAACGGTCCGTCCGTGCCCGGGACGACACCGGCGAACAGCCGGGTCCCGCTCTCCACCGCTTCCCCGATCACCTCGTCGTCACGCTCGGTGAGGAGGGAGAAGTCGAAGGAGATCCCCGTCGCGCCCGCCCGGCGCAGCAGGGCGAACGGGACGTCCGGTGCGCACGAGTGGACCACGACGGGCCCGCCGTCGTGAACCCCGACGACGTCCCGCAGCGTGGCCTCGACGATCTGCCGGTCCACCGCGCGGTGGGTGCGGTAGCCGCTGGCGGTCCGCACCTGTCCGCGCAGTACGGCGGTGAGGGAGGGTTCGTCGAGCTGCAGGACGAGCCGCGCGCCGGGTACGCGCCGCCGCATCTCGGCGAGGTGGAGGCGCAGTCCCTCGGCGAGGGAGGCGGCGAGGTCGCGGCAGGCGCCGGGGTCGGAGAGGGCGGCCTCGCCGTTGCGCAGCTCCAGGGCGGCGGCGAGCGTCCACGGGCCGACCGCCTGGACCTTCAGGAGGCCCTGGTACTCCTGGGTGAACTCCTCCAGCGCGTCGAGGTCCTCGCCGAGCCAGGAGCGGGCGCGCTTGGTGTCGCGGCCGGGGCGGTCGCCGAGGCGCCACCCGCTGGGTTCGACGCGGGCGTACAGCTCCACGAGCATGCCCGCGGTGCGGCCGATCATGTCCGCGCCGGGGCCGCGGGCGGGGAGCTCGGGGAGGTGGGGGAAGGTCTCGAAGCTGCCGGTGACGGTTTTGGCGGCCTCCCGGGCGTCCCCGCCCGGCATGGAGCCGATCCCTGTCGCGGGGGCGAAGCTGAACTGGCTGTTTTCGCTCACCCGTAGAGCGTACGGATGTTTTTCGCCCCCGCCGCCCCTACCCGTCCCATCCCGGGGGCGCTGCCCCCGGACCCCCGCTCCTCAAACGCCGGAGGGGCTGGATGGTGTTGGAGGGGCTGAAAGTCACCACCCCGGTCGGACCGTCAGGTCGTTGATCTCCGCGTCGGCCGGGAGGTCCAGGGCCGTCACGATGGTCGTGGCGACCGACTCGGGGTCGATCCACCGCGCGGGGTCGTACTCCTTGCCCTCCTGCTGGTGGACCTTGGCCTGCATGGGGCTGGCCGTGCGGCCGGGGTAGACCGAGGTGACACGGACGCCATGGCCGTGCTCCTCGTGGCGCAGGGAGTCCGCGAGGGCCTTCAGGCCGTGCTTGGAGGCCGCGTACGCGGACCAGTCGGCGTGGGCGGCCAGGCCGGCGCCGGAGTTGACGAAGATCACGTGGCCCCGGCTCGCGCGGAGCTGGGGCAGGAAGTGGCGGGTCAGCTCGGCGGGGGCGATCAGGTTGACGTTGAGCTGGTGCCGCCAGGTCTTCGGGGTCAGCTCGCCGACCGGGCCGAGGTCGACCACGCCGGCGATGTGCAGGAGGGAGTCCACCCGGTCCGGGAGCGACTGGTGGGAGAAGGCCCAGGAGAGCTTGTCCGGGTCCGCCAGGTCGCCGACGAGGGTGCGGGCGCCGGGGAACCGGGCCGCCAGTTCCTTCGCCCGGCCCGCGTCGCGCGCGTGCAGGACGAGTTCGTCCCCGCGCGCGTGCAGGCGGCGGGCGACGGCCGCGCCGATGCCGGAGCCCGCTCCGGTGATCACATGTGTAGCCATGCCCGCCATGCTCGCATCATCGGGCGGTCACTTTTCGCCCAGGCTCTCCTCCAGGTAGGCCAGCGCGCCCACCGGCTCCTCGGCGAAGAACACCAGGTCGGTGAGCGGGCGGGGCAGGAAGCCCTCGTCCTCCATGCGGCGGAACTGCTCCTTGAGGCCGTCGTAGAAGCCCGCGGTGTTGAGCAGCACCACCGGCTTCTCGGTGTGTCCGTGCTTCTTCAGCTCCAGGATCTCGGTCGCCTCGTCGAGGGTGCCGGTGCCGCCGACCATGATGACCACCGCGTCGGCCTTCTCCAGCAGCAGCCGCTTGCGCTCGGCGAGGTCACGCGCGATCACCATCTCGTCGACGCCGTCGCGCGCCTTCGCCGCGAGGAACTCCACGGAGACGCCGAGGAGCCGCCCGCCCGCCTCCTCCACCCCGTCGGCGACGACCTTCATCAGGCCGACGTCGGAGCCGCCCCACACCAGCGTGTGCCCGCCCTTGCCGAGCAGTCGCGCGAACTCCCGCGCGGGGCGTGTGTAGCGTTCGTCGAGGTCGGCGGCGGAGAGAAAGACACAGATGTTCACGGACCCACAGTACGGGCCCGGTCGGACATCGCGGTCAGTCGCATCTTCGACTGCCGGTGCGGCAGCTCCTCCCAGTCGTCCATGAACCGCGCGGTGAGGCCGTACCCGGCGGCCAGTTCCACCAGCGTCTCCGTCCGGTAGTAGAAGTCCTCGTGCAGCACCTGGTGCTCCTCGCCCTCCGTGCGGTCGAAGGTGAAGTCGAAGAACCCGCCGGGCGCGAGCACCCTCCCGACGTGCGCGAAGCACTCCTCGATGACGTGCCGGGGCGAGTGCGAGAAGACGCTGTGCGCGTGGACGACGTCGAAGTGCCCGTCGGGCAGGAAGGCGAAGGTGAGGTCGTTCGCGAGGGACAGGTACGGCAGCTTGGCCTGGAGTCCGTCGCGTACGAGGGTGTCCTGGGCGGCGAGCAGGATGTGCGGCGAGATGTCGATGCCGTGGTAGTGGCCGGGTTCCAGGTGGTCGATGAAGAGGCGTCCCGCGCGGAGGTTGCCGCAGCCGATCTCCAGCATCCGGTGGTCGGGCCGCAGCCCGTGCCGCAGCAGGTAGTCGAACTGCATCCGGCCGATGCGCGCCCACTGCTCGCGCGAGGGGTTGTGGCCGACCGCCGCCTCGGCGCCGCGGGCCGCGTCGGAGGCCATCACCGCGCGGTAGTAGGCGATGTGGTCGCGGTGGAGCAGCCGCAGCCAGGTGTCGCGCAGCGCGCGCCGCGCGTGGGCGGGGACGCGCCCCGGATGGCGCAGGGCGTAGCCGGCCCGGTGGGCGAGGGTGCCGCGGTTCCGGCCGGTGTCCTTGGCTCCCATGGGTCCTCCTGCGGGTCCTCCTCGGGAAGAAGTCCGCTTCAGCGTGCGCTGTACTCGCGGAGTCGGCTACCCGAGGAGGGACGATCGTGACCACAGGCCACCGCATCACCATCGAGGCCAGTGACCGGCACGTGCGCGTGGTGCACGGCGGGCAGGTGCTGGCGGAGAGCGACGGGGCGCTGCTGCTGAAGGAGACGGGCTGCCCGGACCGGTACTACATCCCGCCGGCGGACGTACGGCTCGACCTGCTGACACCCTCCGGGACGCACACGCGCTGCCCCTTCAAGGGCACCGCGTCCTACTGGTCGCTGCCGGACGCGGCGGACCTGGTCTGGGCGTACCCGGAGCCGAAGCCGGACGTCGCGCGGATCAAGGACCACCTCTGCTTCTACGAGGTCGAAGTCGGCTGATCACGTAAACGGGTTGTGCTGGGCGAACGCGCCGCCCGCCTCACCGATGAACGCCGTCCCGTGCGGCAGTCTGGCGTGACATGGACAAGAACATCTCTTCGCGTGACGGCACCTCCCTGGCGTACGAGAGCGCCGGGCGGGGTGCCACGATCGTTCTCGTCAGCGGCGCGATGTCGACGGGCGGCACGGTGGCCCCGCTGGCGGCGCCCCTCTCGGAGCGGTTCCGGGTGGTCGTGTACGACCGCCGGGGCCGGGGCGGCAGCGGGGACACGGCGCCGTACGCGGTGGAGCGCGAGGTCGAGGACCTGGCGGCGCTGATCGGGGCGGTGGGCGGCGAGGCCGCGCTGTACGGCGTCTCCTCGGGCGGCGCGCTGGCGCTCAGGGCGGCGGCGAGCGGACTGCCGGTGCACCACGTCGCCGTGTACGAGACGCCGTACGCGATGTCCGAGGAGGATCTCGGGGAGCGGGCGCGCTACACCGAGCGGCTGACGGCGGCGCTCGCCGAGGGGCGGCGCGGGGACGCGGTGGAGCTGTTCCTGCGGCTGACCGGACTCGGCGAGGACGTCATCCAGGGCGCGCGGCAGTCACCGATGTGGGCCGGGATGGAGTCGATCGCGCCGAGCCTCGCGTACGACGACGCCGTGATGGGCGACGGGAGCGTACCGCGCGAGCTGCTGGCGTCGATCCGCGTCCCGGTGCTGTCGATCGCGGGCGACGCGAGCCCGGCGTGGATGCGTGAGGCCGCGCGGGCGATCGCCGAGTCCGTCCCCCGGGGCACGTACCGCACCCTGGAGGGCCAGACCCACATGGTCGAACCGGACGTCCTGGCCCCGGTCCTGGCGGAGTTCTTCACGCGGTGAGCGCCCCGCCGGGCCCGGAGGAGCGCCCTCAGGCCACGCCGGCCGTCGCCCGCACCGTCGACGCGATCGTCGCCGAGCCCACCACGCGGGTGCCGTCGTACAGGACGATCGCCTGGCCGGGGGCGACGCCGCGGACGGGTTCGGTGAAGCTCACCCGGAGTTCCCCGTCGACGAGTTCCGCCGTCACCCCGGTCTCGCCGCCGTGGGCGCGCAGCTGGGCCGTGTAGGTGCCGGGGCCGGACGGGGCGGCGCCGCACCAGCGGGGCTTGATCGCGGTGAGGGCGGTGACGTCGAGGGCCGCCGCGGGGCCGACGGTGACCGTGTTGGTCACCGGGGAGATGTCGAGGACGTAGCGGGGCTTGCCGTCGGGGGCGGGGGTGCCGATCCGCAGGCCCTTGCGCTGGCCGATGGTGAAGCCGTACGCGCCCTCGTGGCTGCCGACCTTGGTGCCGGACTCGTCGACGATGTCGCCCTCGGCCTTGCCGAGGCGGTTCGCGAGGAAGCCCTGGGTGTCGCCGTCGGCGATGAAACAGATGTCGTGCGAGTCGGGCTTCTTGGCCACGGCCAGTCCGCGCCGCTCGGCCTCCGCGCGGATCTCCTCCTTGGTGGTGACCGTGTCACCGAGGGGGAACATCGCGTGGGCGAGCTGGCGGTCGTCGAGCACGCCGAGGACGTAGCTCTGGTCCTTGGCCATGTCGGAGGCGCGGTGCAGTTCGCGGGTGCCGTCCTCGCGCAGGATCACCTGGGCGTAGTGGCCGGTGCAGACCGCGTCGAAGCCGAGCGCCAGCGCCTTGTCCAGCAGGGCGGCGAACTTGATCTTCTCGTTGCAGCGCAGGCACGGGTTGGGGGTGCGGCCGGCCTCGTACTCGGCGACGAAGTCCTCGACGACGTCCTCGCGGAAGCGGTCGGCGAGGTCCCACACGTAGAACGGGATGCCGATGACGTCGGCGGCGCGGCGGGCGTCGCGCGAGTCCTCGATGGTGCAGCAGCCCCGCGCGCCGGTACGGAACGACTGCGGGTTCGCGGAGAGCGCGAGGTGGACGCCGGTCACGTCGTGGCCCGCTTCGGCCGCGCGGGCGGCGGCGACGGCGGAGTCGACTCCGCCGGACATGGCGGCCAGGACGCGGAGGGGGCGGGAGCGCTGCGAGGTGTCAGTCATAACCCCTCCAGGGTACGGGGCACGGGAACCACGGCCGCCGGAAATCCGTTTACGATCATATGGGGGCGCGAAAAGCATCAGCTGACGGGGACCGGCGCATCGGGCGGCGGGCCCTGATCGTGGGCGGGGTGGCGGCAGCGGCGGGCACGGCGGCGCTGGCGCGGGACGAGCTGGCGCGGCTGTGGTGGCGCGTGCCGGGCGTCGAGAAGCCGCGCGAGCAGGGCGTGGTGGACTACGCGGGCGCCCGCTGGGTGGCGGCCTCGGACGCCAACTGGCGCCGCGCGGACCGGCCGGACGACTTCGGCGTCGACATGGTGATCGTCCATGTCACCCAGGGCAGCTTCGACAGCGCGGTGCAGGCGTTCCAGAACCCGGAGCACAAGGCCGCCTCGCACTACATCGTGGGCCAGGACGGCCGCGTCACCCAGATGATCCGCGAGCTGGACGTGGCCTACCACGCGGGCAACCGCGACTACAACGAGCGCAGCGTCGGCATCGAGCACGCGGGCTTCGTGGACCGCCCCGAGGACTTCACGGACGAGATGTACGAGGCGTCGGCCCGCCTCACCGCACGGATATGCGCCCGCTACGACATCCCGGTCGACCGCGACCACGTCATCGGTCACGTCGAGGTCCCGGGCACGGACCACACCGACCCGGGGCCGCACTGGGACTGGGACCGCTACATGAAACTGGTCCGGCGGGCCCGCACGGAGCAGGCCCGATCCGGTCCCCCGGGCTCCCCGTCGGCAACGGCGGGCTAGGTCAGCCCCGCCGCCCGGGCCCGTTCCACCGCCGGTCCGATCGCCTTGGCCAGCGCCTCCACGTCGGCCTCCGTGGAGGTGTGACCGAGGGAGAAGCGCAGGGTTCCACGGGCCAGGTCGGGATCGGTTCCGGTGGCCAGGAGGACATGGCTGGGCTGGGCGACGCCGGCGGTACAGGCGGACCCGGTGGAGCACTCGATGCCCTGCGCGTCCAGGAGGAGCAGCAGGGAGTCGCCCTCGCAGCCGGGGAAGGTGAAGTGCGCATTGGCCGGAAGACGCCCCCCGGGCGCGGGGTCGCCGCCGAGGACGGCGTCCGGGACGGCCTCGCGGACCGCGGTGACCAGGTCGTCGCGCAGCCTGCCGATCTCGCGGGCGAACCACTCCTGCTGCTCGGCGGCGAGCCGCCCGGCGGTCGCGAAGGAGGCGACGGCGGGGACGTCGAGGGTGCCGGAGCGGACGTGGCGTTCCTGTCCGCCGCCGTGCAGGACGGGCACGGGGGTGTGCTCGCGGCCCAGGAGCAGCGCGCCGATGCCGTACGGGCCGCCGATCTTGTGCCCGGACACGGTCATCGCGGCGAGCCCCGACGCGGCGAAGTCCACCGGGACCTGGCCGAAGGCCTGGACCGCGTCGGAGTGCAGCGGCACGCCGAACTCAGCGGCGGTCTCGGCGAGTTCGCGGACCGGCAGGATCGTCCCGATCTCGTTGTTGGCCCACATGACGGTGGCGAGGGCGACGTCGTCGGGGTCGCGGGCGATGGCCTCGCGCAGGGTGTCCGGGTGGACCCGGCCGTGGGAGTCGACCGGCAGGTACTCGACGGTGGCGCCCTCGTGCTCGCCGAGCCAGTGGACGGCGTCGAGGACGGCGTGGTGCTCGACGGGGCTGGCGAGGACCCGGGTGCGGGCCGGGTCCGCGGCGCGCCGGGACCAGTAGAGCCCCTTCACGGCGAGGTTGTCGGCCTCGGTTCCGCCGGAGGTGAACACGATCTCGCTGGGCCGGGCGCCGAGGGCCTCGGCGAGGGTTTCGCGGGCCTCCTCGACGGTGCGCCGGGCGCGGCGGCCGGCCGCGTGGAGGGAGGAGGCGTTGCCGGTGACGCCCAGGTGCGCGGTGAGTGCCTCGACCGCCTCGGGAAGCATCGGGGTGGTCGCGGCGTGGTCGAGGTAAGCCATGGTGGGGCCGATTCTACGGGCCCCGTGCAGCGGCCACGGAGTGCGGTTGGCCGGGATGCGCCGCCCGCCCGGAAGCCCGACGGGAGCGTGCCGTCCGCCTGCGCGAGTCCGAGGTCCGGGGCGGGGCGGGTGGGGTTCGTCTCGCCCCCGCCGCCCCCATCCGTCCCGTACCCGGGGGCGCCGCCCCCGGGCCCCCGCTCCTCAAGCGCCGGAGGGGCTGGTTCTCACAGGCGGGCCCGTGCCAGTTGGCGGGACTGGGCCACCAGGCGGTCCTCGCTGTCCCAGACCTCCGCGTCCTCCTCCAGGAAGCCGCCGGCGAGGTTGCGGGTGGTGATCGAGACGCGCAGGGGGCCCGGGGCCGGGCGGCAGCGGACGTGGACGGTCAGCTCCACCGTGGGGACCCAGCCGGACAGGCCCAGTTCGAAGGCGGTCGGCGGCAGGGCGTCCACCGCGAGGAGCAGCGCGAACGGGTCGGGGTCCCGGCCGTCGGCGAGACCGAACCAGGCCCGCATCTCCCCCTTGCCGGAGGGCTGTCCGAGCGCCCATCCCAGGGTCGAGGGGTCGAGCTTGAGCATCAGGCGCTCGGTGATGGCGGAGCTGCCGTCGACCGGGGCGGGGCCGTCCTCCGGGCCGAAGCACTGCTCCATCGGCGGTATCGCGGGCGGCTCGGCGGTCGTACGGACGTCGTCGGGGAGGGAGTCCAGATCGCCGTAGGAGGCGAGGACGCGGATGCGCTCCACCTCGTCGCCCCGCTCGTCGAACTGGAACAGGGACGCCTGACCGGTCGACAGGGTCCGTCCGGTGCGCACGGTCTCGGTGCGGACGACCGCCGGGCCCGGCTGGGAGGCGGTCAGGTAGTGCGCGGAGATGGTGAACGGGTCGGCGTGCGGCAGGGCGTCCGCGAGCGCGCGGCCCAGGACCGCCAGCAGGTAGCCGCCGTTGACGGCGTTGATGATCGTCCAGCCGGCGGAGAGGTCGATGTCGTAGACGCCGGGCGCGCGGGGGGTGAGCGCGGTGTCGCGGTCGAACTCACTGGCGCCGATGGTGGCCCTGACGGGCTGGGCGGAGGCTGCTTCTGGCATGGCTGAACAGTACAAGAAGATAATACTAAGCGGTAGCTTTGTTCTCGCGGCCCGCGGGACTACTCCTCCCGGACCGTCGAACGGCGGTGCCATGCGCGAGGGGCCCGCCAGTGGTAGCGCATCGCGAGGATGCGCAGCACGAAGGCCGTGACCACGGCGACGCTGCTGGTCCCCGCGTTCAGCACGTCGTAGCGGATGCACAGCGCGGTCAGGGCGGCGCCGACGATGGCCGGGACGGCGTACAGGTCGCGGTCCCAGCGCAGCAGCGACGGCACCTCGTTGGCGAGCACGTCGCGCAGCACACCGCCGCCGACCGCGGTGGCCAGGCCCAGACAGGCGGAGGCGGTCAGGCCGAGGCCGTAGTCGTACGCCTTGGTCGTGCCGACGACGCAGAACAGGCCGAGGCCGGCCGCGTCGAAGACGTTGACGCCGGTCTGGATGCGTTCCACGTGCGGGTGGAGGAAGAACACCAGGACCGTGGCGAGCAGCGGGGTGACGAAGTACCCCAGGTCGGTGAAGGCGGCGGGCGGTACGGCGCCGATGACCAGGTCGCGGAAGAGTCCGCCGCCGAGCGCGGTGACCTCGGCGAGCACGGCGATGCCGAAGACGTCGAAGTTCTTGCGGACGGCCAGCAGGGCGCCGGAGATCGCGAAGACGAAGATGCCGATCAGGTCGAGCGTGTGCAGGACGGACGGACTGAACAGTTGCTGGAGCACCCTTACATTCTCACCCAGCAAGAACCCCTCGCCTTGCAAAGCAAGGCGAGGGGCGGTGTGAACTTGCTGTCCGGGATCCCGTCGGGCGATATCCCGGACGCGGGCGAAGACCCGGCCGACGGCTGCGGCCGTCGGCCGTCTATACGGCCTTGTCGGCGGCGCCGGCTTTCCCGGCGGCCTTCGCCTTGCCGGCGGCCTTGGCCTCGCCGGCCTCTTCCGCGCTCTCGGCCTTCGCCTCGGCGGTCTCGGCGGCCTCGGCCTTCTCGGCGCTTTCGGCGTCGTCGGCGTTCTCGGCCTTCTCCGCCTTGGCGGCAGTCGCGGCCTTGTCGGCGGACTCGGCGTCGTCGGTGCTCGCGACCTCGTCGGCCTCGGCAGCCTTCTCCGCGCTCACGGCCTTCTCAGCCTCGTCGACGGTCCCGGCCTCGTCAGCCTTCGCCACGCTCTCGGCGGCCTCGGCCTTCTCAGCGCTCTCGACCTCGTCGGCCTTCTCGACCTCGTCGGCCTCGGCAGCCTTCTCCGCGCTCACGGCCTTCTCAGCCTCGTCGACGGTCCCGGCCTTCTCGGCGCTCTCGGCCTCGTCGGCCTCGGCGGCCTTGTCGGTGGTCTCCGCCTTCTCCGCCGGCTCGGGCGTGTCCCCCTGCTCCGGCACGGTCTCCTGCTTCGGCGGGCCGGGCTGTTCCGGCACCGCCGGGGTGCCGGGCTCCACGGGCGTCGGGTTGTCGTCCACGCCCTCGCGGGTCGCCGACACGACCTCGCCCGTGGTCCGCTTCAGCGTCCCGGCCGCGATCTCGTCGGCGAAGTGGCAGGCCACCCGGTGGCCGCCGCCGATGTCGCGCAGTTCGGGGCGTTCGGTCGAGCAGCGCTCGGCCTGCGCCCACGGGCAGCGCGTGTGGAAGCGGCAGCCGCTGGGCGGGTTCGCCGGGGAGGGCAGGTCGCCGGTGAGCAGGATGCGCTCGCGCTTGTCCTCCACCTCCGGGTCCGGCACCGGCACGGCCGACATCAGGGCCTTGGTGTACGGGTGCTTCGGCTCGGCGTACAGCGCGTCGCTCGGCGCCTCCTCGACCAGCGAGCCCAGGTACATCACGCCGATCGTGTCGGAGATGTGCCGGACCACCGCGAGGTCGTGGGCGATCACCACATAGGTCAGGCCGAGTTCCTCCTGGAGCTCGTCCAGCAGGTTGATGACCTGGGCCTGGACCGACACGTCGAGCGCGGAGACCGGCTCGTCGCAGATGATCACGTCGGGTTCGAGGACGAGGGCGCGGGCGATGCCGATGCGCTGGCGCTGGCCGCCGGAGAACTCGTGCGGGTAGCGCGAGAGCGCGTTGGAGGGCAGGCCGACCTTGTCCAGGATCGACTTGATCTTCTCCCGGCGCTCCTCCTGGTCCTTGCCGATGCCGTGGGCGATCATGCCCTCGGACAGGATCGACTCGATGTTCTGCCGGGGGTTGAGCGAGCCCAGCGGGTCCTGGAAGACCATCTGGAGCCGGCGCCGGAAGCGGCGCATCTCCTCGCCGGGCAGCTTCGCCAGGTCGGTGCCGTCGAGGACGACGGAGCCCTCGGTGATGTCCACCAGCCGCAGCACGGACCGCCCGAGGGTGGTCTTGCCGCAGCCGGACTCGCCGACCAGACCGTAGGTCTCGCCGGCCTCGACCTTCAGGGACACCCCGTCCACGGCGTAGACGTGACCGACCGTGCGGTCGACGAAGACGCCCTTCTTGATGGGGAAGTGGACCTTGACGCCGTCCAGTTCGAGCAGGCTCATGCGGTGACCTCCTCGGCCTTCGCGTCGTCGAGTACGGGGTTGACGCACCGCACCTGGTGGCCGGCCGCGCGCGGCTCGGTGAGCTGCGGGGTGCCGGTCAGGCAGCCCATCTCGTACCGGTCGCAGCGGGGCGCGAAGGCGCAGCCGTCGGCCCAGGCGATGCGGTCGTTGATGGAGCCCCGGATGGGCTTGAGGGGTTCGCCCCGGGGAGCGTCCAGCCGCGGGATGGAACCCAGCAGTCCGTGCGCGTAGGGGTGGGTCGGGTGACCGAACAGCTCACGGCGCCCGGCGGACTCCACGGTCTTGCCCGCGTAGAGCACGTTGACCTGGTCGCAGAGTCCTGCGACCACGCCGAGGTCGTGGGTGATCATCAGCAGGGCGGTGCCCTCCTGGTCCACGAGTTCCTTGAGCAGCTCCAGGATCTGCGCCTGGATCGTCACGTCGAGGGCCGTGGTGGGCTCGTCGGCGATGAGCATGCGGGGGGCGCAGGCCACCGCCATGGCGATCAGCGCGCGCTGGCGCATGCCGCCGGAGAGCTGGTGCGGGTACTCCTTGAGCCGCCGGGTCGGGTCGGGGATGCCGACCCGGTCCAGCAGGTGGGCGGCCTCCTTGCGGGCGGCCTCGCCCTTCATCCCGCGGTGGCGCTCCAGGATCTCGGTGACCTGCACGCCGACCGGCACGACCGGGTTGAGCGAGGACAGCGGGTCCTGGAAGATCATCGCCATTTCGCTGCCGCGCAGGTCGCGGCGGGCGGACGGGCTCATCGTGAACAGGTCCGCGCCGTCGAACTCGGCACGGCCGCCGATGGTGACGCCCTTGCTCGGGAGCAGGCCCATCAGGGCCAGGGAGGTGACGGACTTCCCGCAGCCGGACTCGCCGACCAGGCCCACGACCTGGCCCTGGTCGACCTCGAAGGAGACGCCGTCGACCGCCCGGGACTCCTTGCGGCCACGGCCGCCGAAGGTGATGGTCAGTTCGTCGACATTGAGCAGAGACATGGTGGTTCAGCCCCTCAGCTTCGGGTCGAGGGCTTCCCGCATGGCCTCGCCGAGGAGGGTGAAGCCGAGGGCGGTGATGATGATGCCGACGGCGGGGTAGACCGCCATCATCGGCGCGTTGTCGAAGAACCGCTGCGCCTGGGTGAGCATGACGCCCCACTCGGGGATGGCCGGGTCGGGGTTGCCGAGGCCCAGGTAGGACAGGGCGGCCGCCTCGATGATCGCGGTGGCCAGGGAGAGCGTGGCCTGCACGATCACCGGGCTGAGCGAGTTGGGGATGATCTGCGAGAGGACGATGCGCCGCTTGCGCACACCGAGGGACTGGGCGGCGAGCACGTAGTCCGAGCTGCCCTGGGCCAGCATGGAGCCGCGCAGCAGCCGGGCGAACACCGGGATCTGGACGACACCCACGGCGATCATCACGGTGGTCAGCGACTGACCCATGACCGCGGCGATGGACACGGCCAGCAGCAGCGAGGGCATCGCCAGCATGATGTCGATGAAACGCATGATGACGGAGTCGATGCGCTTGCCGGTGTCACCGCCGAGGGTGGCGAAGGCGCCGGCGAGGCCGCCGATCACGAAGCCGATGATCAGACCGATCATCGTGGCGACGACACCGACGAGCAGCGTCTGGCGGGCGCCGACCAGCATGCGGGAGAACATGTCCCGGCCGAGGTGGTCGAGCCCGAACCAGTTCTCGCCGCGCATGCCGACGAACTCGCCGCGGTTGGGGAAGACCTCGCCGCGCCAGGTCTGGGCGGTCGGGGAGAACGGGGCGATGTAGGGCCCGATGATCGCGAGGACGACGAACAGGGCGATGACGACCGCGCCGATGATCGCCATCTTGCTGCGCTTGAGGCGGCGGAACGCCTCCCGCCACAGGCTGGCGCCGGTGCTGGTCTCCTTGGTCGCGGCCAGTTCCGCGAGCCGCTGGATCTTGTCGGTCTTGGTGGCGACACTCATGTCAGTGCACCCGCACTCTCGGGTCGATGAGGCTGTACGCCAGGTCCACCAACAAGTTGATCAGGACGTATATCAGCGCGATGAACATGATGAACCCGACGAGCACGGGGTAGTCGCGGCCGTCGATCGCGGTCCGGATGAAGGAGCCGATGCCGCCGAAGGAGAACACGGACTCGGTCAGGACCGCGCCGGACAGCAGGGAGCCGGTGAGCAGGCCGACCGCGGTCACCACGGGGAGCATCGCGTTGCGCAGCACGTGCCGGGTGCGGACGACGCTCCGCTTGAGGCCCTTGGCCTCGGCGGTGCGGACGTAGTCCTCGTCCTGCACCTCGAGGACGCTGGCGCGGGTCATGCGCACGATGACCGCGAGCGGGATGGAGGCCAGGGCGACGGCGGGCAGGATCAGGTGCGTGATCGCGTCCCAGGAGGCGTCGAACTCCCCGGTGAGGATGCCGTCCAGGACGGCGAAGCCGGTCACGTCGGTGGCGTTGATGCCGGTGTCCTGGCGTCCGTAGCTGGGGAAGATCCCGAGCTGGACGGCGAAGATCTGCTTGAGGATCAGGGCCAGGAAGAAGACCGGGATGCAGATGCCGACGAGCGAGCCGGAGACCGCGCTGACGTCGAGCCAGCCACCGCGGTTGCGGGCCGCGAAGTAGCCGAGGGGCACGCCGACGGCGACCGCGATCAGGATCGCGAGGAGCGACAGCTCCACGGTCGCGGGGAAGCGCAGGACGAACTCGTCCCACACCGGCTGTCCGGTCTGGGTGGAGGTGCCCAGGTCGAGTTCGGCGATGCGCTTGAGGAAACGCCAGTACTGGACGTAGACGGGCTGGTCCAGCCCGAGCGCGCGGTTGATACGCGCCACTTCGGCCTCGGTGGCCTTCTCCCCCAGGATCGCTGAGGCGGGCCCACCGGGCAGACGGTCGAGCCACAGGAAGAGCAGAACCGACAGGCCGAGCAGCGTGGGTATGAGCTGGAGCAGTCTTCGTACGACGAGACGCAGCACCCCGCATGCCCCTTTCTTGCGTGATGTCTTACATGAATGGACCCGCCCGGCCGCCGAGTTGCGACGACCGGGCGGACCCCCCGTTTCGGTTTCCTACCGCTGCTCGCCTACTTGAAGGACGTCTCGGCGAAGACTTCCTGCGTCAGCGGGGAGACGTTCGGCGGGTTCACGTTCTTGGCGAAGGCGATGGCCGGCGGGGAGGACGAGATCGGGACGCCCGGGAGGTAGTCCATGATGACCTCGTTGGCCTTCTCGTACGCGGCGGTGCGCTCCTCGGCCTTGCCCATCTTCGAGCCGGCGTTCACGGCGTCGAAGACCTTCTTGTCCTTGAAGCCCCACTGCTTGTCGTACCCGGCGAACCAGGTGCCGATGAAGTTGTAGCCGTCGTTGAAGTCACCGGTCCAGCCGAGCATGTGCAGGTCGCAGGAGCCCGCCTCGGTGGCGTCGATGTAGTCCGGGGCCCACTTCATGGCCTTCGGCGTGACGGTGATGCCGGCCTTCTCCAGGTCGGCCTTCATCAGCTCGAACAGGTCCTGCGGGGCAGGCATGTACGGGCGGGTGACCTCGGTCGGGTAGCAGAACTCGACCTTGAGCTTCTCCTCACCGGCCTTCTTGAGGAGGTTCTTCGCCGCGGCGGTGTCGTACGGGTACTTCTTGACGTTCTTGGAGTAGCCCGCGATGGTGTCCGGCATGAACTGGTCGGCGACCTTGCCGCCCTCGGGCAGCTGGGTCTTGACCAGGTTCTCCTTGTCGATCGCCTGCGCGATCGCCTGGCGGACTTCCTTCTTCTTGAGGGCCTTGTTGGCCTCCTGGCTCATGCCCACGTAGAAGAGGTTGAAGACGCCACGGGTCGGGACGACGAAGCCCTCGTCCTCGAGGGTCTTGACGTCGGCCGGCGCGACCAGGTCGTAGCCGTCGATGTCACCGGCCTGGAGCGCCTGGCGGCGGCCCTCTTCGGTGTCGATGGTGCGGAAGACCAGGTTCTTGATCTTCGCCTTCTCGCCCCAGTAGTCGTCGAAGCGCTCAAGGGTGACTTCCTTGTTGCCCTTGTTCCACTTCGTGATCTTGTACGGGCCGGTACCGGCGACCGTGCCGGCCTCCTGGCTGTACTTGGGGTACGTGATGGCGTCGCCCTTGGCGGTCGCCTCCTCCTTCGCGTACTCCTTGAGGGCCTTCGGCGAGTGGATCGCCAGGGCCTGGAGGGAGAAGCCGCCGGGGAGGTTGGCGGAGGGCTCGTTGACCTCGATGACGGCGGTGTTCTCGTCCTTCGCGGTGCAGGACTTGTAGTTCGCCTTGGGCGTCTCCTTGTCCTCGTTCTTCGCGAAGCCGCCCATGATGGTCTGCCAGTAGTAGGAGACCGCGCTGGACTGGTAGGTGCCCGTCCAGTTGAACCAGTGGTCGTAGTTGGCGCAGACCGCCGCGGCGTTGAACGCCTCGCCGTCGTGGAACTTCACGTTCTTGCGGAGGTTGAAGGTCCAGACGGTGCCCTCGTCGTTGCTCGACCAGGTCTCGGCGAGGCCGCCGACCAGCTTGGTGCCGCCGGACTCGTGCTCGAGCAGGGCCTCGAACGCCTGGCGCGTCACGCGGAAGGTTTCACCGTCGCTCGCGAGGGCAGGGTCCAGGGAACCCGGGTCACCTGCACCGGCGAAGACGAAGGTGTCCTTCTTGCCGCCGCCGCTTTCGTTGTCAGCGTCCCGTTCGCTGGAGCAGCCCGTGGCGATCAGACCGACCGCCACCGCGGCCGTGATCGCCCGAGCGGTTCGGGACTTGAATATGCGCATACTGGGGCCACTCCGGGTCCGCTATGTGGATGCATCTTGACCGGCCGAACACTACAGACGTTCGCAGTCGGTCAGGAACAGTCCGGATAGCGGTGATACCTACCTGAGATCTGAACAGTTGACATAAGGGACGGTTCAGGCGTTCCCCCGTCAAGATTTAACCCGCCGGACACGGAAGCGCCGTCGCGACGGCCGCCCAGGTGACGCCGGGGAAGCGTGAAGAACGGGTGAAACCGCAGGTGACGGGCGGTCAACAGGTAGTCGCTGAGCGCGCATGGCCGAAAATGTGGCGGGAAACCAGCGGCATGCGGCAGGCCAAGCGGACGCGGTTACTCCGACCCCCTGACCCTGTCCACTCCGTGGACAGTGACGCCCCGTCAGCACGGCGGCGTCCGGGCCGGTCAGCCCCGGTGCGCGGGCGGGTAGCCGTAGGCCGCGGCGGGGGGCGGCACGGCGCCGTGGGCCTCCCGGTCGTAGAACGGGCGGGAGTTGGCGCGCAGCCACATGGCGACCGGGTCGTGCTCGTCGGACATCGCGACGGTCGACACGGGCAGTCCGTCCGGGACCGCGCCGAGGGACTGCTGCATCATCGCGCGTACGGCGTCCACGGCGGGCGGGGAGGTGTCGTACACGTCCAGGCCGATGGCGAGGTACGGGGCGCCCAGCGCGGGCTGCACCCAGGCGCGGCGCAGGGCGCGGACGGCCGGGGTGCGGTGGGCGTTCTGCGCGAGGAGGGCGTAGAACTGCGGGATCTCGATGGCCGGTTCGGACAGCCGCAGCGGTCCGGCGGGCTGGCGGTCCAGGCCGCCGGCGATCCGGCGCAGGTCCAGCCAGGGGATGCCGACGCCGCCGCCGGGGGCGTGCGGATTGAGCCAGAGTCCGTAGTGGTCGGGGTAGAGCGCGCGGGCCACTTCGAGGCCGTCGACCACCTCGTACGACCGGTTCCAGCCGCTGGCGGACAGCTCCTGGGCGGAGGTGACGCAGGGGGCGTAGCCGAAGCCCTCGACCTCCATGTTCCCGTACTGGGCGTCAGGGGAGCCGGCCTGGCCGTGCCAGAGCAGCATCCAGACCTGGCCGGAGGCGGGGGTCGCGAGGGCGCGCAGCAGTGCCTCGTACGCGTCGTAACGCCCGGGCGTCACCTGGCGCAGCATGTGCTCGACCTGTCCGGTCGCCGCGGTGCCAGCGCTCACTTGTATCGCCCCTCCGTACCTCGCCAGCGGATGGACCTAGCTTAAGCCGACACCGTGCGGCGGGCTGCCTGGCTGCATCGCGGTGAGCTCGCGGGAGAGCTCGGGGCCGTGGCGCCGTGGGCGGGTGCGGGTTTGTTGTGGCTTGTCGCGCAGTTCCCCGCGCCCCTTCAGGGGTTGGTCGCGCCCACGCGGCGGAGCCGCACATCGATACAGCCCCGCGCCCCTTCAGGGGTTGGTCGCGCCCACGCGGCGGAGCCGCACATCGATACAGCCCCGCGCCCCTTCAGGGGTTGGCCGCGCCCACGCGGCGGAGCCGCACATCGATACAGCCCCGCGCCCCTTCAGGGGGTTACTGCTGGCGCTGGTAGAAGGGGTGGACCTTGGTGCGGAGCCAGTCGCCGACCGGGTCCTGGGCGATGTCCAGGACGATGAGGTTGACCGGCCAGGGGGACGGGGTCCGGCCGAGGGCTCGGCCCAGGGCGTTCAGGGGGAGGGTGCGGGCGTCGCCCTCCCATTGGGAGAGTTCCACGCCGATGAAGAGGACCGGGTCGGCCGTCTCGATCGCGGCGAGGCAGCGGCGGGCGGTGGTCACCACGCCGAGGGCGTCGAACTCCGCCGAGGCGGCGGCGAGGAAGTCCAGCGGGTCGTCCTGCCAGTCGGGTTCGAACAGCCGGACCCGGCCGCCGGTCGCCGGGCCGTCCAGCGGGGTGCGTCCGGCCCGGCACAGCTCGGCGACGGCCGGCGGCGGCAGCGGGATGCCGACCACGCCGCCGGGGTTCACCGCGATCCCGGCCTGCGGCGGCAGCCCGCGGGCGAACTCCACGGCGGGCGCGATCGTGTACGACATGTGGGAGCCGACGACCTGGCGGAACTGCTCCTCGGAGCTGAAGACGGGGACGTGGACCTGACCGTCGATCTCCATGGTGGGCAGGTCCAGCGGGCCGCTGTCCGGGCCGCCGCCGTTCGGCAGCGGGACCCAGACGAAGCTGCGGCCCAGCACCTCGACGATCCTGCCGCCCGCCGAGGGGACGCCGAGGGAGGCGGAGAGCACCTCCTCCAGCTCGTTGCCGGGCCACCCGCCGTGCGGGTGGGGGTGCGTCTGTGCCGGGAAGTCCGCCGGGAAGTCCATCTGCCTACCGCCTGCTGCCTGGAACCGCTGCTGTGGCTGGAAAGGCTACCCGTCGGCCCGCGGCGCCGGTCAGCCCGTGAAGCCGACCCGGCGCAGCGCGTCCGCCGCGTCCCGGTCGATCAGGACCGCCGAACCCGCGCCCGCCGGCAGCGCGCCCCGCTCCACCGCGCGCAGCAGCCGCTCGCTCGCCGCGCGGTGGCGCAGGAACGCGTAGCGGGAGACACCGCGCCCGCGTTCGCGCTGGCCGGCCAGGGCCTGCTGCGGGGTGACGTCGAGCAGCAGCAGATGCAGGCTCGCGCCCCGGCGGCGGGCCTCGCGGGCCAGCCAGCGGCGCACCCAGGCCTGCGTACCGCAGTCGTGCACGACGACCGGCCCCCCGGTCCGCAGCACGCGGCGCAGCCCGGCGTAGTGGGCGAGGCGGACCAGCGGGCGGTAGACCGCGTACGGCAGGAGGCGCGGCATGCGGCCGTCCCAGCGGTCCCGGGTGTCCTGGGAGTCGACGCGGGTGCCGCGCACCGTGCGCCGCATCAGGGTGGACTTGCCGCTGCCGGGCAGCCCGGTGACCACGACGAGGTCCCGGGGTCCGAAGAGCAGGGCGCGCGGGCTGCGGCCGGCCCGTGCGCGCAGATCGCGGACTACGGGCGCCGGCAGCGCGCCGCGGGCCCGACGGGCCTGAGCGGCCGGCTGCTGGGGCAGCGTGACGCCCGTGGTGGTGGCGCACGCCGTGGTCCTGTTCACCGTGATCGTCCTCCCCTGGGGCCGGGTACGAGTACCGATCCCCGCCGAGTGTAAAGAGAAGGTAATGCCGGGTGTCTGTCGTTTCCGTCCGTTTCCTGAAACAGGCTTGTCACAGCCCCCTGTGACGATGCCCGCACACCCTGTGCACCCCCTGGGAAGGGTCCCCCTGCCGCGCCCCCGCGATGCGTGCAATGATGTGCGCGCCAACTGCATACCGGCCGTTTGAATCCGCGCGGGAGAGTCCCCGGCACCGTTTGCCGCCGGGGCGCCGAAGGAGCAAGTCCCTCCCTTGAATCTCTCAGGCCCCGTTACCGCGCGGGCGAGGCACATCTGAAAAGCGGGCCGCCGAAGGGCATCAGCAGTGCTCCGGTGGCTCCACCCAAGGTGCAAGCCAGGGCGCCCCTGCGTGGGCGGTCATGGCGAACCTCTCAGGTTCCGATGACAGATGGGGAGGAAACGTCCTCGCCTTCCCCCACGCCCGAATGAATTCGCGCGGGAGGGACCCCCATCGCCTCTGGGAGACCGACCGATGAGCAGTACCGAACCCCGCCGGACCGCGCTCGACGCCCTGCACCGTTCGCTCGGCGCGACGATGACCGACTTCGCCGGCTGGGACATGCCCCTGCGCTACGGCTCCGAGCGCGACGAGCACAACGCCGTCCGCACCAAGGCCGGCCTCTTCGACCTCTCGCACATGGGCGAGATCACCGTCACCGGCCCGGGGGCCGCCGAACTGCTGGACTTCGCGCTGGTCGGCAACATCGGCAGCGTGAAGCCGGGCCGTGCCCGCTACACCATGATCTGCCGCGAGGACGGCGGCATCCTGGACGACCTGATCGTCTACCGGCTGGACGACGCCGAGTACATGGTGGTCGCCAACGCCTCCAACGCCCGGACGGTCCTCGACGCGCTCGTCGAGCGCTCGGCCGGCTTCGACGCCGAGGTCCGCGACGACCGCGACGCCTACGCGCTGCTGGCCGTGCAGGGCCCCGAGTCCCCCGGCATCCTCGCCTCGCTCACCGACGCCGACCTGGACGGCCTGAAGTACTACGCCGGTCTGCCCGGCACGGTCGCCGGTGTGCCCGCGCTGATCGCCCGTACCGGCTACACCGGCGAGGACGGCTTCGAGCTGTTCGTGAAGCCCGAGCACGCGGCCGAGCTGTGGCAGGCGCTCACCAAGGCCGGCGAGGGCGCCGGCCTGGTCCCCTGCGGGCTGTCCTGCCGGGACACGCTCCGTCTGGAGGCCGGCATGCCGCTGTACGGCAATGAGCTGAGCACCTCCCTCACGCCCTTCGACGCCGGTCTGGGCCGGGTGGTGAAGTTCGAGAAGGAGGGCGACTTCGTGGGCCGTGCGGCGCTCGCCGAGGCCGCCGAGCGCGCCGCGTCCGAGCCTCCGCGCGTCCTGGTCGGCCTGGTCGCCGAGGGCCGCCGGGTCCCGCGCTCCGGGTACGCGGTCGTGGCCGGCGGCGAGGTGATCGGCGAGGTCACCTCCGGCGCGCCCTCCCCGACGCTGGGCAAGCCGATCGCGATGGCGTACGTCGACGCCGCCCACGCCGCGCCCGGCACCGAGGGCGTCGGCGTGGACATCCGCGGCAGCCACGAGCCGTACGAGGTCGTGGCGCTGCCGTTCTACAAGCGGCGGAAGTGACACCGTCCTCAGACGGCTTTCCGCGCGTGAGGTGAGCACGTCGTGCCTGCTCACCGGCGCCGCACAGCAGTCCCCTCCCTCATCAGCAGTCCCCCGCGTACAGGAGAATCCAGGACATGAGCAACCCCACGCAGCTGCGTTACAGCAAGGAGCACGAGTGGCTGTCGGCCGCCGAGGACGGCGTGTCGACGGTCGGCATCACGGAGCACGCGGCCAACGCGCTCGGCGACGTGGTCTTCGTCCAGCTCCCCGAGGTCGGTGACGGCGTGACCGCGGGCGAGACCTGCGGCGAGCTGGAGTCCACCAAGTCGGTCAGCGACCTGTACTCCCCCGTCGGCGGTGAGGTCACCGAGGTCAACGAGGACGTGGTGAACGACCCGTCGCTGGTGAACTCCGCCCCCTTCGAGGGCGGCTGGCTGTTCAAGGTGCGCGTCACCGACGAGCCGGCCGACCTGCTGACCGCCGCCGAGTACGACGCCTTCATCAAGGGCTGAGGAGCCGTAGCAGCATGTCGCTTCTGAACACGCCCCTGCACGAGCTCGACCCGGCGGTGGCCGCCGCCGTCGACGCCGAGCTGCACCGCCAGCAGTCCACCCTCGAGATGATCGCCTCGGAGAACTTCGCCCCGGTCGCGGTCATGGAGGCCCAGGGCTCGGTCCTCACCAACAAGTACGCCGAGGGCTACCCCGGCCGCCGCTACTACGGCGGCTGCGAGCACGTCGACGTGATCGAGCAGATCGCCATCGACCGGGTCAAGGAGCTCTTCGGCGCCGAGCACGCCAACGTGCAGCCGCACTCGGGCGCGCAGGCCAACGCCGCCGCGATGTTCGCGCTGCTCAAGCCCGGTGACACGATCATGGGCCTGAACCTCGCGCACGGCGGGCACCTGACCCACGGCATGAAGATCAACTTCTCCGGCAAGCTCTACGACGTGGTCGCGTACCACGTCGGCGACGACGGCCAGGTCGACATGGCCGAGGTCGAGCGGCTCGCCAAGGAGAGCAAGCCGAAGCTGATCGTGGCCGGCTGGTCGGCGTACCCGCGTCAGCTCGACTTCGCCGCGTTCCGCCGGATCGCGGACGAGGTCGGCGCGTACCTCATGGTCGACATGGCGCACTTCGCCGGTCTGGTCGCCGCGGGCCTGCACCCGAACCCGGTGCCGCACGCCCACGTCGTGACGACGACCACCCACAAGACCCTCGGCGGCCCGCGCGGCGGTGTGATCCTCTCCACGGCCGAGCTGGCCAAGAAGATCAACTCCGCGGTCTTCCCCGGTCAGCAGGGCGGCCCGCTGGAGCATGTGATCGCCGCCAAGGCGGTCGCCTTCAAGGTGTGCGCCACCGAGGACTTCAGGGAGCGCCAGCGCCGCACCCTGGAGGGCGCCCGCATCCTGGCCGAGCGCCTGGTCAAGGACGACGTGAAGGCCGTGGGCGTGGACGTGCTGTCCGGCGGCACGGACGTGCACCTGGTCCTGGTCGACCTGCGGAACTCGGAGCTGGACGGCCAGCAGGCCGAGGACCGCCTCCACGAGGTCGGCATCACGGTCAACCGCAACGCGATCCCGAACGACCCGCGCCCGCCGATGGTCACCTCGGGGCTGCGCATCGGTACGCCCGCCCTGGCCACCCGCGGCTTCACGGCCGAGGACTTCGCCGAGGTCGCGGACGTGATCGCCGAGGCGCTGAAGCCGTCCTTCGACGTGGAGGCGCTCCGGGCCCGGGTGACGGCACTCGCCGCGAAGCACCCGCTGTACCCCGGTCTGAAGTAATTTCGTACGCTTTCACACGTACGGACATCAGGGGCATCGCGCACACTGGGTCGGTGGGCGCGGTGCCCCGCACCATGCACCGCCGCATGAACGATCCCTCTCTTCCGACCCCCGGACCTTCCGATCCTCTGAACCACCCTTCCCCGGTGGACAGCGTCGTCCGCCGAACCCTTAGGAGTCCTCCCGTGGCCATCTCGGTCTTCGATCTCTTCTCGATCGGCATCGGCCCGTCCAGCTCGCACACGGTCGGCCCGATGCGGGCGGCCCGGATGTTCGCCCGGCGGCTGCGCAACGAGGACCTGCTGGACTCGGTCGCCTCGGTCCGGGCGGAGCTGTACGGCTCCCTGGGCGCCACCGGACACGGCCACGGCACGCCCAAGGCGGTGCTGCTGGGCCTGGAGGGCGACTCGCCGCGCACGGTGGACGTGGAGTCGGCCGACGAGCGGGTGGAGAAGATCAAGGACGGTGGCCGGATCCGGCTGCTCGGCGAGCACGAGATCGCGTTCTCCTTCGACGACGACATGGTGCTGCACCGCCGCAAGGCGCTCCCGTACCACGCCAACGGCATGACGCTGTGGGCGTACGACGCCTCCGGCGCGGAGCTGCTGACCAAGACGTACTACTCGGTCGGCGGCGGTTTCGTCGTGGACGAGGACGCGGTGGGCGCGGACCGCATCGTGCTGGACGACACGGTCCTGAAGTACCCCTTCCGCACGGGCGACGAGCTGCTGCGCCTGACGCGGGAGACCGGCCTGTCCATCTCCGCGCTGATGCTGGAGAACGAGCGCGCCTGGCGGAGCGAGGAGGAGATCCGCGAGGGCCTGCTGGAGATATGGCGCGTGATGCGGGCGTGCGTGGACCGGGGCATGTCCCGCGAGGGCATCCTGCCGGGCGGCCTGAAGGTGCGCCGCCGCGCCGCGAACACCGCGCGCAAGCTGCGCTCCGAGGGCGACCCGCAGGCCCTCGCCATGGAGTGGATCACCCTGTACGCCATGGCCGTGAACGAGGAGAACGCGGCCGGCGGCCGGGTCGTCACCGCCCCGACGAACGGCGCGGCCGGGATCATCCCCGCCGTCCTGCACTACTACATGAACTTCGTACCCGGCGCCGACGAGGAGGGCGTGGTCCGCTTCCTGCTGGCGGCCGGCGCGATCGGCATGCTCTTCAAGGAGAACGCCTCCATCTCCGGCGCCGAGGTCGGCTGCCAGGGCGAGGTCGGCTCCGCCTGCTCGATGGCGGCGGGCGCGCTGGCGGAGGTGCTGGGCGGCTCCCCCGAGCAGGTGGAGAACGCCGCCGAGATCGGCATGGAGCACAACCTCGGTCTGACCTGCGACCCCGTCGGCGGCCTGGTGCAGATCCCGTGCATCGAGCGCAACGGCATGGCCGCGGTGAAGGCGGTCACGGCGGCCCGGATGGCGATGCGCGGCGACGGCTCGCACAAGGTGTCCCTGGACAAGGTCATCAAGACGATGAAGGACACCGGCGCGGACATGTCGGTCAAGTACAAGGAGACGGCCCGGGGCGGGCTCGCGGTGAACATCATCGAGTGCTGAGGGGACGGGCGCCGTCCCGCGCGTTCCGCTCACACGTCGGCGCCGGCGCTCCGTCGCAGGGCGCGTCCGATGCGGCGTACCGCGGTGGTGGGTCTCAGCCCGCGTTCGACGCGCAGGAGGAAGCTGACCGGGGACGCGGCGAGCGCCGCGTCCCGCTGCCGCCGGGCTCCGCCGAGGATGCCCACGGCCGTCGCGCCGACGCCGGCCACGATGCCCGCCGCGCTGCCCGCCACGGTGCCGCCGACCGTGGCGATCAGTCCGCTCGCCAGGGCCGCCGAGGTGGGGGTGTCGAAGGTGGTGCTGACGGAGGTGGTGATCGTCTGGAGGCCGACGCCGTTCATGGCCTCGCGCAGCTTCACCAGCTCGACTTCGAAGTCCTTGTGCACCGCCTGCCGCACGTACATGTCCAGTGCCTGCGCACTGCGGATGCCGGCCAGCTCCTCGCGCAGGTCCGCCGCCGTCCGGGCGATGGCGTCCAGGTAGGCGAAGAACTCCGGTTCGTACTTCCTGCGGAGTTCCACGATCTTCTCGGCGGGCACCTCGGCGAGCCGTGCGGGGAGCACGCACCGCACCGACAGGACCCCGACCCGCCCCGCCAGGCCGCCGGTTCCGGCCGGGGCGGGGGCCCCGCCCAGGAGGACCGCCGCCATCCGCTCGGCGTCCCAGGGGTCGACGGCCGTGTGGGCGGCCTCCTGGTCGGTGACGGGGAGGAAGGCGGTGCGGACCGCGAGTTCGGCGGTCAGCGCGCACTTGTAGACCCAGGCGAGCGCCGGGTCCATCCCCACCCACGCGTGGTGCGCGCCATGGCTGACCGTGTTGCGCGTCCGCCGCACCGCCAGTCCGGTGCCGAACAGGGCGTCCCTCAGCTCCGGCGACATCTCCCCCGGGTACAGGCCCGCCAGCGGCCGGCCCCCGGTCGAGAAGAAGCGTGCCCGGCCGCCCACGGGTGCCGGTGTGCCGGGCGGCGAGGGTTCGGCGTTCACCACGTCCACGGCGTCCGGTGCGCCGGCGCCCTGGACACCGAAATGGCTCCGCAGCTCCTCACCACGCTCGTCCACGAGTCGCCGCAGGTGCCGTGACGCCGCCTCGACGGCCCCGGCGGGGTCGATGTCCTGGACGAAGCCGAGGCCGTCCCGCAGCACACGGACATGGTCCGGGTCCGAGACGCGGAAGCCCTCGGGCACCACGCGGGCCATCTCCGGCAGGTACAGCGCGGCGGCTTTGATCCACGCCGGGTCACGGAAGTGGACGTACGGGTAGTACAGACCGGTGCGCTGCACGGACACGCTCCTTCGTGGAAGTCCCCGGGCCCCGTGGGCCGTCACCCGGTGATGTTATGAGGACCAGGTGTGCCGTCCGGTCGTGTTCCGCCCGTGATCGTCTCCCCGAGCCGATCGGGCTCCAGCACGCTGCCCGCCGGGCCGGCCGGGTTGACGTAGAGCGCGCGGCCCGGGGGCAGGCGCTCCAGGAGGGCCGGGACGGTGACGCGTTCGAAGGCGAAGCCGCCGACGCCGTCGAGGTGGGGCGAGGAGGTGAAGACCGGGACCACGAGCCCGCCGTCCTCCACCGCGGCGGTCACCAGGGATCCGTCCGGCAGGGTGAGCACCGCCACCTCGGCGGTGGCCAGGGCGCGCAGGACGTCCTCGGGCGGTCCGTAACCGGTGACGGCGAGCTGGAGGGCCCTGTCGACGTCGTCGGTGGGCTCGGGCCAGCCGAGCGATTCCGGGGAGGGACGGTACGCCTCGTTGTCCTCCCACTCCTCGATCTCGCCGGTCGCTCCCGTGCGCCAGCGGCCGACCACGACCCGGTCGGGCGGGACGCCCTCGCCGTCCCAGCCGGGGTCGATCATGCTGATCCAGTGGTCCGGCGCGAGCCGTGCGGCCTCGACGATGTCGTCGGGGGGCGTGGGCGTCATCGCTGTCCCGCTCCGGTCACTCGGCTCGTCGGCCGCCATACGTCCTCCTGTTTCGCCTACTGGGCATCCGGATCACCTGTCCCGAGGGGCGGCAGTCCGAGGATCTCCCGGAACCGGGCGGCGAGGCGCGCGACCGTCCGGGGGTCCGTCCCTTCCGCCGCCAGCAGGTCGGCGAGCCGGCGCACCGCGTCGCGGTACGCCTCCGCCGCGTACCGCCGGTCCGCGAGCACGGAGTCCGCATCGCCCGGCAGGAGCAGCCCGAGGGCCGTGTCCCACGCCTGGACGGCGTCCGGGCCCGGGGTCGCGGTCTCGAAGGCCGTGAACGCCGAGCGCCAGATCCGGCGCGACACCGCGGCCGCGACGGCGTCGAGGGCGTCCGGCCACGGGCCGGGGCGGGCCAGCAGCAGCCGCACCTGGTCGAGCGGTGCCAGTCCGCTGCCCCGCACGCCTCCGCCGAGCTGTGCCTCGACGTCCATTCCGGGGGTGATCTCGATGCCCGCGTCCCTCAGTTCGGCCAGGGTGATGGTCTCGGCGCCGGTGAACCCCGGCGGGGTGCCGGGCAGGTCCTCCGCGCTCACCTCGCCGGCGATCCACCGATGCCGGGCTTCCTCGGACGGCGGCGCCTGGAGCGGGAGGTCGTCGCCGGCCGTGATGGCGTCGGGGGCGGGGCCGGAGGGCCGGGCCGCAGGGCCGGGCGCGGGCGGGCGGGTCTGCGACCAGTGGGCTCCCGTGTCGTCCTGGGGTGAGGTCAGCACGAGGAGGCTCTCGTTCACCGCCGGCCGCCGGTCGAGGAGCCGGAGGGGCCGCGTCGGCAGCCACACCGTCCGGGCTGCCCCCGTCCGGGCGGCGATCGCCTCGGCCAGGCCGGCGTCCCCCGTCCCCGCTCCGACGGGGACGACCGTGACGTCCCGGTCCAGCCGCGCCAGGACGGGGTCGTGGGAGAGCAGCTCGGCGATCTCCTCGTAGGGCACCGGGCGGGTGGTGCCGTCCGGCCAGGGCATGTCGACCTGTCCCGGGGTGGTGCCGCTCATGTCCAGTACGTATCCGCCGGGGTGGTCGCTCTTTCCGGCACCCTTCCGGTGCCAGGGCGCCAGGGCCCCGCGGCTGTTGCCCAGGCCGCCGTCGGGCGATATCACGTAGCGGTCCGCCCACATGCGGCTCGGGGCGGGCTTCCCCGTCCAACTGCGGCCGGCCTTCGTCCCGTTCACGGAGGTGATGAGGGTGCGGTCGTCCAGCGCGCCGTGGCGTTCGAGGTCGTACGCGGCGAGCGCGGTGGGGTCGTAGGCGTCGCGGCCGAGGGCCGCCGCCGTGGCAGCCGTCCGGAGGAGGTCCGTCCGCAGGGTCTCGTCCCGCGGGTCCTCGCCGGGGCCCAGGTGGAGTGCCTTCGTCGTCAGGGCGTCGGGGTCGGGGTGACTCTCCACGCTCTCCACGGCCTGGACCGTCGCCCACAGCGCGTTCTGCCGGTCGGCCGCGGTGACGTGCGCCGTTGTGCGCAGTCCCAGCACCTGGCGGGTCCACCGGTCCGGATCGTGGCGGCCGATCAGTTCGCGGGCCCGGTCCACGGAGGGCAGGGGGACGAAGTCGGGCAGTGCGGACCGGGGGTCGGCGGACAGGCGCGCCGACGCGGCCTCCAGCATCGTCCGTACGTCGTCGGGGTCGGGCGGCGCGGGCCGGGTGCCTGGGGCGGTCGTCAGGCCGTGGTGCGCGCGGGTGACCCGGTCGAGCAGGTCGAGCGTCAGTTCCCCGTACTCCCGCAGGTTCCCGTCCCCGCGGCGCATGGCCTCCAGGGCACCGATGCCGCGCAGCAGTCGACGGTACGTGCCGGCCGGGTCGTCCCTGTCCTCCTCCACGTCGACGCCGAACGTGGCCCGCAGGGCGCGGACCAGTCGCAGTGCCGTGTCCCGGGCCATGGCCGGGGTGAGGTCCGGGGAGGGCTCCAGGCCGGCCTGCGCGGCCAGGACGTCGAGTTCGTCCGGGGTCGGTTCGGGGCGCAGCCTCACCATGTCCACCGGGTCGTTCGCCGGGGTGGTGCCGATGCCGTGGTCGTACAGCTTTCCCTTCGCGTAACGGCTCAGGTGCTCCCTGTCCGGGGCGTAGACGTCGCGCCGTGTCGAGTTGGAGACGTCCTGGGCCGCCGACGAGACGGCGAGCGGGTCGGGGACGAACGGGCGGCTCCGCTTCAGGGCGGCGGCGGTGTGCCCCTCCGGTCCGCTCCCCCAGCAGGACAGGAACACGATGGGGGTGTCCCGGTCCAGCCGGCTCACGCTGGGGCGCCGCCGGAGGTAGCCGCCGGTCTCCGTGCCCCGGACCGGAACGTTGTTCTGGAGCATGTTCTCGACCATGAGGGTCTGCCCCGGCAGGCCGTGGACCAGGAAGAAGTAGGGCTTGCGGCCCTTCCACGGCACCGGCCGGGGATTCCCGATCGGCTCACCGGTGACCGGGTCGTAGACGGACCACTCCGTCGACCGGACCAGATCCTGGAGCCACGGCTCGCGCCGGAGCAGGTCGGCGCCGTTGACCACCGCGCGGCCGACGGGCCGGCCCTCGTCGGTGAGGGTGACCGACTTGACGTCCGCGTCCCGGAGGGTCTTCCCGTCGATCGTGCGCAGGACGCCTTCCCCGGGTTCCGGCCGGCCCTCGTGCGGACCCAGGTCGCCGGGGTCGCTGGCGATCCACTCGCCCACCGGCTCGCCCATCGGCTCACCCGCCGACTCGTCCGTCGACTCGTCGCCGAGGTACCGGTCGTCGGTCACCTCGACGCGGTGCCGGCCGGTGTCGGGGTGCGGCTTCAGGGCGACCTCGCCGCTGTGCGACCACAGCGTCCGGTCCGTCCGGGCCGCGGCCCTGCGCGGCAGGTCCAGCCCCATGGCACCGGCGTTCGGCGAGACGAGCACCACCTCGGCGGCGTCCTCACGGCCCGCCAGTTCCGCGTCCTGCGCCAGCAGTTCGGCGAACTCCTCCGGCGACAGCCGCCACCGCTTGCTGCCGTCCGGCAGGACCAGCCGGACCTTGGTGTGGTCGCCGTCCTTCGTCCCGATCACGTACGGGAGGGGAGCACCGGGCCGGCGTGCCCACGGTGCCGGCCGGGGGTTCCGGTCGTCGCCGTCCATCACGTCGTACGAGGAGACGTCCAGGTCCCAGGCGGGCCGGCCCGTCCAGTTCCGGCCCAGCGGGGTGCCGTCCGGTGCGGTCAGGCGGGTGGCGTCGGACAGCAGGCCCTGCCGGCCGAGGTGGTACGCGGTCAGTGACGCCGTGCTGGTCGCCCGGCCGGCCGCCATCGCCTCGGCCGTCAGCTCGTACAGCCGGCGCACGCGGTGCGACAGGTCGTCGGCGTCGAAGCGCACCGGGGCGGGAGGGGAGTCCGTGGACTCGCCGTCCGTATCACTGTCCGAGTCACTGCCCGAGTCGCTGTCCGAGTCGGGGTCGTCCCCGGGGTTGTCGTCGAGGTGCAGGAGGTTCCCGGCGAGCCGGTCCGGGCCGGTGAAGTAGTCCGGCCGGCCGAAGTCCTCCGGGCTCAGTTCCGCCAGCCGGGCGGCGGCCTCCGACAGGGGGGAACGGTCGACCGTGACGACCGCCTGTCGTCGTGCCGCCCGCCCGGTGGCGCCGTCGATCGGGCCGACGGCGCTGATGTCCCGGCCGCCGCTCTCCGTGACGACCGTGAAGTCCTCGGCCCGGACCGTGCCGCCGCGTACCTCCGCGACGTCGCGCACGCTCTGTTCGTTGAGCTCCAGCTGACGCCCGATCTCCTCGAGGAGGAGGTCGCGCACGGCGTCCGCCCGTTGCCGGCCGACCGTCTCGGCGTGCTCGACGGCGTCACCGGACAGCGCGAAGCGCGGGCCGTTGCTGTAACCGGTGACCGTGATCGTGGGGAGCCGGAGGCCCGCCCTGAGGTCCCGCAGGCCGGACAGCACGATCTGCTCGGCCAGCTCGGCGAGTTGGCGGCGCTGGTCCGGATCGGTGATGTCCCGGTGGCGGTACTCGAAGGCGACCCGGGACCGGGACGGGGGAGGCCCCGGGGCGGGCTCGGCGGGGCCGCCGCCGTCCGGCGTCACGGTGTTCCCGTCCTGGACGTCGTCGAGCGGGTCGTCCTCGGCATCGGGTTCCGGCCGGGGTGTCAGGTCGTGCCCGTCGGGACCCAGTGCGGCCGTCTGCGTCTTCGGGGGCTCCGGCGGGGGCGGAGGCGGGGGGACGGTCGCGGCGGTCTTCACCTGGTCGGTGCGGACGACGACGCCCAGCCGGTCGCTGAACAGGGCCGCCACGTTGGTCAGCCAGTCGGCGGCCTCCGCGGCGTCCAGGTCCGGGCGGACCGTCTCGCTCATGTAGCGGCCCGACTTGTCGTTCACCACCCAGGAACGCAGCTTCGCGCTCCAGCGGAACTCGCCGGACACCCGGCTGCGCCCCGGCAGCGTCCGGCCGGCCGTCTCGCCGCCGTCGTCGACGAAACCGGCGGCGATGCCGGTGTGGCCGAGCCCGTCGAGCGTCTTGCGCAGCGACTCCGCCGTCAGGTCGGAGTCCTTCTCCCGCATCCCCGCCAGCAGCGCGTCGAACTGCTCCGGTGTGACGATCCCGCTCAGGTCCTCCGTGCCGAGGATCACCCGTCCGTCATCGGTGACCGTGTACAGCCATACGGCGTCCCGGTTGCCGGTGATCAGCAGGTCCGGGTCGACCTCGTCCAGCGGCACCCACAGGGGGTTGAGCCGTACGTCGCCGTCCCGGTCGCGTTCCTCGTCCTTGATCCGCTTCGGGAGGACCGGGTCGCCGAACCGGTCGCGGGCCGCGGCGTCGCTGCCGTCGTAGTGGTTGACGCCGTTGTAGTAGACCTCCGTCTGCCGTGTGGCGTTGTCGGGCCCGGCGCCGCTGACCCGCCGGGGACCCGCCGGGAACGACCGCACCACGTCGACCCGCAGGCCGAACGCGTGCGCGAGAAGGGGCAGGAAGATCTCTCCCTCGGGTGTCTCCCAGCGGTGCTCCCAGTTGACGACGGCGTCCATGAGCCTGGGCAGTTCCGTGTCGTCCAGCGGCGCGGTGCTCTGCGTGTAGGCGGTACCGAGCAGGCGGCCCAGTGCGCGGTCGTCGAGGTCGTCGGGCCTCGGCAGCAGATCGTGCCGCTCGAGGTGCTCGAACATCTGGCGCGGGCTCAGGTCCTCGGCCTCCGCCTCCAGTACGGCCCTGGCGTCCTCCGGGGAGATCTCCGGATCGGCGGGACGCGACGCCATGCGGGCGTCGACGTACCGCGCCAGCAGGCCGGCGGGATCGAGGGCCTCGGCCACGGGGACGCGCCGGATGCCGTGGTGGTCGAGGAGGGCCAGCATCTCGGCCCGGTCCATTCCCTCGACGCGCGTCCCGAACTCGTCGGCGACCGTCTGCCGGAACTGGCCGATGACCTGCGGGTGCAGCCTCCCTCCACTGCGGCCCACATGACCCTCGACGTAGGAACGCATGGCCCTCAGCACGGTCCGCGAAGGGCCGCCCCTGCTGCCGGACACGGCCTGACCACGCAGTTCGCCGCGTACCGCGTCGGGATTGCCGAGCCAGTCGTACGCGGCGCGGTCGGTGGCGGCGAGTCCGGGCAGACGGCTTCGGATGTGCACGGGGTCGCCGGCCATGAAGGAGTAGAGGAGGCACTCACCCGTACCGGGCACCCGTACGCGGCGGCCCCTCGCCGGACCGCCGACGCCCTCCGGATCGGAGACCTTCCCGCCGTCCTTCGGACCCGGAACCTCGGGTCCCACGGCCACGGCCTTCGCCTTCGGGGCCGGGGGGTGCGTGACCGGCGCCGTGGGTCCCGTGCTCTTGGGCGGGGGCTTGGCCCCCTTCGGCAAGGGGTCAGTGCCCTTCGGCAGCGGCTCCGCGACCTTCGGGAGCGGCTCCGCGGCCTTCGGCAACGGCTCTGTGCTCTTCGGGAGCGGCTCCTTCGGCAGAGGCCCCGGCTTCGGGCCCTCCGGCAACGGCTCCGTGCTCTTCGGGAGCGGCTCCGCGACCTTCGGCAACGGCTCTGTGCTCTTCGGGAGCGGCTCCGCGGCCTTCGGCAACGGCTCTGTGCTCTTCGGGAGCGGCTCCGCGCCCTTCGGGAGCGGCTCCTTCGGCAGAGGCCCCGGCTTCGGGCCCTCCGGCAACGGCTCCGTGGCCTTCGGGAGCGGCTCCGCGACCTTCGGCAGCGGATCCGGGCCCTTCGGCAACGGCTCCGGGCTCAGCGGCTTCGTGGTCTTCGGCAGGGTCGCTTCGGTCGGCAGTGCGAGTTGGTAGTGGCGGTCGTCGAGGCTCAGGACCACGTGGGCGCCGGAGTGGGGGGATGCCCCCACGAGGGCGTGGAGGGCCGGGGTTCCCGTGGGGTGCTCGGGGAGGAAGTCCTGGAAGGCGCCGTCGCTCCCGACCACCGTGACACGTACGCCGAAGGTGCGTGCGGCGAGCAGCGGGAGCAGGTCGGACGCGGCGTGGTTCCAGCCGGCCTCGGACGGGGCGTCGCCCCGGCGCAGAAGCTGGGTGACCGCCAGTTCGGCCCGTACCTCGGGGGTCAGCGCGGCGGCGTGCGGGATGAGGCCGCCGAGGCCGTCGAACTCACGGCGTGCGGGGGTGTCCGTCCCGAGGTCCAGGCCCGCCGCGGCGATCTCCTCCGCGCTGAAGGCGTCGGTGTGGTCGGGAGCGACCGCGGCCAGCAGGTCCTCGTCGGCGTGGTCGGTGAGCCGGGAGGCCATCCTCCGGCGCAGTTCGGACATCGCCCGCGGGTCGGCGAGGTCGATGCCCTCGGCGGCCAGCAGCCCCGGGGCGGCACGTTCGAGGCCCTCGGCGAGCGCGCGGAAGAAGGCGTCGCCGTCCCTCGGCACGTCGTGGAGCGTGTACGTCTTGTCCTCGGGGGACGTGAGGACGGTGTCCGGTGCCTCACCGGTCCTGGTGTAGCGGGGCGGGGCCGGGGGCTTGGGCTTGGGTGCCTTGGGCGGGGCCTGGTAGGTCACCTCGGGCGGTTCGGCGAGACCGGCCAGCTTCTCCCGGCCCTCCGCGGTGGCCGCGAGCCGGTGCCAGCGGGTGAGCTGGTCCGCCCCGGCCCGTACCCGGTGGTACTCCGCCGCGGCCTTCTCCGCCGTGTCCCGGAGCGCGTCGAGTTCGGCGCGCCGGGTGTCGAAGGCGTCGCGTGCCGCGTCCCGGCGGGTGGTGGCGTCGTCGAGGTCCCGGCCGGGCGCTCGCGCGGACAGCAGGGCCGCGTCGAGCCGCGCGTCGGCCGCCGCCTTCTCGGTGCGCGCGGTCTCCAGCCGCAGATCGGCCGCCTTCCGCTGTTTCCCGGCGGCCGTCTCCGCGTCGGCCAGAGCGGCCAGAGCGGCGTCCCGCTCCTCCCGCAGGAGGTCCGCCCAGCCGTCGTGCTCGGGGGCGGCGCCGTACTCGTTCTCGGTGAACGCGTCGACTTCGGCCCGTGCGGCGGCCACGGCCCTGTCCGCGAGGTCGTGCTCCCGGCGTGCGTCGGTCTCGGCCTGCCGCAGGGCGGTGTCCGCGGCGGTGACGTCGGCGCGGGCCAGGTCGACCGGGCGCGTGGCCGCGCGGGCGACCCGGGCGGCTCTGTCGAGGGCGGTCTGCGCGGCGTCGAGGTCCGCGCGCAGTCCGCCGGAGGCGCGCCGCTTCTTCCAGTAGGCCTTGTCGGCGTCGACCCACGCCTTGCTCGCGCTCTCGACCGCGTCCCACGCCTTCGAGACGCGCTCGGGGAAGTTCGTGTCGGTGATGATCCGCAGCTCGCGGGCGATGTCCTCCCGGATCCAGGTGACGACGTACGCCTCGGACTCCATCGCCTGCGGACCCGACCGGGCCTTGGCGAAGGTCCCGCCCCGGATGCGGTTCGCGAGCCTGGAGTCCACGATGCCGCGGTGCACGTCGCCGACGCCGATCCAGGTGGCCGGGACGGCGAACAGGAAGGAACGGCCCGTCTTGGGCTTGAGGTTGCGCGAGGTCAGGTGGTCGTCACCGACCGGCATGCTGTCGCCGTCGAGGTCGTTGGGGCCGGGGCCGAAGGCGCCGATCTGGTTGAGCCCGGCGTTGTTGGGAGAGTCGTAGAGGAAGGCGCCGCCGAGGCTCGAGGACTGGCTGTGCTCGACGGACGACGACGTGCCGGCGTTCTCCCCGTACCGTCTGAGCACCTCCAGTTTCTTGCCGTCGGCGACCGTCAGCAGCAGCGCGCGGCTGAAGTCGGGCGCCGAGCGCAGCGTCAGTTGCCCGGTGTCGGTGCCCACGAGGGACTTCTCGGTCAGCCCCGCCACCTGGTAGCCGTCCGGTTCGGTGGTGCGGGGGAAGAACGCCGTGACCGCCGTGGAGCTGGTGCCGTCCTCCAGTGCCTGGGCCGAGCCGGTGCCGAGGCGGGTCAGTCCGGTCTCCCTGGTCCTGCGCAGGAGTTCGGTGAGGGCGGCGGCGTCGGGGCCGTCCTCGGCCTCCAGCGCCCGGAGGGGGAAGCCGACGTCGTACGCCTTCGTGAGGAGGAGGTCGCCGGCCATGCGGATGTTCTCGATGCCGATGATCCCGCGGGGGTGCATGCCGTTCTCGGGGAAGGTGAACGGCCGGGTGGCGCCGTCCCCGTCCCGGACCGTCAGTGTCTCCCCCACCTTGGAAAGAGGCACCGGGCGGGGCGGGCCGGCCAGGGCGGGGTCGGCCGCCGGGTCGGGCGCGGGCAGCGGCCGTCCGGTCCCGGAGGTGCCGGTCCCGTCCGTCTCCGTCGGTGACGGCACCGGCTCCATCAGGCTGAGCGGCACGTGCTCGCGCAGCTCGCCGACGTCGTCCTCCTCGACGATGCTCAGCCGCCCCCGGAAGCGGTCGAGGGCCGTAAACTCCGCCTCCTCCCGCTCCGGGTCGGCCGGCGCGCCGGTGTTGGGGGTGTCGTCGGCCTCCAGGGTGATGCGCATCCGGTACGGGGTGACGACCTCCGCGTGCGGTTCGGTGGACGCCGCCCGGTAGATGGTGACGGTGGTGACCGTGTGGCTCGACGCGACCGTCTTCCGGTTCGAGCCGCCCTCGGTGTACGTGGGTCCGGCGGCCGGGACATGAGGGTCGCCGGTGTACACCGCCTGGCTGGTCAGGAAGCCCAGGTCCGCCCCGGCCGAGGACTCCGAGTTCTGCTGCGCGGTCTCGATCGCCCGCCGGTTCTCCTCCAGCTCCGCGCTGTGGTCGAGCCCGTCGAACACGGGTGTCCCGGGGATCAGTTCGACGCGTGCCCGCACCCGCCGGCTGCCGATCCGGACGCTGTCCCAGCCCCAGCCGCCGGCCTTGACCAGGGTCGACGGGCCGGTGGTCGTCATCTCCCCCTTGAGCGCCCGGGTGGCACGGCCCGTCACCAGCTGCCGGATCCGCTCCCGGCTCTCGTCGTCGAGTCCCAGCTTCCCGATCCGCTTGTCGAACGCGAGCAGCACGTCCGTGGGGTCCAGCGCGTTCACCGCGTACGTGCCGAAGGCGGCGCCGCGCATCCAGGGCTGCGGCGTCCAGGCCTGAGCGGTGTAGCGGGGGACGTCGCCCAGCCCGTCGTCGATCAGCCCCATCCGGTGGGCGCTCTTCTCCGGCAGGTGTCCCAGCAGACCGCCCGGACTGGTCAGGGCCGTCCCCGCCGCTCCGGCGAGGGAGCCCGGTACCAGGGCGCTGCCCGCCGCTGCCGTCCCGATCCGGCCCATGCCCAGCCGGCTGGAGAGCAGCGCGAACCAGTGCTGCACGTCGCCGGCCACGAGCACCTGGTGGGTGAAGCCCTTGCGGTTCATGTCCGCGACGACCGTGCGTACGACGCTGAGGCTGTGCGCGCCGGTCCGCGAGATGGGGTTGGCGACGATTCCGTAGCCGCCCATGAGGCCGTGTCCCGGGTTCTGGGCGACGGAGTAGATCAGCTGGCCGCCGAAGACGAAGCTGGTGCTGTTGCTGATCTTGCCGGCCGCCTGGCGGGTGCCGCCGAGCGTCATCTCGGTGTCCATGGACATCGGCGGGGTGAGGGCGTTCAGGTTCCCGACCGTCGTCGCGTACCGATAGGTTCCCCACAGCTCGCCGTACGGCCCCTTGCCCAGCAGGCCGCTGCCCACCAGGCCCAGCGGCCCCGAGCTCTGGTCGAAGCTGGACGCCAGGTACTGGGGGGTGAAGGTGCGGACGATCGCGTCCCGGGTGGGGGCGCCCTCCTTCACCAGTTGCCAGGCGCTGCCCGACGCGGTCTGCAGGACGCGGTTCACCTCCGCGATCAGCGTGGGCGACAGCACCATGTTCACGATGACGAACGGGTGCTGCCGGAACTCCTTGAACTGCCGTGTCCCGCGGTCGGCGAGCCGTCCGGCGGGCTGGCTCGCGTCGGGGCCCGCGGGCAGCACGAGGTCGCCCTTCGCCAGGGCGAGGGCCCGCCCGGTGGTCATGGACGCGGGTGCGGGCTCGTCGGACAGGTACGGGTTGAGCGCCCCGTCCGCGTGCGGGTCCGCGTCGGGGGTGTGCTGGACGGGGACGCCGAGGAGCACCTGTCCGGTCATCGGGCCGCCGCCCCGCAGGTGGCCCAGCGGTGTCCGGCCGAAGAGCACGTTGACCGGCTCGTCCAGGACCAGCAGTCCCGGCAGCCCGAGGCCGAGGCCGCGGATCAGGCCGCGGGCCCGCCAGTAGCCGCCCATGGTCGCGGTGAGGGAGAGGTCGTAGCGGTAGAGGTGGGTGGGCTGGTTGGTCACCGACATCGGTTCGTTGGTGACGGTCGAGCCGAAGGTGGTCTCCGCCTCCCACTGCCATCCCTGGCGTGCTCCCAGGGTCAGCCCGAGTGTGTTCCTCGGGAGGTCCGCGCCGTCGCGGTTGTTGTCACGGCCCGAGAACGTGCCCTCGAAGCCCAGGTCCACGCCTCGTTTCGCGCTCGTCTGACCGTCGAGCCGGTCGACGCCCTGGGCGCTGAAGCGCATTCCCTCGTCGACGTCCTTGCCCTCGTAGCGGCGCCCGGTCAGCGTCCCGCGCACCCGGAGGGTGTAGTAGGTCGTCCCGACGGAGTCGGGGTCCGTGAGCCTGATCGGCAGGCCGACCGTGGTCAGCGCCTCCAGGTTCGCGGTGACGTTCTGCTGGGACAGCACGCCGAGGATCTGGAGGGTGTTCTGGAGCGCGATCCGGTACTTGACGGGATCGGTCCACCGGGGCGGCATGGGCAGGCCCTGAGCCGCCTGGAGCACCTGGTCGGGCCTGCGCCTGAGCAGGTCGCCCAGGCGGGTGCGCCAGCCCTTCGGCAGGTTCGGCGGCAGCAGTTGGTCGAGGGGCACCACCAGGTCCTGGTTGAGATTCGAGACGGCGTCGACGACGCCGTCGGCGAACGCGTCCAGCAGGGTGCGGCCGACGCCGTCCGCCGCGTCCGGGGTGACCCGGGTGCGCAGACCGTCGTCGAAGGTGAACTCCTTCACCCGGTGCATGCCCAGGGTGCGCGGGTGGTCCACGGTCAGATAGGCCGGGACGAACGGCGGGGCGGCGCCGTTGCGCAGGGCGAGGGTGGTCCCGTCGTCCCATCCGGCCAGCCGCCGTGCCTCGGAGCTGGTCATCCGGTCCAGGCTCCAGGTGAGGAAGCGCGTCGGCGGCGCGTTGTCGCCGGCCCGCCGCACCCGCACCGACTTCACGACCAGGTAGAGGGCGGTCCTGGGACCCTTGACCTGTCCGGCCGACTTCAGGGTGCCGGCCGCGCCGAGTCCGACCGACCAGGTCTTCGCGTACGAGTACTGGGCGGTCGGCCCGAACTGGAGCCGCAGGTCGAAGGGGGCCGTGCCGGGGTCGAAGAAGTTGAAGGCGGGGCCGGCGACGGCCTGCAGCAGCAGGCTTCTGCCCTGGGCCCGGCTGCGCTCGCTGCGGACCGTCGAGGTGTTGATGTCCCGCATCTCGGCCTGGTCGGTCTCGCCGACGAGGATCGCCTTCCGCGGAATCAGTTCCTCCACCACGAAGACGCCCAGCGGTGACTTCTTCTTGTCGTCGGCGAACAGCGGCGGGGTGGTGATGCGGCCGCGCGCCATCGTGCCGCCGTGCCGCTGGAAGCTGTCGCCGGAGAAGAAGACGTCCAGTTCGGTGTAGGCGGAGCTGCCGGGGAGGGCTCCGATCTGTCCGGCGGCCCAGTCGCGGATCGCCGCGACGGGGCCGAACCCCTCGATACGGACGAAGCGGTACTGGGAGTTGCGGTCCAGGTCGATGGAGCGGGGGATCCGGCCCGGCTCCGGGATCCTCGTCACGCTGTCGGGCAGGCGGACCTGGAGGCCCTTGCGGACGCCGAAGGCGAACCGGGCGGGCACGGCCGAGTCGGTCTCGGGGTCGGGGTCGGTGCCGGGCCCGGGGTCGATGCCCGTGACGACCCGGCCGGCGGGGTCGGTGACGCGTATCTCGTAGTGGATGTCGTCCAGGAACGCCCGCGACTTGTCCAGTGTCCGGGTCTCCATCTGGTTCATGCGCTGGTCGGTCAGGGTGTAGCCGACCTTGTTGATGAAGCCGAACCGCAGGGCGAGCCGGCCGAAGCCGCCGAACGCCGCGGTGCCCGCCGGGCCGATCGGCCCGCCGAGGCCGTACTGGGAGTTGGCCTGCATGTTCTTGGTCAGCCCGAAGGTCGCGGCCGCCCGGTGCATGCTGTCGATCTTCGTCGAGTCGCCGATGCCGTCGTCGAACGGGGCCCAGGTGCCGTAGTGACGCGCTCTGACCCACGCGACGCGGGCCTTTCCGTCCGCGTTGACGTACGGGAACGGGCGCCCCTGGCCGTCCGCCAGCGTCTTCGGCTTGTCCCGGAGCGTCTGCCGGATGTCGTCGAGCAGCCGTGAGTCGTCCGCGGGCCGGGCGTCCGGTCTGCGCCCCAGTTCGCGGTCGATGGCGTCCAGGGCCTGTTCGGTGCCGCGCAGGACGACCGTGCTCTGACCGAACGTGCTCGGGTTGGCGAGGAGTTGTTCGATCTCGGCGGCGGTCAGGTCGGACGGCAGCAGCGACGGGAGGTCGTCGACGTACGCGGGCATCCGCCTGCCGTCCGGGAACCGGGCCGGGGCGCGGCGCCTCGGCGGGGGCGCCATGGCGGGGTCGAGGCGCGGGGCGTCCGGGGGCGGCGGATCCGGCTCGGTGGTCAGCGTGACCAGGGTTGTCGTCGGGTCCGGCCCCGAGGGCGGAGGCGGGCCGGGAGGGGTGACGGTCTCGCCCCCGGCCGTGGCCATGGTGGGCGGTACGGGGGTGTCCGCCGGGGACACGGGGGCCTGCCGGACGGCCGACCAGTCGTCGGCCCGCTGACGCCGGCCGTCCGCCATGGGCAGCAGGGAGAGGACGTGCGGCTTCGACGGGTCGCTCTGGGCGAGCAGGCCCACGGGCCCCGGTGAGGTCCACACACCGCGGGCGGTCCCGGCGCCGACGAGGGCCCGCCGGCCGACGGCCCGCGGGTCCGTCGGGGCCGGGGTCGTGGAGGCGAGGACGATGTCGGCCGTGCGCGGGAAGTCGTTCAGCGCCGGGTCCACCGCGAGCAGTTCGGCGATCTCCTCGTAGGGGACCTCGGCGCGGAAGCCGCCGGGCAGCTCCATGGTGAGGTGGTCGGGACCGGCCCCGCCCCGCACCAGGTACGGGGCGGGCTTGGCGGTGTCGGTGGTCCACGGCATCTTCGCCCGGCGCAGCGGACGGTGGCCGCCGTCCGGGGTCGCCGCCATGACGAGGGCGGTGCCGACGTCCACCGTCGCGTTCGACGGGCCCGGCGCCCAGTTCCGGCCGGCCGGGGCGCCCGAGTCGTCGGACAGCAGGGTGTCCGGCGCGAGGGCGCCCAGGGTCTCCAGGTGGAACGCGCCCAGCGCGACCGGGTCGTCCACGTCGACGCCGAGGGCCGCCGCGCGCGCCACCAGGTCCAGGAGGTCGGACAGCCGGGACGGGTCGGGCCGGTCCAGGTGCAGCACCCTGCCGGTGAGGGCCGCCGGGTCGGGGGTCCTGCTCTCCCACTCCAGGGTCCTCACGGTCGCCCAGAACAGCCGGGCCCGCTCGGGCGCCCCGATGACCACCTGGTCCGGGTCCAGCCCCAGGACGTGGGCGGCCTCGGCGTTCACGTCCTCGTCCGTGAGACCGTCCAGCCCTTCGGCCACGGTGGTCACGTGCGGCAGGGTCACGAAGCCGGTGAGCACGGCGCCGGGGTCCAGGCGCACGGCGTCGGCGGCCCTGGCCAGCAGGTCCCGGTAGGCGTCGGGTCCCGGCTCGCCGTCCGGGTCGCCGTGTTCCGTCGCGCGGATCTCGCGGGCCGCGCGCTCGAACAGGTCCAGGCCGAACGGCACGGCATCGCGCAGCACCGGGTCGGCCGCCCGCATGGTCTCCAGCGCGCCGATCCCCGCGAGGAGTTCGCCGTAGCGGCTGTCGTCCTCGATCGCCGGCCCGAACGTCAGCCGCAGCGCGCGCACCAGCCGCAGCGTCCGCTCGCGGACCTCCTCCGGGGCCGGCCCCGCCGGGTCGGTGTGCAGGCCCGCCGCGCGGGCGCGGTCGTCGAGCGCGGCACCGTCGGGTTCCGGCCGGTGCTCCACCCACTGCCCGCGCCGGCCCCGCGAATCCGTGAGGATGAAGTGGGAGACCCGGCCGTCCTCCCACTGTCTGAAGCCGACCTCCTGGGTGGCGCCGTAGACGGTCCGGCCGGTCTCGTTGGCCACGTGCTGGCTCTGGCTGACGTCGGCCAACGGGTCGGGGACGAACGTGTCCGTGACCAGTCTGCGCCTGCGGGTGAGTCCGGGCGGTGTCGCGGCGAAGCACTCCTGCATCACGATGGCGTGGTCCTCGGGGAGCCGCGCCAGGCTCGGGCGGCGCCTGAGCATGCCGCCCGTCGCCCGCTCCCGTTTCCGGTGGCGGGGGTTCGAGCGGGTCGGCAGCGCCGTCTCGCCGGGGGAGCCGTGCGCGGCGAAGACGTACACCGGCTTGCCGGCGAACGGGACGGGCCGGTCGTCCTTGGTCCACGTCCCGTCCTGCCGGTTGACGTGGTAGAGCTCGGTCGCCGTCGCCGAGTGCCGGATGCCCGGCAGCAGTCGCGCGCGGTCGCCGTCCTCGAACACGGCCCTGCCGATCGGCCCCTGGTCGGTGACGATGGTGTGGGACCGCAGGTCCTGTTCCCAGAAGGGGGCGCGGGCGGACTCCGCGGGGTCGGGCAGCAGGCCGGGAGAGCTGCGGATCCAGTCGGTGCGGTCACTGCCCCGGGCGCTCCGCAGCGGCACCGCGTAGGGGTGGGAGGCGGTTCCGTCGGGCCCTTGGGCCACGCCCACTTCGCCGTTGGCCGACCAGACGTCCCGGCCGATCCGGTCCGCCAGCCGGCGCGGCGGCTCCAGACCTCCTCCGCCGGCGTCGGAGACGAGCAGCAGCACCGGCACGTCCGCCGGGAGTCCGCCCAACTCGACGTCCAGGGCGAGCAGTTCGGCGAACACGTCGTACGGCACCTCGCGCGGGGCGCCGTCGTGGCCGCGTACGACGACATGGTCGCGGTCGCCGTCCGCCCGTACGACGTAGGGGTCCGGGCCGCCGGGCCGGTGCCAGGGCGCGGGCCCCACCTCGTCGCGTGACAGGGCGCCGTCGGCCAGGGGTCCGGTCTTCCCCGTACGGGTGAGGTCCAGGTCGTCGGTCCCGCCCTTGCCCCGGGTCCAGTCGCGGCCGCGGGGGCGCCCGTCGAGGCCGGTGGTCATGGCGTGGGTGGGTGACAGCACGCCCTGGCGGTGGAGGTGGAGCGCGGCGAGGGCGGCCAGGCTGCCCGCCGGCTGTGCCGTCTGTGCCGTGGCCAGCCCCAGCAGCCGGCTGCGCTGCGCGTCGGTCACCGGGTCGGCGTGGTCCAGGAGCAGCACCCGGCGGGCCACGGCGTCCAGGTCGAGCGGGCCGGAGTCCAGCAGGGGGTCGGCCCGGCGGAGCCGGTCGAGGCGGGCGAGCCCTTCGCGGAAGTCCGGGTACAGGGGGTTCGACGTGACGGCGGGGCCGTAGATGTCCGCCAGCAGTTCCCGGTACCGGGCTTCCTCCGGGGCCGGCTCCTCCGCCCGGTCCTCGTTCACGTCGTCGTCCTGGTGGTCGGACAGCGGGGTGTCGAAGCCGTCCAGCACGCCGTCCAGGCTCGGCAACGGCGTGTCGAGACCGCCGACCGGTCCGGGATCGAGGAGGTCGGCGAGAGCGGCGGGCGGCCCGGACGGCGCCTCGGTCCCGGGGCGGTCCGCGAAGGTGACGTCGTCCACTCCGGTGCCGCCGGTGCCGGGCGCGGTGAGGTCGCCGGGCCGGACGGCCGCCCAGTCGGCGGCGGCCGGGCGGCCCGGTGCGCCGGGGAGCAAGGTGGGGACGTACGGCCGGGACGGCCCGGTGGCGGCCAGCGCCACGTTGCTCCGCGAGGCCCATACGGCGCGGCCGGTCCCGGCGCTGACGACGGCGCGCGGGTCGGTGCCCGGGATGGTGCCCGAGGTGGTGCCCGGTCCGGTGGGCGGGGACGCCTTCGAGACCGCCAGGACGATGTCCGTGCCGTCCGCCGGGCGGGTGTTCAGCACCGGGTCCCGTGCCAGCAGCTCGGCGACCTCCTCGTACGGCACCCGGCCGCGGAAGCCTCCGGGAAGGTTCATGAGCAGGTGGTCCCCGCCTCCTCCGGCCCACACCGTGTAGGCCGAGGGGCCGCCCGGCACGCTCCACGGCGGTCGCTCCTGGCCGACGGGCCGGTAGCCGCCGCCCGGCTTCGGAGCGGCGACGACGACACGGTCGGTCGCCATGGTCGCGTTCGGCGGGGCCTGCGCCCAATGGCGGCCGACCGGCGCGCCGTCGACGTCGCGGAGCTGGGTGGCGGACGAGAGGGCGCCGAGCGTCTCCAGGTGGAAGGCGCCCAGTTCGGTCAGGTCGTCCACGTCGACGCCGACGGCCGCCGCCTGGGCGACCAGGTGGAGCAGGTCGGGGCGCCGGGCCGGGTCCGGCTGTTCCAGGTGCAGGATCCTGCCGGTGAGGGTGTCCGGGTCGGGGGTCCTGCTCTCCCACTCCAGGGCCTTGACCGTCGCCCAGAACAGCCGGGCCCGCTCGGGCTCCCCGACGGCCGCCGGGCCGTCGTCGAGCCGCAGGACGCGGGCGGCCTCGGTGTCCAGGTCCTGGTCCGTCAGGCCACCCAGCCGCCGCGCGGCGGCGGTGACGTGGGGCAGGGCGACGAAGTCGGAGAGCACGGTGTCCGGCCGGCGGCGTACGGCGTCGGCGGCATCGGTGAGCAGGTCCCGGTGGGCGTCGGGGCCGGTGTCACCCGGCCGGCGGGCGTGGGCCGCGCGTTCCAACAGGTCCATGGAGAACGGGCCGAGGTCGCCCAGGGCCGGGTCGGCCGCCCGCATGGTCTCCAGCGCGCCGATCCCGGCGAGGAGATCGCCGTACCGGCTGTCGTCCTCGATCGCCGCGCCGAAGGTCAGCCGCAGCGCGCGGACCAGCCGCAGGGTCCGCTCGCGGGTGGCGTCCGTGACCGGCAGTTCGGGGTCCGTGTGCAGGCCCGCCGCGCGGGCGCGGTCGTCGAGCAGGTCACCGGTGGGCTCCGGCCGGTGCTCCACCCACGTGCCGCGCCGCCCCCGCGAGTCCGTGTAGAGGCGGTGGACGAACTTCCCGTCCGGCAGCGTCGCGAAGCTGACCATGTGGGTGCCGCCGTACGCCGTGCGGCCGGTCTCGTTGGCGACGTGCTGGCTCTCGCTGACGACCGCCAGCGGGTCGGGGACGAAGGTGTCGTCGATGCCCCTGCGGGTACGGACCACACCCGGCGGCCCGGCGCTGGAGCACGCCTCCATCAGTACGCCGTGGTCCTTGGGGAGCCGCGCCAGGCTCGGACGCCGCTTGAGCATCCCGCCGGTCTCCCGCTGCCGGGTGTGGTGCCTCGGGTCCGTCGTGGTCGGCACCCGGGTCGCGCCGGGCCGGGCGTGGGCGCTGAAGACGTACACCGGCTTGCCGGCGAACGGAACCGGCTCGTCGGCCTTGGCCTCCTCCTTGGTGACCGGGTTGTAGTGCCACAGCTCCGACGACTCCGTCGCGAGCTTCAGCACCGCGAGCCGGCGCGGGGCCTCGGAGTCCTCGAACACGCCTCTGCCGATGGTCACGCCCCCGTCGCCGACGACGCTGTGCGACAGCATCTCGCGCTCCCACTCCGGCGCGTTCTCGCGCTCCGCCGGGTCGAGCACCTGGCCGGGGGTGCTGTGGATCCAGTCGGCGCGCGGTATCCCCTCCCCGTACAGCAGGGAGACGACGTACGGCTGCGACGGGTCGTGCTGCGGGGAGACCTTCACGGTGCCGTTGGCCGACCAGACGTCCCGGCCGATCCGGTCCGCCGCCTGGCGCGGCAGGTCCAGGCCGCGGGCGCCGGCGTCGGGGACGAGCAGCACCACGGGGGTGTCCGGGGGCAGCGCGGCGAGCCGGGGGTCGCGGGCCAGCAGTTCGGCGAACACGTCGATCGGCACCTGGCGCGGGGCGCCGTCGTAGCCGCGTACGACGATCCGCTGGTGGTCGCCCTCCGCCATGACGACGTACGGCTTCGGCTCGCCGGGCCGGTGCCAGGGCGCGGGCTCCACATCGCCGCGGCCCAGGGTGCCGTCGGACTGCCGGACCACCTTCCCCACCTCGGTGAGGTCGAGGTCGGGGATCGCGGCGTTCGTCCAGTTGCGGCCCCACACGCCGCCGTCGTCGGCGGTCAGCGCCTGGGTGGCGGACAGTACGCCGCGGAGTTCCAGGTGGAAGGCGGACAGGGCGGCCAGGCTGCCCGCCGACTCCACCGCCGGGTCCATCGCCACCCGGAACAGCTCGGCGCGCTGCGCGTGGGTCACCGGGTGGGCGGTGTCCAGGAGCAGCACCTGGCGGGTCAGGCCGTCCAGGTCGAGCGGGCCGTCGCGGAGCGCGGGAGCGGTCTGCCGGAGCTGGTCGAGGTGCGCGAGGGTGTCACGGAGGGCGGGGTGGAGGGGGTTCGTCGCGATGTCGGGGCCGAACACGTCCGCGAGCAGCCGGTCGTACAGCGCCTCGGTGGCCGGGTCCGACGCGAAGTCCGGTTCGGGCTCCGACGCGTCCTGGTCGTCCTCCCAGTCCATGATCATGTCGACCGAGTCGGGGGAACCGGGCGCGGAGGACTCCCCGGCCGGGATCTCGGCCGGCGCCCGGGAGCTGAGCGGCGTCTCGTCGACGGTGACGGGCGGTGCGGACGACACGCCCTGGCCGACGGCCTGGGCCGGCTCCACCGTGGAAGCGGTGGCCGGCAGGTCCTCGGACTCGGTCCGCAGGTTCCGGTACGACGAGGGGGTGCGGATGTCGTCCGGGGACGTGCCGGCCGACGGGTTGAGGGTGGAGAAGACGGTGTCCGGGGCGTTCGCGTACGCGTTCGGCGTGGGGGTGGGGGTGGGGGTGGGGTACGACGGCTTGACCGTGCCCGTCGCGCCCGCCATGCCCGTCGCACCCGTCGCGCCCGCCATGCCCGGGAGGCCGTACGCGTTGACGCCGGTGCCGGTGCCGTGGACCGTGTCGTGGTCCGGGAGGGACGAGACGGACGATACGGACGAGACGTCGCTGGTGTCGCTGAAGACCGACGCGGTGTCGCTGATGTCGCCGACGGAGGAGCCGGCGCTGTACGTGTTGCCGGTGTAGGCGTTCCGGTACGTGTCGCCGTTCACGTACGTGTCGCCGTAGGTGTCCCGGTACGTGCTGCCGTCGTCGTACGTGTCGTCGTACGTGTCGTCGTACCGGTTCTCGTACGCGTACCGGTCGGCGCTTCCGCCGCCGTCACCGTCCCGGTTCCCGCCGCCCGGCAGGTCGTTGACGTCGCCGGAGCCGAAGTCGATGTTCTCGAAGTAATTCTTGTAGACGAACTTCCCGCCGAACTCCGCTCCGGTGGAAGCCGCTTCGAAGATCAGGCCGCTGAGGCCGGCGCTCAGGAACGTGCCGGGGTTGAGGGTGAACGTGCCCAGGAAGATCAGGCTGGTGAAGGCCTCGGCGAAGGTTTCCGCCTGCCCCTCGTTGAGGAAGCTGAACGGGAGCTCGGAGGCCTCCTTCCAGAAGCGGTTGTCCTTGAAGAACTTGTTGATGAACTTTCCGCCGATCTCGCCGAAGATGCCTCCGAAGAGTCCCGCGAACGCGCCGGCGACCGCGGACTGGCCGATGTCCGTCCAGTCGAACTTGTCGCGCCGGCGCTCCGGGTCGTCCGGCGCGGTCATGGAGATGAGCTGCGAGGCGAACGCGACGAACGCCTCCTGGATCGCCTCCAGCAGCACCGACAGCGGCGTGGGGACGGCGTGTCCCAGCCGCTGGAGGAGCAGCAGGATGGTGAGCGCGGTGCGGGCCTTCTGGATGGCGATCTCGGTGAGCGACGTACCGCCGGTGAAGACCGCCAGCGCGGCGATCAGGGCCAGCTCGATGTTCATCAGGATGAACTCGATGAGGATCTGGTACTTCGCCTCGGACAGCTTGATGGACCGGTCCACCTGCCGGGCGCCCAGCTCCCGGAGTTCGTCGGAGAACTTCTGCAGGTGGTTCTGGCCGTTGTCGTCGACGAAGAGCTTCATCGCGGCGACGAACTCGTCGGCGATCCGCGGCGGGAGCGAGTTCCCGGCGGTGGAGATCGCTCCCTTCATCGCGTCGGACAGGTCCCTGACGTCGTCCGCCAGCCGCTGGTAGGGGTTTCGGCTGTCGAAGCCCCGGTCCTCGTTGCCGGTGGCGACGTTCGCGCCCACGTAGACCTCGAGGAACTCCCGGAGGCCGGGCGAGAACATGATGGCCATTCAGCTCAGCGCCTGTTCTCGCTCTCCGAGCCCTGCGCCTCGATGTCGTCCAGCGCCTGGGTCTGCGGCCGCTGCACGTGGTCGGCCTCCGCGGCGACCGCGTCGACCAGCGCCATGAACCCACCGGTGATGGACAGGACCGTCTCCGTCACCTGCTGCTGTTCGCGCCGGACCTGCTCGCCGACCGCGTTGGCGAACTCGTCGTCGCCGCCCTCCTCGCCCCACCAGCCCGCGTACTGGGCGTTGCCGGTCTCGAACCGGGGCAGCATCTCGTCGCCGTAGCGGACGGCGTCGGCGAGGTGTCTGGAACCCTGCAGGATCGCCTGGATGTCGGCGGAGTAGTTGCCGGCCACGGTTACGCGCCCCCCTGCCGTTCCTTGTCGTCCTCGTCGTCCTCGACGATCTCGTCGCGGAGCCTGCTCATCGCCGTGGGCCCCTTCGTCACGGAGGTCTCGTCGATCAGCGAGCCGAAGACGGCCCCCCAGTCGACGCCCATCCGGTCCGGGGCGGCGCCGCGCGCGGTCATCCTGGTGATCGGGTCGAGCAGGTCGACGACCCGGCGGGCCATCTCGGCCCGTGCCGTGTTCGCGGCCTCCAGCACCGCCGCGGAGAGCTGGGCGGCGGCCATGGTCCGGTACTTGCCGTCGAGGAACTCCAGGCTGGTCAGCTCGCCCTTCGCGCCGACGGAGACCCGCACCGACCGGTCCGCCGAACGCGCGGTGGCCGACGCCGTGTCCAGCTCGGCCCGTGCCGAGGCGGCGGCCTCCTCCGCCGCCTTGAGGTGGGCCATCGCCTGGGCCACCCGGTCCTCCATCGACCGACTCATCCCGCTCCCCTTCCCCTCAGCGCCCCAGGGCCTGCGGCGCGCCGCCCTCGTCGGTGCCCCAGACGTCCTCGTCCTCGGCCAGCCACGTGGTCCGTTCCCGGTCCCCGCTCTCCGTCTGCGGCCTGTCCCCCGCCCCGCCCATGCCTCCCATGGGCGGCATGAAGGGCGTGCTGCTGCTGGTCTGCGTGGTCCTGGGGACGACGCGGTGCTCCTCGTCGTCGACGGTCTGCGCAGCGGCCGGCCGGCCGGAGCGGCCGACCGCGGGCTCGATGACGGTCCTGGTGCGCTCGCCGGAGCTGCCGCCGGCCTCGCCACCGCCCGCGCCGCGCATCATCGGCGGGTACATCCCCGGCGAGCCCGCCCCCGTGCCGGTGCCGTCGGCGGAGGCGCCCGCCAGGGCGTCGCCGCTCTGCGGACGCCCGAGCGCCGAGGCGAGGTCGTCCTGGTTGTAGAGGTTGTCGTCGAACACGGAGGAGTACGCGGAGCCGGCCGAGCCCGTGGAGCCGCCCCCGTTGTAGGCGGAGAGGTCGGGGGGCTCCGGGAGATCGGCGATGCGCTGACGGATCAGCTCGTCGATGTCCTTGTCGTCGGCGGTCATCCGGTCGTACTCGGCCTGGATGTCGCCCATCCGCTGGTCGTACTCGGCCTTGGCGTCCTTGCGCGCCTGCTCGGCCTCGGTGCGCGCCTCCTCCCGTTCCGCCTGGGCGTCGGCCTTCGCCTGGTCGTACTCGCTCCTGGCGTCGGCCTCGGCGGCGTCCGCCCGGTCGAGGGCCTCCCGTTCGGCGGCGTCGATCTCCGCGATCCGCCGGTCGTACTCCTCGCGGGCCTCGTTCTCGGCGGTGCCGGCGGCGATCTCCCGCTCGTACTCCTGGCGTGCCTCCGCGCGTTCCTGCTCGGCGTCCTGGCGTGCCTGGTCCCGCTGTTCCCGGGCTTCGGCCTTCTCCTGCTCGTACTCCTGTCGTGCCGCCGCCTCCTGGCGGTCGGCGTCCTGGAGGGCGGCGTCGCGCTCGGCGCGGGCCTCGGCCTTCTGCTGCTCGTAGTCGGCCTGCGCGTCGGCCTTGGCGTTCTCGGCGTCCAGCCTGGCCTGCTGCCTCTCCTGGAGGGCCTCGCGGCGGGCCTCCTCCTGCTGGGCCTCCGCCCTGGCCTGCGCGTCGGCCTGTTCCCGCTTGGCGGCTTCCCGCTCGGCGTCGGCCTCCGCCTTGGCGGCTTCCTGCTCGCGTTCCGCCTCGGCCCTGGCGGCGGCCTGCTCCTGCTTCGCCTCGGCCTGCGCGGCCTCCTGCTCCGCCTTGGCCTCGGCCTTCTCCCGCTCGGCCTCGGCCTTGGCCGCCTCCTGCTCGCGCTTGGCCTCTTCCTTGGCGGCCTCCTGCTCCGCCTTCGCCTCCGCCTTCTCCTTCTCGGCCTCCGCCTTGGCCGCCTCCTGCTCGCGCTTGGCCTCTTCCTTGGCGGCCTCCTGCTCCGCCTTGGCCTCCGCCTTCTCCTTCGCCGCCTCTTCCTTGGCGGCCTCCTGCTCCGCCTTGGCCTCGGCGCGGTCGGCTTCGGCCTGGGCTGCGGCCCGCTCCCGTTCCTTCTTCGCCTCGTCCTGAGCCTTCTGGTTCTGCGCGAGGATGAACGCCCGCTGTTCGGCGGCCTCCTGCTTGGCTTCGGCCTTCTCGCGTTCCTGCTCGGCCTTGGCCTCGGCCTTCTCCTTGTCGGCCTCCGCCTTCGCGGCCTCCTGCTCGCGCTCGGCCTCTTCCTTGGCGGCCTCCTGCTCCGCCTTGGCCTCCGCCTTCTCCTTCTCGGCCTCCGCCTTCGCGGCCTCCTGCTCGGCCTCCGCCTCCGCCTTCTCGCGGTCCCGTTCGGCCTTGGCCTCGGCCTTCTCCCGCTCCGCCTCGGCCTTCGCTTCGGCCTTCTCCTTCTCGGCCTCCGCCTTCTCGCGGTCCCGCTCCGCCTTCGCCTCGGCCTTCTCCCGCTCCGCCTCGGCCTTGGCCTCGGCCTTCTCCTTCTCGGCCTCCGCCTTCTCGCGGTCCCGCTCCGCCTTCGCCTCGGCCTTCTCCCGCTCCGCCTCGGCCTTCGCTTCGGCCTTCTCCCGTTCCGCCTCCGCCTTGGCGGCCGCCGCTTCGGCCTCCGCCTTCTTCTTCTCGGCGTCGGCCTCCGCCTCGGCGGAGATCTCGGAGAGGGGACGGTCGTCCCTGTCGGTGATGCTGGTGTCGAACGCCTTCTCGGCCGCCTTGAACGCCTTGTTGATCGCCACGATGGCCTCGGCGCCCTTCGTGCCGAGCCAGTCCTGCACGGACTGCTCCCACCGGCGCACCGCCTCGTCGGCGATCGCCTTCCAGGTGGTCATGTCGCCCGGCTTGCCGTACGACTTCTCCCCGATGACGATCTCGTTCCGGAAGCCGGCGGTCGACACCACGTAGTTGTGCCAGGTGGTGGCCATCCCGGAGCCACTGGACACCGTCTCGATGTCCGTCTTGTCGAACTGGGTGTCGAAGAGCTTCAGCCGGGCGTCCTGCAGCATGTCGTAGAGCCAGCGCTGCGGGTTGCTCTCGGCCTTCCACGCCTCCCAGGCGTTGTAGAGGTTCTGCGCCTGGGTGAGGACGACGCGCTGGGCCTCGGCCAGCGCGCGGGCCGGCTCGGACGTCACCGTCACGTCGTCGATGGTGACCTCGGCGTCCCCGCCGCCCTTGCCGTTGAGCTGGTCGGCGTACCCCTCGTAGTTCCGGGCCAGTTTGTGGATGAGCTCCTTGAAGATGGCGGCCGACGTGCCGTCCCAGGAGTCGCTGCCCTCTCCGATGTTCTCGGTGTCCCACTTGCCGACGGTGACCGCGCTGTCCTCGAAGAACTTGACGACCCGGTCGAACGCCTGGGCCGCCTTCGTGAAGGTGAGCAGATCGACGTAGTCGGCGTCGTTCACCGGGAGGCCGCGGTTCTCGAACCCGTGGGTGGAGTAGGGCCACATGGTGAGCTGCGAGAGGGCGGCCTTGGAGCCGTAGATGTACTGGACCAGGGGGTTGGTGTCCCAGTCGAGCTTCTCGCCCTCGCTGTTCGTGCCGCCCTTGTCCTTCAGGACCTCGCTCGTCTTGGTGTAGCCGGGGATCACGTCGTCCCCGCTCGGCGGCCAGGACTGGCCCGACGCGAGGAAGGTGATGTACACGCGGTACTGGTAGAGGTAGCTGCCTTCGGAGACGTCCTTGTCGTCGCCGGCCGGCTTGTAGTACGGGATGGTGTAGTCGGTGTTGTGCGTCTTCCAGCCGCCCGAGGACAGGAAACCCGACGAGTAGTCCGGACCGCCCTCGTCCTCCACCCGGACATGGATCAGCGGGATGTCGTCGTTGCCCTTGAGGGTGTCGAACAACGTCTTCCGCTCCGGCAGGACGTAGCCGGTGAGCAGGTCAACCGCTTTCTTCCAGTTGTCGTTGTTGTTGTCCCCGGGGTTGGCCATCGCCGAACTCCGCTACTCTTCCTCTTCGGTACCGCCCGGATTGTCGAGATCACTGTCGACATCCTCGAAGATGTCCATGAAATCGTCCGCGGTGATGCTCTCGAGATTCTTGCCCTGGCTCTTGGCCAGCTCGTCGATGGTGTCCCACAACGCCTGTTCGAGGTCCTCGAAGAGAAGCGTCTGGTCCTCCAGGATGCGCACGACCTCGCCCGCGCCCTGCTGGACGACCTTGTTGAGGGCGCCCCCGCCGACCGCGCTGTTCTCGCCGGCCATGAGACCGATGACCAGCGGCTTCGCGGCGTCGATCGTCGTGGTCGAGATGCTGTCCGCGATGAACGAGATCGCCGGTCCCGCGGTCGGACTGTCCTTGAGGATGTTCTCCAGCGTCGTACGGAAGCTGTCGATCTGGTTGTTGATGAAGTTCTTCAGGAACGTGCTGTCGAGGACCGTGACGGCCATGCGATCACCCTTCCGTCACCGGCCGGCGTCAGCGGCTGCCGATCCTGATGTCGCCCCACCGCTGCGAGAGGTTCTGCTCCGTGTACCGGTAGTTGGAGGAGATCTCGGTGAGCAGACCGGAGTGGTTGGCGAGCAGGTTCTTGATGTTCTGGACAGCGTTGTCCCACTTCGCCTGGACCTCGCTGTAGACGTCCCGGTCGTCACCGATCCAGCTGTTGCGGAGTTCGGCCAGTTCCATCTCCAGGTTGGCCAGAATGCTCATGATCGCCTGGGACTGGCTGATCATGTCGTCCGCCGCGCCTTCGGCGTGGTTGTAGTCGACGTAGATGTAGCCGTCGGAGAAGTCCATCAGAGTCCTCTATTCACCGGGAGAACGACGAGATGTGAGGGGTTCGGGGCTGCTGGGCGCGTCGGGGGTCAGTTCGACGACGTGTCGGTGCCGTTGAGCTCGTCGAAGACCTGCGTGGAGCGCGAGTACTCCGCGTCGATCGCGTCGCTGGTGGATCCCTGCACCAGCCCGTGCTCCGTGAGGGTGCCGTTGAGCTCGTCGACCATCCGGTCCAGGTTGATCAGGATCGTGTCGACGTGCTCGTCCCACTGCTCCAGCAGCTTCTTGTACTTTCCGCCGTCCGCGCCCCCGTAATTCGAGGCGAGCGTGTGCGACGTGGACTGCACGTCCTGCTGACAGCGCTGAACACCGGTGAAAGCCTGTTCCAGCGCCATGATCCCATTACGGGTCGCGCGCTCCTCGGACTGCTGCATGGCCATGAGAGAACTCCCTTTTCGGCGAAACTCACCGGGCTGCGGCCCCCACTTCACCCTGCGGGCAGACAGGGCGTCCCTGCGATCACTAACGACTCGCCGGGGCCATGGGGTGGCCAGATGCTATGCAGGCCGCAACTTGTTTGGCAATTGCCCGCGGAACCGCGAAGTCCCCTATTTTGAGGCTCAATTGAGCAATGACTCGGAATTCACGCCGCTCAAGTGAGCGGCGCGGTGGATCCGGCCGGACAGATCGGGCATCCGCGCCGCTCACCGGGGTGCCGCAGAGCACCCGGCTGAACGTGAGGTGACCGCGGGACGCCAAGAATTTCCCTGCCGGCTGCTTCCCCGCGGGGGCCGTCACCCCCTATGTCCGCGGGCACCGCAGCGTCACCCTCGCCTCGCCCCGGGCCGCCGCCTCGGGGGTCAGGTCCGGGCCGCTGGGCAGCATGGCCAGCATCGGGGACGGCATCGTCCGCGCCTCGACGCCCTCGTAGCCCAGCGCCTTCACCGCCTCCTGGGACAGCAGCCGGTACTTCACGCCCTCGTCCGTCACCAGGTACGTGGTGTCGCCCAGCGCGCTGCCGCTCGCGCTCAACGCCCTGACCAGCGCGCCCTTCCCCGCTCGTACGGCGATGGAGTCGACCTTCAGGCAGCCCGGTTCGACCTCGGGCGCCGGTGCCTGCACCGCCGGGGGCAGGGCGTCCTGCGGCAGCACCGAAGTGCCCACCCGCACACCGGAGTCCGCGGAGTCGACCTCCGCGCAGGACACGGAGCCGGTGGCGACGGTGACCGCCTTCGGCGGCTTCGCGGGCAGCCTCTCCGTCCCCGAGTCCCGCGCGTCCGGGGCGAGATGCCCGGCCAGGGTGTCCGCGCCGAGCGTCGCCACGGTCGCGGCCTCGCCGTCGTACGCCTTCTCACGTGTCCGCGGGTCGCCCAGCAGGAGGGTGGCGCCGGTGTCGGTGAGGGGGACGAGGCCCTCCCGCGTGAGCAGGTGGTAGCGGGCGGCGGAGCCGGGGACGTCGACCTTGAAGAGCTGCCCGATCCTGGTGCTCCGCCCGCCCAGTTCGGGGCCCTTCCCGCCCCGGCCGGGTACGTCGGCGGGGGCCAGGTCGGGTCCCAGCGGGAAGGCGTCGAGGAACGCCGCGGAGACGGGACGCGGGGTGACGTCGCCGTACCCGAGGGCCTCGGCCGCCTTCGCCCGCTCGTCCAGGCGCAGCCGGCTGCCCTGCCACAGCAGGTACGCGGCGTCGTCCGGGCCGGTGACCAGCAGGCCCTCGTTCTCGCCCAGCCGCCGTCCGCCGGGCACGTCCTGCGGGGCGTCGGTGCCGAGGGCGAGTGTCGTGGTCGTCGTGACGACGCCCGTCGTCCGCGGCAGGATCCCGGAACACACCAGCCACGGGGTGTGGTCCAGGTCGCCCGTGCCCGGCAGCGCCTCGGGTCCGTCGGGGATGCCGACGGGCGTTCCGTGCGGGGTGCCGGCCAGCGAGGACGTGCCCACCGTCGTGACGCCGACCTCGCCGCCGGTGACCAGCCGGGCCGACGCGTGGTTGCGCACCGGGCGCAGCCGCCCGTCCAGGTACAGGTAGCGGGCGCCGGTGTCCTTGTCGACGATCAGGTTCTCCCCCGAGCGCCACGAGTCGTTGCCGCCGGGCCGGATGAGTCCGAAGACGAACGCGCCGGCGCACACCAGCACGGCGATGATCACGCCGATCGCGGCGCCGCGGTTGGTCCGGCCCAGCGGGCTCTCCGGGGAGTCCGGCTCGGCGCGCAGCATGGCCGAGGCCAGCCGCCCCATGATGAAGAGGTGCGCCTGTACTTGGTCGCGCTTGCTGTGCATGTCGCCGTGTCTCCCGGGTCAGCCGTTGATGCCGCGGAGCCAGCCGTAGACGCCCATCGACCAGAGCGTCAGCGGCAGGATGCTGAGGGCGGCCAGTGAGTGCAGCAGCTCGGCCGCGCGCCCCCAGTACGGGACGAGCCGCCGTCCGGGCACGGTCCACGAGGCGATGGTGATCGCGGCGGCCAGCCCCATCAGCCCGGCCGTCAGGGTCAGCCGGTCCGCCGGGGCGAGGGAGCGCGCGGACACGAGCAGCAGCAGGACCACGCCCCAGGCCCCGGCGCAGGTCAGCGCCAGCCGCTGCCAGACGTTGCCCAGCCCCCGGCTGTGCAGCAGCAGGAGCAGGGAGAAGGCCACGACGGTGAGGATCTCGGCGAGGCCCGGCGCGACCATGAGCGCCGCCAGGCAGGGCAGGCACACCAGGCCGATGGCGCCGTAGAGGGCGGTCATCCAGCCGTCCGCCAGCGCGGAGCGCGCGTCGACGTCCGAGGAGGAGTACGGGTCGATGCCCTGCTGTAGCTGCTGGACGTTGGTCGGCAGGGGCGGCATCCGCATGCCGGCCAGCCGGAACGACAGCGACGGGACGAACCCGCCGAAGAGCACCACCACGACGGCCACCACACCGGCCGCCTGCTGCGGCGCCAGGTCCAGGGTGATCAGGGCGGCGCCGAGCGCGCCCGCCGCCGCGACACAGGCCGCGCCGATGAACAGCGCCGGGTAGACGCCGACCGCCGCCAGGGCGAGCACCGTGCCCGCGCCGCCGGCCGCGGACGCCGCCAGCAGCCGTGCGCCGAGGACGGCCTCGCCGTCGGCGCCGCCGAGGTCGCCGCCGGGCAGCAGCCAGCCCGCCAGGGCGAAGTAGGGGGCCGCCATCAGGCCGAGCACCGAGCCGGCTCCGGCGTCCCCGACGGCGCGGGAGGCGGAGCCGGCCCCGGCGATCAGCAGCAGTCCGGCGGCCGAGGCGGCGACCGCCCGTATCCAGCCCGCCGTGCCGGGCATGGCCAGCAGCACGATGCCCAGCGCGAGGGTGGCCGCGGCCAGTCCGCGCAGCAGGCGCCGGCCGGCCTCGGGGCTCCAGCCGTGCGGTCTGCGGCCCATGCCGTCGGCGATGCCGTCGACCAGGTCGTCGATGTGCACCTCGGGCAGCGCCTCGGTGCGCGGCCGCAGATAAAGCTCCTCTCCGTCCCGCAGACCGAGGGAGTCCAAGGTACTCTCGGGGTCGAGCGGTGGACCGCCGAGCCGTTGGAGCACCCAACCTCCGTGCTCCAGACCGGTTTCCTCCAGGTCGTCCCCTCCGTAGCCGATCACTGTGGGCAGCAGATCGGCGACGGGAACGTCGGAGGGCACGGCCAGGTCGACGGTCCTGGCCGGAGCACGTACGGTGACGCGGCACAGGCTCGCCGTCTGAGTGTCGGTCATGGCTTCGGGGTTCACACTTTCTGGCGGACCACGGGATACGCGGTGGCTGGAAGGTGGCAGCGGCACACCGGTCGGTCGCCGAACGCGACGGAAAAGTCGGACGGGGCATGCGCCGACGAGTTTGACCGTACGCCGGGCTTTTCGCAACACCACTCCGGGAGTTCAGCGTCACGGCACCTTACGGCCATTTCCCCGACGCCGTCGCGCGGGAATCTGACTCTTTACGGTAAAACCCGCGACGTTCTCGCGGAGTTCCCCCGGAATTCCTTCCGAAATCCTTGAGGAGGACGTTCGTTGAGCGTGATCCTGTTCCGCCGGCCGGCCCGCCGCAAAGGGCCGGAAATGCCGTCGGGGGAACTGAGTCTCCAGGAGCCGCCCACGCTTCCGGAAGTCGTGCCGGACAGTTCCGCGGTGTGGACGTATCTGCCGATGGCGCTGATGTCGGTGTCCATGATGCTGATGTTCATGCGGCCGGGGATGAGCCAGAGCAGCGGCGGGTTCATCTACATCGCGCTCGGTGTGATGGTGATCGCGTCGGCGGGCATGATGCTCGGTCAGGTCATGCGGCGCAACGGCGAGCGCAAGCAGCGGATGAAGGGCGAACGCCGCGACTACCTGCGGTATCTGCGGCAGACCCGGCGCATGGTGCGGGCGTCCATCGTCGAGCAGCAGCGCGCCCTCGCCTGGCGCCATCCCGACCCCGACGCGCTGTCGTCGCTGGTGCGCAGCACCCGGCTGTGGGAACGGCGGACGTCGGACGAGGACTTCGCCGAGGTACGGATGGGCGTGGGCGACCAGCGGCTGGCGATGAAGCTGACACCGCTGTCGACCAAGCCCGTCGAGGACCTGGAGCCGCTGAGCGCGCACGCGCTGCGCAGCTTCACCCGCGCCTACTCCACCGTCCGCGACCAGCCCATCGCGATCTATCTGCGGGCCTGGTCGAAGGTGCTGTTCCGCGGGGACGAGGAGCGGATACGGGCCCAGGCGCGGGCCCTGCTCGCGCAGTTGGCGGTGTTCCACTCCCCCGACGACCTGTGGATCGCGCTGTGCGTCTCGGACGAGCGGCGCGCGGAGTGGGAGTGGGCGAAGTGGCTGCCGCACAGCCTGCACCGGCACGACGAGGACGGCGCCGGACCGGCCCGTCTGATCGCCTCGGCCTTCACCGAGCTGGAGAACCTGCTCGGCGCGGAGTTCCTGGAGCGGCCGGGCGCCGACCCCGACGCGGTACCGGGACGTGAGGAGCCGTACACGGTCGTCGTGATCGACGGCTGCACGGTGCCGGCGGGGCACCGCTTCGACGGGCACGGGTTCCGCAACGCGGTGGTGCTCGACCTCACCGGGGCGCTCGCGTGGAAGCCGGGGCGGACCACGCTGCGCCTGGAGGTGGACGAGGGCGGGGTCGCGCTGGTGCGCACCGACCGCGACCGCAAGGAGCAGTCGACGGTGCTCGGCCGGCCCGACCGGCTGGGCACGGTGGGCGCGCTGGCGCTGGCCCGGCTGCTGGCGCCGTACCGGATGAGCGTGGGCGGCGACGACTCCAAGCCGCTCGCCAATGACGTCGAGCTGACCTCGCTGCTGAACATCCCCGACCTGCACCGGCACGACCCGGCCACGCTGTGGGAGAAGGCGACGGGCAGCGCCCGGCTGCGGGTGCCGATCGCGGTGAGCGGTGAGGGCAGGCCCGTGGAGCTGGACATCAAGGAGTCCGCGCAGGGCGGCACGGGACCGCACGGCATGCTCATCGGCGCCACCGGCTCCGGCAAGAGCGAGCTGCTGCGCACACTGGTGCTGGGGCTGGCGCTGACCAACTCCTCCGAGACGCTGAACTTCGTCCTCGTCGACTTCAAGGGCGGCGCCACCTTCCTCGGCCTGGACGAACTGCCGCACACCTCGGCGGTCATCACCAACCTCGCCGACGAGGTGGCGCTGGTCGCCCGGATGCAGGACGCCCTGCACGGGGAGCTGATCCGGCGGCAGGAGCTGCTGCGCGCCGCCGGCAACTACACCTCCGCGCTGGAGTACGAGAAGGCGCGGCAGTCCGGGACGCCGCTGCAGCCGCTGCCCAGCCTGTTCGTGGTGGTCGACGAGTTCAGCGAACTGCTCGCCTCGCACCGCGACTTCATGGAGCTGTTCGTGATGATCGGCCGGCTCGGGCGCAGCCTCGGGGTCCACCTGCTGCTGGCCTCGCAGCGCCTCGACGAGGGCCGCATGCACCAGCTGGAGAGCCATCTGTCGTACCGGATCGGTCTGCGGACGTTCTCCGCGATGGAGAGCCGGGGCGTGCTCGGTGTGCCGGACGCCTACGAGCTGCCCGCGCAGCCGGGCGCCGGGTTCCTCAAGAGCGGCGTCGACGCGCTGACCCGGTTCCGGGCCGCGTACGTCTCGGGGCCGTACCAGCGGCGGCGGGCCGTGGTGCGGGCGCAGGTGGCGCGGCAGGTGGTGCCGTGGACGGCGGAGTGGGTGGTGCCGCGCGCCCCCGCGGACCCGGGCACGGCGGGCGAGCCGGACGAGACCGGGCCCGAGTCGGAGGGCGAGGGTGACGGCGGCGGGGAGACGCTGCTGTCGGTGGCGCTCGACCGGCTGCGCGGGGCGGGGCCGCCCGCCCACCAGGTGTGGCTGCCGCCGCTGGGCCGGCCGGCCACCCTGGACCAGATCCTGCCCCCGCTGTCACCCGACCCGCGGTACGGCCTGACCACGGCCGACTGGCCGCTGCGGGGGCGGCTCACCGTGCCGGTGGGCGTGGTCGACCGGCCCTTCGACCAGTTGCGCGACCTGCTGACCGTGGACCTGTCGGCGGCCGGGGGGCATGTGGCCATCGCCGGGGGGCCGCAGAGCGGCAAGAGCACGCTGCTGCGGACCCTCATCACCGCGCTGGCCCTCACCCACACCCCGCGCGAAGTGCAGTTCTACTGCCTCGACTTCGGCGGCGGCACACTGGCCGCGCTGGACGAGCTGCCCCATATGAGCGGGGTCGCGGCGCGCGTCGACACCGAGCGGGTGGGCCGTACGATCGCGGAGGTCACCACGCTGCTCGCCCGGCGGGAGCGGTTCTTCCTGGAGCACGGCATCGACTCCATGGCGACGTACCGCAAGCGGCGCGCGGCGGGCGAGTTCCCCGACGAGCCGCACGGGGACGTCTTCCTGGTCATCGACGGCTGGGCCACCGTGCGCCAGGACTTCGACCGGCACATCCCCACGTTCAACGCGCTGGCCGCACGCGGGCTCAACTACGGGGTCCACCTGATCGTCACCACCGCCCGCTGGGTGGAGCTGTCGTCGTCGGTGCGCGACCAGACCGGGACCCGGCTGGAGCTGCGGATGGGTGATCCGATGGACTCCCAGATCGACTCCCGGAAGGCGGCGACGATCCCGCGCAGCGCGGGTCGGGGGCTGACCTCCGACAAGCTGCACTACCTGTCGGCGCTGCCGCGCGTCGACGGGGTCGAGGACGCCGACGACCTCGCGGACGGGGTCGCGGGACTGGTCGCCGCGATCGGCGAGAACTGGACGGGGCCCGCCGCGCCACGGGTGCGGATGCTGCCTTCGACGCTGCCGGTGGAGGAGCTGCCGGAGCCGGAGGGCGAGAACGGGCTGCGGATCGCGATCGGCCTGGACGAGAACGAACTGGCGCCGGTGTGGCACGACTTCGCCGAGAACCCGCACCTGATCGTGGTGGGCGACACGGAGAGCGGCAAGACGAACCTGCTGAAGCTGGTCGCGCGCGGCATCACCGAGCGGTACACGCCGGCCGAGGCGCGGATCATGACGGTGGACTACCGGCGGGAGCTGGTGGAGAGCGTTCCCGAGGCGTACCGGCTCGGGCACGCCGTGTCCCTGGACATGCTGCGGGACCTGGTGGACGGGGCGGCGCGGGCGGTCAAGCAGCGGGTTCCGGGGGAGGACATCGCGCCGTCGCGGATGCGGTTGTGCGACTGGTGGCAGGGGCCTCGGCTGTTCATCCTGGTCGACGACTACGACATGGTGGGCGGCGGGCCGATGACGCAGCCGTTCGCTCCGCTGCTCGACCATCTGGCGCTGGGGCACGAGGTGGGGTTGCACCTGGTGGTGGCGCGGTCCTCGGCGGGGGCCGGGCGGGGGCTGAACGAGTCGTTGCTGCGGCGGTTGCAGGAGGTCAACACGCCGGGGTTGTTGATGTCGTGTCCGCCGAGTGAGGGGTATCTGTTCGGGAGCGTGAAGGGGCGGGAGCTGATTCCGGGGCGGGCGGTCCGGATCGCCCGGCGGAAGACCTTGCAGGTGCAGACGGGGCTTGTGGGGGGCGGGTCGTGATGTGCCCGTGTGGGTGCGGGGCGGAGGGTGGTTGCGCAGCCCGGCGCTTGCGGGGTGCCTCCCCCACGCTCGGCTCCGCTCGCGCGGGAGGTGCCCCCATCGCCCACCGTGCCGCCCCTGGGGGTACCTCCCAGGCCCTTGAGGCACTGGGGGAGGCACGACTGCCCGCGATTACGGAGGCTGCGGCACGACTGCTCGCGGTTACGGCGCTAGGGGGTTGTCGGGGGGCGCCAGTTTCTGGTTCTGCCTCGGGGGATCACCGCTGCCAGGGCTGCCAGGAGGAGGACGACCGTCAGGGCTGCCGCCGCGATCGTCAGGGAGCGGTTGTGGGGGGTGGGGTCCGTGGGGGGTGGCATCTGGGCGGGGGCGGGGGGCTGCTCGGCGGGCTTCGTGTGGTCCTGGATCAGGGACAGGGCCGCGTACGGGTCCAGGCGGGGGGTGTCCGAGGGGTAGGCGGTGTCGAGGAGGCGGCGGGCGACCTCGGGCGCCTTGAGGTCGGGGTGGTAGGCGCGGACGAGGGCGGCGGCCCCGGCGACGCCCGCCGCGGCCAGCGAGGCGCCGGAACCGATGTAGTGGCCGGAACCTTCCGGGCCGACGCTGACCATCTCGCTGCCGGGCGCGGACAGGTCGGGCTCGTGCGCGGGCGGCGCGTTCTTCTGCCGCACGCCGCCGGGGCCGAAGTCCACGACGGCGAGCGCGCCGGGCGCGGCGGCCGGCCAGTACGGTCCCTCGGGCATCTCACCGTCGGGCCCCTGCTCCTCGCGGGCCACGGCGTCGGGCGCGGCCGGGGCGACGACCAGCGCGTCGCGCCGGGTGGCGTGGGCGACGGCGGCGGTGAGTTCGGCCTTGCCGGTGCGCAGGACCTGGCCGACGTAGATGACCTGTGCGCCGCGGTCCGCCGCCGTCCGTATGCCGGCGGCCACGCGTTCCACGGAGGGCACCCCGCGGTCGTCGGTGCCGGACAGGGCGAGGATCTCCGCCCGCGGGGCGACCCCGGTGATGCCGCTGCCCTTCTCCGGCGCGGCGGCGATCAGGCCGGCGGCGAACGTGCCGTGGCCCACGCAGTCCTCGGCCGCCCCGTCGACGGCCTCCACCCTGCCGGACAGGCTGGGGACGCCGGTGGCGACACCGGTGTCGACCACCGCGACGGTCACCCCGCCGCCGCGGGAGATCCGCTGGGTCCGGGACAGTCCGAGCGCCGTCTGCGACCACGCCGCTCCGGTGGCCGTCCGCTCCGAGGCCCCGGTGCACGGGTTGCCCTCGCCGAGCCGGACGGGCAGCGGGGGCAGCAGCGTGGCCCCCGGATCGTCGGCACCGGGACTCGCCGTCGGCGCGGCGGGGGCGGCGAGGGCCGGCCCGCCCGCGGCCGGCAGGACCACGGCGACCGCCAGCACGAGGCCCGCACCCCGACGTTTCATGACATTCCGCATGAGCCGCATGATATGCACACGAAATGTACGGCGCACAACGCCAACCAGGCAACAGCACAAGGAGGTTCGAGGCGTGGCACGGCAAATACTCACGGTCGGCCCGGAACGGTCGGACGGCTTCCAGACGATCGGTGAGGCACTGGCCCAGGCCCGCACCGGGGCGGTGATCCGGGTCCGTCCCGGCCGCTACGCCGAGAACCTCGTCATCCGGCACCGGGTGACGATCGTCGGCGAGGGCGAGCCGGGCACCGTGGAGCTCTGCCCGCGGGACGGCACCGCCGTCACCCTCATGGCCGACGCCGTGATGCTCAGCGCCCTGACCCTCCGGGGCCGCGACAAGGAAGCCGCGGTCGTGGACGTACCGGCCGGTCAGGCGGCCCTCGACGACTGCACCGTGACCGGTTCCGGGTGGACGGCGCTGCTGGTCCGCGGCAAGGGCTCACTGGCCGCCCGCGGCTGCCGGATCGGCAATCCCGGCGGCGCCGGCCTCGTCGACTCCTCGGAGTCCGAGAGCATCGTCGAGGACTGCGTGTTCGAGAACTTCGGCACCTCCGCGGTGGTGATAGGCGAGAGTGCCGGGCCCCTCGTCCGCGACTGCCGCATCCGGGGCGCGCGGGCCAACGGCGTCCTGGCGAGCGGCGAGGCCCGCGGCACCGTGGAGGGCTGCGACATCTCCGGCACCGACAAGCCGGCCATCGCCCTGGAGGGCCACAGCTCGACGCGCGTGCTGCGGTGCGCCGTGCACCACACCTCGGTGGGCCTGCTGGTGACCAGCATGTCCCGGCCGGAGATCGAGGAGACCTCCTTCGAGTCGATCGCGCAGAGCGGCATCGTCATCTCCGGCGGGGCCGACCCGGTGCTGCGCGGATGTGTCACCCGGCGCACCAAGACCAGCGGGCTGCTCGTCCTGGACCGCTCGCGCGGAACCCTGGAGGGCTGCTCGTTCCACGGCTCCACCGAGGCCGCCGTACGGGTCGTCGAGGGCGGCGCCCCGCTGCTGCGGGAGACCGTGGTGAGCGACTGCGCCGACACCGCCGGGGCGGTACAGCTCTGGGACGACTCCACGGCCGAGTTCGAACACCTGGAGGTCCTGGACGCCGCCGGCGTCGGCATCTCGGTGCGCTCCGCCGCCAATCCCCTGCTGCGCCGCGCCCGGGTCACCGGCTCCGGCGGCCACGGCATCGAGTTCACCGACGACGGCCGCGGCCGGCTGGAACACTGCGAGATCGAGTCCGCCGGCGGCTGCGCGCTGAGCATCGACGACGACTCCGACCCCGAGATCAGCGACACCGTCCTCACCTCCGCCGCCCGCTCGGGCCTGCTCGTCGGCGAACGCGGCCGGGGCACCCTGCGGGACTGCGAGATCGGCGACAGCGCCGACGCCGGGGTCGGGGTGCGGGACGGCGCGGAGATCACCCTGGAGCGGGTCCGGGTGCACGGCTCGAAGGCCCACGGCGTCCAGGTGTCGCGCGGCGGCCGGGCCGTCCTCGACTCCTGCGAGGTCACCGGCAGCACGGGCGACGGCGTACGGATCGACAGCGCCGAACCGGTCGACGTCACCCGGTGCGTCGTACGCGACAACCGGGGCGCGGGACTGCGCCAGAGCCGCGCGAGCGAGCGGCTCACGGTCGAGCTGCTGACCAGCGCGGACAACGGACTGCCGGACAGCTGGGGCGAGTCGGCCGACACGGGCGGCGAGGACGGCGCACCGGGCGGGCCCGGCAAGGAGCCGGAGCCCGAGGGCCCGCTGGCCGAACTGGAGGCGCTCATCGGCCTGGAGAACGTCAAGCACCAGGTGAACACGCTGGTCAACCTGAACCAGCTCGCGGAGCGCCGGCGCCGGCTCGGCATGCCGGTCCCGTCGATGAGCCGGCACCTGATCTTCGCGGGGCCGCCCGGCACCGGCAAGACCACCGTCGCCCGCCTCTACGGCAGCATCCTCGCGGACCTGGGCGTGCTCAGGAGCGGACACCTGGTCGAGGTCGCCCGCGCCGACCTCGTCGCACAGGTCATCGGCGGTACGGCCATCAAGACCACCGAGGCGTTCAACAGCGCGCTGGGCGGCGTGCTGTTCATCGACGAGGCCTACACGCTCACCGTCGAGGGGACGTCCAACGACTTCGGCCGCGAGGCCGTCGACACCCTGCTGAAGCTGATGGAGGACCACCGCGACGACGTGGTCGTGGTGGCGGCCGGCTACTCCGAGCAGATGGAGTCGTTCCTGGCCGCCAACCCCGGTCTCGCCTCCCGGTTCACCCGCACCATCGAGTTCGGCAACTACGCGGTGGAGGAACTGGTGACGATCACCGAGAGCCTGTGCCGGCGGCACCAGTTCGAGCTCGGGCCGCTGACCCGGGAGGCCCTCGCCGTACGCTTCGAGCAGATGACGCGCGACGCGACCTTCGGCAACGGCCGTGCGGCGCGCGGGGTGTTCGAGGACATGGTGGACCGGCAGGCGTTCCGGCTCGCGGCCATGACCGACCCCGCGGAGAACGACCTGACGCTGCTGCTGCCGCAGGACGTCGGCGACGCGGAGGCGGCGGCCGTCGGCGTCGGCACGGCACAGGACGCGGGCGACGCGTCCGGCGCCATGGACCCGATGGCCGAACTCACCGCCATGGTGGGGCTCGCCGCCGTGAAGCGGGAGGTCGCCGACCTGGTCAGTCTCCTCACCAACGCCCGGCAGCGGATCGCCGCCGGACTGCCCGCCCCCCGGATCAGCAACCACCTCGTCTTCAGCGGGCCGCCCGGCACCGGCAAGACCACCGTGGCCCGGCTGTACGCGAAGCTCCTGCACTCGCTGGGGGTGCTCCCCCGCGACTCCCTGGTGGAGGTGGCGCGGGCGGACCTGGTGGGCCAGTACGTCGGCCACACCGCCCAGCGCACCAAGGACGTCTTCACCAGCGCGCTGGGCGGGGTGCTGTTCATCGACGAGGCCTACACCCTGACCCCCGAGGGATCGTCCAACGACTTCGGCCGCGAGGCCGTCGACACCCTGCTGAAGCTGATGGAGGACCACCGCGACGAGATCGTGGTCGTCGTCGCCGGTTACACCGAGGAGATGGGGCGCTTCCTCGCCTCCAACCCCGGTCTGACGTCCCGGTTCTCCAAGTTCGTGACGTTCGAGGACTACAGCACGGACGAGCTGGTCACCATCGTGTCCCGGCATGCCGCCGCCTCCGGGTACGAGTGCGCCGACGCCACCGTCGAGGCGCTGCGCGCCCATGTGGACGCCATCCCGCGCGACCGGTCCTTCGGCAACGCGCGGCTGGCCCGGCAGCTGCTGGAGACGATGATGACGAGCCAGGCCCGCCGGCTGGGCGGGCTGGCTTCGCCCAGCCTCGCCGACCTCACGACGCTGCTGCCGCAGGACCTGCCGCCGGCGCGGCGGCAGCAGGCCGCGCTGTGACGTGCTGAAGGCCGACGCCCGCCGGTCAGGTGCCGGCGGGCGTCCACCGCGCTGTCGCGCCCCTCAGACGTTGAACTTGACGGACTCCAGCCACATCTGCGGCTCCAGGGACCCGCCGAACCTCCAGCCCTCGGACGACTCGCACATGTAGGCGCCCCAGTCGTGCCCGCCGAGCTTGTGGTGGTGGCAGACGTTGCCGTCCTCGACGCCGATGGCGTAGCCGCTGAGGTTCGGCGCGTCCGAGGCCGCGCTGCCCAGCGTCAGGTCCGTCCCGTCGGCCGCGCCCGACCACGCGGTCGTCCATCCGTCCTTCTGGACGAACTCGTTGGCGGACACCCTCTTGACGCCGACCACCGCGATGTTGATGGCCGTGATCGGCAGATTCTGGCCCGACATGGCCCCGTCGCACCTCGGGGTCGTCCAGCCGGCGCCCTTCCTGTGGACCCGGTAGCAGATGTGCCGGCCGGGATCCGAGGCGGCCAGCTGCTGAACGGCGTAGGCGGCGGTGTTCGGCGGGAGCTTCGGGGCCTCGCGCCTCTCGGCCCGAGCCTCCGCCTTCTTCGTCGCCTCGGGTGACTCGCTGACCGGGGCGGACGCCGAACTGGTCACCGGGGCGGGCTTCTTGACGACGGGGCTCGGCTTGGCGGACGGCTTCTCGGTCGAGGGCTCCGGGGTGGGCTCCGGGGTGGGCTCCGCCGGGGCGTAGTCGCCCTTCGGCACCTCCAGGGGCTCCTCCTCCAGCAGCGTGTCGGACCCGGCGGCGACCGCCACGTCCTCCTTCTTCTGCCGCGAGTCGTCCGTGGCCCAGATCAGCAGCGGCACGGCGAGGAGGACGACGCCCGCGATGCCGGCGGCGGCGAGCAGGGGTTTCTTCGGGTTCCCGGACGGTGGCCCGTCCGCACCGGCACCGGCAGCGGCGGCGGTGGCGGTGGCGGTTCCGCCCACCCCGGCGGCCTCGTCGGCTGCGGTGGCTGCGGTGGCCGGCTCGGCGGCGCTCTCGCTCTCCGCTTCCGGCCGCTCCCGCGAGGCGGAAGCGGTGGCCGTCGCGGCCGGTTCCTCGGTGGTGGCGGCCGTGGTGGTGGGCTGCTCGGAGGTGCCGGGGGTCTCCGGGGTCGGCCGGGCCGTCCCCGCCGCTTCCCCGGTTCCCCCGGTGTCGCCCTCGCCGGGTTCCGGTGCGGCCGTACGCCGTGCGGCCGGTGCCAGCATCGGGCCGGGGTCGGCCGCCGCCGACCCGAGGGAGACGGCCCTGCGGACGGACGAGCCGCCCGTGCCGTCGGACCCGTCGGGCTCGCCGGGAGCGGGCGGCCTGTTCTGACGTGCCATCGTTCTCCTCGATCTGATCGGTGTGGACTGTGGGGTGATGGGTGGTCGTGCGGTGCGCCCCCGCTCGCTATCCGTCCTGGCCCACGGGCCCGGAGCAGCGTTCCGGCCACTGCGGGTCGTCGCCGATGCGGAAGCCCTTGGCCAACGCCTCCTCGAGGTGGGTGAGGGCCTTGAGGTCCAGCCCGCTCAGCTCCTCCGACCCGTCCATGTAGGCGGTCGCGTTCCCGGGGAGCTCACGCAGCAGTACGACGGAGGGGCCCGCGGGCACGGTCCGTACCCCCAGCACCCGGAAGCCGGTCCCCGGCACGAAGACGATCTCCTCGTACGCCTCCGGGGGTCCGCCCGGCCGGTCGATCAGTTGCCGTACCTTGCGTCCGGTGACGGACCAGACCGCGTAGCGCACGGGAGCCCCGGCGGGGAGCGCCGAGGATCCGGCCAGGGCGCTGACCGGGGCGGGGTCGTGCAGCAGCGTGCCGTCCGCCGGTCCGGGGCCGTCGGCGTCCCCGCCGCGCAGGGCCACGCCCCGGTAGGAGGGCAGCCGGCGCAGAGCGGACGCGAGGCACCCGGCGTAGGGCAGCAGGCGTCCCTCGCCGGTGCGCAGGTCCCGGATCAACTCGCGGTGGTGCAGGGGTCCTTCCTCGGCGGTGAGGTAGGCGTGCGCGGCGACGAGGTCGGTCCGCGCGGCCTCCAGTTCGTGGCCGCGCAGGGCGGGCATCCGGGTGAGCACCCGCGACACGGCGGCGGCGTGCCCCTCCCAGGCACCGGCCGCGGCATCCCGGAACGCGGCACGCTCGGCGGCCCCGCTGACGTGCCCGGGCACGAACGGAAGGGCGGCGGGGCTCGACGCGGACGCTCCCCCGGCCCGCCCCTGCGGTCCCGTCCGCACCTCGGCACGTACGGCCCGACCGCCGGCCGGCCCTGGACCGCCCCGCTCACCGGAGGTGCGCCCCGCCCCGCCGACGACACCGTCGGCTCCGGGGCGCGCCCCAGCCGAGGAGGCGGACCGAGGCCCCGCGGCCCCCGCACCCGCCCCGCCGTCCGGCGCCGCACCGGGCCCGGAAGCCCCCGGCCCGCTCCCGGCGCCGGTCTCCGGCAACGCGGCGGGCACGGACGCCCCGCGCTCCACTTCCTCGGATCCGGCGGCCTCCGGCGGAGAGCCCGGCGGCACACCCCCCGCTCCCCCGGCACCGGCGGCCGGCCGGCCGGGAGCATCCGCGTCCACCCGGACATCCGGGGACGCGACAGGCCCGGCGGCCGAAGGACCGTTCGCTTCGGCGTCCCCACCGCCCTGGAGGGCATCCGGGGACGCGGCGGGCGGGGGCACCGGCGCCCCGGGCCCGTCGGCCTGCGGACCGGCGGCGGCCACACCGCCTCCGGGCCCGGCGCCCGACGAACCACTCACAGCCGTACCGGCCCGACGGGCCACCCCACCGGACGCCGAAGCCCCACCGGACCCTCCGGCCTGCGGACCGGCAACAGCCCCACCAGGCCCACGGCCGACCCCGGCGACAGGCGGGGCCGGGGACGTACCGGCCCCACGGGCCACCCCACCGGACACCGAAGCCCCACCGGACCCTCCGGCCTGCGGACCGGCAACAGCCCCACCAGACCCACGGCCGACCCCGGCGACAGGCGGGACCGGGGACGTGCCGGCCCCACGGACCACCCCACCGGACGCCGAAGCCTCGCCGGGCTCGCCGGGCCCACGGCCCACCCCGACAGCAGGCCCGGCAACGGGCGAGGCAGTGGCTGTACCGGGCCCGTGGGTCACGGCCGGCACAGACCGGCCGGGCTTGGCGGCCGACGGGTCGTCGGCGCCCGTACCGGGCTCGGCAGCCGGCGGCGCGGCGGTCGGGCCGGGCCGCCCGTGGGCCGCCCGCCCCGGCGGCGGGACACGGCCGGGTCCCGCGACCGTGCCCGGTCGGCCGGCCGCCGGGCCGGGGCGCGCGGGCCGGCCGGAGGTGACGTAGCGGATGCTCGGTATGCCGTGTTCGGCGGCCAGGCGGCGCAGGGCGCCGTCGCCCGCCAGGAGTCTGCCGCGGACCAGCAGGGTGGTGCGGGCGCGGACGTCGGTGCCGAGGCCGCGCACGAGGCGGGACAGCGCGGGCAGCAGGGAGTCGTCCAACGGCTGCCCCGGCATGCCCAGTTCGATGGCGCACACCTCCGGGTCGACGGCCGGTCCGAGCGGCCCCGGACGGGGCCCGTCCAGGGCCCACAGGGCGAGGCCGGCCCGGGTCACCGTCGCCTGCCAGCGGTCCGTCAGCCGTACCGTCCCCCGTTCGCCGCCGCCGAGGATCCAGTCGGGCGGGTGGAGCCCCACCGGCCTGGGTACGGGGGCCCGCCCCTCGGAGTCGACCGGCCCGCAGACCACGGACGACACGAACGGCCGCCAGCTCGGCCTCCCGTCCAGCCCGACCAGCGTGGGCCGGGGAGGAGTTCCGGGCGGTGCGTGGCCGTCGAGCAGCGGCAGGCCGGTGAGCACCTCCACCTCGGTGCCCAGCAGGTCGGCGACCGACTGCCCGAGCCGCAGCAGGTCGCGCCGGCCGCCGGGCGCGAGCCGGGTGCGGGCGCGCTCCGCCTCCGGCAGCCCCGCGAGCACGGCGGCGACCTCGTCGGCGCCGACGTCCTCCGCCTGCGGGGCACCGACCAGCACCGTCAGCCGCTCGAAGTCGACGGGCACGGAGAAGCACAGGTCGTCGGGGGCGGGCCCGGGTGCCTCGGCCGGGCGGATCACCACGCCCGCCGGGACACGGTCCACGACACAGCCGCCGGACGTGCGCGCGGGCACCCCGTCCAGCGCCTCCTCCCAGGCGGGCGCCGGTGCGCGCCGGCCCGCCTTCCGGGGCTCCGCGCCGGGCGCGAACCGCCACCAGGAACGGCCGTCGCCGTGGACGAAGAGCGCGCCTCCGGGCGTGATCAGGACGGCCCCGTCGGGAGCCGTCACCTCCAGTTCCCAGGCGTCCGCGATCCTGCGGGCGACGCTGGGCCGGTCCGGCCGGTCGTCACCGGCGCCGGACATGACGAGCCGGACCCGGCCGGTGCCCCGCGCGCGGAGGGAGTCGAGGAGCGCGCCCAGCCGTGCCCAGTGGTCGGCGTCGGGCGCCCCGCCCCCGGCGGCGGAGCCCACGATCACCGTGACGACGTCCTCCTCCCGCCCGACGGCGCCCGCCACCTCGGCGACGACGTCCAGCGGGAACGAGTCGTCCTCGACCGAGCGCACCAGCAGCACGCCGTCGACGTCCTCGACCGGGGGCCCACCGGCGCCCCGGTTCCCGGTGCCGTTCGCGCCGCCGGCCGAACTCGCCGTACCACGGCGGCCCGTACCGGAACCGGAACCGGAATCGGAACCGGAGCCGGACCTGCGCCCCCGGCCCCGCATCACGGACGACCAGCGGCTCACGCGTCCGTCCCCCGCACCGGGTGCACGGCCTCGGTCAGCACCCGCGCGGTACGGCCCACGGGCGCGGCGGCGGGGGGCCGCTCCCCCGCACCGTCTTGGACCGCGTCGCGTACGGCGCCGAGGTCCAGCAGCATGCCCACCGCGGCCGAGGGGTTCAGATACAGCGCGTGCCCCTCGGGGACGCGTGTCACGAGGTCGTCGACGCCGACGAGTTCGAAGGCGAACCGCCCCGCGGTGTGCAGGAAGACCGACGAGGTGAACACCGGCACGACCGGCGTCCCGTCCGGCGCCGCCGCACTCAGCGGACCGCCGTCCGGTGCCGTCAGCACGGCCACCTCGCGCCCCACCAGCGCGGCCGGCACCGCCTCGCCGGGCCCGTATCCGGTGGACGCGAGCTGGACGGCGCGGTCCACCTCGTCCTCCGGTTCGGGCCAGCCGAGCGCACGCGGGGACGGCCGGTACTCGGGGTTGTCCTCCCACTCGACGATCTCGCCGTCGAGTCCTGACCGCCACCGGCCGGTCATCGCCCACTCCGGGGGCTTCCCCTCCCCGGACCACATCGGGTCGACCACCCCCAGCCAGTGGTCCGGGGCGAGGCGGCCCGCCTCGCGGATGTCGTCCGGAACGGGCGGAAGCGCCTCGTCCTGCTGGCTCATCGCTGTCCTCACTCGGTGGATCGGGACGCCGGCGCGGGCGCGGACCGCACCCGTTCGTCCAGGTTGTCCGGGTCGTCCGGGCCGTCGTGCCAGAGGAGGCGGCGCGCGGTCGTGGCGTCCGTGACGACCCCGGTGAGCAGTCCGGAGCTCAGTACGGCGCGGACCGCCCCGGTACCGCGTCCGCCGGCCGTGACGCCGATCAGCTCGGTGACACCGCGGAGTTCGGCGGCGCTGACGGCGATCGTGCGGGCGGTCAGCTCGGTGGGGATCACCCGGCCCGCGGCGTCCAGGACATGGCCGGCCACCTCGGCGCACGCCCCCGCCTCCCGGAGCGTCTCCCGCTCCCGTTCGGACAGGGCGTCGTACACCGTGGAGTGCGGGGCGTCCCACGCCGCGATGCCGACGACGGCCTTGGTGACCAGGCCGAACCGGTCCAGCGTCTCGGCGGTGGCGGGCTGGCTGCGCAGGACGGCGGCCGTCACCGCGTCGGGCAGCAGGAACGGGGTGTGGAGCGGGAACGCCCTGCCCCCGCCCGCCGCGGCCGTGCGGCGGACCGCGGTGATCGCGGCGTCATGGGCGAGGTCCCGCCCGTGCACCCCGGTCAGCTGGACCACGTCGCACGGCGGCAGCCGGGTGACCGCCTCGCTGAGGGCGTCCACCGCGTGGCTGCCGTCCAGTCCGAGGACGTCGCCCTCCTCGGCGATCTCCGAGATCAGCCGGGCCGCCGCCGTGCCGAGCCAGCGCCCGCTCCGCCGCTGGTCCGCCGGCACCGCCGTACCGCCCTCGCCGTGCCCCAGGTTGACAACGATGCCGTGACGGAGTCCGAACCGCTCGGTCAGCGCCCGTCCGAGCGGGACGTCGATCTCGGCCGGGACGGTGATGTCGATCCGCACGATGTCGTGGGCCACGGCCGCGTCGAGGAGGCGGGCCACCTTGAACCGGCTGATGCCGAACTCCTTGGCGATCTCCACCTTCGACCGGTGCTCCAGGTAGAAGCGCCGGGCGACGGCGGCGGCGAGGAGCGTGTCGATCGGCGCGGGTAACGCCACCGCCTCGGCCGGTTCGGCCATGTCGTCTCTCCGCGCTCTCATCGGTCGTCGACTCACGTCACTTCTCCGGCTAGTTCATCTGTGCGAAGTGAGCGGAACATGACGGGGAAACGACGCAGGAGTGACACCAGGGGCGTCAGTGACCGCCGGGACCGAACTTTCCGCCTGCCGGACGGGTCGCCCGTGCCGGGACAGGGAAGAAATCATTCGACTCCCCTCCCCCCACCAGCACTTCATCAGGGAGCCCCATGCTGCGCGGCATCGACGTGAGTGCGTACCAGCCGTCCTCGTACGACACCGACGGCCTGTCCTTCGTCTTCATCAAGGCGACGGAGGGCCGTTCGTACACCAACCCCAAGCTCTCGGCCCAGACGAAGCGGGCCCGCGACGCCGGCCTGGTCGTCGGCTTCTACCACTTCCTCTGGCCGGGCAACCTCACGGCCCAGGCGGAGTACTTCGTGCGCAAGACCCCGGAGAAGCGGGGCGACGTCCTCGCGGTCGACTGGGAGACGACGGGCGAGGGAACACGGGCGAGCAACGCGGAGAAGGACCGCTTCATCAAGAAGGTGAAGGAGCTGCGGCCGCACAACAGGGTGATCTTGTACTGTAATCGGAATTTCTGGCTGAACGTCGACACGACGTCCTACGACGGCGACGGCCTCTGGATCGCCGACTACGTCACCGCCGGAAAGCCCCGCATCCAGGCCAGGTGGCGCTTCCACCAGTACACCGACGACCCGCTGGACAAGAACGTCGCGGACTTCTCCAGCGGGTCGGCGTTGAAGGAGTGGGCCGAGGACGCCTAGCCGCGGAACTCCGGCTTGCGCTCCGGGGAGGCTTCCGCCAGGGCCTTGGTGACCTCGTCGGTGCCCGCGCGCAGGCCGTAGACCGGGGTGTCGGGCTGCTGGCGCCAGGAGTCGTCGATGCCGCCCGCGTCCACGGTGTCGAAGCCGAGTTCGTCGATCAGGGCCCGCACCTTGCGCTTGGCCGCCTCGTCGTCGCCGGCGACGGGCAGCGCCATCCGGCCGGGGTCGCCGGCGGGGCGGTGGCGGTCCAGGATGTCCTGGGCGTACGTGCCGTTGAAGGCCTTGATCACGGGGTGGCCGATCTGCCGTTCCGTCCAGCGGCTCTCGGTGACGCCCTCGTCCTCGATGCCGGCGATCCTGCCGTCGCGCTGCCGCGGGTAGTAGTTGCCGGTGTCGATGACGGCCACACCGTCGGCGGCCCCGTCGAGCAGGCCGGACGGCAGGTCCGGTACGGCCTTCAGCGGCACGGTGACGACGACGATCTCGGCGCCGCGTGCCGCGTCCTCGGCCCGTACGGGCGTCGCGCCGGTCTCCTCGGCCAGCTCCGTGAGCGTCTGGGGGCCGCGGGAATTGGCGACGAAGACGTCGTGGCCGAGGGCGGTGAGCCGCCGCGTGAGATTGCCCCCGATGTTGCCCGCCCCGATGATGCCGATCCTCATGTCCGCTCGCCTCGCCCTTCCGGGGGTCGATGTCCGCTCCGGTTCCCTCCGGGAACCACCATGATCGGCATCAACCCCCGGAACGGACGGACTATTCCGGACCTACTCGTTCACCGGACCTACTTGTTCAGGTGCGCCCAGAACTCGTCGAACGACAGGACCTTGTCACCGTTCAGGTCCTGGGACTTGATCACGGCCTCGGCGACCGCCTCGGTGACGTTCCAGTCACCGCCCTGCGCCAGGGCGGCCTTGAACTCGGCAGCGGTGATGACCCCGTCCCCGTCCGTGTCGATCCGCTCGAACTGCTTGCGCGCTTCCTCGATGTCCGCCACCGATCCGCCCCTCATCTCGTACTTTGCCGTCTTGCTGACGCGGGTCAGATTATCGGGCCACCTGAGACTCCAGTGCGGCGACCACCCACCCGAACCGCTCCTGGTAGGCGGTGGGCGGTTCCAGACCGTTCACGATCGCGGACAGCTCGCGGTAGCGGGCGAGGCGTACGTTCGTCGCCGCCTCGAGGCGTTCCAGTACGGCGGCCGGGTCGGCGTCCCCGATCAGCTCGTGCAGGACACCGGCGGCGCGCGGCGAGTCCGGCGCGATGCCGTCCCCGATCGCCCCGCCCGCGAGCCGCACCAGCCGGCTCATGAACCACAGGGAGCTGCCGGAGGGGACGTCCGGTCCCCGGTCCGCCGCGTTGAACTCGATCATCCTGCGCATGGTGGCCCGGAACTCCGGGTCCTGGATCAGCTCGGCCAGCTCCACCCAGGCGTCCACCTGCTCGGGGGTGGGGTCGTCGGGCAGGTCGGCCGCGGCGAAGCGCAGGCGGGTGCGGATGTCGGGGTCCGCGGTGTCGATGCCGTCGAAGACCTCCGTCATGAAGTCCTCGATGATCCGTTTGCGCTCGGCGGTGGACAGCCGTGCCAGCTTGTTCATGAGTGTCGTCTCCTCCGCGGTCGAGCCGCGTCGTGCCACGGTCGACAGCACCGCGCGGGTCACCTTCAGCGACCGGATCTGCGCGTCCAGCGCGGCCACGTGCGCCGCCGCGACCTGCGCGACCGTCGTCTCACCGGTCAGCACCCGGCGTACGTCGGTGAGGCCGAGGCCCAGCTCGCGCAGGGTGCGGACCAGCTCCAGGCGGGCGACGGAGCCGGCGTCGTAGAGCCGGTACCCGCCCGCCGAACGGGCCACCGGGGGCAGGGCGCCCTCGTCCGACCAGTAGCGGATGGTGCGCACGGACAGCCCGGTCGCCCGGGCGAGCTCGCCGATGGTGAGAAGTCCGGTGCCGTCGTCGGTCATGTCCGGGAGTCTGGACCTTCCAGTGGCTGGAGACTCAAGCCACACGGGCGAGGACACCCATCAGGAACCCTCAGGGCCCCTCAGCGGTCCGTCACCCGGATCTCGAACCAGGTGGTCTTGCCGCGGGGCAGCAGGTCGACGCCCCAGCGGTCGGCGAGCTTGTCGACGAGGAAGAGGCCCCGGCCGCTGATGTCCATCTCCTGGACCGGCATGAGACAGGGCAGTCCGCGGGACGGGTCGCGGACCTCGATCCGGATCCAGCCGCGCCGGTGGCGCATGCGGAGGCCGAAGACGCGGGCGCCGGTGTGCCGTACGGCGTTGCCGACCAGTTCGGAGACGAGCAGGACGGCGTCCTCGGCGGTCTTGGCGGTGAGACCCCACTCCCGCAGGATGACCACCTGGGCGAGCCGGCGGGCGGTGGCGGCGGACTCGGGGCGGGACGGCAGCGGAACTTCAGCCTCCGTCGGGTTGCCGAACAACTCCAGCGCCTTCAGCGCGCGTTCGTCCTCGACCGTCGGCGACCAGCGCGACGCGGTCGCACGTCCGTCTCCCCGCGGCTGTTCCCTGCCATCCAGCCCCGCCATGCCCCCATCATGGCCGTCCGAGGGACCCTCGGGGGCCGTTCCGGGGGAATACGCCCCCCGTACGCCTCTGTCCGACATGGAGCCACCGACATATGCCGAAGGCATTTCGGAGCCCTCGAAATACCGTCCGACCTGGGGAAACGGCTCGCGCTCAGGCAATCGACGGACTCCCTCGACACGAACGGCTTAAGGGTGCCCCAAGGCTCCCATGAACCGCCCCATCGAGGGACCCGGAATCAGACATCGCGTCAATTGCAAGACCGCGTAGGAGATTTCAGAGGAACTTCGCCTTGCCCGGCCCCTCCTCCACGAAGCTGCGCATCCCCCGCTCGCGGTCCTCGGTGGCGAACAGGCCCGCGAACCAGTTGCGTTCGACGGCGAGACCGGTGTCGATGTCCGTCTCCAGACCGGTGTCGACCGACTCCTTGGCCGCGCGCAGCGCGATCGCCGGACCCTGGGCCAGCTTCGCGGCCCACGCGTGCGCCTGCGCGTAGACCTCGTCGGCGGGGACCACCCGGTCCACCAGGCCGAGCGCCAGCGCCTCGTCGGCCCGCACCTGGCGTCCCGTGAAGATGAGGTCCTTGGCCTTGGAGGGCCCGATCAGCCGGGACAGCCGCTGGGTGCCGCCCGCGCCCGGGATCAGGCCGAGCAGGATCTCGGGCTGGCCCAGCTTGGCGTTCTCCCCGGCGATCCGGTAGTCGGCGCACAGCGCCAGCTCGCACCCGCCGCCGAGCGCGTAGCCGGTGACGGCGGCCACGACCGGCTTGGGGATGCGGGCCACGGCCGTGAAGGAGTCCTGGAGCGCGCGGGCCCGCAGCACCATGGCCGCATGGTCCATGGCCTGCATCTCCTTGATGTCCGCGCCCGCCGCGAACACCTTCTCCCCGCCGTAGATCACCACGGCGCGCACGTCCTCGCGCCGCGCGGCCTCCTCGGCGAGCTCCTTCAACCGGTCCTGCGTGGCGACGTCCAGCGCGTTCATGGGCGGCCGCTCCAGCCGCAGCGTGCCGACGCCTTCGGCGACTTCGAGATGTACGGTCATGCTCCGCAGGTTAGCGGCCGTTCACACGCGGGGGTACCGCGGGTACACCACCGGCTCACACCCTGCCGGGTTCCTCGCCGGGACGGCCGCCGGGCCCCGGGATCAGCACCGCCGCCACCGCCAGGTGCATCAGGGCCAGCGCAGCCCGGGTGCCGCCGTCCATGCCGTCGCCGGTGAACGGCAGGAAGGACACGGCCAGTACGGCGCCGGCGGCCCCGGTCCAGATGGTGCGGGCGCGCCGCACCCCGGACCGCTCCAGGACGGCCGGCAGTCCCCAGCCGGAGAGCGCCGCGAGCAGTGCGACGGCCGCCACGGGCACGGCGCCGATGTCGAGCGTCCGTTCGCCGTCGGCAATCCGCAGCCGGTGCCCCAGCAGCGGGTCCGCGACCAGCCACACCAGAACGGGGGCCAGGACGGCCAGGGCCGTGACCCCCAGGCGCCTTCTCCGCGCGCTCACTCGGCGCTCCCCGGGAGCGCCCCGTGCAGGAAGACCTCCACCAGCTCCTGCGGGGTCAGGTCGGTCTCGTCCTCCGTACGCGGCTGGGTGAAGATCAGCCCGGGGAAGAGGGCCGCGATCTGCTCCGGCGGCCGGCGCAGGGCGGCCTTGGCGGGCTCCAGCAGCTCCGCGAGGGCCGCACGGATACGGGTCGTCGACTCGTTGCGGCCCGCGCCGCGCACCGTGCCGGGGTGCTTGCCGCCGCGATGTCCCAGCGAGCCGATGATCGCGCCCATCCTGGACATGTACGCCCGCAGAGCCTCGGCCGCCTTCGCGAGCCGGTCGGGCAGCGGCTGGGACGCGTCGATCGCGTCGAGCTCGCGGACCGCGTGCTCGGGGGAGAGCGCCTCGGCGATGCAAGCCTGCAGCAGCTCGTCCTTGTCGGCGAGGACCCGGAAGATCGTGCCCTCGCCGATGCCCGCGGCGCGGGCGATCTTCGCGGTCGTCACCGCGGAGCCGTACTCGGTGATCAGCGGGACCGCGGTCTGGATGATCATTTCGCGACGTTGCTCCGGTGACATGGCGGCGGCACGGCGGCGGGCGCCAACCTGCCCTCCACGGCGCAGCTCGAGGAGAGATTCGACGCCTCGAACGCGACCCTCCGGAAAGCACTGCAGCTCCTCAAGGACGAGCAGCTCATGGTGGGTCGCGCCGGGTCCGCCGTCACCGTTCGCGAACACCGGCAGCGAACGATGCGCCCGGCCGCGTGCATGGCTCCCGCGGAGCCGGGAAAGCCGTACCGCTGACCGGCCGTCGGCCGATGTCGCGTCCGCACTGGGTCTCGACAACGCCGGGACCGCGGTCCTACGTCATCAGATCCTGTCGATCGACGGGGAACCGGTCGAACTGGTCAAGTCCTACCACCCTCTGTCCATCGCCCGGGAGACCGCCCTCACCGCCAAGCGGAAGACCAAGGGCGGCACCCCGGCGCTCCTCAGCCAACTCGGGTTCCCGCCACGCCTGAGCGTGGACCGGGTCTCGGCCAGGGTCCCCGCCCAGGAGCAGTATCAGGCCCTGAACCTGCCCAGCGACCTCCCTGTGCTCGCACCCTGCGCGTCGTCCACAGCGACGACGGATGCCCCGTGGAGGCCACCGTCATGGTCAAGGCGGGTCATCCGTACGCGCTTCAGTACGAGTTCACACCTGGCTGAGTTTGTCCCGGCAGAACAGCAGGGGCATGATCTGGTCCGGAGAGACGGGCGGATCGTGCCGCTGAGCCGGGCTTCAACACCTGACCAGGCTTGCCGGCAACTCGACTGCGGGACACCCCCGTTGACCGTGCCCGATCCCTGCATCCGGCACGGCAGTGGCACGAACCTCAGCCGACGACAGCCAGCCACGGCGGCAACGGCCGGCCCGTGACGACGGCCCGAGCTCTCAGAGGGCAGGTATCAGGCCGAGCGGCCCGGACTGCCTTCCGCGCGGAGGATCTGCGCCGTGTACGGGTTGAGCTCGATTGCGCCGTCGTCGCCGACGATCACTGTGCCGCCGAGGTAGGCAAGGTGGCGTCCGTAGGCGTAGTTGGGTTCGAGGGCGAAGGTCATTCCCGGTTCGAGTTCCATGTCGGCGGCCATGGTGGGGTGATGCTCGCCTTCGGCGGGATAGGCGTCGGCCCCGGCCATGCGGCGGCTGGCATCGTTGGGGAAGCCACTGACGGCGATCGTCGGGTTGAGTGTGTGGATGGCGGGGCCGAATTCCCATCCGCCGGCGTTGGCGTAGGGCTTGCGGATGTCGGCGACGGCTTCGCCGAACGTCCGGCCGGGGCGCAGGGCTGCCAATCCGGCGTCGTACGCTGCTCGGGTGACGTCGGCGGCACGCAGCAGGTCCTCGTGCGGTTCACCGATGGTGATGGTGACCTGGTGCTGGGTGTGGCGGCCGGCGGCATTGCTGAACACCTCGGCGGAGATGACGTCACCGTCCTGCAGGACACGAGGAGCTTGCGGGCTGTAGCTCCACGGCGGCAGGCCCCGTGCGAGCGGGTCGGGGCCCGTCCAGAAGTGCATGGCCGAGGGGGTAGTCCCGCGGGCGTAGCCCGCAGCCATCCCGGCCGCGTACACCTCGCTCTCGGGTACACCGGCGGCGGCGGTCTGCGCCATGGCCCGCACCATGGCGTCACCGATGCGCGCCGAGTGGCGTACTACGGCGATCTCCTCGGGGCCCAGCGGCATGATGAGTCGGCTCAGAGCCATCCCCACGGGTGTGAACTCGGCTGCGGGAAAGGCGGCCAGTATGTTCATCCAGAACCGGTAGGGCACGATGCCCTCGGGGTGCCAGGGCGGAAAGCCCTCCAAACCGACGACCCCTACCGTCGCCTTCGCGAGCCCCAACTCGTTCAGGGTGGCGGTGACCACGCGGGAGTCGCGGAACATGCGCAGGTTCTCCGGCGGCATCCAGAGGGTGTCGCCTCGGCGGGCGGATTCGAGGTGGCCCTTTGTGAACATCTCCATCGGGAGCAGCGAGACCGGCTCGCCCTTGCGCGGGAAGATGACGGTGGTGCCGGCCCGGCCGTTGGTGAACCAGGTGTCGTAGTTGAACGGTGCCGGGCCGGCGTCTTCGTGCTCGCCGAAGACCAGCAGCGCGTCGAGGCCCTCACGACTCATGAACTCCCGTGCCAGCTCCCAGCGGCGATCGCGTTCGGCCATGGAGAATGTGGGCACCGCTGTTTCATCCGTGATGTTGCTCATCTCGTCCTCCTTCATTCCTCGCTGTTGCGTCAGCGGGTGGTGGCCGCGCCGGTCAGAATCAGGCTGTCCTTCCAGAGCTGCTCCGCGCGGGCGGCGTCGTGGGACTCGTCGGACGAGGGGACGTCCCGGCGCCCGTCGAAGTACCTGGCTGTGGTGCCGGCCAGTTCGGGCGCGGTGGCGAGCCAGGCGAGTGCGCGGCCCGATTCCTGGGCGGTGTGGATGCTGTCCTTCATGACCCGGCGCAGCAGCCAGGTGAACCGGGGCGCGATGTGCCGGAACGCGAACCGGACCGGTGCGGGCATCGAGCGCCCCAGCGCGGTGTCCAGCATGATCCCGGGGTCGAACGCGTTGGCGGTGACGCCGTCAGGCAGCCGACGGGCCAGGGCGTAGGTGAAATAGATGTTCGCGAGTTTGGAGGTGCAGTAGCGGCGCTGCCCCCTGAGCAGGGCATTGTCCTTGGCCGCCGCCGGTCCGAGCTCGCCGCGGGCGAGGGCGTGCGGGTCGTTCCAGGCCGGGGCGAGTCCGCCTTTGGGGCCGGGGTCGTGGGTGCCGCTTGAGACCACGACCACGCGCGACGGCGCCTTCAGTACGGGCAGCAGTGCGTGGACGAGAGCGAAGTGACCCAGGTGGTTGATCCCGAACGTGGCCTCGAATCCGTCGGCGGTCCTGGCATCGTTCGCTCCCATCTGCACGCCCGCGTTGCACACCAGGGCGTGCAGCTGCGGCAGCGCGCCCGAGCTCAGCCGGTCTGTCAGCTCGGCGGCGAAGGACCGGATCGAGTCGAGTGATCCCAGGTTCAGCACCATCGCCTCCACCGAGTTGCCGGCGGCGGCGCCGGCGGCCAGCGCGTCGGCGGCGGCCCGCGAGCGGGCTGCGTCGCGGGAGGCGATCACGACGTGCCATGACCCGGCGGAGGAACCGAGGATCGCTTGCGCGCACGCATGGCCGAGACCGCTGTTCCCCCCGGTGATGACGACAGTCCGGGCGTTGCCCATCGGATGTTTCGGCATCGTCGCTCCTTCGTCGCTCGTGTCGTCCCCCCTCACCACGGGACGTTGCCGTTGCGGTTGCGGTACTGCCTGGTCGGCCCGGGTGAGGTGGTGGCGAGCTCGACGATGGCGTCGGTGCCCTCGGTGACGGTCTGGGTGCCCTGGTGGTGGTTGAGGTCGGTGGCGGTGAAGCCGGGGTCGGCCAGGTTGAACCGGACATCCGGGATGCCGTTGGCGTACTGGACGGTGAGCATGTTCAGGGCCGCCTTGGACGTCGGGTACATCAGGTGGGCGGACCCGGAGTGGTCGGAGCCGGCCGTCGTCGCGCCTGTCAGTGATCCGGCGCCGCTGGAGACCATCACCACCCGCGGATCGTCCGCGGCCCGCAGCAGCGGCAGGAATGCGTGGGTGACACGGACCGGGCCGAGGACGTTGACGCGGAAGACGGGGACGAGGTGCTGCGGCAGGGTCTCCTCCGGCGTGATCACCTTGTCCAGCGGGCCGACCTCCTCGCCGGTTATCCCGGCATTGTTGACCAGGACATCGAGCCGGTCGGTGTGCTCCTTGACGGCTTCGACAGCTGCGGCGACGGAATCGTCGAAGGTCACGTCCAGCGGTACGAAAATCACGTCCGCGCCCTGGGCGGCAAGCCGCGCGGCAGCCTCCTTGCCTCGGGCCTCGTCACGTGCGCCGAGGAAGACGCGCCAGCCGAGTTCGCCGAGCCGGCGGGCGGTCTCGTAGCCGAGGCCCTTGTTGGCGCCGGTGATCAGGGCGGTGGTGGGGCTGGTGTGGTTCGAGTTTCCTTGTGATGCGTTCATGCTTCGACGCTAAGCAGCACGCGAAGAGGCATCCAGGTACGCCCGATGGTGGTACGGGCCGTACCAGGATGCCCGCGCCGCAAAACCGGAAGTCCGCGCCCGTGGGGAAGAGAATGAATGAATGGACCGCATCGAGCTCGCCCGCGTCGTTAAAGCTGCCCGTGCGCGCATCGCACCGGAGGACGTCGGCCTCCCGGCCGGCCCCAGAAGAAGAGTGCCCGGCCTGCGCCGCGAAGAGGTGGCCCAGCTCGCCGGGCTCAGCTTCGAGTACGTGGTCCGCCTGGAGCAGGGCCGCGGGCCGCAGCCGTCCGACCAGGTACTCACGGCCCTGACCCGAGCACTGCGGCTCGACCGCGATGAGCGCGAACAGGTATTCCGGCTGGCCGGCAGCTCGCCACCGCTGCCCGGCCGGATCGAGATGTCGCTGCGGCCGAGCGTGCTACGCCTTCTCGAACGCCTCAGCGACCTTCCCGCGCTCGTCCTGTCGGCCAAAGGCGATGTGTTGGCACAGAACTCCATGGCCTGCGCGCTCCTCGGCGATTTCATGTGCTGGCCCGATGGGCAACGCAACATCATCTGGCAGCGGTTTCTCGGCGCAGGTGTCACTCACGTATCCACCCCGGAGGAGGCCGAAACGACGGCCCAGCAGTACGTGGGGTGGCTGCGCACCGCGCGCTCGCGCTACCCGGACGATCCGGACCTCCGGTCCCTGATCGAGAACCTGCTCAATGCCAGCGAGCAATTCTGGAGCATGTGGGAGGAGGGACGCTCCACGACATCCCGGTCCATGCGCAAGACAATCAAGCACCCCGACCTCGGAACACTCACCCTGGACTGCGACACCCTGCTGCTGCCCGACACCGAACAATCAATGATCGTCTTCTCCGCGGCACCGGGCTCACCCGGCGCCGCGGCCCTCGACGAGCTCCGTGCCACGACGGCGCGCTGACACACCTCTGCGATGCCGGGAGCGGACAGGCCACCCCGCTGCCGCCCCGCCTGCATGGCGGTGAATCGCTGTGCCAGAACCACAGTTCCGCAACGCGCTGCGGCGTATCTCCTGAGAGGGCGGTACGTGGCCTTGCGTCCGGCTTGTGATCGCTCGATGGTGTGACGTCGCGGTATCGCTGCCGGTCAAAGGACCGAGATTCGCTCGGGTTATGGCATGAGCATGCGCAAGCCGTACCCGAGCGATGCCACCGACCGGCAGTGGCAGCTTCTCGAGCCCGTGATCACGGCGTGGAAGGCCCGGCGCCCCTCGGTCGGCGGGCACGAGGGCAAGTACGTGATGCGGGAGATCGTGAACGCGATCCTCTACCAGAACCGCACGGGGTGTCAGTGGGAGTTCCCGCCCCACGACATGCCGCCGCCCGGAGCCGTGAAGTACTGCTTCTGCCTCTGGCGCGACGAGGGCCTCGACCAGGACATTCACGGTCTGCTGCGCTGGCGGCCGCGCGAGAACCGCAAGCGATCAGCCGACCCGAGCCTGGTGATCCTGGACACCCAGAGCATCCACGCCGTGGACGTGTGCGGCCTCGTCGTCGACTGCGTCGTCCTGCCCGCCTCCGCGCACGAGAACACCGCCGGCATCGCCCTGCTGGACGGTGTCGCCGCCCAGTGCGACACGGTGACCAAAGCCCTGGTCGACCAGGGCTTCAAGAACTCAGCACGGGTGGGCTCCCGGTCGGGTGCCGGTGAAGAGTTCCGCGGTGACGGTGTGGCCGCTCCGGGCGCTGTGGACCACCACCCGGTGAGCCTGGCGATGCGGCAGAGCATGATGCGGTGGCCTCGTGTGTCGCGAGAACCGTCGTCGTGGAGCCAGGTGGACGTCCAGCCGACGGTTTCGGCGTCGAGCATCACCATGTCGATGAGTGCTGGTGCTGTGACCAGGACCGTCCGCCGGGCGGCTGGTCAACGCCGTGCTGCTTTGACCGTTCAGGGAGCGCTCACGGGATCATCACGGGATGAGTGAGATCGTCCTGATGTCGGATCCGCGGGTCGCGGCCGTCTCCGTGCGTGAGTGCGGTGAGCCGCTGGTCGATGTGCGGAGTAGTGGTCCGCTTCTTGTGGACATGCGGAAGCAGGGCGACTCGGACGCCTTCTTCCATCTGCGTCGAGGGGTGCTGGAACGGCTGGTCCGGGCGCAGGAGCGACTGCCGGACGGTCTGCGGTTCCTGGTGGTCGAGGGGTACCGGCCCCCGGCGCTGCAACGCCGCTACTTCGAGAAGTACGCGAAGAGACTGCGGGCCGAGCGGCCGGGGTGGTCCGACGAGCAGGTCCGGTCGGCTGCGAGCCGCTTCGTCTCCCCACCGGACGTCGCGCCGCACAGCGCGGGTGCGGCGGTGGACCTGACACTCGCGGACGCGGACGGCCGCGAGCTGGACCTGGGCACGCCCATGAACGCGACCCCGGAGGAAAGCGCCGGCGCCTGCTGCACCGACGCCCCCGGGATCGGCGGGCAGGCGCGTGCGCACAGGGAGGTCCTGGGGCGCGCGCTGACGGCCGCGGGGTTGGTGAACTACCCGACGGAGTGGTGGCACTGGTCGTTCGGCGACCGTTACTGGGCGCTGCTCACGGGAGCGGCGAGCGCCCGTTACGGGCCGATTCGGCCGGACGCGGACGGCTGACGCTCCGGGCCGAGCCGTGAGCCGGAACGGCCCCGCACCCCTGGCAGGGTGCGGGGCCGTCCGTGTGGCTCACGCCTTCCACTTCTCCCAGGACATGTTCCAGCCGTTGAGGCCGTTGTCCGGGGCGATGGTGGCGTCGTTGGAGTTCTTGACCTCCACCACGTCGCCGATCAGGGAGTTGTTGAAGAACCAGGCGGCCGGGGCCTCCTTGTCCCAGCCGCCGCGGACGTCGCGCAGGCCGACGCAGCCGTGGCTGGAATTGCGGTTGCCGAAGGCGTCGCCGCCCCAGTAGTTGCCGTGCAGGAAGGTGCCGGAGGTGGACAGGCGCATGGCGTGCGGGACGTCCTTGATGTCGTACTCGCCGCCGTAGCCGACCGTGTCGCCGTTCATCCGGGTCACCGTCAGCTTCTCGCTGATGACCATCTTGCCGTTCCAGGTCTCGTAGCCGGGCGCGCCGGTGGTGACCGGGACGGTCTTGAGGAGCTTGCCGTCCCGCATGACCTTCATCGTGAGCTTCTTGGCGTCGACGACGGAGACCTGCTCGCGGCCGATGGTGAAGGAGACCTTCTTGGACTGCTTGCCGTAGACGCCGTCGCGGCCCTCGACGCCGTCGAGGTTGAGGTCGACGGTGACCTTGGTGCCGGCCTTCCAGTACTTCTCCGGGCGGAAGTCGAGGCGGTCGTTGCCGAACCAGTGGCCCTCGACCTCGACGGCCGGCTCGGTGGTGATGCGGACGGCCTTCTCGACGTCCTCGGGGTTGGTGATGCCCCGGGTGAAGCGGAGCGAGAACGGCATGCCGACGCCGACCTTGGAGCCGTCCTCGGGGGTGAAGTGCCCGATGAAGGTGTTCTTCGGCGTCAGCGTGGTGAAGCTGGAGTCCTCGGCCGCGGTGCGGCCCTCGGAGTCCTTGGCGACCGCGTGCACCGTGTACTTGGTGGAGGCGGCCAGGTGGGTGGACGGCGTCCAGGTGGCGCCGTCCTTGGATATCTCGCCCTCGACCTTGTCGCCGTCCGGGTTCTTGACGACGACCTCGGTCAGCTTGCCGTTGCTCGCGTTCACCTTCAGCGCGCCGCTGGTCTCGACGGACTTCGCGCCGTCCTCGGGCGCGATGCCGACCACGGCCTCGGACTGCTTGCTCTGCGCCGCGGTGGAGTCCTTGCCCTTGTTCTTGCCGTCGCCCGAGCCGGAGTTCTGCTCCGAGCCTCCGCCGCCGCAGGCGGTCACCGCCAGCATCACGCCGAGCGCCAGTGCCGCCAGCTTCCGGCCGCCGCGCCCCCGGGCGCCGACCGGCGCCGCCCCCGATATGGGCCCCACGTTCACTTGTTTCTCCCCTCGGCGGGCCCAGTCCCTGCCGGACCCGCGCCCCCGCGCGCCCCTCGCGCGCTCGGGCATAGTAACCACAGGCCAGAGGGGTTCGAGGCGGCGGGTTTGTCACCGTTCCGTTCCAAGTTCAACGGCCCGCCGAGGGAGTCGCTTCAAAGTCACTTCACCGCGCTGCCCGCCTTCCACTTCTTCCAGTTCATGTTCCAGCCGCCGAGGCCGTTGTCGGGGGCGACCTTCTCGTCCTCGCTGTTGACGACCTCGACGACGTCGCCGACGAGGCTGCGGTCGAAGAACCAGCCCGCCGGGGTGTCCGCCCCGCCGCCCTTCACGTCGCGCAGTCCGATGCAGCCGTGGCTGACGTTGGAGTCGCCGAAGACGTCGGTGTCGGCCCAGTAGTTGCCGTGCAGGAAGGTCCCGGAGCTGGTCAGGCGGATGGCGTGCGGGACGTCGGGGATGTCGTACTCGCCCTTGCCGTCGTCGTCGGTGAAGCCGACCGTCGCGCCGTTCATGCGGGTGACCTCGAGCATCTCGGTGATCACCATCCGGCCGTTGTACGTGGGCGTCTTCCGCGCCCCCGCCGTGATCGGCACGGTGGCCAGCAGCTCCCCGTCCCGGTGCACCCGCATGGTGTGCTCGGCGGCGTCGACCACCGACACCTGGCTGCGGCCGACGGTGAAGGTGAAGGTGCGGTGCTGGAGGCCGTAGACGCCCGGCGCTCCCTCGACGTCGCGCAGGTTCAGGTCGACGGTGACCTCGGTGCCGGGCTTCCAGTACCGCTCGGGGCGGAAGTCGAGGCGGGAGTCGCCGAACCAGTGCGGGCGGATCTCGACGGCCGGGCGGGCGGTGACGCGGACGGCGCGTTCGACGGCCGCGCGGTGGACGATCTTCCGGTTGAACTCCAGGGAGACGATCATTCCGGTGCCGACGGTGGAGCGGTCCTCGGGCGCGACGTAGCCGATGAAGCGTTCCTCCGGGACAAAGGTGGTGAAGGTGGTGTGCCGGGCGGAGCGGCGGCCGTCGCCGTCCACGGCCACCGCGTCGACGGTGTACTTCGCGGCCAGCGCCAGCCGCGCGTCGTCGGGCTTCCAGGTCAGCCCGTCGGCGGAGATCCGCCCGGGGACCGGCGACTCCCGCGCGTCCTGCGACGCGACGACCTTCACCGACTCCAGCCGCCCGTCCGGCACCCGCACCCGCAGCGCCGAGTCGGGGCGTACGTTCTTGCTGCCGTCGTCGGGCGACACGCGGATGACGTCCTCGGCGGCCGGAGGCCCGAACGCCCCTCCGACGGTGCCGTCCGCGGTACAGCCGGCGGCTCCGGTCAGCAGTCCTGCCCATGTCACTACGGCGGCCAGCACGGCCCTCGCGCGCCGTGCGCGCCCTTGTACGTACCTCACGCGGTGCCCAACGACGGGCCTCGCCTCCGGGAAACGACCATGCCGCCCCCCGGGGAAACGTGAGTGCGAGGCACGCTCTGGGCAGAACAGGGGGAGGACGACGCGCCGGGGAGCCGCGGCCGGAGCCGACGACACGTGCCCCGCTCCCCTGTCCGCCGTCGTCCCCCACGAGCCGCGGGAGGCTGACAGGTGTCCAGCGCAGCCGAGCAGGAGGCGGTGACCCCGGAGCGGGCCACCGGGGACGGGCGCCCGGCCGCCGTCGTGAACGGCGCGCGGCCGGCGCCGCCCGTGCCCACGGTGCCCGTGCGGCCGGGCCGGCCGACGCCGCTGGGAGCCCGGTTCCGGGTCGGCCCGGACGGGGTGGCGGGGACGAACTTCGCGCTGTGGGCGGGCGGGGCGGAGGGGGTCGAGCTGTGTCTGTTCGACGAGCGGGGCAGGGAGAGCAGGGCCCGGCTCACCGAGCTGACGCACGAGATCTGGCACGGCTTCGTGCCGGGTGTGCTGCCCGGACAGCGGTACGGCTACCGGGTGCACGGCCGCTGGGACCCGTGGACCGGCGCCCGCTGGAATCCGGCGAAGCTGCTCCTCGACCCGTACGCGCGTGCGGTGGACGGAGACTTCAGGCTCCCGCCCGAGGTGTACGGGCACGTCCGCGACTGGCCGGAGCAGCATGTCGCGGACACCGTGCGCGACGACCGGGACTCCGCGCCGTACGTCCCCAAGGGCGTCGTCGTCCACGATGACGACGACTGGGCGGACGACCGCCGGCCGAAGACGCCGTGGGCGGACTCGGTGATCTACGAGCTGCACGTCAAGGGCTTCACGCGGCGGCACCCCGGCATCCCCGAGGAACTGCGCGGCACGTACGCGGGTCTTGCGCACCCCGCCGCGATCGAACACCTGGTCCGGCTCGGCGTCACGGCCGTGGAGCTGCTGCCGGTGCACCAGTTCGCGCACGAGGACCATCTGCTGCGGCGGGGGCTGCGCAACTACTGGGGCTACAACTCCATCGGCTACTTCGCCCCGCACGCCGGGTACGCGGCCTCCGGGACGAGGGGACAGCAGGTCGGCGAGTTCAAGCGGATGGTGCGGGCCCTGCACGCGGCCGGGATCGAGGTGATCCTCGACGTGGTCTACAACCACACGGCGGAGGCGGGCGAACTGGGCCCCACGCTCTCCCTGAAGGGCGTCGACAACCGCGGCTACTACCGCCTCCAGCCCGACGCCCGCCGGTACGCCGACTACACGGGCTGCGGCAACACCCTCCACGTCGTCCAGCCGCACGTCCTGCGCCTGATCACGGACTCCCTGCGCTACTGGGTGACCGAGATGGGCGTCGACGGCTTCCGCTTCGACCTGGCGGCGGCGCTGGCCCGCTCGATGCACGACGTCGACATGCTCTCCCCGTTCCTCGCGGTGATCGCGCAGGACCCGGTGCTGCGCCGGGTGAAGCTGATCGCCGAGCCGTGGGACGTCGGCTCCGGGGGCTACCAGGTGGGCGCGTTCCCGCCGCTGTGGACGGAGTGGAACGACCGCTACCGCGACGCCGTACGGGACTTCTGGCGGCACGCGCTGCCGGACGTGCGGGAGATGGGCTACCGGCTGTCCGGCTCCAGCGACCTGTACGCCTGGGGCGGGCGGCGGCCGTACGCCTCGGTCAACTACGTCACCGCGCACGACGGTTTCACCCTGCGCGACCTCGTGTCGTACGACCGCAAGCACAACGAGGCGAACGGCGAGGGCAACCGGGACGGCACGGACGACAACCGCGCCTGGAACTGCGGCGCGGAGGGGGAGACGGAGGACACCGGCGTACGGGCGCTACGGCGGCGGCAACTGCGGAACCTGCTGACCACGCTGCTGCTGTCGACGGGCGTGCCGATGCTGGTCGCGGGCGACGAGATGGGCCGCACCCAGCGCGGCAACAACAACGCCTACTGCCAGGACAACGAGATCGGCTGGGTGGACTGGGCGCTCGTGGACGACCCGGACTGGCGCCCCCTGCTGGAGCTGACCTCCCGGCTGATCGCCCTGCGCCACCGGCACCCGGTGCTGCGCCGCCGGGCCTTCTTCTCCGGCCGCGCGCACTCCGCGGACGGGCTGCGCGACCTGGCCTGGTTCACCCCGCGCGGCACGGAGATGACCGAGGACGACTGGTACGCGCCGGCCGCCACGCTCGGCATGTACCTCTCCGGGAGGGACATCCCGGGGCGCGACGAGCACGGGGACCAGATCCTCGACGACAGCTTCCTGGCCGTCCTGCACGCGGGGGAGGGACCGGTGGAGTTCGAGCTGCCGGGCCCGCCGTGGGCCCGGCGGTACGAGGTGGTCGTGGACACCGGACGGGAGACGCAGGCGGAGGCGCCCGGCGTGGAGCACCGGGCGGGGACGGCGGTCACGGTGCCGGGGCGGACGGTGCTGCTGCTACGGGTGCGGACCTGACCGTGGCACGGGCACCGGACCCTCCCCGCGCGGCCCGCGCACCGCGAGGACACCGGCGACCACCGCGACCACGAAGCCGGCGAGCTGGAGGACGACGCCGACGGTCGCGAGGAGGCCGCCCGTGTCCACGGTCGTGGTGAGGTCCTCGGTGTTGGCGACGGCTCCCGTCAGGAAGAAGGCCGCGGTGACGGTGGCGAGCAGCGGGGCGGGACGCCAGGGTGCGAGCAGGACCGCGAGGCCGACGGCCAGGAAGACGAACGGGCCGGGGCCGTCGTAGCCCTGGGCGGAGTCGCCCGCGGAGGCGGCGAGCATGCCGCATCCGGCCACGACGGCCATCGGACGGCGCTTCAGGCCGGGGGCGCTCATCGGCTGTCCTCCCGGACCCCGGACCGCACCGCGAGAGCCCGGGCCGCGCCCACCACGACGAGGACCAAGGCGACGAGTTCCATGGCGGTGGCCGCCACCAGCAGGGACTTGCCCGAGTCGAGGTTGTCCCACGCGTCGGGGGCGACGATGGCTCCGAAGCCGATCCACAGGCCGTTGGCCAGCGCGAAGAGCTTCGTCCAGAGGTTGGGGCGCCAGACGAGCAGGGCCGCGCCGGCGAGCGGGAGGAGCAGGCCCGGGGGGATCACGGGGTAGTCGGCGCCGCCCAGGATCTGCAGCACGATGGTGACCGCCATGCCCAGCAGGGCGGCGATGGTGAACCGCACGGCGGCGGTGTGTTTCCTCATGCCCCGAACGGTAGGAATCGGCGCCGGTCCGGGGCGTCGGCCCGGTGAAGACACCCGCGGTACGCCCCACGGAGTACACGCAGGTCGTAGGACCAGCGGCGGAGGACGGTCCGGCCAAAACCCGGTGGGCAGCGTCAGTGGCGTTCCGTAGGCTCACTGCTGATGCCCACTACACCTTCTCCCCCGGAATCCCGCTCCACCGTGCGTACGTTGCTGCGGCTGTGGCCGTACGTGCGGCCCGTGCGGGCGCGGTTGTTCACCGCCGCGTTCATCGCGATCGTCGCCTCCTGCATCGGGCTGGTCATCCCGCTCGTCCTGAAGTGGATGGTGGACGGCCCGATCGCCGACCGGGACCCGGCGGGGGTGTGGCTGGGCGCGCTGTACCTGCTGCTGCTCGGGCTGGCGGAGGCGCTGCTGTTCGGGTTCCGGCGGTGGCTGGTGGCGCGTCCGCTGTCGCACGTCGAGGCGGAGATGCGGGCGGGTCTGTACCGGCATCTGCAGCGGCTGCCGGTCGCGTTCCACGACCGGTGGCCGTCGGGGCAGTTGCTGTCGCGGGCCACCACGGATCTGATGCTGCTACGGATGTTCCTGGCGTTCCCGCTGACGTTCCTCCTGGTCAACGGCGTGACGATCCTGGTCGGCGTGATCATCATGCTGCTCCAGGACTGGACGCTGGGACTGGTCATCCTGGTGCCGGCCGTGCCGGTGATGGTCACGTGTGTGGTGTTCGAGAAGCGGTATTCGGGCGCGGCGCGGCTGGCACAGGACCAGGTGGGTGATCTGACGACGGTCGTCGAGGAGGGCGTGCTCGGCATCCGGATCATCAAGGGGTTCGGACGGCACCGCAGTCAGGCACGGGCGTTCCGCGAACTGTCGGAGAAGCTCCGGGGAACGGAGCTGCACAAGGCGCGGCTGCTGGCGACGATCCTGGGCGTCATCGTGACGCTGCCGGAACTCGCCATCGGGGCGGCGCTGGTGCTGGGGGCCGTACGGGTGGCGGACGGTTCGCTGTCCGCGGGAACGCTGGTGGCGTTCCTGTCGACCGCGCTCGCTCTCCGCTGGCCGGTGGACTCGATCGGCTTCCTCCTGGCGATGAGCCAGGAGGCGGCGACGGCCACGGAACGCTACTTCGAGGTCATGGACGCCGAGCCGGAGTCCTCCCCAGCTGCGGGCAGTAGTACCGCCCCAGCTGCGGGCAGTCGTGCCGCCGTAGCTGCGGGCAGTCGTGCCGCTGGGGCGGCACGGGTGGGCGCAGCGGCACCTCGTAGCGCCGAGCGGCGTGTCCACCCCCCGGGCGAGTCGCGCAGCCCGGCGCTTACGGGGGACCGTCCGCACCCACCCACCCCATCGCCCGAGCGGCACGACTGCCCGCGGGACAGCGAAGACGGGCTCGTCTTCCACGGCGTCAGCTTCCGTTACCCCGACGCGCCCTCCGACACGGCCCCCGTGCTCGACCGCGTCGACCTGCACATCCGCCCCGGCGAGTCCCTCGCCCTGGTCGGCGCCACCGGCAGCGGCAAAACCACCCTCACCGCCCTCGTCCCGCGCCTCCACGAAGTCACCGAGGGCCGCATCACCCTCAACGGAACGGACATCACCGAGATGTCCCGCGAGGAGCTGCGCTCCCGCGTCGCCGTCGCCTTCGAGGAACCCACCCTCTTCTCGGCCGGCGTCGGCGAGAACGTACTGATGGGCGGCGGGGACGGCGAGGAAGACCTGAACCGCGCCCTGGCCGTCGCCCAGGCCGATTTCGCGCACGCGCTGCCCCAGGGCACGGACACCCAGGTCGGCGAACAGGGCCTCAGCCTCTCCGGTGGCCAGCGCCAGCGCCTCGCGCTGGCCCGCGCCGTCGTCGGACGCCCCGACTTCCTGGTCCTCGACGACCCCCTGTCCGCCCTCGACGTGCACACCGAGGCCGCCGTCGAGGCCGCCCTGCGCCGGGTGCTCGCGGACACCACCGCCCTCATCGTGGCCCACCGCCCCTCCACGGTCCTGCTCGCCGACCGCGTGGCCCTGCTCTCCGGCGGCCGGATCACCGCGGTCGGCACCCATCACGAACTGCTGCGCGACAACCCCGAGTACGCGCACCTCATGTCCGGCGCCCCGGCGGGGAACCAGGAGGACGACGAGCGATGACGGCGACCACCACCGCACCCGCCCGGGACGAGGACGACGACCGGACCCCGTCCTCCGACGACCCCTTCGACCAGGACCAGCTGCCCACTCCCCCGGGCGCCACCGGCGTGCTGCTGCGTTCCCTGCTCTCTCCCATGCGCGGCAGGGTCGCCGTCACCGCGCTGTTGCTGCTGCTCCAGCAGGCCGCGGTGCAGGCCGGCCCGCTGCTGGTGGCGTACGCCATCGACCGGGCCGTGCCCGCGTTCCGCGACGACGACAACGGGCCGCTGATCGCGGTGGCGGTGGGCTACCTGCTGTGCGCGGTGGCGGCCGGCGCGCTGCAGTACGCCTTCGTCACCGCCTCCGCGCGGGTCAGCCAGGACGTGCTGCTCGATCTGCGCGGCCGTATCTTCCGGCACGCGCAGGCGCTCAGCGTCGACTTCCACGAGCGCTACACCTCGGGCCGGCTGATCTCCCGTTCCACCACCGACGTCGAGTCGCTGCGCGAGCTGCTGGAGGAGGGCCTGCAGGAACTGGTGATGGTCATCCTGTCGGCCGTCTACATCTCGGTGCTGCTGCTCTGGCTGGACCTGGGGCTCGGTGCGGTCGCGGTGGCGTCGTTCGTGCCGCTGTACCTGTTCATACGGTCGTACCAGCGGCGGGCGGGGCGGGTGTACCGGAAGCGGTCGACGGCCATCGCGGCGGTGATCGTGAAGTTCGTCGAGACGATGAACGGCATCCGGCCGGTGCGCGCCTTCCGCCGGGAGGCGGCGAACGACGCCGAGTTCGCGGTGCTGAACCGGCGGCACGAGCGGACCAACGGCGACGCGCTCCTTGAGATGGCCCGCTATGTCGTCGGCTCCCGGATCACCGCCAACACCACGGTCGCGCTGATCGTGCTGTGGGGCGCCTACCGGGTCGCGGACGACACGCTGGAGCTGGGCGTACTGGCGGCGGCGGTCCTGTACCTGCGCCGGTTGTACGACCCGATCGACCGGCTCGGCATGTTCCTGAACTCCTACCAGTCGGCGGCGGCGTCGCTGGAGAAGATCGCCGGCCTGCTGGCGCAGACCCCGTCCGTGCCCGAGCCGTCGGCCCCCCGCGAGCTGCCGGAGCGGCGCCCCGGACTCCCCGGCCGCGAGGTCGTCTTCGACGACGTCCGGTTCGCGTACCGCACCGGCGGCGAGGTGCTGCCCCGCTTCGGCCTCACCCTCCCGGCCGGGCAGACCGTCGCGGTCGTCGGCTCGACCGGCGCGGGCAAGTCGACGCTGGCGAAGCTGCTCGCCCGCTTCTACGACCCCACCGACGGCCGGGTGCTGCTCGACGGGACGGACCTGCGCGACCTCACGGGACGCGATCTGCGGCGCGAGGTGGTGATGGTGACGCAGGAGGCGTTCCTGTTCTCCGGCACGGTCGCCGAGAACATCTCGATCGGCCGGCCGGACGCCACCCGCCAGGAGATCGAGCAGGCGGCGAAGGAGATCGGCGCGCACGACTTCATCGCCGCGCTCCCCGACGGCTACGACACCGACGTACGCAAGCGGGGCGGCCGTATCTCGGCCGGTCAGCGCCAGCTGGTCGCCTTCGCGCGGGCGCTGCTCGCGGACCCGGCGGTCCTCATCCTCGACGAGGCGACCAGTTCGCTGGACATCCCCGGCGAGCGGGCGGTGCAGCGGGCGATGGCGACGGTGCTGAAGGGGCGTACGGCGGTGGTGATCGCCCACCGGCTGTCGACGGTGGAGATCGCCGACCGGGTGCTGGTCATGGAGCACGGACGGATCGTGGAGGACGGCAGCCCGTCCGAACTCATCGCCGGGACGGGCAGGTTCGCCGACCTGCACCGGGCCTGGCGGGACAGTCTGGCGTAGCCGCGACGGCGCACAGGGGGAGGACGAGCGGTGATCGACGCGTACGAGGACCCCGGCACGCCCGACCGTCGGGGCGGGGCCCGGTATCTGTGGTGGCTGGTCATGCGGCAGCCGGGGCGGTGTGCGGCGGGGGCCGTGTTCGGCAGCGTGTGGATGGTGCTGCTGGCGGCGACGCCGTACGCGATGTCGCGGGCCGTGGACGACGGGCTGGGGGCGGGCGACATGGGGGCGCTGGTGCTCTGGACCGGGGCCCTGTTCGTGGTGAACGGGGTCAACTCCTGGCTGAGCATCATGCGGCACCGCACGATGACGCGGGTGCGGATGGACGCCAACTTCCGCACGGTGAAGGTGGTCGTGGGGCAGACGGTGCGGCTGGGGGCCTCGCTGGAGCGGCGGGCCGGGGCCGGGGAGGTCGTCACCATCGGGGTGGGCGACGTGCAGATGATCGCCCAGTCGCTCACGGCGGTCGGGCCGGGGATCGGCGCGGTCGTGGCGTACGGGGTGGTGGCCGGGCTGCTGCTGTCGGTGTCGCCGCTGCTGGCCGTGGTGGTGCTGCTCGGGGTGCCGGTGATCGGGCTGGCCGTCGGGCCGCTGGCGGGGCGGTTGCAGGGCACGGAGACGGAGTACCGGGAGCGGCAGGGCGTGCTGACCGCGCGGATCGGGGATCTGGCGGGCGGGCTGCGGGTGCTGAGCGGGCTGGGCGGGAAGACCCTGGTCTCCGACGCGTTCCGCCGGGACTCGGGGCGGCTGCGGGAGCAGGGGTACCGGGTCGGGGCCGTGACGAGCTGGATGCAGGCGCTCGCCGCGGGACTGCCGACGCTGTTCCTGGCGGGGGTGACCTGGATCGCGGCCCGGCTGGCCGCGCAGGGGCAGATCAGTGTGGGCGAGCTGGTGTCGGTGTACGGCTATGTGGCCGTACTGGTGTGGCCGGTGATGTTCCTCATCGAGTGCGGATACCAGTTGAGCCGGGGTGTGGTGGCCGCCCGGCGGGTGACGGCGCTGCTGCGGCTCGATCCGCCGGCCGACGCCGCCACCGCCGACCCGCCGGCCGAGCCGTCCGTGCTGGAGGATCCGGAGTCGGGGGTGCGGGTGCCGCCGGGGCTGTTGACCGCGCTCACCGCCGTGCGCCCCGCCGACGCGCTCGCCGTGGTGGACCGGCTCGGGCGGTACGCGCCGTCGGCGGTCACCTGGGGCGGGGTCCGGCTGGACGGGATCGCGCTCGCACGGGTGCGGGAGCGGATCCTGGTCGCCGACCCGGAGGCCGATCTGTTCGCCGGTCCGCTGCGGGAGGTGGTGGCCGGGCGCGGGGACCCGTCCGACGAGGACGTGCTGCGGGCGCTGCACGCGGCCGCCGCCGAGGACATCGTGCAGGGACTGCCCGAGGGGCTGGACTCGACGGTGTCCGCGCAGGGCCGCAGCCTCTCCGGCGGTCAGCGGCAACGGGTGCGGCTGGCGCGGGCGTTGCTGGCCGACCCGGAGGTGCTGCTGGCGGTGGAGCCCACCTCGGCGCTCGACGCGCACACCGAGGCCACGGTCGCCGACCGGCTGCGCGCGGCCCGGAAGGGACGTACGACGCTGCTGGCCACCACCTCGCCGCTGGTGCTGGACCGGGCCGACCGGGTGCTCTTCCTGGCCGACGGGAAGGTGGTGGCGAGCGGCAGCCACCGTGAACTGCTCGACAGCGAGCCCGGATACCGGGAGCTGGTGGCCAGGGACGCCGACGAGAACGCCGCCGAGGAGGTCGTGCGATGAGCGGGGAACGACTCCCCCTGGCCGGGCCCGCCGATGTGCGCCGGGCCGCCGCGGGGCTGGTGCGGGCGGACGGGCGGGCCTTCGCCGGCGTACTGGTCCTGAACGCGCTGGCGGCCGTGGCGGGGCTGGCCGGGCCCTGGCTGCTGGGGCGGATCGTCGACGAGGTGCGCGACGGGGGCGGGGTGGCGGTGGTGGACCGGCTGGCGCCGGTCATCGTGGCGTGCGCGGTCACGCAGCTGCTGCTGTCCCGCTGGGCCCGGTACGTGGGGCACCGCTTCGGGGAGCGGACGCTGGCGCGGGTGCGGGAGCGGTTCGTGGACCGGGCGCTGGGGCTGCCGTCGTCGGTGGTGGAGCGGGCGGGCACCGGTGATCTGACCGCGCGGGGGACGGCCGATGTGACCGCCGTCGGTACGACCCTGCGCGACGCCGGGCCCGCACTGCTGGTCAACGCCGTGCAGTCGCTGTTCGTGATGGCGGCGGTCGTCGTGGTGGATCCGCTGCTCGGCGCCCTCGGGCTGCTGTGTCTCACGCCGATCTGGCTCGCGGTGCGCTGGTACCTGCGCCGGGCGCGCGACGCCTACCTCGCCGAGGGCGCGGCCAACTCGGACGTGGCGGAGATCGTCGCGGCGACGGCCGCGGGGGCCCGCACCGTGGAGGCGTTCCGGCTTCAGGAACGGCGGATCCGGGCCGGCCGGGACGCGCTGGAGACCTCCCGCCGCGCCCGCTTCCACACGCTGTTCCTGCGCACGGTGTTCTTCCCGGTGGTCGAGGTGTCGTACGCCGTGCCGGTGGCCGGGGTGCTGCTGATCGGCGGGGTGCTGCACGAGCGGGGCGCGGTGAGCCTCGGGGCGGTGGTGAGCGCGTCCCTGTACCTGCTGCAGTTGAGCGGGCCGCTGGACGAGGTGCTGATGCGGATCGAGCAGTTGCAGAGCAGCGGGGCGTCGTTCGCCCGGGTGGAGGGGCTGGCCCGGGCGCCGCGCGCGGCTCAGCGGGGCGACAGTCCGGATCCGGCCGGTGACCGCATCGACGTGACCGGGGTGCGCTACGCCTACGACGGGGGCGTCGAGGTGCTGCGCGGGGTCGATCTGACGGTGACGCCGGGTGAGCGGCTCGCGGTGGTGGGGCCGTCCGGGGCGGGCAAGACCACGCTGAGCCGGCTGCTCGCGGGCGTGGACGCGCCGACCTCGGGGAGCGTGACGGTGGGCGGGGTGCCGGTGGCGGGCCTGGACCCGGAGCGGCTGCGGCGGCAGGTGGTGCTGGTCACCCAGGAGCACCACGTGTTCCTGGGGTCGGTCCGCGACAATCTGCGCATCGCCGAACCGGACGCCGAGGACGGGGAGTTGTGGGCGGCGCTGGCCGTGGTCGGCGCCGAGGCGTGGGTGCGGGAGCTGCCGGAGGGGCTGGACACGGAGCTGGGCGAGGGCGGCCACGCCACCGACGGTTCGCAGGCGCAGCAGCTCGCGCTGGCGCGGGTGGTGCTGGCCGACCCGCACACGCTGATCCTCGACGAGGCCACCGCCCTGCTCGACCCGGCCACCGCCCGGCACACCGAGCGCGCGCTGGCGGCCGTCCTGGAGGGCCGTACGGTCATCGCCGTCGCCCACCGCCTCCACACCGCCCACGACGCCGACCGCGTGGCCGTCATGGAGAACGGCCGACTGACCGAACTCGGCACACACGACGCCCTGGTGACGGCCGACGGGGTCTACGCGACCCTGTGGCACTCCTGGCACGGCGACCACCCGTCCGGCGGCACCAACTAGCCCGTCCGGCGTTTGAGGACGAGGCCCGTCCAGGGCCGAAGGGGGTCTGGGGCGCAGCCCCAGGGACGGGACGGGAAGGGGCGGCGGGGGGCGAGCACCCCAAAGGCCCGCCCCCGCCGCCCTCCACACTTGACCGTTCGTATACCGAACCTGAACTCCCGGACAACGAACGGTTTCCGGCCAAATTTCTGACGCGCCCCTGACAGAAACCCCGATCCCCTGCCACTCTTCCCACGGCCGCTCAACAGCAACCCCACAGCACACCCCACCGCTGCCCCGCGGCCACAGCGAAATGCACTTCCGTTCTGCCCGGCCGGCCCACCCGCCGCCCGGTTCTCCCCAGGCCGCGCGATCCGCGGCCACGCAGAAGGAGTCAGCGTTGAGAAGCAGGTCGTCCCACAGACGCACCCCCCACGCCACACACCGCCGTGCCGCCGCCGTCGCCCTCGCCGGGGTGGCCGCGCTGATCGCCACGGCCGTGCAGTCCGGCAGCGCCACCGCCGCCCCCGAACAGGCACCGGCGGCCGCGAGCAAGGCGAAGCCGGGTTCGGAGTCGGTCAAGCTCACCCCCGCCCAGCGCGCCGCGCTGATCCGCGAGGCGAACGCCACCAAGGCGGAGACCGCCAAGGACCTCGGCCTGGGCGCGAAGGAGAAGCTCGTCGTCCGCGACGTCCTCAAGGACCGCGACGGCACCGTGCACGTCCGCTACGAGCGCACCTACGACGGTCTGCCCGTCCTCGGCGGCGACCTGGTCGTCCAGGGCGAGACGCCCGGCGCGGCCGACTCCGTCGTCAAGGCCACCCGGACCGCGGTGAAGCCCGCGACCACCACCGCCAAGGTGCCGGCCGCCGAGGCCGAGCGGCAGGCCCTGTCCGCCGCGAAGGCCGAGAAGGCCGAGGGCGCCGACGTCGACCGGGCCCCGCGCAAGGTGATCTGGGCCGCCGAGGGCAAGCCGGTCGTGGCGTACGAGACGGTCGTCGGCGGGCTCCAGCACGACGGCACCCCGCAGGAGCTGCACGTCGTCACCGACGCCACCACGGGCGAGAAGCTGTACGAGTGGGAGGCCATCCAGAACGGAACCGGCCACACCGTCTACAGCGGCACCGTCGACCTGACCACCACCCAGTCCGGGTCGTCGTACAACCTCACCGACGGGGCGCGCGGCAACCACCGCACGTACAACCTCAACCGGGGCACCTCCGGCACCGGCACGCTGTTCTCCGGCTCCGACGACGTCTGGGGCAACGGCAGCCCGCCCAACCTGGAGTCGGCCGCCGCCGACGCCCACTACGGGGCCGCGCTGACCTGGGACTACTACAAGAACGTGCACGGCCGCAGCGGCATCCGCGGCGACGGCGTGGGCGCCTACTCCCGGGTCCACTACGGCAACAACTACGTCAACGCCTTCTGGTCCGACAGCTGCTTCTGCATGACCTACGGCGACGGCTCCGGCAACGCCAACCCGCTCACCTCGATCGACGTGGCCGCGCACGAGATGACCCACGGTCTCACCTCGAACACCGCGGGCCTCAACTACAGCGGCGAGTCCGGCGGCCTGAACGAGGCGACCAGCGACATCTTCGGCTCGACCGTCGAGTTCTACGCCAACAACTCCTCCGACGTCGGTGACTACCTCATCGGCGAGGAGATCGACATCAACGGCGACGGCACCCCGTTGCGCTACATGGACAGGCCGAGCAAGGACGGCGCGTCCAAGGACTCCTGGTACTCGGGCATCGGCAACATCGACGTCCACTACTCCTCCGGCCCCGCGAACCACTTCTTCTACCTGCTGAGCGAGGGCAGCGGCACCAAGACCATCAACGGTGTCACCTACGACTCGCCCACCTCGGACGGCCTCCCGGTCACCGGCATCGGCCGCGCCAAGGCGGAGAAGATCTGGTTCCGCGCGCTGACCACCAAGTTCACCTCCACCACCAACTACGCGGGCGCCCGCACCGGCACCCTGGCGGCGACCGGTGAGCTGTACGGCACGGACAGCGCCGAGTACAAGGCGGTGCAGGACGCGTGGGCGGGCATCAACGTCGGCTCGCGCTCCGACGACGGTGGCGGCGGCGGTGACGGTACGACCTTCGAGAACAACACCGACGTGACCATCCCGGACTACGGCTCCGCGGTGACGTCCTCGATCACCGTCTCCGGGCGGACGGGCAACGCGCCCTCCAACCTCCAGGTCACGGTCGACATCGAGCACACCTGGAGCGGTGACCTGGTCGTCGACCTGCTGGCCCCGGACGGCACCGCGTACAACCTGCGCAACCGCAGCGGCGGCTCCGCGGACGACATCAAGGAGACCTTCACGGTCAACGCCTCCTCCGAGGCCGCCAACGGCACCTGGCGGCTGCGGGTGCAGGACCGGGCACGGTACGACACCGGCTACATCAGCGGCTGGAAGCTCACCTTCCCGTAAACCGGGAACGCGTGCCACGAGCGGCGCCCCGCCTTTCTCCAAGGCGTGGGCGCCGCCCTACTCTTGGGTCCCATGTCTTCGGCGGACTTCACCTACGACCACGTCGGCGCGACCCGGGAACCCGGTTTCTGCCCTCCCGGCTTCCACCCGATGCGCGTCCGCACCCGCCTCGGCGAGGGCGAGGCCGTCTTCCGGCAGGCGGCTCGGGCGCTGCTCACCTGGGAACTGCACCGGGAGCTGGGGGTCGGCGTCGAGGCCGCCGCCGACCGCGCGGCCCCGGACGTCGACGTCACCATCACCCTCGCCGGGGTCGTGAAGGCGCCCTGCCGCGTGGTGTGGACGGTGGAGGAGCACCGCAGGGCCGGCTGGGCGTACGGCACCCTGGCCGGGCACCCCGAATGCGGCGAGGAGTCCTTCGTCGTGGACCGCACCGGCGACGGAACGGTGTGGCTGACGGTGGAGGCGTTCAGCCGGCCGGCCCGCTGGTACTCCCGCGCGGGCGGCCCGGCCACCCGCGCGATGCAGCACGCGTACGCCCGCCGCTGCGGCAAGGTGCTGCGCCGCCTGGCCACCCGGGGCCTCGAGGAGTACTGACACCCGGACGGTGACGCCGGAAAGGGTTCGAAAGTTTCGAACCGCGGCCTCGGAGAGACCCCGACACTCCTCCCCCCGGCGACCGGCGCACTCGCCTAACCCCAGCTACGGCAACGGCCCACAGCACCGAATACTTTCGGGAGCATTACGAAACCATTGACAACTCCTCCGCCGCGGAAGACCGTTGTGGCGCTCCCCGGTCCTACGTCACGGACGTAGGACCGGTCCCCTGTCGCCTCGTCGGTGAGCGCCGAGGTGTGTTCGGCGTGTCTCCCCGTCCCCGACGTGCCCTTCACGAGGAGGAACAGTTCCATGAGCGAATTCCCCCACGGCTCCGCCCCACGTCCGGTCAGCCGCAGAAGATTCGTCCTCGGCGGTGCCGGGGCACTGGCGGCGGCGGCCGGATCCGGACTGCTGCTGCCCGGCACGGCACGGGCCGACCAGGTCCTCACCAGCAACTCGACCGGCACGTACAACGGGTACTACTACTCCTTCTGGACCGACGACCCCGGCTCCGTCACCATGACGCTGGGAGCCGCCGGGCAGTACAGCAGCCAGTGGAGCAACACCAACAACTGGGTCGGCGGCCTCGGCTGGAGCAACGGCAGCCGACGGAACGTCACCTACTCCGGCACGTTCAACCCGGGCAGCAACGGCTACCTGGCGCTGTACGGGTGGACCGCCAACCCGCTGGTGGAGTACTACATCGTCGAGAACCACGGCCCGTACAACCCCGGGTCGGCCGGCCAGCAGCGCGGCACGGTCAACGCCGACGGCGGCACGTACACCATCTACGAGTCCACGCGGGTCAACGCGCCGTCGGTGGAGGGCACCAAGACCTTCCAGCAGTACTGGAGCGTCCGGAACAGCAAGCGGTCCAGCGGCACCATCAACACCGGCACGCACTTCGACGCCTGGGAAGCGGCCGGGATGCCGATGGGGGCCTTCAACTACTACATGATCATGGCCACCGAGGGCTACCAGAGCTCCGGCAGCTCCAACATCACCCTCGGTGGTGGCGGCGACGGGGGCACTCCCACGACCCCGCCGCCGACGGGCGCCTGCAGCGCCACCTACCGCACCACCAACGCGTGGAACACCGGCTTCAACGGTGAGGTGACCATCACCGCGGGCAGCGGCGGCGTCACCAACTGGAGCGTGCCGATGACGCTGGCCTCCAACCAGACGATCGCCTCGCTCTGGAACGGCACCGCCAGCAGGAACGGGAACGTGGTGACCGTGACCCCGGCCGGCCACAACCGCACCCTGAGCGCGGGACAGTCGACGTCGTTCGGCTTCACCGTCAACGGGCCCTCCAGCCCGGCGCCGTCGGTCGGCAGCTGCAGCGCGGGCTGATCCGGCGTCCCGCTCCCCCCACGCCTCGGCGCGGTGCCCCTCGGCACCGCGCCGTCGCCCGCCCGGGGAGACCTCACCGCATCAGCAGCCCCGCGGCCTCCACCACGTCCTCCGAGGGCACCGCGACCAGTCCCAGCTCGGCACCCGACGCCAGCAGGCGATGGCTGGGCAGGATGCGGACCGTGTACCCGAAGGGCCCCGTACGGTCCAGGGCGAGCGGACCCTCGTACACCCAGCGCCCCTCCCCGTCCGGCGCGCCCACCGGCTTCAGCGGCACGGCCGTCGCACCGGTGATCCGGTCCTCCCCGTCCACCCGCCCGGACACCGCCTGCACCTCGACGTCCTCCGGTTTCAGACCGCCCAGCCCCACCCGCACCCGCAGCGCGAGCGTGCTGCCGAGCTCCGCGGTGGCCGCCGTCACGGACGTCTCGACATGGTCGACGGTCACCCCGTGCCAGGCGGCGCGCACCCGCGCCTTCCACCCGGCGAGCGCACGCGCGGACTCCGCGTCCATCGCACGATGGGCGTGCGCGGCGGGCACGTACAGCCGCTCCACGTACTCCCGGACCATCCGCCCGGCCAGCACCTTCGGCCCGAGCAGGCTCAGCGTCCGCCGCACCATCTCGATCCACCGGTCCGGCAGCCCGTCGTGCCCCCGGCCGTAGAAGCACGGGGTGATCCGCTGCTCCAGCAGGTCGTACAGCGCCGCGGCCTCTATGGCGTCGCGCCGGTCCGGATCGGTCCCGGCCCCGTCCGCCGTGGGAACGGCCCAGCCGAAGTCGGGCTGGAACCACTCGTCCCACCAGCCGTCGAGGACGGACAGGTTGAGGCAGCCGTTGAGCGCGGCCTTCATCCCGCTGGTGCCGCACGCCTCCAGCGGCCTGAGCGGATTGTTCAGCCAGATGTCGCAGCCGGGGTAGAGCTTCTGCGCCATCGCCATGCCGTAGTCGGGCAGGAACACGATCCGGTGCCGCACGCGCGGGTCGTCGGCGAAGCGGACCAGTTCCTGGATGAGCCGCTTGCCGCCGTCGTCCGCCGGGTGCGCCTTGCCCGCGACCACGATCTGCACCGGCCGCTCGGGGTGCAGCAGCAGGTCCATCAGCCGGTCCCGGTCGCGCAGCATCAGCGTCAGCCGCTTGTACGACGGGACGCGCCGGGCGAAGCCGATGGTCAGCACGTCGGGGTCGAGCACCCCGTCGATCCAGCCCAGCTCGGCCGTGCCGGCGCCGCGCTGCCGCCAGGAGGCGCGCAGCCGCTCGCGCACCTCGAGGACCAGCAGTTCGCGCAGGGACCGGCGCAGCTCCCAGATGTCCTGGTCGGCGATGTCCGCGACGGAGTCCCAGCGGTCGGAGTCGCCGACGCTCAGCGCCTCCTCGGCGCGCTGGGCGCCGATCTGCCGGGCGCCGAGCCGGAACACCTCGGGGGCGACCCAGGTGGGCGCGTGCACCCCGTTCGTCACGGAGGTGATGGGCACCTCCTCGGGGTCGAAGCCCGGCCAGAGCCCGGCGAACATCTCGCGGCTGACGTTGCCGTGCAGCAGGGAGACGCCGTTGGCCCGCTGGGCCAGGCGCAGGCCCATCACGGCCATGTTGAACAGGTTGGGCTCACCGCCGGGGTAGCTCTCCATGCCGAGCCTGAGGACGCGGTCGACCTCCATGTTCGGCAGTTCGGCGTGCGGGCCGAAGTGCCGGGCGACCAGTTCGCGGTCGAAGCGGTCGATGCCGGCCGGGACGGGCGTGTGGGTGGTGAACACGGTCCCCGCGCGGACCGCCTCAAGGGCCGCGTCGAAGTTCAGCCCGTCCGCGCGCAGTTCGGCGATGCGCTCCAGACCGAGGAAACCGGCGTGGCCCTCGTTGGTGTGGAACACCTCGGGCGCGGCGTGCCCGGTCAGCTCGCAGTACGTGCGTACCGCCCGGACCCCTCCTATGCCGAGCAGCATCTCCTGGAGCAGCCGGTGTTCGCTGCCGCCGCCGTAGAGCCGGTCGGTCACCCCGCGTTCGCCGAGGTCGTTCTCCTCGACGTCGGAGTCCAGCAGGAGCAGCGGGATCCTGCCCACCTGGGCCAGCCAGATCCGGGCGCGCAGGGAGCGGTCGCCGGGCAGGGCGAGGGTGACCTGGGCGGGGGTGCCGTCGGGCTCCTCGAGCTGGTCCAGGGGCAGCTCGTTGGGGTCGAGCACGGGGTAGTGCTCCTGCTGCCAGCCGTCCCGGGACAGGGACTGGCGGAAGTAGCCGTGCCGGTAGAGCAGGCCGACGCCGATGAGGGGGACGCCGAGGTCGCTGGCGGCCTTGAGGTGGTCGCCGGCGAGGATGCCGAGTCCTCCGGAGTACTGCGGCAGGGCGGCCGTGATGCCGAACTCCGGGGAGAAGTAGGCGACGGCGGCGGGCAGCCGGTCGGGCTGCGCCTGGTACCAGCGGTCGCCGGTCATATAGGCGTCCAGATCGGCGGCGACCGTGTCGAGGCGGTCCAGGAAGTCACGGTCGCCGGCCAGCTCGGTGAGCCGCTCGGCCGCCACGCTGCCGAGCAGCCGTACGGGGTCGCAGCCGGCGGCGGCCCAGCGTTCGGGGTCGACGGAGCGGAACAGGTCACGGGTCCCGGCGTGCCAGGACCAGCGCAGGTTGCGGGCCAGGTCGCTCAGGGGGCGCAGGGGTTCGGGGAGCACGGGTCGGACGGTGAATCGACGGATCGCCTTCACAAGTCACCTCGGCGCGTTCGTGAGAGACGCGGTGTGCGTCCGGGCATCGTTGCCGACAGTACCGGCGCGGCCACGGTCCGCGTGGGAAGCCGGGGGACACGGACGCCTTCGTACCCCCGGTCAAACGATTCACTTCACGACGGATATGGCCGATTCCGCCCCCATGGGCGTTCTTGTCGCGCTTCGTCCCGCACGAGACGCTTCCCCTCTGGCGTGCCGGCCCGCGCCGGACGCGCCGAGTGGAGGAGGGGAGCCCGGACCATGGCACGGACGCGCGGACGGTGTGCGCGTCGGGCGGGGGTCATGACGGCGGTGCTGTGCACCGCGGCGGTCTCGGCCGCCACCCTGCCCGCGCACGCCGCACCACAGGGACGCATACTCGGCGCCGGGGCACCCGGCTCCGTGACCGGCGGTTACCTGGTGACGCTGGAGGAGGGGACGACGGCCGGCTCGGCGGCCGGCAGGGCCCTCGCCGAGCGGTACGGGGCGAGAATCAGCCACACTTACGGCACGGTGCTCAACGGGTACGCCGTACGGGCGGACGCGAGACAGGCCGGACGCCTGGCCGCCGACCCGCGGGTCGCCTCGGTCGTCCAGGACACCCGCGTGACGCTGGACCGCACCCGGAAGAACCCGCCCTCCTGGGGCCTGGACCGCATCGACCAGCAAAACCTCCCGCTGGACGAGCACTACACCCGGCCGGAGTCGGCGGGCGCCGGGGTGACGGTCTACGTGATCGACACCGGCGTACGGACCACGCACGAGGAGTTCGCCGGACGGGCCCGCCACGGCTGGGACTTCGTGCAGAACGACCGGACCGCGCAGGACGGCAACGGACACGGCACGCATGTCGCCGGGATCGTCGCGGGCGCCTCGTACGGGGTCGCCGAGAAGGCGAGCGTCGTCTCCGTGCGTGTCCTGGACGACGCCGGTGCCGGCACCACCGCCCAGGTGATCGCCGGCATCGACTGGGTCACCCGGAACGCGAGGAAGCCCGCGGTCGCCAACCTCAGCCTGGGCGGCTTCTACAACGCACAGCTCGACGCCGCCGTCCGCACCTCCATCGCCTCCGGCGTCACCTATACGGTCGCCGCGGGCAACGAAGGCGGGCCGGCCGCGCTGTACTCGCCGGCGGGCGTGAAACAGGCCGTCACGGTCGGCGCGACCGACCGGCAGGACAAGAAACCGGCCTTTTCCAACCACGGCTCGGCGCTCGATCTGTTCGCCCCGGGGGTGTCGATCACCTCGGCCTCCGCCGCGAGCGACACCGCGCGGGTCACCTCCTCGGGTACGTCGATGGCGTCCCCGCACGTGGCGGGCGCGGCGGCGCTGTATCTCGCCGAGCACCGGCGGGCGACCCCGGCCCAGGTGGCGAACGCGCTGGTCAAGGGCGCGGCGAGCGGGAAGGTGACCGGGCGCGGGCTCGGTTCGCCGGACCGGCTGCTCCAGGTTCCGCGCGCGTAGCGGCACCCGCGCGGGCGGCCGGGCACCGGCCGCCCCGGACGGCACCGGACGGCGTCGGAGGGCATCGGCGGCCGTGGGAGCGGGCCCACCGATGACCGGCCCCGTCCCGTGCGGACGGGGCCGGTCTTGTGTGTCGACATACGCGCGAGTAGTTAGCAACGTGCCGGATTGCCCACCCGAACAGTGTGGGAAGGCTCCTGCGGGTACTCCCTCAGCAACACCACGCAGGACCCACCTCCCCACAGTCATCCGCCCACCCACGTTGACGCGGACAGGAGCGGTCATGCCCGCCAAGCACCACTCGTCATCCCCTCCGACACCGGGCGCCGCCCGGACACCCGTGAAGCGCGGCGCCGGATCCCCTCCGGCCCGCCCGGCCGAGACCGGCCCCCCGCCGCCCGCCTCCGTGACACCGGCCCCCGCGACCGCCGTGGGGCGCATTCCCGTCCTCGACGTCCGGCCGATGGTCCGGCAGGGGCGCCGGCCGGCGAAGGCCGTGACCGGTGAGACGTTCGAGATCTCGGCGACCGTGTTCCGGGAAGGGCACGACGCGGTGGCCGCCAACGTGGTGCTGAAGGATCCCGAGGGGCGGCCGGGGCCGTTCACGCCGATGCGGGAGCTCGCGCCCGGCACGGACAGATGGGGGGCGACCGTCACCGCCGGGGAGCCGGGGCTGTGGACGTACACCGTGGAGGCGTGGGGCGATCCGGTCACCACCTGGCGGCACCACGCGCAGATCAAGATCCCGGCGGGCATGGACACCGAGGTCGTCCTGGAGGAGGGCGCCCGGCTGCACGAGCGGGCGGCGGCCGGGGTGCCCGACTCCGGGCCCAGAAGCGTCCTCCTCGCCGCCGTGGACGCCCTGCGCGACGAGAGCCGTCCGGCGGCGTCCCGGCTGGCGGCGGCGTTGACGCCGGAGGTGGACGCGGTGCTGGCCCGGCACCCGCTGCGGGAGCTGGTCACCAGCAGCGACCCGCTGCCGCTG